>CALJJZ010000098.1 GCA_937973635.1 uncultured Bacillota bacterium | reverse complement strand
GTTGTCAGCCTGGCGGAGTACCGGCTGAGAAGAAGTTTCAATTCCTCATAGGTAGGCTGAAAACAAGGCGGTGACGAGGCATGACGCACATCCGCATATCGGTTTCAATTCCTCATAGGTAGGCTGAAAACAGAGGTGCGGGCTGTCCAAACGTGTTTATACTCCTGTTTCAATTCCTCATAGGTAGGCTGAAAACCTATTAAGTGCCTATTTTATCAGTGCCTGTTAAAATATTGTTCTTGTAACTACTTGTAATTTTAACATAAAATTTTTAAAGTTTAAAGTGGGAGAATGTCCGATAAAACCGCTATTTTCCATCTTCCAGGCTCTTGCTTTTTTGTGTCGTCGATTTCCAGGCTTTTTTGCCGTATTCAGGGTTGACGACATCAATAAATATTAGTTTCGCCTCCTTTGACCAAACCTACAGTCTCCCTGCTGGAATATTTAGTGGTGCGGAAGATATAAAATATAATTGAATCTTCACTAGAATCTATGATACGATTTAACTCTAATTTCAATTTTTTGAAGTTGGCCTCAGAGATATCGCCTTCCAGCACTGAATTTTGTACCCAGTAAAGATATTTCCGGCTTGTTTTTAATACTTTAGCCACTCTTTTTACATTAATGTCATATACTTCAATAACAAACATGCAATCCCTACCACCTTGCTATAAAGGGCTTGTACTCCTTTTCCCCGATCAGATGCTTCTCCAGCTTATAAAGCTCCATACGCATAAGCCTCCGGTAGGAAACATTCCTTCCTAATTCCCGGTGTTTTATCGTGGTAGAAATTTTATTTTCAAATTCTTTTATAAAAAGGGTGCGGCCACTATCGTTCAATATAATGCCCCCCAGTTTTTTTTGGAAATGGTTCTTTTGAATCATTTTCTTGCCGATGAGGCCAAAAATAAGGCGATCTACAATAATCGGCTTAAAAATCTCCGCCAAATCAAGGTTTAAGGAAAACCGTCGGAAATTAGAAGTATGCAAAAATCCTATCCTGGGATCTAGGTGCGTTCGGTAAATTTCACTCAAAGCGGTTGTATAGAGCAAGGTATTCCCAAAACTAATAAGGGCATTCAACTGATTTTTAGGAGGGCGCCTAGTCCTTTCGCCAAAGGCAAAATCTAGGTCATTAATAATTTCATCAAAAGCCTGGTAATAATATTCCCGCACGTTTCCTTCTATGGCCATAAGCCTTTCGATTGTATCCATCCTGTCAATGACCTCACCCATTTTTTCGATACGCTCCAGTGCTGCTTGCAGGTTTTTGCCGCGGTTTTTATAATATACGAGTACTTGCCTCATGTTTTTAAAGGCCCCTATTACAAAAGCCCGGGCTAAATCAAGCCTTTTCCCCGGATCAAGGTAAAATTCTGCCTGCTTCAGGAGCATATAGCCAGAGTTATAATGTTCCCTGGGATAGTAACTCCCCGTATAGTAACTATAATAATTATAAAAGTGAACGATAATCTCTTTCTCGCTTAAGAATTCCAGTGCACGTTTATTCAACGTGGCCTCACCAAAGATATGCAGCTCACTGACGTCTTCTACAGGAATAAACTTTTTGCCATCAGCCATGACCAGGCATAAAGTATTACCCTCCCGTTTTAGCTCGCCATCATTAAGAATATAAATGGACTTTTTCACAGGCCAAAACCTCGCAGGAAAGTTTTTAAGCGTTTTATGACCAGCAGTATTCGGCATAGGCACAAGGGCGACACCATTTCAGTTTCTTTAGCGGCGGGGGCAAAGGTAGACTCAAAATTTCCCGTACCCCCGCTACCGCCCTTTCCACTTCTTTTATACCCGCTTCATCCAGATAAACTTCCTCCTTTTTCTTCTCCAGGGGAAAAAAGAGCATCCCTTTTAGTTCCAGGCCATACCCTTTTAGTACATAAAGATAATATTTTAACTGTAACCGCGCGCTCTCCTGGGCACGGCTGGACTTTTTTATTTCCCCAATCAAAGCTTCTCCGTGAGGACCCCGGACAAGGTCAATTTTGATGTTCCCCACCTGGACTTCGTGCCGCTCACGCAGATAAGTGTTTTCATGGATAAAGCGCCCCAAGACGATGTTGTCATCATGCTCGTCAGGAGTTAGCTGGTGGGCCATAAACCATACCTGGCGAGGGCAGATGGTATAATACCAGATGAGGGTCCCATTAACCGTGGGAAGCTCTTCAAAATTCATTATTTTCCCCCTCTTCCTCCTCCAGACATAAAGCCATTTCCACAGGTATAAATCCCACCTCGCGACTATAAATGCGCCCCATCCCCTCACCCTGAAGAAGCCAGAAATCCGGGAAAAGCTCTTTAATGGGCGGCTCTTGCTCTCCTCCGTAAATCATGCCGCCTTCTTTCTGGTACCATTCATCCAAATGCTTTTTAGGGACAGATATGGCGCGCTTACTAATCTCACGAAAAGCAAGGCGCCTTTGTTCAACCAGCCAAAAGGGATCTTTGCCCATCTCTTCTGAAGGCGGGGTGCAGACAATATCCAAAAGCTCCTTTAACCTTTCAGCGCTTTCTTCTTTCCCCTCCCCTTCCACATCAGCGACTACCAGCAACACCTCGTCCGGACGTTTTTTAGGATACAAATCAATGTATTCTCCCCAGCGCCCTTCCCGGATATTATCCCATATCTCGGATTTTTTTACGCTCTCCTGCACAGACCTAAAATAGTTGTTAATTATCTCCCTACAATCAGCTTCATCAAAAAATTCTCTTAAGAGTTGACGTGTCTGATTAAGAAGAATGGAGTCATAAATATACGAGGCGTAATTTCTTCCTTTTTCATCAACCAGCTCGGCAACATAGATCTGCCCCCGCTCATCTCCGGCATTACGGTTGCAACGCCCGGCCACCTGGATGATGCTATCCATAGGCCCGAGATCGCGAAAAACTTTGGCAAAATCCAAATCAACCCCCGCCTCGACCACTTGGGTGGAGATAAGGCAACGCAGTTCTCCCTTTTCTTCCTTTTCTTTTAATAATCTTAAAATTTCCTCCCTATGCAGCGGCGTTAACCAGGCTGAAAGAAAAAGGGGAGCCCCACCATGTTTTTTCATCTCTATATACATCCGCAGAGCAGCCTGACGTGTATTTAAAACAACCAAGCTGCTGTGTGCCAGAAACCCTTTCCCCACTAAAAATTCTGCTGCCTCAGAAATACTCAAAGGACGGTTTAGCCAGTGGAATTCGTGACGGACAAAGGGAAAGCTTACTGGGACAGAAGTGAGTTCATTCCCTTTAGCAATTTCGGGCTGGGTGGCAGTCATCAAAATAAAAACGCTGCCCAACTCTTTTGACAATAGCTTTAAGGTCTCTCCGAATCCCTTCCAGCAGGCAGCCGGAATGGACTGAGGCTCGTCCAATAGGACAATAGCCCGGCTGAGGCGATGGAAAGACATGGAATCGTTGTCCCGCGGAGAAAAAAGAACTTCCCACATCTTCGCTAGGGTTGTGACAATAACCGGTTCCTGCCAGTAGCGGTAAAAAGCCAAAAATCTCTTTAATTTTTTGCCGGTTTCCTCGTCCAACTGTTCGTCCGTAAAGCTAAAACTGAAGTAGTGGTCCTCCCGCACGAGGGGAAAAAGCTCCCTAGCCACAGCAGCGTTCTGTTCGACCAGGCTAATAAAAGGCAGCACGTAAATAATACTTTTCGCTTGCAACTTTATGGCAGTCTCTGCCGCCACCTGCAAGCCGGTAAGGGTTTTACCGGCGCCGGTAGGCAGCGTAAGGGTATATACTCCTGCCTCATTAATGATCTTTGCAGCATTATTTACAACCTCTTCCCTGATCTGATTCCGCCATACGGAGAGTTTTCCAGCTTTTAAAGAAGCGATATATCCCTCAGTTCTTTTTTTATCGATGACAAGCGGTTCATAATCAATATCGCCCCCCATGGCCTCCAGCCGGTCGGCTGCTACCAGCAGGGAATAAAGCAGCCTGAGTTTCATCCAATCCAGGGCCGCGTTGCGGCCGTCTTCTCCCGGCTCATATAGATCAACGCTGTGAAAAATCAGTTCTTCCCATTGATCATTGTCAGGGAGCAGATCCAGCCAGCAAGAAATTTTTGCACCAAGAGCCCTGGAAAGCTCGTCGGCACCGTCCCACCAGGGCAGCTTTTTAAGGTTTTGCCTGGCTTCCCGGTAGTCATAATTGCTCCAGAATCTTTTTATGCTGTCGAGATTTTCTAGGGCTGTATGGTGCCGCCTGACCGCTTCTGCTGATAACAGAGATCTGCTCCTTAAAAATGTCACAAGAGCGGAAGGGGTCGCATGGTTGAAACGAAGACGTTCTCCGGCCAATCGTTTCTGAAAAATGGGGTTGGCCTTGGCCAGATCGTGTAATATAATAGCCTCCTTTTCTTCCCGGCCGAGAACCAGACCGCTTTCCTCAGCCATTTTTTCGGCGATTTCCGCAGCCCTCAAGAGATGTTCCTCCAACTTTTTACAAGTATGACTGTAAATGTTACCAGGAAGCAAACCAGGCCACCCTTTCTTCCCCGATTTGGGATACTGTCAACATTCCTCTCTTTTTTAACCACAGATATCCCTCGTTTTTAAAGTCCCAATAAATAACATTAACAGTCTCTTTGAGGCGACGCTCCTCATCCAGCCGATACGGGACCAGCTCCCGATGGATTGCTCCGCTGCGCAGAACATCAATTTTAACGCCATCCAGCATGGGGACAACTGTACTCACCCAGCTTTCTTCCCCCGGAATATCTTCGGCAGCGAATTCGCCGTAAAACTTTACCTCGGCCAGCGCCCAGGCCACGCCGAGATAAGGCGTAAATACGAATTCTCCCCGGGAAAGGCGTTTCTTTAATTCAGGGTAGATCCTTCCCCCTTGAAGGTAAATACGGTAAGCCGGTTTTTTCAAAAGCTGGTGTTTGGCCTGAATATGTTCCCTCATATCGCCGCTGGGGGACTTAAACTTAATCATATTAACGGAAGTTGTCATCAAAGAAGGAGCTCTTTTAAAGCCCAGGGCAATCCGGGTTCCAGAGAAATGTCTCCAAAAATCCGCCCGCCACGAACCCTGGGCCGCGCCGTGGTCTAAACCGACAATAGCTCCCACAAGGCCGGCCACTGCCGTCGGCGGTGGAAAAGGAAAAGAAACCAAGGATGTCGTGGTATACGGCTTCCTAAACATAGCCAGATCTGCAGATACATCAAAGACCAGAACCAATTTTTATCACCTCTTTTTATCACCTCGGCTCAATACTCCTTAAACCTAAAGCCTGCAGCTCTTCCTCCCCCTTAATCCTCAGCTCTCTATCTTTAATAACTTTTATGGCTTCGATCTCTTCCTTACTGTTAGCCAGAAGTTTTACCAGGGGGCTGAGATCAACAATAACCTCGTCGAGCTTCCGCAGGGCTTTTTGCCGGTCACGGGTAAATTCTGCCCCATCAGCGGGATAAAGGTAAATCTTCTCATCCAGAGCGCCTATTTTACTGTCAAAACCGGGACGATACTTGATTTCCAAATAAAACCGCGCCTTGTGTTCGTTTTTGCTGCGGGTAATTAAATTATCGGTGCCCTGCCAGATAGCTGCTGCCAGGGATTCCAGATCGTCATCGTCAGCACCGGTAATTTCAGCGGCATATTGATTGGCTATGCCGTAAACAGCAATCAAAGCAAAGGGGATCTTATATTCGTTCCGGAATGAGCGCTGTTCTTTTTTCTCCCGCTCGCCGCGTGCCTCAGTGGCAAAAGCCGATGTCCCTTGGATGAACTCAAAGGTGGCGGCGTGGAGAGAACGCCCCCATTTAAACTGGACCGGGCCAATCCAGGAAAAGGATTCTTTACCCAGGGCAAAGGTGACGCCAAAAAGCCTGGTGTCCAGACACTCCCTCATGACCTCTTCTCCTTTTTCTTTCCCTGTATCCTTTTTCAGCTCTTCGAACCTTTCCCGCAGGGTTTTTGGTTCACCATCGACAAAGACCCTTTTGCCTTCCCTTACCCATTCATCACGAATAGTGCGTTTTATACGCACGTCTGAAACGAGGGCCTGCTCAGTATCCTCGTCGTAACGGGGATGATTCTCATTCAAAGGATCACCGTTGGGATTGGCATCCTTCACCGTGTAAAGAAAAAGTATTTCTCGCCTGTTAATAAAAGCCATAAAGCAATAACCTCCTTAAAATAATGATTAGATTTGAAAATTTAATACTTTGTATAATCCTCTAATGCCTTTTTAATCCTTATATTACCTTTATTACCTTTAAAACCCATTAAAACTACTCCTTTACCTCATTTAATTGTTCCGCCTCATCACCCTGCGCTTCGCCTTTCTTGCCAAAAATTTTCCAAAAATAAGTGGGGGCGCTGGCAAACCCGGTTGTAAAGGTAAAATTACCATCAACGCCTAATTCTTGATCCTCCCCTTTCAAAATCAAGTCGTTGGCCTCAGCGGCAAGGGCAGCAATAAAACCGCCATATTTTATCCCCTCTCTGTAAGCGGCCAGCAATTTGGGAACTCGGGCCAGGAGCTTTTTTAAACCCTTCATATTCATCCTTCCAAATTCAAGCTGTTTAAAGAGAGGGGCGCTGGTGAGATCTTTTTCCCCCTCCACCTGACAGCGAGCCAAATAACCAAGCGCCACTCCGGCCAGGAAGACACCCTGTCCCTGGGAAGTGCGCATGTAGGGATCTTTAAAATCCTTTAAAAAATCAAGGCGCATACTTTTTTCTCCTCCCGTTAACTCTGTTCATAAATTCAACCCATATGTGGGCAAAGAAGATGCTCTCTTTGGCGGTAAACCAGCTTTCATTGTCAAAAATCAACTTTCCCGTTCTGGCATTAAAGGCTTTTTTAAAAGCGGCGACCGGCAAACCTTCTTCTTGCAGTAGTTTGGCTATGATTTTTAAGGCGAAATCACGGAAAACCTTGCGATCGGCCTCGCTTTTTCCGGCAACACGGCTCAAAGTCGCATAAAGAGACCTTATAGCCGTATCCAGGGAAGAAAGTTTGTTGTCTTTTTCATCCTCAAAAAAGACATGGATCGTTTCGCCCCAGCAGCTTTCAAGAAAAGCCAGGCGTTCAGGGGGGACATCCTCAACCATAAAGTGGATCAGCTCCTGGGCATTGTTGCGCTCCCAGCAAACAAAGTGAAAAACCAGTCCGGAGTTTTCCTGACGCGCCAGATGCGAAAAAAACCTTTCTTCCGTTTTTTCACCCGGAGTTTTTAGCCTGTTGTCTGCCAAATTGTTTTCCAGAGTCGATAAAAGCTTCATAAAAATTTTATCCCCTTCTCCCACAGCCTCAGGAATGGCCCAAAGGCGCATCCCCGGTAAAAGGGAGGTGTTAACCATTTTTCTCTCCGTGCGATCCCTTCCACCAGAAATTTTTTCCAGACAGGATAAGCAGATGGGGAAAACGGTTCTCGCCCGCTCTTTATCCAGGCCGTAAAGGAAATTAACTTTATCGTCGGTGGAAAATTTAAAGACTTTGTTTAAGGCTGTAAAATTAGCATCCTTTGTACCACAAATGGCGCACTGCTGTTCAATTTTTTCGAGCTTTCCTGGGCTTTTGGCCTGCAAAGACGCCCCAAGTTTGCGACGGAAATAAGCCACAAAAGCCGGCACCTCTCCAGGATAAAGAAATTCACCGTCTTTCGCCACACCAAAAAGAATGAGATGTGACTGTTTGGGATCAAGATCATTCAGGACACCTTCAATTTTGGTTTCCAGCTCTTCCATAATCCCATCCACAGCACCTTTCGAGAACACCCCTTCAGCCTCATAATCGAGAAGTAGCTTATTCCTTATACTGTTAAAGTGACTTTTTTCCTTGCGCCAGTCACCTCCCTTCCCAAAGAGTTCCTCGCGAACTTTTTCTCTGTTTGCCTTCGGTTTACCCATTTTGTGAAGGGGAGAAAATCCCCAGGGCGCAGCGGCGCCAACACGGTTGCGGAACAGATACTTTTGCTTCATCTCCGGCTCAGGCTGAAAATCCGCCAGATCAACTTTTTCCACCCCCAGGACATTTAAAGTAGCAGCCTGAGGATCCTCAACCTGCAAATGGACCCTGATGATCTTCCCTTCCTTCTCCAAAGGAAATATAAGGTAGGGCTCCAGGTCTTTTCCGCCATCAATCTCCCCTAAAGCTCGGATGGCCTGCAGAAAACCCAAGGGAAACACCTCCTATCCTTTAAAATTAGCAACTTGAAAAGCCTTCCACCAAGTTACAGCAACCGTATCCCTGGGAATTTTTGGCTCCCAGGCCGGCATCTAGGGCGAGCTGTAAAAGATCGGAGTCGCCGCGCAGCTCATATTGCCCCATCCACCCTTTGACCACGGTTTCTTTAAAATAAGTGACCTTCAAGTCACGGTCACTTACCCGCACCGGGAAGATATCAAAGTCCCCCGGCGGTGACGGACGCCCGTACACCAGGAAGTGTTTTTTCGCCAGGTTGTTACCCACCAGCTCCCTGAAGCGCGGCTCAAAGGGCGAATAATAATAGGTATAATTGCGGCCGTCTCCGGCGGAAAAGGTGCTGTAAACGACCAATGGAGAGAGCATCTGCACCTGCACAACCCCTTGCCTTACTCTAGGGTCCGCCATAATCATCTTCTTTATCTGCAGGAGAGCCGCCCCCAGCCGCACATGACCCTGACGGAGAAAACCGGTTCCCAACTCCTGAAGGATGAAAGGGACGGGGGAGCAGATCACCAGCCTGAGCGGCGGAGTGAGCAGCAGCCTGCCGGCTTCCCGGTCGTAGGTCACCTCCTCCGCCATCAGGCGGGAGAAGGTGAAAAGCTTAAAGCGGCGCTTTCCCAGGGCAAACCCCTGCTCGTGCAAAAAGCTCCTCAGGGCCGGATTATCCATCTGCCGGTAGATCAGACCCTGCAGCAGGTGCCCGTACTGGACGGGTATGGACACTTGGCCGGGGGCGGAAAAGAAGAGGGTGAGCTGCATGAAAAACCTCCTAAGGATTTTTTATGAGTAGATCACAAATTGCTATACTAAAATACAATCCAGGAAAAGCATACATGAATTAGATTAAGATGCTTCAAAAGTTCAACCACTGCACAATTTTTTTACGCCATGAAGCGTCTACATGGGGCTTTTTCTCCCAAAGCCCATGTTTTTCTAGCCATTGCTGCAGCTCTTCAGCACTTTTCCTGCGTCCGGCAATGTCGTCCATCTTCTCTATTTGAGTTACTATTTCAGGAATTTTACTGACTTCACCCTTGCCTCGCAGTACTCTAATAGAGCTAAGAACCTTTTCCACTGAAGGGCCGGTAGCAATTGACTTGTTTACCACAGATTTATTTTGCGCTTTATCATTTATAATGTTTAAGCAGGGGTCAGCAGTTCCTGTGAGCATACCAAAAGCGGAAGGATCCGGCAACACAGGGCGGTCTTTAAATTCATTATTAGGTTGAATGCTCATGTAACGGGTATTCGGACGGCCTTCTTTTTCCAGGTATCGGTTATCGAGACCTGGAACAGGCGGATAGCCCGGCCATTCCATCATTTTCAGGAGTATGGCTATGCGTTGCACTTCTCTTAAATAATTGCACCCTTGTTTTAGCCCCAGTTCCTCCAGAATATGCGCTTCAAATGCCTTGGTACGGCTTTCCAAGACGGAACAGTCGGTAGGTGATTCCCCTTCTGTAGAGACACCCGTTTGCCAGCTGTTTCCTTTGAATAAAGTTGTGTATCGCTGATGACGATCTGTCAAGTATAAATGGGCATCCAGTTTTATCGCGCCCATCCCCAGCGGTTTCCCCATACCCAGCTGATGGCAGTACTCTTTCTGAGGATCGCCCGGAGGATGTAGAATCCAGCACAAGGCCCCCAGCTCCCGCTCGGAAAGGTTTTCAAAGTAAATGCGAAATCTAAATTTAACACCAGGCTTAACCGGCCTAAACTGGGTGTGCTGGGTGCTTTTGTCTGATACTTTACTTTCATCCTCCTTAATGTCATCTAGCTTTCTTTCCCCCTGCAGCCAGTAGCGCTTGTGGCCCCGGATAACCGTCTCATCAGGGGTTTTGCTGCCATAGTGCTTTAGCTTATCCTTTTGACTGTCTGTTTGAACAAGATAATGCTGAAAAGCAGTCGGTTTGGGCGTAGCGAGAATTTTAGGCACAATGGGATCTGTAGACCACCATATGCCGGTTTGCCCCTCCTCAAGATAAGCATCGGTAACAAAGACGCGGCCGGCATAAGCACGCCATTTATCCCCCTGTTTCGGCTCATAGTCCAAAATACCACTTTCCTGCAACGCGCGGATTTCTTGCTCCTTGCGGACAAATCCAAAAAGGGCTTCGGCATAATCTATATCTTCCGGGCGGCGCAGTTCTAAAGGGATAAAGTCTAGCGGGCTCTTCTCATAAGGTAAGCGAAACATATGTGCACGACCCAAAAACGTTAGTTTACCCTTTTCACGTAAGAAAAACACAGGATCACCAGGATTTACTGGATTTTTTCGCAACATGCCATGGCGATCGCGGCAGTCCTGCTTGGGTTTGTCCTTGGGAAAAGCCATCTTTTGCCACTGAGTAATCTGGTCATCGTCATGAAAGCGCTTAATCAGGTCCTCAGGAACTTCTATTTTTTCTGAATTTTGGGTAGGTAAAAGAAAAACAAATTCTTTTTCCTTGTTTTGCATATTTCCAGTAATGACTAAAATTCCTTCTTTATATTTGTGCCTATGTGCATAACTAAGCTCTGTTACCCTACCTCCATCGCGTGTTAACTTAACCCATACTCTAGCCCACTGCACCGGGGGCTTGCCTTCCCAGCGAGGCACCATGTTAGGCCCGCTTCCAGTGTAAAAATTGTCTACTAGTTTATCCCGTTGGATCCTTGCAGATTGACAAACTTTAATGACGTACCCCTTATTTTCCCGAACCAAGAAGCCCGCTTCGACATTGTTAGTCAAAAGCTGTTTATTTGTTACTTTATGTAGCTTCCCATAACTTACAATCTCCAGCAAGCTACGAAGCATTCCACGCAAGCTGCTGCCGGGGACCACCGGCTTTGATGGATCTTCAGTGTAAAAGAAGTGCGGGTTATTTTTTACTTGTTCGCGGAAAGGAAGATTTTTTTCTTCTTCTGCTTTTGATTTCATTTCTTGCCTTAAAAACTCATCTAGGATAAAAGGGCAACGGATATAAAGAGGGGACCTGGTTGTAAGGGCCACTTCAAAATACCCGGTGTGTCTTCCCTGTTCATACTTATCATGGTCCGGCAGATCACAGGCCTTATTAACTACCGACACAACCTTTTCCGGTAAGGGGACGAAATTGTAAGGAGCGCTAGCCGTGCGAACGGGACCGGGGTTAACATGCTTTGGCCAGTTTTTTGTTTTATTGCTCACTGCCTTCACCTCCTGTGAGATCTACCAGCCGACTGGCTACAATGCGGGCATAACCGCCAATTATTCCGGTGTATCCCGACTTTGTTTTCTCAGCATCATCGTTTTTATGGTCATCGCTTTCATCCTGGATATAATGCCTGACTTTAAAGCGGAGCGGCCGGTTTTTATTGCCGGCAGCCGTTACTTCCAAGGGGACAATATGGCATAACTCCTGGCTGCCGTCGCTCATTAAAGTAAAACCCTGGCCAAGGGGCTGTGCATCAGTTCCCCAGAGTATCTGAGACTCGTCAATAGCTTCGTCCCAGGTTGGCTCCTCGCCACCAGAGACATCCTTTATAACCCGGGCCTGCCACTGATTATCACCGTCGCGCCACAGCAGAAGCTCGCCGTGCGGGGCAAAAAGACGGGCCTGCAAAAGGGTTTCTCCCCGCAGGGGCGGTGATATTTGATTGCCTGTGGGGTTAACTTCGTGGGAGGTAATTAATTTGCCGTCCTCCAGCCTCCCCCAGATCACGCCGTCATAGGCATGGGCTAAAAGCCACCTTAATTTGTTACGGCCAGCCTGCTCCTGCAGCCATTTTTTAACATCGCTTTCCAAGTTAACTTTATCTTTATCATCAAGCGATTTTACGGCGGCAGGCATCTTTTTAATCTCGCGCTTCATTTCGCCCCTCCTCCAAATGCTTTTTTAGTTCTACATATAGAGATTCTACATAAGATTCTAGTTTGCTGGATAGATCCGGCTCCACTTTTAAAGCATCGCCTTCAGGTTCAATTCTGCAACGCCAGTTTTCTCCGTCTGCTTGATTAAATTCTAAAGTAGCCGCTTTCCCTTTTAAGCGGCCCCTCCCAATACCAACCTCGCCGCCCAGAGGCAGGTCGCCTGTCCAAAGGTCTTTCAACAAAAGCAGCAAGAGGCCTATTTCATAATCTTTAGGATCCCTGAGAAAAAGGTTTAGGCTCAGCTTGGTATTATCTCCACCGAAAACAGGCTGCTCATTATAAAGGGCCGTTTCCAGGGCGCCACCGGTAAAGCGGTCAATGGCCACACGGTTTTGGACCAATTCCGTTTGGCCGCCTGCGATAACCGATTCGCTCACGACTATGCGGCTGGCTTGAGGTTGCCGGTTATTCTCCATTTCCGGCCCAAAGAGATTGTTTACTAACTCCTTACCGCAGCCATTGGGGAATAAAGTATTTACTATCTTTAGCGCCCGACCCCTTAAGGCGCCCCCCAAGCTGGTTCCCGGCAGCACAGGCACAGGACGCCTACCGGCACGCTTGGAAGCAAGCTGCACCATATCGGGGCCACGGTCATCTTTCCCTCCGCCAGAGCGGATGAGGAGCGACCCGTCCAGGGAGAAGTCTGCCTTTAGGCGAAAAAAGCGGCGCCGGTCAGCGATAGTTTCCCTTACCCCAAGGGCTTCTTTTATATCTGTTGATCCTGCCACATTTTGTTCCGACAGGGGCTTGCCGCCGTTTTCAATCCAGTCCAGCAAGCCGTCTGTAGTTGCCAGGTCATAGGTTTTTACCCGCCACCCCTTTACAGAAATACGGCCGAACCCGCGGCGCTTGCGGGCGCCTAAAGTGATGCTGCCGTCATTAAAGCCTTCCAGGGCTGTTGCCAAGGCCTTTTTTAATTGCTCCTCATTGGTACTTTTTGTGATTATTAACTCCAAACGCAGCGGAAAGACAGTTCCCGCTTCCCAGAGCTGGTAATCAAAAAGTTTCTTAGCCTGCGCGGTGCGGCTTAGAGGATCGAGGGCTACGCCGTGGCGGTATTCAATACCGAAGTTTTTCCCCAAAGCATCATCTATAATTAGATAGCTCTGCTCCCCTTCGTCGTTATTGTCGGTGGATTCGTTAAAAGCCTTCTCCTTTTGCCCACCGAACAGAAGGTTAACAGAGGATCCAGGAGTACTTAACGCCTTTGGTTTACCGTACCCTTCTTCCCGCTCCCGCAAGTAACTCCTTAAAGCGCCGGCCAGGGAAGCCCCGCTTAATAGAGGTGTTTGCCCATCAAGAGGATCAACCAACAAGGGCATATCCACCAGCTCATCGGTATCACCGTTGCTGAAATGGGCTGGAGTCTCCAGGACCAGTTCGCCTTCAAGCACTATCCGCAACTTAATTTTTCGAGAATGTTCACCGGACCACCAGGCAGCTTTCATGCTTGGCCAACCTCCTTTTTCCTTTCTTTGGCCAACGCAGCCAACACCGCATCGATAAACCGCAAAAGGTATTTTTGGCGGAAATCTTCATCTGTCTGGGATTTGATGTCTTCGCCTAATTCAAAATAGTCGCTGCTACTTAGGCCTAAAAGCTCTTTCCATTTTTCCTCTTCGCTTTTATCCAGAGTTTCTTTCAGCCAACCCAGCAAACTCTGCCCTTCAATCCTCACTTTCATGAACTGTTTGCCGGCAGCCTTACGTGATTCTAGGTCCTTTAAATATTCTTTGATCCGTTCCAGGTTTGGAGGCCTTTTTTGTTGGTTTGCCACACTGATATTCATGAGCTCATCGGCAATTATAGCCCGCAAACGGTTCAGCTGCGAATTGCTGGGCAAGGCTTTTAAGTTATTTTTGCTCGTTTGCGCTATAGACAAAGCCCTGGCAGCTATTTTGGCTTCCAGGCGACGTTGGAACAGCCGGTTGACCATAAAGAGCGCTGTTTCCCTGCTCTCAGGGTCTTCGATTTTACCCGTCGGCTCAGCTTCGGGATGAATCGCCTTTTCTGCTGCCATATTATCTGTGCTGGGGAGATTAAAGGCTATTCGCCCAAACCCTTCGGCTTTTCTTTCCCCGATGCCTTCATCCTCCAGCCTTTTAAGTTTCTCCAGATCAATCCCCTCGTTATCGCATACATCGTAGACCAGCACACTGCCCATGCTGATAGCCGGGGCTTGAGGCAGCGGAAGACCCCATTTCCGGTTAAAGCCGCCTGTTATTTCGCTTTTTAAATAAGCCTGGCCCAACGTTATAGCTGTGCCCAGCTTTTTGCTTAACAGGGAGGTAATAGCCCGGTGATCCGCAGAAAAATCGCCAATTTCATCTCTCACCAGGATGTCGCTCAATAAGGTAACAATAAGCTTTCCGCCCGCTGTTACATTCAATTGTCCGCCGGCTTCGCGCCATGAGGTTTCATGTTCACCAATGTCGCTAATCACCGCTTTCCCGTAGCCGGCAGTCCGCGACCCGCCCAGCAAGACCTCGCCTTCCAGCAATATTTTTAACCGGTCTGCATCTTCGGTTGTATCACAGAGAATTAACGCGCCAAAAGTTTGCCCGGCAGCCAGAGCCTCGTAACGGTATACAGCGCCGCTGTACTCTTCGTCACCGGCAAGGGACTTTTTTACGGCACGGCCGAAACGGCGGTTGCGCGCCGTATGTATGGAAAACCACCGCTTTGGAGTAATCAGCTGCACTTTCTCTGAGATCATTGAGTAGAAAGGCGCACTTACGCTCTGGGGCTCATTGAGCTCCTCAATCTTCCCCTGTGTAATGGCTGCCAAATCATAAACCGGCGGTAGCTCGCCTTCCTTTACTCTAGCAGCATCTCGTTTGTCCCTCTTCCACGAAAGAGGCACCGGCAAAGCGCGCTTATTCAGGCGATCCAGGGGGTAACCATTTAAGTAGCGGACTGCACCGTTAAAAAATAGCTTTCTTGTCTCATCATCGGCGGCATCCAACTGCTTTATTCCGTGGGCAGCCATATACTTGGCAATCAACGCGCCGCGCAAAACGCTGCCCGGGATATAATTAAAGGAAGAGCTTTCGTTGGGGTCGCCTTCCAGAGAGCTGAGCAGGGCCGGTTCCAATAAAGTAACCTGGTACGATATCACCTTCAAGCCGTTTCACCTCCTACCAGCTGACGAAAACCTTTAAAGCAGGATTCGGTAATATCCTGTTTGGACTCATCCAGCAGGCGCACCTGCAAACGACCGCGCCCCCGGTTGCGGCCTACCCCGGCACGGCGCAGCGAGAGAACACTGGCCGCCAGCAGCCCTTTGGCACAATCGTCTGGCTCTAGTGTAAAAGTTAAAGGAGCAAAGAAAGTAGTGTTTCGTAAAATTACGCGCACAGACCGCAGGCTCCCCTTTTCAGGCGCACCGGTATTTTCGTCCACCGCCGTCTGGCGCCGGACAGCGGTAAATGTTTCGAGTACCTCCTGGGGAAGCAGCTTTTCTTTATTGTCGCCTGAAGCCTGTGCATCCATCTTCAAGCGCTCGCTTAACACCTTGCGAAATTCTTCCGGCGGCTGGGCCGCCCCCACGTGCAGGCGCGCATCTTTCTCCAAGGTGCTGCCAGGCGACCCGAAAATAAAAGCAGCAGCCTCTTTAATTTTCTGAAGGCCGGGAGCGCCTTGTAATTCTAAAGCATAGATGATATTGGCGCACTCCTCTACTAGTAACCCTTTCAAATTACGCCCCCTTAAAAAAGGCAAACCTGTTTCAGGATCGTGCTCCACCTCTTCGTCCACCAGGCCTGGAGTTCCTTCACCACGGCCAAAAGTGGTATCGCTTTCCAGAAAAATTTTTAGATATAGCTTTTTCATGATTCCCCCTCCTCCTCCAAAGAGATAAACCAATCAGCCAGCTCTAGGGAATCGAAATAACCACAGTATCCACCGTGCCAACCGCTTAATTGAAACTCTTCAATTGACTCATCTATTACCGGAAGCTTTTCTCCCATTCCGTACTTTGAAATGAACTGCTTTACCTCTTCCTTACCGCCACACAGCGCTTCTCTAAAGGCCTTCATCTTGTTGCGGCGCTGCAGCCATTCCTCCTTTTGAAAAGCAGCAACGGTTTTTTTAACTATCAGCCAGGATCTATAAGAAGGTTGAGAGCTATTTTCTCCCAGGCTTACAGGCCGTAAGGTTAAGGAACCTTCCCTTACCTGATATTCCCTATGGCGAATCTCCTCCAGCGTTCCCGAGAAACCACTTAAAGCAAAATGCCAATCCATGAATGAAGTGTCGGAAGTATTATCAGCCTTTGCTCTGCGGCGGTAGTTTTTTGCCGATCGGCAAAGCTCTTCTGCCAATTTATAAGCCTGGGCAAAGGGGTAATGAGATTTTACCATCGCTATCCCTGCAGAAGAGGTTATTCTCTCGTTAAAATCTTTATTTTTTTCTGTTTCTTCTTCAAAAGCGCTCAGATATGTTTCGGCCAAAGAGAGCCCCAACCGCCCATCACAAACAAAGGTCAAGTCATCACCACCGTAAATAATAGGTAGAACGGGTAGGTAATATAAATTATCTTCATCATTTTTCTTGGCCAGTTCAATCCTGGTGATAAGGTTTGAGTAATCAACATTGTTCTTGTTATCTTTGCCGTAGAGGACAATAAACTTTCCGTTTTTTTCTCCCTCGTGCTCAGTATCGTTTTCAATCCGATTTATTAACTTGTTAATAGTCTTCTCTAGCGCCAAATCGGCCGCCTTTTTAATACCGCGGGAAAAATTGCGCATGGCGATAGTATAACCGCGGTTCTTGCTGGGATCGTCGTAGCTTTCCCCGATAGACTTCTTGCGCTTCCCCATGTCGTTGCCGTCTATATGGACCACGGCAACATGGCTGTGTTCACCCCGCGTGCGCCCCAGCAAGTCGATATTTTCAACAGGGTAAGTATAGCCGGAAGGTAGCGGGACAATTTTTTGCAATCTTTCTCGTGCTTTGAAAACATTTTCTAATTTAGCGAGGGCTTCTGCACCTACCAGAAACTTTTCGTCTTCAATAGAATATTCTTTTATCGCCGGCAGCCCAGTGGAGCTGCATACTGCTGTAACCCCAAGGCCCAGTAAGGGGGCAGAATGTACCCACCCTCGCTTGTTAGCTTCAAGTCTTTCAAAAGCTGCAGAAACAGCCCTGGAAAGAGATTCGCCTATTGTCCATTCAAAAGCATGCCGGGCAAACACCAACTGCAAGGCCGGCGCATCGGTAAGCGTCCGGCGTGACAGGCTGCGGATAAATTGTGTCGCCTTTTCGCTTTCCCGAAAGAGGGCTACAAAATTGCCCCCGCCAGTATAGAGCACCTCGGCTTCCATGCTCCCATCATTTTCGATCCGCTTACTGTCGTCCAACTCATAAGCGCTCTTGCCATTTTCATTTCTTTGTACGATGTTATTGTATTGCCCCGTTGCCGCCAAAACTGCCTCTAAAGCCCAATCATCTGCCGCCTGCAGCACCAGGTATGAAGCCCCGACGTTCTCTCTCAGCCTGTTGGCGGAAAAAACATAACGTTGTATTTGGGATACTTCTACAACAACCAGATCCAAAGTTTTCACTCCTCCCCCTTTTGAGAGTTTATCCACTCTTTTACGTACTCCTGTAGTTTTGCCAAATGTTTCCGCCCAAACACTTTGATACGCCCCCCTAAATCCATGGTTTGCGACATTTCACTTTCCAACCCTTCCGGATCCTCAGCACAGCAAACCAGGGCTGTCCGCGCCTCGTCACCACCCAGCTGCTTAGCACGGATAGAGGCTTCAAAGAGAGCCAGTTTTAGCTCTTTTCGCTCAGAATCCGTTTTGCACGAAAACACAAAGAGCTGATAACCGCGCATTGCAGCCACATCAAGTTCAAATTGCCGGCTGGCAGTTTGGATGTTTTGCAAACATTCCTGTAACTTTAATTCTTTTGCCAGGTTATTTAAGACATCAAGAACGTAGTGTTCTAGCCATTTACCGGTTAACCAATTTTTAAAATTTTTTTCGCTACAGTTAGGTTTAGACTGTTTTAAGGAAATCTCATTATCGCTTTGCGTCAAGCCCAATTCCTCTATTAATATCTCACGTGACTTTATTATTGCTTCTTTTATCTTCTCTTTTAATCCGTTATTTAAAATTTTTTCTACAGCATAATCTAGATGTACCAGATTTGAAGGTTCTATCTTATTCTTTTGCTTTTCAACCCATCTCTTCCAGCATTTAGCATAACCTTCTAGATCGTTACAATATTTTGCCAGCGTTTTAGCAGTTTCAGGCAGTAAAGCTTCTCTATTGAACCGGTTATCAGGAGCAAGCGTTCGATCGTGTAGTTTAAGCAGATCTTCAAAGTTGATTACCGTTTTATTCCCAACATAAACTCTTTTTACACTTGGATAGCTTTCCGGAGGGTCAAAAACCATCTGTAATCTCTTGGCATCCAAATAGCTGTATTGTGGCGGTGCCACATTACTGTCCTGCGCCCAGTGCTCCAGGGCCCGGTATGCGTGCACCGACATCATCTTCGTGCCCCCGGTGTAATGCAAACCGACGCTTTCCTTCTCAGAAAATTTTTTAAGGCTGTTTTGTACTTTCTGGTAAATAGAACAGGGGTTTGACTCTTCCACCTCGACCAGCTTTAAATTTATATTATCACCATTATTCTTAAACTCTTTTCTAAACCAGTCCATTAAACGTTCGGCTACGCTAGCTGTGTCTTCCGAATAAACCAAAAAAATCGTCCCGCCAGGTTCTACCAAAAGTTTACCAGCCACGGCATTGGGCAACGGGTTGCTGCCAACCAATAGCAACAAGCACCTAACCTTGTTTTTATTGCACATATAAACACCTCCTAAACATATCTGATTCTGTAATTTTTAAGAATTTCGTCATGGTGTTTCATATCTATTTATTTATCTTTATTTAAGTAACTTTAAATAACTTTTTTCTGCGCCCCTCTTCCCGCACCGCCTGCAGGTTCACTATCTCGGCCACCTCGAAGCGGGGTAGCACCGCCGCCGGTACAGGGCGCAGGCGCACC
Organism: uncultured Bacillota bacterium; assembly: GCA_937973635.1. Classification (GTDB taxonomy): domain Bacteria; phylum Bacillota; class Dethiobacteria; order DTU022; family UBA8154; genus UBA8154. The sequence goes on along the minus strand of CALJJZ010000098.1, from coordinate 2,638 downwards.
GCCGCCGGGAAATAACCGCACCTGCCGTGCAGCTCGGCCAGGAGCGTCACCGCGCTTAAGCTAAGAGACGGCGGGTTGAGCAGCAAAGGCAGCGTCTGCCACTCCTCCGGGGTGAAGCCGACCCGGTCGACCAAAGCGGACACCTGGGGAGCCAGGGGTTGCTGGAGATCGATCTGGGCTTCGATCTCAATCACCCGGTCTAGCTTACTCCCTGTAAATTTTTCCAGTTCCTGCAACTGCTCGCTGGTAAAGGGATGGGAAAAATTAAGGAGAATCAAAGTTTTTACCCCTCCTGATGCTCTCTTTGCCAGATGAATTCCGCTTCAGCCAGGGCAAAGTAAGGAGCGAATTCGGCCAACAACATGTTGCGGTCCACGTTGCTCTCCGGGTAATCGAGCCACTCTCTGAGCTTTCCATAGACGTTGCGGAGCTGGTTGGCCACGGTCTGCTCACCCTTGCCCAGGGCTTTAGCAATACCGGCATTATCGAGGCCCCGGCAGGCCAAGCGCACCACTTCCCTCTCCGCGCGGGTCAGCCAGCGGTTGACAAACTCCCGTTGCCGTTTGCGCTTTCCCTGCCGGCTCAACTGCTCAAACCAGCACATCACCTCTGCCGGGTCCTCCAGCTCTGCCACCGTACGCATGAGTGTACCGGCCTCAGACCAGCGCAGCACTGGTACCGGCAGGAGCCAGACCCTGTTATCCGGCTCCAGGTGCAACCTGCGCTCCACGCCGGGGTGCCACCCTTCGGTAACCAGGTGCCAGGCACAGTCTTCAGGGCCAAAGAGGAGCTGGGCCACCACCATAGCCATGATGCTCATGACTTTACGCCCGCCGGAAAAACAAAGGTGCACTTTTGCACCGCTCTGACGGCCGCGGCGTATTTCGGCGTAGAGGGTGCGCAACAGCGCCCGCAGGTCTTCTTCGCTGTGGAAGTCAACAATCGCTTCCTGTCTGTTTAAAACAGGGCTCTTTCGCAGCAGCACCCCTGGATAAAGGCCTCTGGCAAACTCCCCTGCAATAGCCGAGATCGCCGCCTCCACGCCAGGATCTACGGTATAAACCACCGCCACCTCCCGCAAAAGACATCCCCGGGCCAGAAGCTCATCGAGGGTAATGGTTACCACCTGGGGCTCTACACCTATGGTAGCAACTAGAATTTCCGGCTTAATATTTTTAGAGGCCATATTTCCCATTACACTTATCTTCTCCCGCCAAAGCAAGTGCGTCCAGACCTCTAGCTACTATCTGGCTAGAGTAGCTCAATACCATAGCTTGACTACTACAACATCTTTAGACCGGGTTTTTTGTTTGCCTCTGTCACCTCGCTCCCTGTTTTGTCAAAATATAGTGAAAATCTTCTGGCAGCAGGAGTAGCGTTTTCAATCGTGCCAGCGCGTTGTATCCGCTACCAGCACCACCTGGTAGGTACACGGGCAGCCAGGCCGAAATAATCCGCGAAGAGAATAAAATAAATTAAGAGAAAGTCCATGGCGCGGCCGAATAAAAGAAGGTAGGAAGGGAGAGTTTCCCCCCGGGAGGTATCCCCTTTTCGTCTCCAGGGGCAGCTCAAGGAGGAGAGAGGGGGGATATTTTCGTAGTTGTGCAGGGCGGTGGGCCCAAGGGGCGGGGCCGTTTCAAAAAAGATGTAGGCATAGGGGCCTTCTTCCCGCAGCTCACAGCCCTGGTAATCCTGTCGGTGCGCGGCGCAGCTGATACGCCGGAAGACAGAGCCAAAGCCTTTCCGGAAAATAGCCCCTTTATAGAGGGGCAGAAACAGGCTCTCCGGCCCTGCTTTGATGTGAAAAAGAAAGCGGGGCAGGCGGAAAAGCTCGAACATCAGCTATCACCTTAAAGAGTTTAGGTAAATATTTCTACAAGTAATGCTAATTTCCTTCTATTCTGAAAAATTATATTTGCTCTTTTTAATCCATTTTTTTTCTTTATTTTGTTAACAGCAAGCATGAAAAGGGCAAAGCCCAGAGCAGCAAAGAGGGCTGCGCCAATGCCCTGGTTTTCTTTCCTCTGTAAATTTTGTAAGCCGCCTTCGCCTTTAACCCTCCTGGAAACAACGAGCTGACGGCTTTTTGCTCTGGCAGCTACGTACTCCTGGAAAAGGCCAAAAAAATAAGCCCCCCTCTTCTCCATGCGCGAGCATGGTATAGCCATATTTGCTTACGCCACCGCCCCCGTTGGCCCGCGCCTCTTCTTCAAAAAAAAGATAGACATCAAAAATATTGAAACGCTCTGCCGGGCCAGGTGTTTCCAGCGTTACAACCCATGTTTCTGTTATTTCAACTTCTTTACCTTTTTTAAAGCATCCTGGTAGTGTATTGCTCAACAAAACGGGTAACTGCCTCCTCAAGTTCCCTTTCTCCGGGAGGTAAAGGGCGACCTCCGGAAAAACGGTGATAAGCATAACGACGACAACTATCGGTATAACAAAGAGCAGAGCGCCGGCAAAAATGTCCTCTAGCGACACCTCTTTTACCGATCCGGCAATCGTGTAGAGGTTCCCCACACTAAAATTTCTATGCCTAAAATTGATAAACATTTTCATCTCTGTTATAATTACTCCAACCATATAAATAAAAAAGGGGGGAAATTTTTGGCGTTCTTCATCGACTACCAATGGCTAT
>CALJJZ010000097.1 GCA_937973635.1 uncultured Bacillota bacterium | reverse complement strand
CCTCCAACTCTCAATCACAACCACAGCATCTTATCAGAAAATTACCGGATGAGTTCTACCTTTAATTTAAGTTATTTGATTGAGGTCTTCTCTGCTCTTAATACGGAGTAAACCACTTTTTCTAGAGAAGGCGACTAGTCGGTTCAGGTTCAAATTAAATGTCGTTATCAATTTGCGTTTAGCAAGCTTTGCCAAGGTTTCATCCTTGGTCCAGAACCTAATTCTGATAAACAAGTTCTCATAGGTCATAAACAGTGCAAGGAAGTATACAAAGGGCAGTGTTGCTATAGACAGTACGGGAACCAGAATTAGCTCAACCATTTGTGGCTGATTGATTATATCCTGATAATGATGGATCGCCCTGTAGATACCGTGCGAAAAAAGAAACAAGCCATACAAGGCCAGCACCCAGCTCAAGAGGTTATGGACCGTTTTATATTCATTCTTTCCCTCCGAATAGGCCATAGCCATTGCCAGATAGGCAATCACAGGTAATATCAAAAGTTCAATCCAGTAGCTGAAGCTGTAAAAATTGGCAATAAATTCCATAATAATCAGAATACTAAGCTGATCTTTTAACAGCTGCCCAAAAAGGTTGGTATCCTTGGTGGCCTTTTGCGCATTCATGATGGCAACAGTTCCGGAACCAAAGAACCAAAAAAGAGTGGTTTTAAGATTAAAAAAACTCCACAAATCAATCATATGTAGCACTGAGCAAATTGAAAAAACATATAGAACAAATAAAGTCAGGCATATGATAATTGGCTTTTGAAAAAACGCTTTTACAACATCTTTCATGGCACGTCTGATTTGAGGCTGCCATAAACAGAAACCCAAAAACAATATGATCCAAGTTAATGTTGCCAATTCTCTATTATTGAAGATGTTCAGTATATCCAACGCTAGCTCCTATTGAAGAATGAAAAACGCAAAAAATTAAACAGCAATTAAGTCAGGTTCGCTATTTGAACTGTCATATTCCACTTTAATGACAATTCTTGAACCATGAATAGCATCAACAATCTTTTGTGCTCGCTGTAAAGTAATCCCAAAATACTCATTTCGTTCATCTCTAGATATTTGAGATTCCTTTACGCCAAGCCTCTCTGCTAGTTCTTTTTGTGTCATGCCACTGGCAATACGCAGAGCAATTAAGCATTTACCAAGATCAGTGATGCTCAGTATTGTACCAATGTCACCTCGCTTGATACGTTCATACCATTCGACCTCTTCCACCAATTGCTGGTGAAATGACAAAAGGGGCTCTATTCCTCGTTGGATTTGCTCATCCGTTAATCCCTCCGAAGCAAGCTGCTTCTTTTGTTCTTCAATGATTTTTTGATCGGCTTTAAGCCGTTTCACGGCTTCTTGATACTCTTTATCATTACGGATCATAGTCTATTCCTCCGGTTTGATAATCTTGATAATACCTTTGGGATGATCGGCGCTGCGGGAAAGCCGAAACGCGGCAGGAAACTGAAGCTCGTTTCCATATTTGTCCCGAATGCCCGATGATTGCTGGTAATGCGGATACAGCTCCACCCGGTAACGATGCCACATGGGAAGCTGCTTTTTCGCGTAGTTCTTGTAAGGTTTACGGCTGCGGTGATCCCAGGTCCAAATCTTATAGGGGTCCAAGGCATTCAAATCATGTTGCAGGTCGCCAGAGAGGAAATACATCTTGTCGCAATCGAAGTAGCCATCGATATCGTTGGGGTGGCTTTTATCTTCGACAAACGACCCGTCCAGATAAATGCCCTGAATTCCATTCGTCCAGAGCTGATTGATAAGGATTTCCACCTGCTCAACCAGATAAAGCCGCCATTCGCGGTCCCAGGTGTCGGCAAATTCCGAATGCTCACCCGTGACCAGATGGGAGCCCTTCAGCTGATCAAGCGTCAAGGCGTAGTCACCGGGCGGCAAAAGGCCGTTCTGGTTAAAGCTGGGAAGCATAGATATACCCTTATAACAACTATAATGTTAATGATAACATATATGTTAATTATTTTCAACCCCCCCTCATTTTTAGGCTCTTACTGTGTCTAACCACCCGTTAGGATGATTGACAGCAGGCCAGTTCTTGTTTTTCATTACCCTATGCCTAAAAAGACCTTTGAATACCCGCCAGATAGTAGAGCCGCCTATCGTTCCCTGATTGATCATTTTCCCTTTGATGAAGAGGGCAAGGAGAACTTCTGCAACTTCATCATGGTCCTTGATGAGATTGAAGAAGAGCATAATGGTTCCTTTTGGGGTTACCGGCAGTATGCTGTGCTTCGCGGTGGAAAAATTATAGAGGGTCACCCTACTGAGATCGGATATACGGGTGATCAGAAGATCCCTGCTATCTTTAAGGTTCGTATCGTCACTGACAAATCAGGCAAAAAGCCAGTGTTTCTGCCTTACAGCATGACCGCTTGTTGTGTTGCCCAAGGAACAACCCGGAAAAAGCTGCTAAGGGCCTTGCATTTGGAAATTGAACGCACGCTGGAGCTCAAAGGAGAACAGATCCCACGCCCCATCATTATGGAAGTGGATGACTGCATTGGAAACGGTGATCTTTTCTTTTATGAAAACGTAAAAGAGCGCCAAGAGTTGTATGAGTCCCTATACCTTGAAATTCAAAAATCGAAAGAGAGGCACCGGCAAATAGAAGCAGCCTTCGATAATCCAGGTAGGACACGATTGATCGACTGGGAGGAATAAGGGAAAATCTATCGGCTCATTCACTCATCCAGTCAAAGCCATCCGCCCCACGGAAGTGGATATAGTATATATCACTTCTGAGAACACCTCGAATTTCGGTTTTTTGCAGATCGGTTCCGGAGAGAGACACACAGGCTTTCCCCTTATATGTCAAATAGGCCAATAAGGTTTCATAAGATTTTGTGGGTATGTAAATCCACGCATTCAAGAAGTGGCCTTTCTTTTCCCTCACAAAAAACCTTTGATAGGACATTCTGCCAATCCTTCTATCATTCTCATCTACCGAAAACAGGTGTCTCTTTTCATACAAATCATCATTTCCAACGATGTGAAGAGAGGTAAAAAGACCTTTCTTCAACTTTTTATGTTCTCTGTAGTCTTCAAAAAGATGGCCATTCAAAATCAGGCTGGAAGATTCTTCAAACTCCCGATCGTCTTCTCCGGCAAACAGACTGGCATAACGGTTAAACTCAACATCTATAGTCCAGTCATCGATAAAGATGTAATAACTAAATGTTTTAGAATGATCGATCTTCTTTCGACGTCTAATGCCCATGTTGATGTGCCCCTAATAACCAAGGTCAGTGGATCTGATACGGCGGAAAGATGCTGGCCTGATATCCCAGAAAGATGATGGCTTTGGACAAACCGTGCAGTCTTGATGGCAGCATGGGTCATGGAAGGTATTTTCCAAACTTGTAATCCAGCTCTCGAACGGCTGAAAGCGTCAGATCATCCCAGGCATCCGCGATCTTGCCGCTGGAAGGATTAGCACGGGCGGCTTGCCAGTTGGCCGGCTTAAATCCAGCCTCTTCAATTTCTTGAGCAGCGTAATGTTCCGCGGTTTGAGCATTTTTGCTGCGAACCTCTCGGAACCATTTATATCCCTGATGCTTTGGGGCGTTACGCTTCGTTCTGCTCATGACGGGCGGCTTCCTGTTTACGCTTGTCCGAAATATGCCAGCGCTTCTTCCACCCCATCTTGTGGGGCTTGCACATCGCGCAAGAGCGCTTATATTGCTTACGCATGACATTTTACTCGCGGTTATTGCAAGAAGCCGACCAAACCTCGACTTCGGGTCATTATTTTGACTCATGTATTCAGATTTTCAACCCCTGGATTTACCTCTTCTGGACAAAGCACAGAGCTCAAAATCCCATCAGTCAGACCTTTTGATGCGTAAACCATCCGGTTTCCTGTTACTTGCCAGTTTTTCTGGATTTTACTGGCTTTGTTGTCTCTTTAGCCTGACCAGTAGTAGCTTGAGAGGCCTTGACCGCCTCTCGAATCGCACGGGCCGCCACTTCGGTTATTTTTTCAGCCATCTCGGCGTATTTGCCGCGTTGGGAGGATGAACCCATTGATCAGCTCCTGGCCTTATGTGCCGTTATATTCTTTCCTGAATCATACCTTAAAGCGCTGGGCTGCTGAGGCCCAGATTGGCGTAAAACTCGTAATCCTGGGGCAGTAAGCTAGGGTCCGGTATCCATCCTTCCCAGACGCCCATACCATTGACTTCAGGGATTCCGCAATCCATATGCTGCCTGGAAGCTGACCATGCCGCTTGAATGGCACATAGAACCGCATCTAGTATATCTGCACCGGGCTCAGCCACCAATTCCGCTATAGTAATCGCACTTAAATCCATCCTGAAACCAAACTCGACCTCTAGCTGGCCCCTCAGCAGGCCATCCGTGATTTTCTGACGAGCCAATTCCTTCTGAGGCGTCTGCTTCTTTGGTATGTCTGACTTGTAACCCTGCTTTCCTACAAAGCGACGGGCAACCAGAGCTGGATATCCTTCAACGACATAGCGATCCGTATTCCTGACGCTCAGCAGGGGGATACCTACACCCGCTTTAAGCAATCTCGGCGCTCCCTGATAAAACATGCGTCCTACCCAGGTGTAATCGACCATCATGGGGACTGCAGGATTTGGCCAGTTTATCCACTGGCCTGAAGTGATACTTTTTACCAGCAGGCTGGCGTTCCCGATAAGCCCTGATATGCCCCACGAAATCTTCAAGGGACATCTCACCGACCCGTTTTACATAATCGCCCCAGGCAAGAGGCCAGCCCATGGCTTCGACCCATTCCTGGGGCAAAGAAAACGGAAAATCGATCGCCATAACCCAGGGGCCTGGTTGTATCAAAAGCATTTCAAACTGCTCGAAATCCGTTAACCGCAAGATCCGGCTAACTTGCAGGATCCCATTCTCAAACAAGGCTTCCGCACACGTAATAGGCTTTTTCCGGCTCGGGGCGCTGGTGAAATCCACGCCATAGATTCTCATGACCTATACCTCTATAACCAGCTCAGGATTAAACTCGGTGTTTTCAGAAGGCCCCTCCTGCTGGTAGCCTCTTGGGTTAGGATAATCCGTGTACCGTTCACATCATAATCATTGCTGTTATGCACATGCCCATGAATCCAAAGACTGACCGGTTCACCCATCATGTGCTCCAAATCAGAGCAAAGCCGGGCGACAGCATATCGTGCCGGTAGCGTGAGGCAACACTCTGAATAGAAGGTGCGTGATGCGTCACTACAACTGTTTTACCACTTAAAGGCTTCCTCAAGCATTCATCCAAGTAAGACACCGTCTCCAGGTATAGGGCGAGCGTGTCTTCAGGCAGCAAGCGTCGGTGTTCCGGCCCAATCTGGATAACCCCATAATCATTCATCCGCATCCGGGCATCCATCATGGCAAAAGGGGCATTTGCCGTCCCAAAGAGGTTGAAATCCGTCCAAAGCGTTCCGCCTACAAAACGAACACCCTGGATCACAACCTCATCATTATCCAGAATGTAGACATTGGTGCCGACTGCAGCTGCCTTGATTCGCTGATTCACAGTTTCCATGTGCCCTTTGTAATATTCATGGTTTCCCAGCACATAAATGACCGGCTTATCAAACTGGAGAGCCCACTCAATCCCCCTATTTCCAACATGAATGTCGCCTGCCAGGATAACCACATCCGCCTCCGTATGCGGTATGGGCAAAATTGAAAACTCGTTATGAATATCACTCAAGATTTGAATTTTTATGACTTGTAAGGGAATCCTAGTGGTTAAGGCGTTTTTAAGGGAATTAGGGTCTGCTTGTCGTTGCTTTACGTCATTTTATGGCAAATTAAGGTCATTTTATGTCACCTTTATGTCATCAGCCATTTGTAGAGTAGAGCCTGAAAGGCAGACCTTATCAAGGCCTTATATCCATGATAACCTTGAAGGTGACATTAAACCCCTTCAAAAGAGACATAAAATCGTCAAAAATTTAGGAAAAATGTACCAAAACCCTTGTGGGGCAGGGATCTCACCGCTGATAAGGGTGAGGTCCCGTGTTCGAGTCACGGATGGCCCACCATTCTTGACGAAATGACCCTTCAGCTATAAAGTTGAAGGGCTTTTTGTAGGTATAGTCTACCTTTCCGTCTTTCAAAGTGCAGTTCGAAAGTACGATATTGAGAATTAGGCGTTTTTCAAGCGCAGGAACTTCTTCATAATGCCTATAGGCGTTTTTGGCAAGTTCAAGAACCCGAGCACCTGACTGCACATAATCCAGGTTGCCCTTGGTGTGTTGCCGCGTACTGCTTTCCAGACGAGCCAGCTCTTGCCTATACTCCTCTGTTTTACGGTTCCACAAGTCTTCAGAGATTTTCCCGTCCAGCTTGTCTTCGTAAATCAGCTCAATGCGTTTCGTCAGACGGTCATATTGAAGCCTTAAGTCCTGGAGCCGCTCTTCATGGAAACGGATTTCATCCTGGTGGCTTGATTTAAGCGCCTCGGTCATCCATTCAATAGCCTGCTGACTAATGGCCAGGGGCTTAAGAGCGTCTCCGAACTGCTCGGCAATCTTCTCTTCCCGGATATAACGCCCTTCGCACCCCCCTTTATAATTAGTGCAATGATAATAAATATACTTCCCTTCTGGATTTGGCCCGTTACGGAATACCCGCAGCGGCCACAGGTAAGCAGTCCCGCAAAAGCAAAATCCCGCTTAACCTGTTTTTGGCGGTTAACTCGTCCAAACGCCCTTTGCGTTGTTTCAAATTGGGCCAATGTGATGAGCGGGGGCTGCTTTCCTTTGTAAAACTTGCCCTTAATGATAAAGTCGCCGGTGTAGAAAATGTTTTTTAACATGGCTTCCAACGAGCCCTTTTGGATTTTAGGTTGGTGTGGCCGATAACAGAAACCTTCATCCAGAAGCATTTGACGAACCTGGCTAAGGGAATATTGCCCGGTTCCATAAAGCGTAAAAGCACGCTGAACAAAGGGGGCCTCCTCTTCGTTCACTTCAATAACCCGGGCCTGGCGGTTATTCATGTAGCCGTAGGGTGCCTGAAAAGGGAAGTGACCTTGCAGTGCTTTCTCCTGCATGCCTTTTTTAACCTCTTCGCTCAGGTTATCAATATAATTTTTTGCCATTAGCACCTTGATGCCGTGAATAAACTTCTCGTGAGATCTGGAATTATTACTGAGAATAACGCTCTCCTTTACGAGGTGGATTTCCGTATCTAGCTCCTCCAGACGGACATAATCCCTGAAATTTCGGTAGAGCCTATCCGTTTTCTCAACCAGGATACAATGGGGCTCCTTGACGCCACGCAAGAATTCCAGCATTTTAGTAAATTCTAACCGGCCAGATTTTTTAGCGGTTTCAGCCTCTTGGTAGTACTTGACAACTTCGAGTCCATTTCTTTGAGCGTACTCATCCAAAAGTTTTAATTGTGCTGGGATTGAGAAGCCCTCTTTTTCCTGTTCTCTGGTTGAAACCCGTGCGTAAATAACTGCTTTCATTAAATATTTCCTCCTTTAATTGAATTTAAGAAACAGGTCAGTTCGTCCGATTGATAGAGCCGATAACCGTTAATAGGATGGCGGGTGCTTTTCAATTTTCCCGAGCGGTCCCACCTACGCAAAGTTTCACTGCAAATTCCAAGCAGATCGGCGGCCTGCCTGACAGTGAGATATTCTGAAAGTTTTGTTCCCAAGAGAAAGCTCCTTATACTAACGTTACACAACATATTATAGGCTTAAACTATTATGCAGAGAGCATTTACCTGACTTCAGTTAAATAAACTTATCAATATCAGTAATCCTCCGGCTTTACATGTGACGTTGGACTCATCATATTGTGAAGAATCGGAAGGGCCTCCTTCTCCCGGCCCAGCTGCTCCAGGGTTTGGAGCCGGGCTCGGGTGAGGATGCTCTGGGTAATGGCAGAGCGCTCTTCCTCGGCAATATCCGGGCAGGGTTCGGCCTGGTCCAGAAGGTCGGCAAAGCAGAGGCTCATTTGGGAAAGAATACTCTCCAGCATGCTGATGCGCTTGTGCAGCTTGTCCCAAAGCCCCCGCAATACAATGGAATGCCCTTCAAAAAATTGGGTTTCCAGAGCTTTGAGGGCTTCCCGGGTGGCCGTTTGCGTTGCCAGAAACGCCGATACATCAACTTGCCAGCGTTTCAGCTTCTGGGTAAACGGTTCGGCGTCGTAGGGAAGACGGCCTTTCCCGTCTTCTCCGCAGCGGATGATATGCTTGCGCAGTGTTTCCCCATGCCGTGCACGGTCCTTGGCGGAAAGATTCGGCGAGCTGTCCAGAAAGACAAGCACCGATTCCAGCGCAGCGCTGGTGGTGTACTCCTGGATAAAGGTCTGCAATTGGAAAAGCCGGTAGGCGAGCATCAGGTCCTGCCCGGATTCTTGTTCCAGCAGGTATAAATTGGCGGTGTGCTGGAGGGCAAGCAGGAAACAGATGTCTTCCCGGGCCTGGCGGAGGGCTTTTTGCAGCGAAAGCGCTGGCTTCCCTTTCATCTGGCGCTTGATCTCGTTTTCGACGTTCTCCCAGCGCCGATGCACCTGGGCCATGGTGGCGGGGGCGGCCAGCCAGCGGCCTAAATCCTCCCAGTCGTCAAACTGTTGAACCTCTTCGCGAATGTAAGCCAAAACCGCCTGCCGGGGCGTGAGCGACAGCGCGATTTTATCCAATCGGCTCCGAGCGCTGCTCATGAATCCTCCTCCGCGATAAACGCCAGCGTGCTGGGAGATTCACCGGCTTGATCCAGCAGAGAGCTTTGTTCTTGCTGCGGCTGCTGTTTCAAGACGCTTTCCAGGCAGGCCAGACGCTCTTCCAGGGAGGCTTGCTCGGTTGCCTTTATCAGCGCGTTGGATAAAGAGGCAATCACACTGGCGGCCTTGGGATCCAGCCGGCCATTTTGCACCTGCTCGATAGCCTGTTGCAGGAACTTGTCCAGCCCCTCCGCCGGCTTGCCCGCCGGTGGGTTCTCTTCCGGCATATTCTCCCGCCAGGCGGCCTGGGTTTTCAGCCAGAACATCGTCATCGCCGGAAACTTCCCGGAAACGGCCATCTTGTAAGCGGTTTGCATCACGGCAGCCTTGGCCCTGGCTTTTCCCCGACCCAATTGCTCCCTGGCATATTTTCGGAGGGTATCCAGGCACATTCCTTTCAGCCGGGCGATATCTTCAAAGCGCATGCCCAGACCTGCCATGGTCTCGACTTCTTCCAGTTCTTTGGGGGTTAACTTCTTGGCAAAATTGGCCATCTTTTTATAACTCCGAAGTTGGCTGTTTTTCCCGGATGACTGTGTAGCCCTCCAGGCAGCCCAGCAATGGAACATCCGGCCTGGGAAGCGGCTCTCGCTCTACCGAGGGCTCCCAGGTCGCCAAGGCATGGTCCTGGGGAATCGCGATGATGACCCCCTGGGCAATCTCGTGCACAGTTTGTTTCAATAGCCGGACGCCCATGGGAAAAAGTTCTCGCCGCCACAGGCCGCCGGGCGTATCCTCCGGGCGAACAAAACAC
>CALJJZ010000096.1 GCA_937973635.1 uncultured Bacillota bacterium | reverse complement strand
CGCGCAGGCGGCGGCGGCGCAGCAGGGCACCAAAGAAAAGGATAAGGATAAACAGCGTTGCCGCCCCCAGTACCGCCAGCTGGAACATCTCCTGGCGCCGGCGTTCCAGGTCCAGGCTTGCCAGGGCCGCTTCCATCTCGTCCACAAAGGTCGTATCAAAGCTCATGCCCTGGACGCTGATCTGGTCGCCCCGCGCCGGGTCATACCCCACAGCCGCCGCCACTAGGAGGTTGACCTGCTCGATCTGCTCGGCAGTTATAGGGCTTTTCCCTGTATCCACGACGATGGAGGTATGCAGGCTGAGCAACTTCCCCGGCGCGGAGATCACCCTTTCGCTGCTTTCGCTGATCTCGTAATTGATGGTCTCTTCCCGCCGCTCGTAGGTGCTCTCCCCGCCGCCGGGGAAGACGCCCACATAACCGGGGTAGTTGGCCTCTCCCACCTCCCCGGGGACGGGGCCCGTCCCTTCAAAGCGCTCCTCGATCACCTGGGTGCTGCGGGGCACGCCCGCTTCGTCATAAGTAATCACCGTGGTCTCACGGGCGTCAAAATCCATCCTGGACGTGATCAGGGCCAGGGCCTTGCCCGGCCCGAAGACCCTTTCCAGCATGCCCTGGACGCGCCTTTCCAGCTCCATCTCAAAAGCACGCTTGACCTCCAGCTGCTTGAGGGTGGAATCAGCCAAGGCCGTAAAGGGATCAGCGCTGCTGACCGCGTCGTAGAGGATGTTGCCCTGGGAATCTATGAGCACGATGTTCTCCGGTTTGAGGTCCTCCACGCTGGAAGCCACCAGGTAGACGATGCCCCGCACCTGTTCTTCCCGCAGCGGCACAAAGGGGTTCAGCTTCAGGTAGACGGCCGCCGAGGGGCTGGCCCGCTCCCGGAGAAAAACGCGGGGCTCAGGGATGGCCAGGTGCACGCGGGCCTGTATAACGGCATCGAGGGAGGTAATGGTGCGCCGCAGCTCCTCCTGCAAGGCGCGCTGCAGCTTCACCTGGCGTTCAAAGTCAGTGAGGCCGAACTGGTCCTCGTCAAAAAGCTCAAAGCCCAGCCCCTGGGCAAAGGGCATCCCTCTGCCCGCCATCTCGATGCGCAGCTCATCGGCAACATTTGCCGGGACTTTAATCGTGGTCCCGAAATGGTCCAGCTGAAAATCAATGCCCCGCTCCTTAAGGTACTGGAGCAGGGGAGAAGCCTGGGCCGCGTCCAGGTTGCTGTACAGGGTCACATATTCCTTTTTAGGGGGCGTAAGTACAAGCAAAAGGACAGCAAGGAGAATGGCAGCGGCCATGATGATAGCGACAAGCTGGCGCGTCCTGCCCAGCCCCTGCCAGCGCTCCTGCATCGTTTCCAGGGATAATCCTTCATTGGCCATTGGCAGCACCTACTATACCCTTAAACTTGCAGGCGCGATATTTCCCGGTAGGCTTCGATCAGCTTGCCCGTTACCTGCACGGTCAGCTGCAGGGAAAGCTTCGCCTGTTCCGTAACAATCATCAGCTGGTGCAGGTCCTCGATTTTACCCGAGATCAGGCCCTGCGTGGCCTCGGCCGCGCGTAGCTGCTCCGCGTTGACCTTGTAAAGGGCTTCCTTTAAAAGCCCGCCAAAGGAAGGGCCCCCTGCAGCGTGCTCTTCTTTTTTCTGCGGCCCCGGCCCAGGCAGGGGCAGGGCGTAAGGGTTTACTTGCATAACCATTCCTCCTAGCTGTCATGGGCTGGGGCAAAAATTAGCCGCGCCCAATCTCCAGCGCCTTTAAATAAATGCTCTTAGCCGTATTCACAGCCGTAGTATTGGCTTCATAGGAGCGCGAAGCCGTAATCAGGTCGGTCATCTCCTTAGCCAGGTCAATGTTGGGATAAGCCACAAAACCCTCGGCATCGGCATCAGGGTGCTCGGGATCAAACTCCAGGCGGGGAGGGTTGGGGTCCTCCACAACGGCAGCGACCCGCACCCCGTAGCCGCGAAAAGCAGGGGGGACACTGCGGGCTTGGTGCAAACGCTCGGCAAAGATGACGGTTTTACGCCGGTACGGCCCCCCGGCTGCCGTGCGGGTGGTCTGCAGGTTGGCCAGGTTGCTGGCCACCGTATCTACCCGCACTTTTTCCGCCGTCAGGGCAGAACCGCTGATCTGGAAAGAGCGGAACAGCTCCATCTCCTCTAACCTCTCCCTTCCGTAATGACATAGCGCCAGGAGGCCAGGCGGCCGCTGGTCCTCTGGATCAGGGCGTTATAATACAGCTGGTTGGTCACCAGGTCCAGCATCTCCTGGTCCAGGTCCACGTTGTTGCCGTCGGTGCGCCGCGTCGTATGGCGCTCCGTCTGCACCCGGGGATCCGACCGGGGGAGCGTGCCGGGATAGTGGCGGGGGTTCGTCCGGGTCAGGGAGAGCCTGCTGCGGGCTTTCTCCAACTCTGCGTTAAAGAGGACGTACGAACGCTTAAAGCCCGGCGTGTTTAAATTGGCCAGATTGTTGGCCGTCACTTTCTGGCGCAGGGCCGCCGTATCAAGGCCGTCGGCCAGACCCCTTAGCAGCTGGTCGTTCCAGAACATGGCTTATCCTCCCCTTCTTGCATTGCTCAGTCGGCACAGTTTCACAGGTTAACGCAGCTCCAGGTGATCTTTTTTAACTTAGGTTACTTCGGCAAAGATCTGCCAATTCCTGCCCATTTCACCAAAAAATATCTAAAAAAATTAAAGCCGGAGGCGACAAGCATCCGGCTTGTTTCTTTCTAGTCCCTGAGCGAGCTTAGCTAAATATTTTTTAATTCCTAGCCCTCCCAATCCAGAAAGCGGGCGGAGCTAGAGGCAGCGGGCCGGTACGAGCCGAGGGCTTTCTGCTCCAGGCGCAGTGCGGCCAGCTTTTTGCCGGCGGCCTCCAGGAGGCCGGCAAGGGTACGGCTGTTTGCCTCCCGACGCTTTTTTAGCTCCTGCAGCCGTAAAAGTTCCGCCCGGTCAAAGGCAGCGGCCCCGGCGGCCCCCAGCCGTGCCAGCAGGCCCCCGCACCGCTCCAGCCCCGCGGCAAGCTGCTCCAGCAGCTTTTCCCCTTCTTCCGGGGGGTCTTGCTGCGCCAGCTTGTCAAGGACAGATCTTTCCTTTTCCAGGAGCAGCTCCAGCTCGCGCAGCAGCGCCTCAACCACTGAGGTTCACCCGCCTGTAGCCCTGCCCTTCCCCTTCGCCCGGGCCGGGGTGGTAACCATTAAAAAGGGCGGCCCTCTGTGCAACCTGGGGCGCTGCCGCCTTCTCCTCCTGCCCGCCCTGCTGCGGCGGACGGAGAGCGGCCTCCTCCGCCCCGCCGGGGGCGGCAGCTTCTCCCGTGCCGATGGCGCCGCGCCAGGCCTCCCTTAATTCCAGCAGCATCCCTTCCACCTGGCCCAGCAGCTCCCGGTCCTTCTTGATGTTGGCTTGCACAAGCAGATAATGCATATACTCGTAGAGGCGGAAGAGGGAAAGGGCCACCTCGCCGGCATTTAAATCAAGGGCCGACATGAGCTCGGCAATGATCTCCTGCGCGCGCACCATGTTATTGTTGGCCGTCTCCTTATCCTGTGCCTCCAGGGCCCTGCGCGCGCGCCCCAGAAAGCGCAGCGCCCCCTCGTAGAGCATGAGCAGGAGCCTGCCTTGGTCAGCGGTCTCCACCTGGGTCCTTTGGTACTGGGCATAAGGGTTTATTCCCAAACGGCAAAACACTCCTTCCGCGCTGCTACCCCCAAAGAGAGCAGCAAAGTCTTGCTGTGTTAGTTCCTACGGTTATAATGGCCAAAACCGACAAACTGCCGGATCATATTTTCCATCTCCTGGCTCTGGGACTGCATGGTGGCAATATGCTTCTCCAGGGCGGTAAACTGACGCACCAACCGCTCCTCGTAGCGCAGCAGACGCTCTTCCCTGATCTGGATGCGGCGGCGCAGCTCATCGATACGCCGCTGCACCGCCGCCTCCTGGTCCCGGGAAATGGGCCTCAGCAGCCGGCCCTGGCTATCCTGCTCTGCCTGGAGCAGCCGTTTTAAATAATTGTCCAGCTCCACGGCCACGCCGCCGTAGGTACGGGTGCCGACCCCATGTTCGTCCAGGTACTCAAACTGGAGCACAGCAAAGACACCCTCCGGGTCGTCCTCAAGGGCCGCCACCAGCTTCCTTTCATCAAACTGCAAGTAGCCCTCCTTATCGATGGTCGTTACCCCCAGGGAAGCAAGGGCATAATACTTTTTCTGCTGCCAGTTACCCTCTTCATCCTGATAGCGGTAATTAGCAACAGGGGAGTTGACCAAGGTGCGCAGGGTACGCTCGATCTTCATCAGGGTGGTGTTGCCCTGCAGCAGGCCCCGGCTCGCGTCCCTGATTTCCTCGTTCGGCTTCTCCAGCCTTTCCCGGATAAAATGGTTAACGGAGTTAAATTGCCCCACAAATTCCCGCACTACCGAGATAGCGAGCTCTGTATCGGCACCGATCTGCAGCTGCGCAGGCCCCGTGGTCACGCCGTGCAGGTGGAAGGTGACATTTTCGATTAAATCGCTGACCTCGTTGCTGGAACGGACAAAGTTAATGCCATTAAGGTTGAAGTGGGCGTCCCGGGCAGCAACGGTTTCGTTGTAGAAAGTAGCCCCCGCCGTATCGTATAGGGCAAGCTCGTCCAGCACGTCGTCACCGGTAAGGTAAGCAAGCTCTATGCTGTTCGCGACGCCGCTCAAGCTGCTCTTCAGGATCAGGTGCCCAGCGATGATGGAGGCCGTAACCCCGGCCTGCGCGCCGTTGATCTTGTTTTTCAGGCTGTTCAAGGAATCTGTGGGCGTTACCTGTATCTCCTTGAAAGAACCGGACCTCAGGTCTTTGATCTGGAAACTCCCGCTAAAACCGAGATACTCCGTGGTGCTCTTGCCCAGCAGGTCGTCTACGCTGCTCTGCATGGCCACCGTATGCTGTGTTGCCAGCTGGCTAATCTGTATTTCGTAAACCGCCTGGGTCGCTTTATTTTTGACCGTGGCGGAAACAGCCGACGGCTCGCTGGAGGTGGCCTGCAGCGTCAGGAAATTATTCCGGTCACGCAGCTCCTGGACCAGCGTGCGCAGGTTATAGAGGCGCATATTGATGTCCCGCCAGGCGTCCCTGACCCGTTCCAGTTCCAAAATCTTTTTTTCCTTTTTTTCGATGGGCTCGCGCTCCAGTTGGATGAGCTGTTTAATCAGGGTATTGGTATCAAGGCCCGAGGCAAGGCCGCCGAAGCTGATCCTAGACATAAAAAGCACCCCTCCCTTTCCCTCTGCAAAGAAAAAAATCAACGCCTGGCGTCTACAAAAAGGCCAAGCATATTCTGGATCTGGGCCACCATGTTAAGGATGCGCTCAGGCGGGATCTCCCGGATTACTTCCTGGCTCTCGCGGTTAATGACCTGGACCATAATGCGCTCCGTGCCTTCATGAATGCGAAAGCGCAGGTTAATATTAAAGGCCTCCGCCGTGCGGTTCATCTTTTGTAGCGCTTCGTGCATCTCCTCTAGCTTGCTGCGCTCCCACTCTCCCACTGGCTGCTCATGGCCCAGTATCCGTTCTTGCTGCTTCTGCTGGGGGTCCTGGCGCTGGCTTTCCTGGACAACCGTTTTCTGCGTAAAGTCATGTACCTTGTGCAACTGGACAGGCTCGACACCGTCAACTTTCACCTTCTTTACCCTCCTTTCCCAGAGATACGGCTCCATCCAAGTCCACAAGGGAAAACACTTCCTTATGAAGAGCACAGCTTTTCAATTTTTATATCGGCACTAGGGCACCTTTATTAACTACCGGGGGGCTAGAAACTAAAAAAGGCAGCCCAACCTTCGTCCACCATCTTTAGCGCTCCCGGCGGTATGTCTTTATTTTATTCCTTATTTAAATTGCAGCTTACTGCCCTGCCGCGTCCCCTAACAGCTCCTGGGCCAGGGGCACCAGTTTTTCCAGAAAAGGGGCTACTTCTTGCTCCAGGAGGTCACAGGCCGCTCCCAGCAGCTGCCCCCGCAAGACCGTCTCCAGCTCCTGCAATTTATGGGCCAATAGGCTGTACTCCCGCGTAAAAACCGCTTCCACCCCAGGGAAGTTGCCCTGGCGCAGGTAGGCCCGGAAAGTCAGGTCCAGCCACTCCAGCCCTTCCAGGACTGCATTGATCATGGTGTAGACAGAGCGATCATCCCCCTCCAGAAAGCGCTCCCGGATTTCCGGCAGGCCCGCCAGCAGCCGAGGCAGGTAACAGTCGCGGGCCTCCCGCATGGCCTCCCGCAGCAGGTCTCCCGCCGCCGCCGTAGTGATTCGCACCACTTTGCCCGGGGCGTCAAGGGCCAGCGCTTCCTCCAGGGAAGCGTTCAGCAGCTCCACGCCGTTTACCTCCAACGAACGGATCACCAGGTTTCCCCGCTGCAGCCGTGCGGCGATCTCCTCCCCCGTCCCTTCCCGGAAAAGGATTTCCTGCCCGTCCAGAAAAACTTTCATCCCCGCTTCACCCCTCAAAAAATTATGGAAAAGTTCTTTCTCCCGGGCAGCGCCGTGGGTCAGCAAAACTTCTTCAGCCAATGATCCATGATGCGGTGGAAACTGTTGATCTGTTCCAACAAAGAGTCCTTGATCTTCGCGTATTTTTCCACAACAGCCTGCCTGTTTTCCAGCGTATGGTCAATTAATGCCTCCAGTTTTGGCACAAACCCTTTTTCATTTACGCGCACAGCCCGTTCCGGCAGCTGCAATTCCCGGTAAAGATCTTCAATCTTAGGGTAAGAGGCCAGGCCAATTGTAGGCACTCCCAGCCCTAGGGGGCAGACAGTGGCGTGAAAGCGCATACCCATGACGAAGAGGCATTTCCGGTAAAGGTCAAAAATATACTCCTGGGCCCCTTCTCCATGCAGGTATGGCATTACCGTAATCCTGCGCCGGCGATAGGGATCAGGTAGTAGGTTTAACAGGTCGGAAATAATAGCCAGGTCCCTGAAAATGTGAGGGATGAAAACGAGATGGAGGTTTCCCCTTTCCGCCAGACAATTTTCCAGCAAACTGGAAAATAACGCCAGAAAATCCTCGTAACTGATATGCTTCGTCTCTCCGGCGGGGAAACGCAGATCAAGCATATCGCCAGCCAAGTTAATGCCGAGATAGAGGTTCCCTTTTTTAATTTGTGGGTGGTAATAATCTCCCACTTCTGTAAAAAAGCCGCCGTCAGGTATTTGATAAATTTTGGCCGCGTACTCCTTGCCAAAGTACTTGTAAATATGTTGTAAAGAACCGTCGTTCCTGACAGAAACCAGGCAGCCAGGAGAAGTCAGCACGTAGTCAAGGAAATTTTTGAATTTTTTTAAGGTGTTTTCCGAAAAACCTTTATAAGGGTCACAACCAAGGCCATAAAAGACCACAGGCGGCCTGATTAAGGACAAGATCTCCGGCCCAAACCCAATGGAGGTGCCTGTGGGCGAATCTTCCACCCAGAGCTCGAAATAGTTGCCTCCCCCGATCATCACGAGGTCGTGTCCGTTGGCAAGGTTGACGAAATCCTGGTCAAAACTCCTTTTTTGCCAGTAAAACTCTCTTATCTCCAGCTCCGTGTACGCAAGGCGAAAACTTAAATTTTTTTGCAGCAAGGCCCTAGCTCCCTTGTGGTTGGCGTTGTCGCCAATATTCCCCGCAAAACTTGCCAGGTGCAAGACTTTCAATGTTTTCATTAATAAAAGGCCTCCTGCCTGTAAATGCCGTTGGCGCTTCAAAAATGGCCTTTCTATTCTCTGCCCTTTTGCTTTTTCGTCAACAGCAGAGCAGCAATTTCAAAGTCAAGCCAGGTATCTATATCCACGCTTTCCTCAGGGCTCATGAAAAAAGGGAGGATAGGATCTAGATAGAAAGTATCGTGCTCCAAAAAATTTTTACTGGCGGCAAGGTAAATTGCCCCGTTGGTGCGGTAGAAAGCAGGGAGGCTTTGCGCCGGCAGCTCCATTTCGCCGTTTGGCACAGTTTTAATTAAAAAGCCGTCTTCGTCCAGGCCAAACATCTTAAAGGGGTGGTGTTCTGCCTTGGTCACGCTTACCGCAGATTTTGCTCCAGAGGTTAAAAATTGTGCTATACATAACTGGAGGTGCTCCGCCGTCCGCAAAGGGGAAGTGGGCTGCAGTAATACAAAATAATGGGGCAAAAGGCCCCTTGCGGCGAGATCTTCCAGGGCATGGCGCACCACATCCTTGCTCAAGGCACCGTCCTTGGCCAGCTCTTCCGGACGGCGGATAACCTCCGCCCCCCACTTGCGGCTGACTTCCATGATCTCCCTGTCTTCTGTGCTGACAAAACAACGGCTTACCAGGGGACAGGCACGGGCCGCTTCTATACTATAAGCTAGCAGCGGCTTGCCAGCCAGGAGGCGCAGGTTTTTTCCCGGCAGCCTTTTTGAACCGCCACGGGCTGTAATAATAGCATAGATATTCAGCTCATTTTTAGCATAGCTAGGTCCTGGAATTCTTTTTGCCTCTCCGTTTTCCATATTTCCTCTCCCTTTAACACTTCCAGAAACCTGCGGGCACTGTCACCCCTGCCAAAGAGATAACAGGGCTTACAGGGAGGCAATTTTTCGATGCTCTCCAGCGCCTGTAAAATTTCTTCCCTGCTGTATCCTACATTAAGGATAGAAGCATGGGCAAAACGTCTCCTCTGGCGGGTCCCGATATTAATGCTATAAATGCCGTACACCGGCGCTTCGTGGATACCGGCGCTGGAATTGCCGAGGAGGAAATCGGCGTGCTTGAGCAAGGTTAAAAAAAACTCAAAACGCAGGGAGGGGAAAATTTTAAAGTTGCTGTGCTCCCTTAAAGCAGCATAGCCATTTAAAATCACATCGCAGCCCACGTCGTTATTCGGGTAGATCACAACATATTTTCTGCCGCTCTGCAGCAAAGCCTGTAGCAGCTGCTCCACGTTTTCCTCCAACCTGTCCAGCTCTGTGGTCACGGAATGGAAAAGCACTAGGCCATACCTGTCAAAATCAATGGCATAGCGCTCTTTGACTTCCTGGATAGAGGGCAGCTGGGGGGAAAGCATAATATCAATATCGGGAGAGCCTATGGCAAAGATGTTCTCCGGCAGCTCACCCAGCTGTTTTAAGCGCGCTGATGCTTCACCGTTGGAAACAAAGTGGAGGTGCGCAAGTTTAGAAATGGCATGGCGGATAACACCGTCGATAGTCCCCGAAAGTTCCCCACCTTCAACATGTGCCACCAAAATATTGTTCAGCGACCCGACAATAGCCCCGGCCAGCGCCTCTACCCGGTCTCCGTGTACTACAATGAGGTCTGGCCTGAACTCACTAATATAACGGGAAAAACCTGTAATTGTATTGGCAAGCACCAGGTCCATGGGGTCGCCGTGGGTCTGGTTCATAAAAACATGGACGTTTTTAAACCCTTCCTTATAAACTTCGTTTACCGTCAAACCATAGCGGCTCAGCGTATGCATCCCTGTAACAAAAATATTATATCTAAACTCACCTGACTGCTCCACAGCTTTGATCAAGGGCTTCAGTTTGCCAAAATCAGCGCGGGTTCCTGTTAAAAAAAGGATCTTTCTTTTGCTCATCGGATGTACCTCCACCTGAGCTGTTCATTTTTCTTGATGGCTACAGCAGCAATTTTCCCCAGGATTTTTTCATAATCTCCAGCTTTTATTTCTCCCGTTCCCGGCCTTTTCACCCAAATATTCTCCCTGGTGAGCTCTTCTCCCCTGGCAATGTCGCGTATGGCCACTACGCAGGCATAGGCAAACCTGATGGTGGGCAGCTCCTCTTCCAGGATCCCCTTGCTGCCGCCCAGGGCTTCATAAATTGCCCTGCTCCCTGCGATGAGCTGCCTGAGCTCTAGGGGATCCATGGAAACAGGGATATCGGGGCCAGGCCAACTTTTATCGGCGGTGAAGTGCCTCTCCAAAATGCTGGCCCCCAGGGCCACTGCGCCAAGGCAGGGGTAGATCGAGGGAGAATGGTCGCTCAGCCCGATAACGGCATCGGGAAAAGCCCGCTGCAGCTCTGCCAGCGCTCCCAGCCTCACCATTCTGTAAGGCGTGGGATAAACGCTGGTACAGTGGAGCAAGGCAAAAGGAACCTCATATTTACGCAGGATGTCCACAGCCCTGGAAATGCTGTCCAGGTCATTCATGCCCGTACTAAGGAGTACAGGTTTGCCGTACTCTGCAATATGCTCTAGCAGCGGGTAGTTATTACACTCTCCTGAGCCGATTTTGAAAGCGGCCACGCCTAGCCCGTGCAACCTCACCGCTGCAGCCCTGGAAAAAGGCGTGCTGAGAAAAAGCATATTTTTTGCTTCCGTATATGCTTTAAGCTCCCTCTCTTCGTCTGCCGTAAGGGTACACCTGCTTATCAGCTCCCAGATGGATTCCGCGGCATTGCCGGGAATCACATCGTTAGGGATCATCTCCTCCTCAAGGATATGGGTCTGAAATTTAACGCATTCACAGCCCGCCGCGGCGGCAGCATCTATCATCTGCTTCGCTTTGTGCATGTCCCCGGCGTGGTTTATGCCCACTTCAGCAATGACAAGGGGCATACACCCGGGGCCTACCTCCCTGCGGCCCAGCACGATCCTCTGCGGCATGATCCTCTCTCCCCGCCCTTAACTAAATCTCTGTCTCAGCACTGTCCCCCAAACAGGGGCACCTTTTCTAAGCCCAACAAGGTACCCTTTGCTTTAGCCAAGGACTGCAGGCAGACGGCCATAAGTTCCTGGCAAACAAGATACCATTCTGCCTGCTGCAAGATAAAATCCGCCAAAGCAAGGGAAGGGTCGTCATATTTATCGGCTATGGCAACCATCTCCATTTCAAACTTAATATGATATGATTGGAAAATGTGCATAAAAAAGAGCTGGTAGGTATGATAATAATCAGCGGCGATCTTCTTTTTGGGCGTTACCACTTCCCTGTGTATCTTGGCCAACTCTTTCTGCCGCAGGGGGCTTTCTTTAGGATTATGTAAATAATGGAGCAGCGTCTCCCGGTACTCCCCGTGTTTTTTAAGCCCCTCTTCGCAGAGGGCAAGCATCTCTTCCAGATCCGCCGTCGCCTGCTCAATTAAGGACTTTACCTTTTCTAGATCCCGCTGCGCTTCGTCAACAGAAAAAGGAGCAAGGGCTTCCTTGAGCACAGCTAAAGGGTCATATTCTACTTGGAGGTAGCGGTCTATGGCCTCCTTAAAAGGCAGTAGCGTGGTCCCTTTAATGTAAGCGCCGCCCTCCGTGCTATTGATACAGGTACCCCGGTACTGGGCCAGGTCCAGCTCGTATGCCTTGATAAAGGGATACCATACATTGCTGGTGAGGATAGGCTTGCCGTCATTGCCCATGACCTGGCGCACGCCCCTCTGGTAAAGCGCTTCCCGTTTCTCTCCAAGGGCCATCCCCGCGGCATGGGTATTTCCCTCAGGAGAAAAGGCCAGATCCTGCCCAATTAAAATAATCGGGTCACAACCAAGGGCTTCCGCAATTTTAAAAGCCATGTTTCCTGCCGAGAGTTTTATCTCCAGGATGCCCTTATCCAGGCCCAGCCATTTAAAATGGTCAAAGTTGCGGTACACAATAATACGGGGGCCGGGGTAGGCTGCATAAATACGCCGGTCGATAACGGGACAGGCCGCGAGGTAAACGTCTTTTACTTCGTCTGGCTGCAGCCCGTCAAACATTTTATAGATCCCCATGGTCCGCTCCAGGGCCACAACCACGTGCGGTTTAACCCCCATAGCCAACATAATTTTTAAAGAGGCATCAGGGGCAAGGAGTAAAGCCTTTTTCTCCAGGCCTTTTAAAAGGTATTTATTCTTATTGAGGGAAGGCCCCGTCGCCACGATCACGGCGGGCTTACCTTTAAACTTTTCAAAAAGGAGGTTGATCCCCGGGTTGTAGACGATCTCACCGATGTTTTCCAGCATATTCTCCACGCCGATGAGGGAGTCTTTAGGGTCATTGCCAAAGTTCAGCACCTGGTGGGCGCCGCTTTCCCGCAGTTGCTTTAAGGCATGGAGGTAGTAGTCCTTATGCAACCGCAGAGCAGAGCTATGGTAAACGGCCTTCATGGCTTTAAGCAAGATAAAACGGGATTTTTCTGCCAGGTACTGGCGCAGCTGCACATAAAAAGCGTCGGGAGGAAGGCCGACCATAAAGGAAATATTTCCATTCTCCAGCAGAGGGACAAGGTTGGTAGCTTTAAGGGCTGCTTTAAAAATCTCCAGGTCTTTTTCCAAGATCAGGATATGGCTGGTGTGCTGCTCTTTAGCCATATGGCGGAGAAAGTACAGGAGCTGGTACCCTAGGCCCAGGCCAAGGAATACAGCCAGGCGTGTATTTTTCAGCTCCAGGGCAGCAAGCTGCTCCTGCACGTCTTTAAGCGGGTCCTGGTGGTCATAGTAGTAGGCGTCTTCCGCCAGCAGGTAGAGATTAAGAAGACCCGTAGACGCAGGGACAAGTTTATACCCCCGCAGCATAGTCTTTTCGACCTGCCGGGCCAGTTCAGGGTAACGCAGCCGCAGGGCCTCCATATTCCGCCGGTAAAGGGCCTCTTCGCTGGCGAAAATAATCCTGCCGCTATGGGCATTAATGCCTGGCGCCTTGGCCCCTTTGTTTTTTTTCTGCCTTTTTTTCATCTCTGCCTCCCGCCCGGGCGTAAATTGCTCCTACTTGAATTATCGTCAGCAGGGGGGAGAAGTAAAGAAGGGGCCGGCCTTAAACGGGGCCCCTTCCTTTTTCTTTCCCCTAACTTTAACGCTGCCTGCTGTTTAACCAAACCAAGCCTTTACCCCAAAAGCTGCAGGATCATCTGGGGTTTCATGTTGGCCTGGGCCAGCATGGCTGTACCGGCCTGCATGAGGATCTGGTTCTTGGTGAACTCCATCATCTCCCGGGCCATATCCAGGTCGCGGATGCGGGACTCGGAAGCGGAGAGGTTCTCCACGGCCACGGAG
>CALJJZ010000095.1 GCA_937973635.1 uncultured Bacillota bacterium | reverse complement strand
AAAGGTTAATTGGTACGGAAAGATTAGGTAATGTTCCACTGTTTCAAAACGGCAGCAGCCTGACACGAAAAGCATTAAAGGGCATAAACAGTGTTCTGGTAGTGTGAGGTTTTAAAAAACCTACAATGGCTTGACGCAATCAAAAATAGCTTTGAAGATGACAATAATTATTAAATGCTATATAATAGTAAATGCAATTTCAACCGGCCCGCTTCCGCTGCCGCAAGGAGGTTGCCAGCGAAAACTGCCATGAGGGGAAAAATAAAAGTACCAAAAAAAGTAACAGCAAAGGAAAGGAAAATGCCCGCCTTCCTTTGCCTGCTGATCTTGGTCCTGCTGCCGCTTCTGGCAGGGTGCGGGCAGGCCCTAAAGCCGGGCGAGAGCCCCGGCCGGGAAGAAAAAAATACGCCCAAGGAGGAAAGATATATGTCTGCTCAACAGCAAGAAAATGTTGCCCTGGAAGCCAGGCGCCCCCCCATCGACCTGCGGGCGCCGCATAAACTGGAAACGGCCACCTTCGCCCTGGGCTGATTCTGGGGCCCTGACGCCCGGTTCGGGCTATTAAAAGGCGTAGTGCGCACGCGCGTAGGCTATGCCGGGGGCACAAAAGAAAATCCTACGTACTACCGGCTGGGCGACCATACGGAAACGCTGCAGCTGGAATACGACCACGCTTCAATCTCTTACGCCGGGCTTCTAGAAATATTCTGGGCCGCCCACGACCCGTTCCAGCAGCCTTTCTCCCGCCAGTACATGAACATCATCTTCGTTCACGACGGGGAGCAGGAACGGCTCGCCCGGGAAAGCAAAGCCGGGCTGGAAGCCAGGTACGGGAAAAAGGTAACTACAGAAATCGTCCCCTTCACCACCTTTTATCCGGCGGAAGATTACCACCAGAAGTATTACCTGCAGGGCCTGACCTTCCTCATGCAGGAATTCAAGGCTTTCTATCCCGACTTTGGGGATTTCGTCGCTTCCACGGCGGCAGCCCGGGTAAACGGCTATGCCGGCGGCTACGGCGATGCCCTCTCCCTGGCCGCCGAGCTGGACGACCTGGGCCTTTCGGCCACCGGGGCTCGTATCCTGCAGGGCCTGGTTCACAGGTAACAATAACGACACAAGTCATTATCCTACAGGGTGATTTACTCCTTTTTGCCCTTGTCCTTTTAACAAAAAAAGGATAAAATATAAGCAAAAGATCATAACTGCCGGGGTGCTTCCTAGCGGAGGCTGAGAGAGGAACGCGCTTGAAGTTCCTTAACCCATTAAACCTGTTCGGCGGATTCAATCCGCTCTGGGTAATGCCAGCGTAGGGACGTGCGAAGATATTTGTTTTTTTATATCTACCGGAAACGGGCCTGGGCGATGGCCCGTTTTTGGTTTTCAGTATCTCCCGCCCGGCAGCGAGCAAGAAACGGGGGTGCCAGAAAAAACCTGAAAACGCTTTATCCTTTATTCGAGCCACCAATTTAATTAAATCCTCGTTGATGGAAGGAGAAACAAAATGCTAAAAGACGTACGTATTACCAGTATTATTATCCAGCGGTATTTAAAGGAGTTTGAAACGTACCTAAAAGCGGATGTAGCTATAATAGGCGCAGGCCCGGCTGGCTTAACGGCGGCTTACTTCCTGGCCCAAAGGGGGCACAAAATCGCTGTCTTTGAAAAGAAGCTCAGCATCGGCGGAGGGATGTGGGGCGGGGGGATCATGTTCAATCTCATCGTTTTTCAGGAGGAAGCCAGAGAAATATTTGCCGAGTTTGAGATCCCGCACCAGAGCCACGGAGACGGCTATTATTCGGCCGATGCCGTCCTTGCCGTCACTTCCATGGGAGCCAAAGCCATCCGCAGCGGAGCGAAGATCTTTAACCTGCTGGCAGCCGAGGACGTCCTTACCGAAGGGGGAGAACGGGTAACGGGAGTGGTCTTAAACTGGACTGCCGTGCAGATGGCCAACCTGCATGTAGATCCCGTCGCCGTAGAAGCGGCATACGTCATTGACACTACGGGGCACGACTGCCAGGTCGTACGGTTTGTACAGGAAAAATTAAAAGGCAAGCTCTTTACGGAAACAGGGAAAATCATCGGAGAACGTCCCATGTGGGCCGCGGCAGGAGAAAACTTTTTGCTCGACCATACTAGAGAAGTATTTCCCGGCCTCTATGTGGCGGGAATGTCTGCCGGCGCCGTCTTTGGCGGCCACCGCATGGGGCCTGTTTTCGGCGGCATGGTGCTGTCGGGGAGAAAAGCTGCCCGGGAGATCGACCTTGCCCTAAAAAAAAGAGGCAGTTAGGCAGTAAAATCGGCATTGGAACAGGGGCAGGCTTGTATCGTGGATACAAGCCTGCCCCCTAGGCATTATTACATATACCAGGCCGGAGGACCGCCCAGGCGGCGAAGGGATACCCCCCCGCCCGGCCAGACTTGGCATCACAGCAAGGGTCCCGGCCCTACATCAGGTGGGAGAGGAACAGTCCTGCAAGGACAAAGTAGATGGCCAGGCCGGAGAGGTCTTTAATTGTGGTGATAATCGGGTCTGCTCCGGCGGCCTGGTCTAGTCCTATCCGGATGAGCAGATAGGGGATAAGAAAGCCAAGGGCCGTGGCAAGGATGATCGTAAGGAAGAGGGAGAGACCCACGGCGTAGCCCAACGCAGGGATGCCCTGCCAGGCTGTGGCAATAACCAGGGCAGCCGCCCCCAGGAGCGCCCCCATGCCGGCGCCGATACCCACTTCCCGGCCCAGGTGCCTTATAAACCGGGACATGTTGATCTGCCCCAGAACCATGGCCCGGGTGAAAATGGTGGAGGACTGGGTCCCCACGTTGCCCCCATATCCATAATCACCGGGATAAAGATGGCGACGGAGACCACCGCCTCCAAGGTCTCTTCAAATACTTCGATTACCGCCCCGGCCAGCATCCCGCCCAGCAGGGTGATAATTAAAAACGGCAAACGCACCCTGAAGACCTGCCAGAGGGAACCGCTGATGAGGCGGTTACTGCGCCACTCCTCCCTTTTGTAGAGAAAAGAACCGATGCCGGTCTTTTTGAGCATATCCTCCGTCGTCTCTTCCTCCAGGATGTCGATGGCGTCGTCCACGGTAACGATCCCCACCAGCCGCTCTTCCCTGTCCACCACAGGGACGGCCAAAAGATCCCGGTCCTTGAGCAGCCGCGCCACCGCCTCCTGGTCCGTATGGGTGTACACCTGGACAACCTTTTTGGTCATCAGATCTTCCACCCTGGCCGCCGGGTCGGCCACCACCAGGTCCCCCAGGGAGACGACG
>CALJJZ010000094.1 GCA_937973635.1 uncultured Bacillota bacterium | reverse complement strand
AGCCGAAACTGAAGGATTGCTCCATGAGATCATTGGGGGTTAGGGATATGGATAATGGGTTTAAACCTTATCCGGTGTATAAAAAAACGGAGTTATTATGGTTAGAGAGTGTGCCGGAGCATTGGGATATAAAGCCTAATAAAGCTCTCTGGACTGAAAGGATAACTGTTAATTTTATTGATAAAACATTGTTATCGGTAACAATTAAAAGAGGAGTAATACAACAATCAGAACTACTGAAATCTTCATCAAAAAAAGATTCATCGAACTTGGACAAATCAAAATATAAGCTAGTAGAGCCAAATGATATAGTCTACAATAAGATGAGGATGTGGCAGGGGGCAGTTGGAGCTTCAAAATATGAAGGAATAGTGAGTCCTGCGTATATTGTGCTTAAACCGATAAGTAATATTAATCATAGGTTTTATCATTATTTGCTAAGAACACCTAATTATATTGAAGAATCTCATAGAAATTCATATGGAATTTGCGATGATCAGTTAAGTTTGAGATATGAAGAGTTTAAATGTATGCAAAGTATTATTCCACCCAAAGAAGAACAAAACCAGATTGTCCGTTACCTGGACAGCAAGCTTGCCAAAATCAATAAATATATCAAAAATAAAAAGAAGCTAATTGAACTCCTAAAAGAGCAAAAACAAGCAATTATCAATCAAGCTGTTACAAAGGGATTAGACCCCAAGGCCAAGATGAAGCCATCGGGGATTGAATGGTTGGGAGACATACCTGAGGGGTGGGAAGTTACTCAAGTAGGAAAGATTTATGATATAGAACTTGGGAAAATGCTTCAACCAAATAAGGAAGATGCGAGCGATACATTAGAAAAATATCTATGCGCATTAAACGTTTTTTGGGACAGAATTGATTTTAATAATGTTAAAAAGATGTGGTTTTCTGAAAAAGACAAGGTTAAATATAAGATAGAAATTGGAGATTTAATTGTTGTGGAAGGAGGAGATGTAGCAGTAAGCTGCATTTGGAATGGTGCTGTAGAACCTTGCTATATTCAAAATGCAGTACATAGAGTTAGAGAAAAAGGCTATGGGAAAAACAAATTTTTATATTATTGGCTAAAATCATTAAAAGACATAGGGTACATTGATTTGATTTGCAATAAGGCTACGTTTGCCCATTTTACAAAGGAAAAATTCACTAGGTTGTTCATTTTTCTTCCTCCACTCGCAGAACAACAACTAATTGTTGCTTATATAGAATCAAAAACCCAAGCCATAGATAAGGCCGTTGAAATTATTAAAAAAGAAATAGACCTCATCACCGAATACCGCACGAGCCTCATCTCCGCCGTCGTAACCGGGAAAGTAGACGTGCGCAATATTGAAGTCGAAGATTCCTGGGAAGAAATAGAAGAGGTTGTTGGAGACCCGGCTTTAGAAACCCTGGAGGAAGAAGAAATTTCTATGGGAAAGGAGGGTTAACCCTTGCCCACTAACACCAAAGAATCAGGCCTGGAAGATATAATTGTAAACTATTTAATCCAGAACAACGGCTATGAACTGGGGACAAATGAGGATTACAACCGGGACTATGCTGTTGACGAATCCCGTCTGCTCAGGTTCTTGCAGGACACCCAAGCGGACGAAGTGGAGAAGATCGGCATCTTAAAAAGCGACCATAAAAAAGCGCAGTTCTTAAACCGGCTGCAGGGGGAGGTTGCCAAGCGCGGGATCATCGACGTTTTAAGAAAAGGCATCAATTTTTATCCCGCCAACCTCATCATGTTCTATATGACCCCCACCGAGAAAAACATCAAAGCCGGGGAAATGTTTGAGAAGAACATCTTCAGCGTAACCAGGCAGCTGACGTACTCCCAAAATAATACCCAGCTGGCCCTGGACCTGGTTATTTTTATCAACGGCCTCCCCATCATTACGGCTGAACTGAAAAACAGGCTTACCAAGCAGAACGTGGACGATGCGGTGCAGCAATATAAACTGGACCGGGACCCCAGGGAGCTTTTATTCCAGTTTAAAAGGTGCATGGTCCACTTCGCCGTCGACGACAACGAGGTCAAGTTCTGCACCAGGCTTGAGGGTAAGAAATCCTGGTTTTTGCCTTTCAACAAGGGCCACAACGGCGGCGCCGGCAATCCCCCCAACCCCCATGGGATCAAGACAGATTACCTGTGGAAAGATATATTTTCAAAAACCGAGCTCGCCAATATCATCGAAAATTATGCCCAGGTAGTGGTGGAAGAAGACGAGCGGACAAAGAAAAAGACCTACAAGCAGATTTTTCCTAGGTTCCACCAGCTCTTTGTAGTCAAGGCGCTCCTTGCCGATGCCAGGGAAAAAGGCCCCGGGCAGAAATATCTTATCCAACACAGCGCGGGAAGCGGCAAATCCAACTCCATTGCCTGGACGGCCCACCAGCTGGTGGGGCTGGAAAAGGACGGCAGAAACGTCTTTGACTCCGTGGTTGTGGTTACAGACAGGATTAATTTGGATAAGCAGATTAAGAATACCATAAAACAGTTTATGCAGGTTTCTAATACCGTGGGGCATGCGGAAAGCTCCGGGGATCTAAAAAAACTGATCACGCAGGGTAAAAAGATCATCATCACAACCGTTCATAAATTTCCCTATATATTAGATGAAATCGGCACAGAACACAAGGGCAGCAAGTTTGCCATTATCATAGATGAAGCCCATTCCAGCCAGAGCGGCAGCATGTCAGCTAAAATGAACATGGCCCTATCCGGGGAATACACCGTGGAGGAGGAAGAGACGGTAGAAGATAAAATTATAAAGATGATGGAAGGGCGCAAGATGCTCAAGAATGCCAGCTATTTTGCTTTTACCGCCACGCCCAAAAACAAAACTCTGGAAATGTTCGGCATTCCTGTGCCCAGCGGGCCGGAGGTGCAGCATAAGCCCTTCCATACTTATACCATGAAACAGGCCATCCAGGAAGGCTTTATCCTGGATGTGCTGAAATACTATACGCCCATTAAGAGCTATTATAAAATTGCTAAAATTGTGGAGGACGACCCCCTGTTTGACAAAAAGAAAGCGCAGAAGAGGCTTCGCAACTACGTGGAGTCCAATGCCTACGCCATTGAACAGAAAGCGGAGATCATGGTGGACCATTTCCATAATCAGGTGATCGCCAAAGGGAAGATCGGCGGCCAGGCCCGGGCCATGGTTGTCACCAGCGGCATTGAGAGGGCCATTGAATACTATTATGCCATCACGAAATGCCTGGAGAAGAGGAAAAGCCAATACAAAGCGATCGTGGCCTTTTCCGGGGAAAAGGAATATAAAGGCAAGATAATGACGGAAGCATCAATAAACGGGTTTCCCAGCAATAAAATTGAAGCGGAATTCAAGAAGGACCCCTATAGGTTTCTGGTAGTGGCCAATAAATTTCAGACCGGCTACGACGAGCCCCTCTTACACAGCATGTACGTGGACAAGATGCTCTCGGATATCAAAGCCGTCCAGACCCTTTCCCGGTTGAACAGGGCCCACCCCGGCAAGAAAGATGTATTTATCCTTGATTTTGCCAACGATACGGAGACGATTAAGAAGGCCTTTGAAAGGTATTATACGACAACTATCCTCTCAGAGGAAACAGACCCGAACAAGCTTTATGACCTGATAGCTGAAATGCAGCAGCACCAGGTTTATACGGATTACCATGTGGATACACTGGTTGAGCTCTACTTAAGCGGGGCTGATCGGGACCGCTTAGACCCGATTCTTGATGCCTGTGTGGGCAATTATGAAAACCTGGGTGAAGACGAGCAAGTTAACTTTAAAGGAAACGCCAAGTCATTTGTCAGGACTTATGGTTTCTTAGGGGCCATCTTGCCCTATGGGAACCCGGCCTGGGAGAAATTGTCCTTATTTTTAAACCTGCTCATCCCAAAGCTTCCTTCTCCAGTTGAAGAGGATTTATCTAAAGGGATCCTGGAAGCGGTTGATCTTGACAGCTACCGGGCAGAGATCAAGCAAACCATGTCCATCCTATTAGAAGAGCAAGCCGAGTATGCCGTTGACCCGGTGCCCACAGGGGGCGGGGGCGGAGGTAGCGAGCCGGAGATGGACCTTTTAAGCAGCATCCTGGAGAGCTTCCACGATATGTGGGGTAATATCGACTGGAAAGACGAAGACCAGGTTAAAAGGCACATAGCCGGTATCCCTGCTGCGGTTTCAAAAGATGCTGCTTATCAGAACGCCATGAAGAACTCGGACAAGCAAAACGCGAGAATCGAAAGTGAAAGGGCTTTAAAGAAAGCTGTTATGAATATGATGTCCGACAACATGGAGCTTTTTAAACAGTTTAACGATAACCCGTCATTTAAAAAATGGCTGTCGGATATGGTGTTTAACTTAACCTACAATCCCAAAGGCGAACCGTACACGGGGGATGTCAGAGTTTAATGACGATTTATCAGGCATTCTTGATGAAAGATAAATGCCGGAGGTGATAACATTGTCAATCAACAAGACGCGGGGGATTTTATATCAGATCGCTAGGCTTTTGGGGGATGTTTCTGCCATTACCAGCGGCAGTCCGAAGAAAATGGCGAAGAGAGCAGGGAGAAGAACAGTCGGCAAGGCAACAGGAAGGGCAATGAGGAAATTGTTTAAATAAAAGGCCTAGTAACTGTAGAAAGTGCTCCGGCTGAAGGGGGTTTATATATGGCTGTACCTGGATACGAAAAGTTTATGCTACCCATGATGGAAATTGTCAGCGATCAGAGAGAACACGCGGTGAGTGAAGTCAGGGACAAGCTGGCCGAATACTTTCAATTAACCGAAGAAGATTTGCGGGAGCTGCTCTCCAGCGGCAAACAGACGGTATTTCACAACCGGGTGGGTTGGGCCAAAACGTACCTGCAAAAAGCGAAATTACTGGAAAGCCTCAGGCGTGGATATTTTCAGATCACAAAGCGTGGCCTGGAAGTGCTGAAGGAAAAACCGCAAGAGATTGACAGAAAGTATCTGGAACAATTTAATGAATTCCGGGAGTTCGTTGGTTTAACCGATAATACATCTATAGCGGATACCCTACCAGATAACAAAGAAAAAACCCCCCTGGAAGTGCTGGAAGCAGCCTTTGAAGAGATCGAACAAATGCTTGTTACGGAAATACTGGAAAAATTACAGAAAGGGTCTCCGTCATTCTTTGAACGGTTGGTGGTTGATTTGCTGCTAAAAATGGGTTATGGCGGGTCCCGTGCAGATGCCGGCCATGCCATCGGCAAAAGTGGCGATGAAGGCATTGACGGGATCATTAAGGAAGATAAGCTGGGGTTGGACATCATCTATATCCAGGCGAAACGCTGGCAAAACCCTGTCGGTAGACCAGAAATACAAAAGTTTGTGGGTGCCTTGGTAGGGCAACGGGCTAAAAAAGGTGTGTTTATCACAACATCAACATTCACAAAAGAGGCTGTTGCCTATGCTGAAAGCATAGAAAATAAAGTTGTGTTGATTGACAGTTACCAACTGGCCAAGTACATGATCCAGCATAACCTGGGCGTGTCGACCAGTGAAGTGTACGAAGTAAAAAGTATTGACACGGATTATTTTGAAGAGTGATTTTGCGACTTTGACGGGGCGTTGAGAAGATGGGCCGTATTCAACTGGGCTGGATCGATTATTCTTCGGAACACCGCCATAAAGTGATGGCGGTGTTGCATGCGCTGACAGCTCCGGGTGCTGTGGACGAGCTTGGCATCGGCCAGATTCGCGACGGCTTTGCCAACCTGCTTTTCCCAGGCACCTCCACCATTCAGACCCGGGCAAAATATTTTTTTATTGTACCTTACCTATTAATGGAGCTGGAGCAGCAGCGCCACCTGACACCGAAAGCTTTCCTGCAGAAGCTAAATGATCTGGAACTTGATCTCATAGAGCCTCTGAAAAAGAGCGGGGAAAAGGGCGTCATTGGCGAAGCCGCAGGAAGGGGGTTGAAAAGAAAACCTTCCAGTATTTATTGGAGCGGACTGCGCACCCTGGGCATCTTTCGCTACCCCCATTTTTCTCTGGAGGAGTATGTCCGGGCAGTATGTGCTGTGAACCGGGAGCTGGCAAACCAGCGGGAGATGGGCAGGCGAAAAGATGAAGATCAGGCCCAGGATGATCCGGATGCTTATCAGAGCCCGGTGCCGGGAGGCTTCTGGCGCTGTCCCCCACCGCCGGAAAACTGGCGTGATCAGATTACTATACAATTGTCGGCTGAAGAAGCGGCCTATTTAAAAGAACGCTTATTAAAGTCTCCTTTAACTCGAGATTCTCTTTTTGCCTATCTTGTAAACAAGGACCTGGAAACGATCCAGGCGATTGAACATATTGAAGCCCTGGGTCAGGTATTTGATTTGCCGGACTCTATCCGTTCGGTCTATGATATGGCCATGCGGTTTTCTGATTTTATTTATGGAGCAACGTTGCGCTACAATGTGATTCTTTCGGATGGAGAAAACAAAAGAGCGCTGGATGGTTGGGAAGCCTGGCGCCAGTCAGCCTTTGCAACTGGTTCTTTTGCCGAGTACAACCCAAATGAAGCGATAGATTACCTGAGGGTTAATAATTATCGGTTACGCAGGTTCCTGCGGCAGTGGCATGAAGCCTACCTGTCAGGTGATATCAATGCGGTGGATGAGTTGATCGTGCAGCGGGAGATTGAAATCAAGTCGCGTCAACGGGCCAAACTGCGCAACCCCTCCATGTATGTTTACCGGGAGGGGGATGGCATGCGGGGCAGCAAACTGGATTACCGCTTTAGCAATGCGAAGGTTATTCTTATAGATATTTTCAATGGATTGGAGAAAGGCCATGCTGAGACCGTCCAGTGACCGGTTAAAATACGGCGATTTACTCATACCGCCGCCAGAGTACCAGGCAAATTTTGCATTAGGCACCACTTATAGCCTGGATTTGGAGGCGCTGGTGGGTTTGCCCCTGGCTCTGTTTTTGTCTGAAGAAATGAATATGAGTCTTTTAAATAATCCGATTGTGGTGCTGGATGGCTTGCGCCGCAG
Source organism: uncultured Bacillota bacterium (assembly GCA_937973635.1). Lineage (GTDB taxonomy): Bacteria > Bacillota > Dethiobacteria > DTU022 > UBA8154 > UBA8154. The sequence goes on along the minus strand of CALJJZ010000094.1, from coordinate 936 downwards.
CGCGGAGCGGTTTGCCGTTTTGTGCGAAGGCGGCCAAATTAAAGTGCCGCAAAACCAAAATGCGGTGTTTTCTCTTTTGGAGGGTAGTGTCTTTGAAGTAGTGCTGCCGAACAATTGGTCATTTCATCCGAAAATCTGGCTGATCCGCTACCAGGGCGAGGGGAAACAGCCCCTCTACCGACTTTTGGTAATGAGCCGTAACCTGACCTTTGACAGAAGCTGGGACATGGCAGTATGCCTGGAAGGAAGATTAGACGAAGGGACAGATGATGGGGTAGCGGCAAGCCAGAACATGCCGCTCATGGCTTTTGTAGAATACCTGCGGGTAAAAGTAAATAACCGCAAAAAGCAGGATCAGATAACCAAAATGCTGGAAGAACTAAAACAGGTTCGCTTCAGAACCGGCCATCCCAATTTTTATGATTTCTCTTTTCATCCCCTGGGGATTCCGGGATATACAGAGCAGCCAGATGGGCTTTTTAATACATACAAGGACCTGCTTATTATTTCTCCTTTTCTCAGCAAGGACACTGTAGAAAGATTTAAGAAGCTGGCCCTCTCTAACTCTACCCGCACGCTAATTACGCGACGGACAGAAATTGCCAAACTTTCCCGGGAGCTGCTGGAGGCATTTGATGTTTATGCCCTGAAAGAAACGGTGGTAGAGGGGGAAGAGGGGCTGAGCGGTGACGATTTAAATGACGGAGCTTATCAAAGCCAGGATATTCATGCCAAATTTTACGCCCATTCCAAATATAGTCAACACTCATTTTTCGTTGGTTCTGCCAACTGTTCTGAAAGTGCTTTTAGCGGTAACGTGGAATTTTTGTTACAGCTGCGCTACCGCAAACATGGGTTTAAGATCCAACACCTGTTGGACGACTTATTCGGCAAAGATGACAAGGACAATCCTTTTGAACACATTAAGGAGTTACC
>CALJJZ010000093.1 GCA_937973635.1 uncultured Bacillota bacterium | reverse complement strand
TAAACCCAGCGCCTTAACAGCCTGCTGCAGCAGTTCCACCAGCGGCCGGGGATAAAAGCCGAAAAATATAGTTGCCGCCGCCAGCAGCAGCACCGGCAAAAGCATACTCAGGGGCAGGTCGCGCCGCTCTGTGCTGGGCTGGTGCTCGCTGCCAAAAAATGCCGCAATGACGATGGGGAAATAATAGATCCCGTTGAGCAGACTGCTTAACAGGATCACAAAAATATAAAGGGGCTTGCCCAGCTCCAGCGCCCCCAGGGCCAGGTACCATTTGCTTACAAAACCGCTGGTGCCGGGTATCCCTACCATGGCCAGGGCACCCACGACAAAGGCGCCCATGGTCAGGGGCAGGCGCAAGCCCAGGCCGTTAAACTGGCTGATGCGGCGGATCCCCGTGGCATAGATGATTATCCCCACGGCCAGAAAGAGCATGGCCTTGATCACAGCATGGTTAAAAATATGCAAAAGGCCGCCAATTAACGCCTTTCCCTGGAAGAAACCCACGCCCATGAACACAAAGCCGATCTGGGCAATGCTGGAGCAGGCCAGCATCTTTTTGATGTCGTCCTGCAGCATGGCCAGGATAGACCCGGCCACAGCGGCCAGACCCGAGAGGAGCAGGGCTATCTCCAGGACCGGGATCAGGGTAAAGAGTTCGCCCGGGAAGACGGCAAAAATTTTCAGCAGGGCTACCACATATATTTTAATCACCAGCCCGGAGAGGACGGCACTGGAGGGGGTGGGCGCAGAGGCATGGGCGTCGGGCAGCCAAACGTGCAGGGGGAAAAGGGCCCCTTTTACCCCGAGGCCCACGATGATCAGGCTCAGGGCGAGAAGGACATTATAAGGATAGAGAAAAAGGGCATGGTTCAGCTCTGCAGCCACGTACTGGAGGTTGAGCTGCCCCGTAACCATATACAGCATGGCCACGGCAAGGAGAAAACAGCCCGACCCCAGGGCGCTGAGGATAAGGTATTTAAGCGCGGCCTCGGCGCAGCGCCGGTCCCTTTTTACAGAGATGATGCCGCAGGAGGCAATGGTGGAGACCTCCATGAAGACAAAGAGATTAAACAGGTCGTTGGTCAGGGCCATCCCGCTCAAAGAGAAAAGCAAAAGCAGGTAGAGGGAGTAATACCAGTGTCTGACATTGGCGCCGAGCTCGTGCTGCAGGTCTTTTGCCCCGTAAACCATTACTAGAAAAGCGATGGCAACAAAAGTAAGGAGCACATATACAGCCAGGTAATCCACCATAAGCTCGACGCCAAAGGGCGGAGGCCAGTTGCCCAGATGGTAAGTAAAGGGGCCGGAACGCCGCACAGTGTAAAGCAGGACCAAAGAGCCCACAAAAACGACCAGGAGGGTGCCGCCCGTCAGGTTGTAGGCCAGCCTCTCCCGCCTGTGGCGTAAAAGGGGGACGGCAAAGGCGGCGCCCAGCATGAGCACGAGCAGCAAAACAGGCAGATGTCGGATCAATTGTCTTCTTCCTCCTTTGCGCGGAGCAGGGCTATCTCATTGGCGTCAAGGGTGCCGTAATGGCGGTACAGCCGGATAATCAGGCTGAGGGCATAGGCGGTTACGCTCACTGCGACCACAATGCCTGTAAGAATGAGGGCGGACGGCAGAGGGTTGACGTAAAGATGCTGCTGCCCGGGCTGCAGGATGGGGGCTCTTCCTCCCTGCACATAGCCGGCGGAGACAAAAAAAAGAAAGATGGCCGTCTCCATAATATTCATACCCAGCAGCTTTTTAATCAGATTGGCATGGGTCAGCATGGTATGAAAGCCGATAATAAACAGGACCATGGCCGTCAGATAGTAGAAATTTTCCCCCAGCTTAAGTACCGTTTCCATGCTCGTCATTTACCTCTGTGCTCAAGTTATAAAACAAGGTTACCATGGTGGAAGCTACTTTTAAGCCCAGACCCAGGGCCAGGAGGAAGATCATGCCGCTGCTGAAAAGGTGCCCGGGTATGCCCAGGTAAAAACCGGCGGCTTTGTTGGTGAGGAAACTGCCGCCCAGCATAATCCCTACCAGGCCGACCAGGAGGTACCAGAGGCCGCCGCCGCTCTCCAGCAGATGGGAGATGCCGGGGGCAATGCGCTTTTCCGCCGTTTCCCGTCCAAAGGAGAGGGCATAAAGGACAATGCTCGCCGCCACTACCGCTCCGCCGGCAAAGCCGCCGCCGGGAGAAAGGTGTCCGTAAAAGACAAGGTAAGCCCCATAAAGCTGGATAAAAGGCACGATTAACCTGCACACGGAACGGGCAACTAGGTCTTCCACGGCTTTAGGCCCCCTTCTCCCTTTGCGCTCCCATGCTGGCCAGGGCTGCGGCCACAGCAGTAAAAAGCACCGTGGCCTCACCCAGGGTGTCAAAAGCGCGGTAATCCGTAATAATTGCCGCCACGGCGTTCAGGGCGCCCGTCTCCGGCACGGTCCCGTCAAGATAATGCCGGGCCACCTCGTTGTAGGCAGGAGTCTCCACGGAGCCGAAGAGGGGCATTTCCGATACCGCCAGCACCAGGGTGGCGCCGATCATAAAAAGCACAAAGACAATGAGCAGGTTGCGCAGCTGCCCCACCGGGGTATAGAAAAAAGTGTACGCCACAATAAGCAAGATAGCAACAATAACCAGAGGGTTTATCTCCATAGCCGTCCCCTTCTTTAAAGTTTATTCTTCACGCCTCGTCCTGCTGATGGCCGCGATAAACAAAAATGTGGTCACTCCCGCCCCCAGGGCCGCTTCTGTAATGGCCACATCGGGGGAGCCCAGCATCTGCCAGATGATGGCCATGACCAGGCTGTAGGAAGCAAAGATAATTACCGCACTGAGCAAGTCACGGATCCTCGCCACCGCCACAGCACAAAAAATAAGGAAAAGGAGTAGCAGCACGTCAAGGAGCGTAATCATTCCCTGCTTCCTCCTCCCCTGCCTCGATCTTCAGCTCAAAGCTCCCTTCCGCCCGGGGGACTTCACAGCAGAGCGCCGCCCGGGCAATAACATGGGCTGCCGTAGGGTTGGCAATCCACAGCAAGATAATGATGAGCAACAATTTTACGGCCACAGCCGGACTACTCTGCAGGATCAGCCCCACGAGGATCAGGCCCGCCCCCAGGGTATCGCACTTGGTCGTGGCATGCAGGCGGGTATAAACATCGGGGAAGCGGAGCAAACCCACGACGCCCACGGTAAAGAAAAACACGCCGGCGAAGATCAAAAAGGCCGAAAGATAATAGAGTAACATCAAGGTCACCACCTTGCTGCCCGGATAGAGGGGAGCGTCATCCCAGGCTGCCCCTCTCCAGGAAACGGGCCACCCCCAGCGTCATCACAAAAGCGATCAGGGCATAGATCAGGGCCACGTCAAGGAAATACTCCTGGCCTGAAATAAAGGAGACCAGGGCGATAAGCACCATCGTTTTTGTACCAATCACGTTTATGGCGGCCACCCGGTCTGCAGCCGTAGGGCCAAGGGCAGCCCTGAGCAGGCACATAAACGTAAGCAGCAACAGCAGTACCGCCGCCAGAGTATTGATCTGCACCATTTTTATCTTGCCTCCTGATCCTTTTCAATGGCCGCCAGCTCTGCGGCCAGGGGCCAGCGCACCACCTCGCGGGCATTTTCCCGCGTCAGGGCATGGACAATGATTTCCTCCCCTTCCAGGCGCACTGTCAACGTCCCGGGGGTCAGGGTAATGGAATTGGCCAGGATCACTTTGCTTAAGTCTTTCTTCAAAGGATGGGTGAAACGGACAATACCCGGGGAGATGGGCATGGCAGGATGCAGGGCCAGGTAAGCAACCTGCAGGCTCGCCCTGATTACAGCCGCAAGGAGGTGCAAAAAATAGCGCAGGAAGAGCAACAGCGTGCGTCCGTCCAGAAGGGGCCGTTCCCGGCGCAGGAAAAAGAGATCACGGTTAAAATAGGCGATGAGGAAGGCCAGCACCGCTCCCAGCAACAGCCCCTGGTAATGATAGGAGTTGGTGACGACAATCCAGAACAACCAGAGGATAAAAGCCATAAACCAGAAACCCTGTTTTTCTCCAAGCTGTCTCATTGCTCTTTCCCCTTGCAGCGGTAATGCCCGCTCTTCCCTCCCATTTTTTCCAGCAGGCGCAGGTTGGTGATGGAGATCCCCTTATCCACCGCCTTGCACATATCATAAACCGTCAGGGCCGCCGCCGCTGCCGCCGTAAGGGCCTCCATCTCCACGCCCGTCTGTCCTTTAACCTTCACCGTAGCCTCGATCTCCAGGCAGTTGGCCGCGCTGTTCAGCTCAAAAGCAATATCCACCGCCGTAAGGAGCAGGGGATGGCACATGGGAATAAGATAAGGGGTCTTTTTGGCCGCCATAATCCCGGCCACCTGGGCCACGGCGAGGACGTCGCCTTTGGCCATCCTGCCCTCCCGGATCAGCTCCAGCGTATCTTTCTCCATGAAAACGGTACAGGCGGCCGTGGCCTGACGGAAAGTCTCCTCTTTCCCCGTTACGTCAACCATGCGCGCCCTTCCTGCGGCATTGAAATGGGTCAGTCCTTTCTCCTTCTCCTTCAGCTTAATCACCTTTCCTGTGAGTAAAGCATTAAAATGTAATTTTTCTTAATTCTCGTTACATCTACAAAATCCTGCTTCGTCCTTGATAACTTTTTGTAGATTATTTTTCCCCTGTCCTAAGCATAAAAAAACCTGCCCAAACAAAAGGGCTGATCCCGGTTTTTCCGGGATCAGCCCGCTGATACAAACGCGCCCGGGATCAGGCGTGATGAAGCCTGGGAACATCTTTAATAATACGGCGCTTGCAGGCCTCCACGCATTTGCCGCAGTCATCGCACTTGCTGCTGTCGATGAAAGCAAGGTTATCCTCAAAGTAAATAGCGTCCTGGGGACAGGCCTTGGCGCAGGCTTTATCCCCGATGCAGCCGATCTCGCAGACCTCCCGCACTACTTTGCCCTTGTCCCTGGAGCTGCAGGGGACGTACTTGCCGATGCGGTCGGCGTTGACCATGCGGATAATATGGCGCGGGCAGGCTTTGACGCAGATGCCACAGCCCGTGCAGCGTTCCAGATCGACGATGGGCAGCCCGTTTGCCCCCATGTGCAGGGCGTCAAAGGGGCAGGCCTCGGCACAGGTGCCCAGCCCCAGGCAGCCGTAGGTGCAGGCTTTGAAGCCGCCGCCATAGGCCATGGCCGCCTTGCAGTCTTTAACGCCTTGGTATTCAAATTTATCCGGAGCCACATCGCGGGAGCCAAGGCAGTAGACTTCCGCCACGAGCTTCGTTTCCGCCGCTACGGAATCGACGCCCATCACTTCGCATATGCTGTCGCATACCGCCTTTCCGCCGGGGATACAGCTGCTCACATTTACATTGCCCTTAACGATATTCTCGGCAAAGTTGATGCAGCCGGGGAAACCGCAGGCCCCGCAGTTAGCTCCGGGCAAAAGGTCGCAGATCGTCTCCACCCGCGCGTCTTCCTCCACGGCAAAACGCTGCGCCGCAAAAGAGAGCAGGGTGCCGAAGACCAGGCCCATACCGCCGATAATCACAAGGGATAACAAGATCTCCACCCGGTTTCACCTCCTATAAAGTGACTATACCTTTAAAGCCCATAAAGGCCAGGGAAAGGATCCCCGCCGAAACAAGGGTTACCGCCGCTCCCCGCAGCAGGCTCGAGATATTGGCCAGCTCCAGCCGCTCCCGGATGCCGGCCATAATCACCAGGGCAATGGTAAAACCAATGGCTGCAGAGATGGCATAGACAATAGTTTGAATAATATTATGGTCTGCCTTTACATTTAACAGGGCCACACCGAGGATGGCGCAGTTGGTCGTAATCA
>CALJJZ010000092.1 GCA_937973635.1 uncultured Bacillota bacterium | reverse complement strand
AAGAGACGCTTGAGGAAATTAAAGCGCAGATTCCACAGCTCCGCTTTAAAGATCCTCTGCTGGATGTCTACAACACCAGCTTGGTTTGTGTTGAGAATTTTGTAAAGCTGGCCCGCAAATTCCCGGCGGCTGAAAAGATTCTGCATGAAACCAAGATTGATCCGCCCATTGAAATATTCGGCGTTAGAAAGTCGGGCAAGATAGACCGGCTGGATTTCCTACCAGATGGGAGAATCATTCTCTATGATTACAAGAGCGGCAAGAAATACTGGACGCGAACCGATGTTGCCAACTCCGATCAACTCTGTTGGTATGCCTACGCCTGTCGGGAAATGTTCGGCAAGCTCCCCGATGTCATCAGCATTATTGATCTTGCTCATGGCGCTGTCATTCAACACGATCTCAATGACGGGGATATTGAACGATTCCTGCGGCGATTAAAAGCCAACCTGCATTACAAAAGCTTTATTGACCATCTGATTGAGCAGAAAACTATCACCGGGCTTCAGGACGTGATTCCGGTTCCGGCGGGCCTGCCGTTTAAATTCGGTTGCCCGTGCGATCTGCTGTATGAAACCGATCCTGAAAAGCGGTGCCCGTATATGGCTCCGTATGATGATCCGCCCAAGACTTCCAAGAAGGCGCAAGAGCCTGAAGACTCCAAGGAGACTGCGTGATGTCGCCTGTGATTAAAGCCTACATTTACATTCCTATTCCTGTCCTGATTACAGAGAAACCGATCAAGGGGGTGAATTTCAAATGGGTAGCTACATCCAAAGATCCATCGAGGTTATCAGTCTCGCTTTACCACTGGCTAAGGAAACCGGCTGGTGTCCATATTGCCAAGTGGAATTAGAGCGCGAGTTCATCAACCATCAACCGGTTCTGTTCTGTATTTCCTGTGACCTAACGCAACTTGAATACGGAGGTTAAACCATCATGTCCGAATACACCTTGCCCGTACCTGATATGTATGAGTTTCAGGTAGAAGAAGTGGAATATATGGAAAAAGTGGATAACCCGTTTGGGGGAGATCCGCGCGATGAGTACCGCATCCGCGTCTCCCTAGTGGGAACCCACAACCCGGATTTCGATGACGAGCCTTTTCTGGTGACAATCTTCGGCATCCGGGAAGTAAAAAAGCTGGTCTCTAACCGCAAGGGCCAGCGCAACGAATCCAACGGCTTTAGATTCCTCCAAGCCTTGGGCCTGAATCCACCGGAGAAAATGAAGTTCAAGGATGTGAATTTCATGGCCCTGGAAGGGTGCTATGGCCGTGGGTTTGTCTCCCATACTAAGGACGGGGAATGGGCGCGTCTGCCGATTGGTGATGTGAAACCCATTGTCAACGCCGAGCATCTGAAGATCAACCTGGAAAAACGCGCCCTCATTCTGCCAACGGCTCCCGAAGTAGCCTAAGCCATGCGGGCCTTTTTGGAGAAGCTATTTTCAGGCTTTTTCCGTGGGCATCCGGGTTTCATCGAGATTCGGGCATGGCCATCGGATGAGCGGGTAAAGCACCGGCGCTTTTGCGGCGGGATCGTCTCAGCCTGCCAGACGATAGACCACCTCAGCCGTTCATCCGAGAAACTGAATATCTACTTTGGCGTAGCTCCGAGAAACGACCGGGGCGGACGCAAGGAAAATATTCAGGCGGCAACTTGTCTATGGGCGGATCTTGACGGGAAGCATTTCGGCTCCAAACAAGATGCTTACCGTAGCCTGGAATCCTTTTCGCTAACCCCCTTGATGGTAGTAGATAGCGGCAACGGGTATCACGCCTATTGGCTGCTGAAAGAACCCACCAACGAACTTGCCCGAGTGGAAGCCATCAACCTGGGAATTGCCCAAGCCATCGGCGGAGACCGAACGTATGACATCACCCGCATTCTGAGAGTACCCGGCACTACCAACTGGAAAGATCCCACTCAGCCCAAACCCGTTCGCCTGATCCAATCCCGAAGCCAGACGTATAACCTGGATGATTTTAAAGCGTATGAGGCCGCCATAACTCGGCCCAATGCGTTGCCACCCGTGCGCCTGGATGAAGTCGAACCGGTGAATTGGCCGGAATTGGCCGAGGATTTGGACGAGCGGTACATGCGCCTGATTCAGCTTGGGATTGCCGGGGATCGAGACGGCGAGTTTGCCGGGGATCGAAGCCGCCTGGATATGACGATTGTGTGCAAGCTGGTGGACATCGGATTAAGCGACGCCCAGATTGTGGGCATTCTGACCGATTCGGATCTGGGTATTTCGGACAAAACCTTGGAAAAACGGGGCTACGCGCAACGGGCCTATCTCAGAACCACCATCGCCAAAGCACGGCGCTTTGTTCAAGAGCTGTGATCCTTCTGTTTGTCCAAATGATCGTGAAACGTCATGAATAATATATTTAATAATATAAATATATATTCTTCGCGCCTGGGCGAGAAAGCCGGGGACGTGGAAACCATCTGCATTGAAACGGTGGATGCGTTTAACGCCCTGGTAGAATTGCTCTCGGCTGAAACGGCATTGGCGGTCGATACCGAGACGGTGGGGATTCAGAGTTACGCCTTGTTCCGGCAGGCTGAAGCCATCCGCCGGACCTTCCCGCTCCTGGAGGGACGGATTGAACGGGCCAGGACAATCTACCTCACCCGCTACCAGGGACGAAACAAAACCGTGCGGGCGTTTGTGGATACGCTTGAACGCAAGCGCACCCGCGCCGAGCAAAAGGCGGGTAAGGCTGAGAAGGACGCGCAAAAGAATCCCAGCGGCTTGCACTTCTGGGAAAACAAGCTGGGCTGCGTACAGATTGGGGTGGAGGTCTCTCCCGAACTGAAGCGGTGTTACCTCATTCGCCCGGAAGTTATTAATCCCATTGCGCTGGAGCACCTTCTGAACACCCGGCATCAGCTCTTGTTTCAAAACGCCGTGTTCGATTGGAAAATGCTCAAGCAGCATTTGGGTATCACGCTCCATTGCCGGAATCTCTTCGATACCAAGATTGCCGAATACTGCATCGTCAACGGGCGCAATGCCAAGACGGATTTAAAAACACTGTCGGATAAATACCTGGGCGTGGATCTGGATAAAACCATCCGGGTTTCCAATTGGCTGGATGCCTGGACGGACGCATTGATTCAGTATGCGGCCTGGGATGTGGCGGTGCTGTTCGAGATCAAGAACCAGCAACGCAACCGCTTGATGAGTCTGGGCCTGCAAGAAGTCTTTCAGCTTGAATGCCAGCTCGTACCCGTGACGGCTCAAATGGAAATGGCCGGGCTGAGCCTGGATCTCTCCCTCCTGGCCCGTAAGCGGATTGAATACGAGGCCAAGCGTCAAACCCTCCGGGAAAAACTGATCGCGCAATTGGGGCCGGACGTGAATCCCGACTCCCCCAAGCAGCTTTTACCGGCCTTACAGGCTCAGGGGTACGAAGTATCGGATACGCAGGAAAACACGCTCTCACGGTTCAGCGAACTGCCTCTGATTGCGGATTTGCTGAGCTATCGGGAAGTCAACAAGGTTTTGGGAACCTATGTCATCCCGTTTCTGGAAAAATCGACTGGTGGTTGCATCTTTGGCGGCTTTAACCAAGTCGGAACGGAAACGGGCCGTTACTCCTCCTCCAATCCGAATTTACAGAACCTCCCGACCTCCGGCTTCCGGGAAGTGTTCATTGCCCGAGACGGCTATATCCTGCTGGATGCTGACCTATCGCAAATCGAATTGCGGATCTTGGCCGCTCTGTCTCAAGATCCCATGCTTCTCAAAGCGTTCCGGGAAAACAAGGACTGCCATGCCTTTGCGGCTTCGCTCATTTACGGCATCCCCCTGGAGCAAGTCACCAAAGCCCAGCGACAGGCGGCCAAGACGATCCAATTCGGGATTATTTACGGCAAGACAGTTTACGGATTGGCAAAGGATTTAGGTATCAGCGAGCGGCAAGCGGATCGCCTGCTGAAAAAGTATTTCTCCCACTATCCCAAGGTCAAGGGCTGGATCAAGAGAACTGTTCAGGAAGCGAGAGTCAAGGGATACGTCAAGACCGCTTCCGGGCGGATTCGCTACCTGCATGGGCTGTATGCCAAAGACCGATCCGTAAAAGAGCATGCCGAACGGCAGGCAGTGAATACGGTTATCCAGGGCACGGCGGCGGATGCCATGAAAAAGGGCATGCTGTTCTTTGCGGAACGCTGGAAAGAAAGCGGCTTGGAAGGCTGCCTCATTGCCACGGTGCATGACGAGCTGTTACTGGAAATCCTCGCCAATGAGTTCACCATTGCCCAGGCCAAGCAGATCGTGAAGCAGGCCATGATCGACGGCGTGATGTTCTATGTCAAAGGCGTACCGATCCAGGTAGGCGATGAAGATTCCAATTGGGAACCGATTACCGCAAGCAATTGGGGGGCTATGAAAGCAGCATGAAACCATTTGCCTTTATCTCTCCGCTCTCAGACAGCGAACGCAAGGCATTCCTGAAGCTCCGCATGGAGGAGTACCGGAAAACCCTTGCCCAGATGGAACAAGAATTTAAGACCCTGGAGAATCGCACCCATGAAAATTCTGAGTATCGATCCAGGTAGCAACCTCGGCTTTGCCAAGTTTAAAAGTCGGAATGATTTCCAATCCGGCGAACTGACCACCAACCCGAAGCAATCCCAGCTTGGCCGCATGTGCCACCTCTGGGATCAGATGCAGGTATTGTTTTCCGAGTTTGAGCCCAACGTACTGGTCATAGAAGACGTTTTAAAGGCCGCCTACGGGCTGAAGCACTATAACGCCTTGTTCTGGCTCATTGTCACCTATACCTGCGCTGTATTGACCGCCCATCGCCGTCAAATGCGGATTGTGAATATCCCACCGGCCCAGCTCAAGAAAACCATCACCGGCAAGGGCAACGCCAAGAAGGATCAGGTACTCACCGCCATTAACAAGCTGACCGGGTTGGGCTTGAAAAAGAGCAAGCACAATCAGGCGGACGCCATCGGCCTGGGTATCACGTTCTACGAGATCGGCGGATAGCGGCCATGCGGATTACCATTCAGCAAGCAGCCCTGAAGCGCGGCAAGACCCTGTACCGGGTGGCCGAGGACTTGGGCATCCCGCAACGGACGGTGTATGACTGGCAGAAACTAAACCGGCTGCCGGGGCCGGAATACATCGACATGCTATGCAGTTATTTGAATTGTGGTGTTGGCGAAATCATAGAGCCGGATAAATTTGACTACTGCGGTTTAACCGCATTACCAGACGATTAAACGCCTGCTAAATTAAAGTTATACGTGATCCTCCTAGCCATAACAAAAGTGCGCGATTGAGTCCGCACCTCCTGAGAGGGTCCAGGGGTTCAACAATAGGGAGGGATACGTCATGGCGTTTATCGGTATCCGCTGTCCTGAATGCCGCTCCCGAGAACTCAAACGCAAGCGTCGCTCCGGCGTCCGGTACAAAAAGATTATCAACGATACGGATCATTGCTTGGGAGAGTACCGATACTATCATCTGGAATGTCTCGATTGTCGCCTGTGTTTTTATATTGAGGACCGGCACCTCTACGAGCAGCGGGAAGAGGTTACGCAAAAGCGGGTGATTACGGAAGCGGAGTTTTTAAAGGCCAGCATCCACAAGCCGGGAAGCGAACGCATCGGATCCACGGCGGGAGAATTCACCCTCAAGATTGCTGCCGGTGCGGATCATCCCTACGCCATCAAATATTTGGAAATGATTTATGGAAAACGGAACGATGACAAAAAGCGTGAAAGTATTGATTTGCTTACCTGAGAAGTTCCTGGAGGAAGTCGATCAGGTGGCCGAAAAAGAACAACGCTCTCGGAGTGAATTGATCCGGGAAGCCCTGCGGCAATACATTAACCCAACTAGAGAATAAAAAAAGGCCCCCATTGCTGGGGGCTTTGGGTTTTCTACTTTTGTCCAGATTACCCGTAAGGGTTCATCAGGTTGAGCCGCTGGCAGAAGTACCGGGCATTCTCTCCGCCTCCCTCTTTCCAGAATGCTCTTACCTTGTCGTAACCCTCAGCAAAGCCGAAGTCCACGCGCCGCTTGATTTCATCAACAAACTTGTTCATAAAGATCGGCGGAAGCACTTCCAGGAAGTACCAGTAAAACTCCTCGTCCACCTCGACAGCTTCCCCGGAGTTCATAGCCTCAATGGCTTCCTGCCATAGGTTACTGGGGCAATCGTATTTGTAGACCCGTCCTTTTTCAATCTGAACGGGAATCAACACCGACATGCCTTCAGGCTCTCCCAGGCGGGCGCTGTTGACCATCAGGCCGGGGGTTCCATCTTGCATCGTCCCTTTGTAATCTTTCGGGTAGGCATTCCATTTCCATTCCGGGCACCGATACAGAAGCGGGGAATCACTGATTTTCTCAAAGATCATTTGGCTCATTGTCTAAGCTCCTTTCTACAGGCTCATCATTCTGTTGTGCATCTGTTCAACCGCTTCCGGGGTCAAGGCTTGCGCCAAGTGCCTAAAGAAGTGGTAAACATCCCCGTTCTTGAAGTCGATCATGACAAGCGTATGCTTGATCTTGGTCTGCTCCTCTGGGGTGGTGTTGCAGATGAATTGGCAAACGTCTCCGACTTGGACATGAGCATTAAGTGGAAGGCTCATATCCACTTCCTTCTCTTCAAGAAACGTGGTGAACCAGTCATAAAATGGTGATACCATAGCAATGGCTCCTTTCTGGGGTCTGCCTTGGGTCAGTTCTTCGCGGGATCGGCCCAAGGTATTTTAGTAACTATTGTTCTAACCGGTTGTAGTGCAGCTTATTGACTGCATCCCGGACGACGTGAGAACGATCCTCATACTCTGGCAAGTCGGCTAGTTCATTAATCTGCTGGTCTGTTGCCTCTGAGATTTTGAATGTAGCTTTGCTGAGTCCTTTCGGCTTTCGTCCGCCGCCGGGCTTTCGCTTGCGTTTGTCCTCTTGCGTGGCTATCACCTCCATTTCTGACAAACAAGTTATTTCGTCCGTACAAAATAACCGTAGCACAGCTAATTTATTTTGTCCATACGAAATCTGTAAGCCTTACAGGAAGCTAGTTTTAGGTGCATAATGACTTCCCAAAATTCCCAAAATTCGCTGACCGAGACCCAGCGGGAAGCGGCGGAAATGCTTGCCAATCCTGAGTTTGCAGCCCTTACCCTGTCTTCCCTGGCGGGGATGCTGGGAATCGACCGGCGGACGCTCTACAACTGGCGGAAGCTGCCAGAGTTCCAGAAATACGTTGATTCCATCCGCAAAACCATCTTCGAGAACCAGCGGAAGGCCGTTGACGCCAAGCTCTTTGAGAAGGCCAAAGATGGGGATGTGGCGGCCATGAAACTGTTTTATGAGCTGGGCGGCTTCCTGGTGGTGGCGAAGGGAGATGAGCAGGAGCTAGACGGGTTCAAGATCGTGATAGAGCGGGCAGAGAAACCGAAACCGGATCAGGCTCAGAAGGAAACCGAGTAGGGCGGATCGATATTTTATCGAGCGTGTCTGACCCTGGCGGCCTTGTGCTGCCTGCCTCCTGGCGCGGGTAAGTCTCAAAAAGTCTCAACCGGTCCCGCCTGAAGGGGGGCGGTATGGGACCCGCAACCCGGCGGGCACCCCCCTTTAAGGAAATTTTTGGCTATAGGCAGAACGCTTTTACATGTAGGGGCTTTGAATATGACCTATGAAAGTTCTGGTTTTGTCCAGGAGCATCGCTTTCGACCGGCCAATGAAGCCCAAGAAGAGTTCCTGAATGCCGATGACAAGATTGTTGCCTATGTCGGCGGGCTGGGAAGCGGCAAGACGCATGTAGGGGCCTTCTGGGCTATCACGATGATGCTTACCTACCGGCATGCCCAAGGGCTCATTGCAGCCAACACGTATAAGCAATTGGAATCCGCAACGCTTCCCAAGGTGTTTCAACTGCTGGATGAGCTGGGGGTTCGGTATCACTACAACTCCCAAACCAAGATTCTCCGACTGAAGTTGAAAGGCTATAGCGGTCTGATTCATTGCCGGTCTCTATCCGAGTATCAGGATTTGCGCGGTATTGAGTTCCTTTGGATTTGGTTGGATGAGACTCGGGATACCCGAGAGGACGCTTTTAAGGTCGTTCTGGGCCGCTTGCGTCAACGGGTTTATCCCGATGGCCGTCCGGTTCCAACTTCCATTCCTCCCACGGCTAAGCTCGATCTGGTGCCTTCCAAAATCCGCATTACCACCACGCCGGACATGCTCAAATGCAAGTGGCTGTATGACTACTTGCATAACTTGGAGATTCGGCAGAAACTCTCCGAAGATGGGATCAGTGTTCGAGAGATCAAAGCTTCTTCCCGCCAAAACCCTTATCTGGAGAAAGACTATATTGCCCTGCTGGAAGCCTCCTACGACTCTGAATTAGCAAAGCAGGAAATTGAAGGCGATTGGGTTCTGATTCCGATTGGAAAGCCGGTCTTTGGGGCCTCTTTTGTCCCGAAGATTCACCTTGGCACCTTTAAACTCAACCCTCATAAACCCCTTATTATTGGCTTGGATTGGGGTTATCACCACCCGGCGGCGGTGTTCTGTCAGGAAGACACTCAAGACCGCTGGATCGTGCTGGGAGAACTGCTTGAAAGAGACAAGGAAACCACCGAATTTTGCGAATCCATTTGGAAATACATCAACAAGCATTTTCCCGAAGCCAAAGACTTTGAGACCTACTGCGATCCGGCTGGAAAACAGCGTACCAGCAAGTCTCGGAAGTCTGATATTGAGATAGCACGGGAATACAAGCTCTATCCCATCTGCAAAAAATCCGAGATTTTGGATGGAATTGCCATTATGCGCCGGAAGCTGGGTAAGCTCATCGCGGGATTACCGGCTTTAGTTGTGGATGAGGACCATTGCCCCCTGTTGGTCGAGGGATTCCGGGGTGCTTATCACTATCCCGAGAAAGTAGATCCGGCTCAACCGGATAAATTGGTGCCGTTTAAAGACGGAAAGTATGAACACCTCTTTGATGCCCTCCGATACATCGGCATCAACAAGTATCACGTAATGACACCCAGCCATAAGACAGACAATCAGCCCGTGTATGACGTGGTTGACCCAGTAACTGGCTATTAACTAGGTTCTGGGCCAGTACATGATGACAGAAACCCCAACCAGGGCAATTGCCGCACCAATCAAATCGTACTTGTCCGGGACTACCTTATCGATCTGCCAGCCCCAAAGCAATGCAAGCGCAATGAAAAAGCCACTGTATGCCGCCTGAATACGCCCGTAATTGGCAGGTTGCAGGGTGTGCATAAATCCGTAAGCGACCAAAACAATTGCTCCCAAAAGTGCAAACCAAGGAGCTTTTCCTTCTCTGAGCCAAAGCCATATTAAATAGGCTCCGCCGAGTTCACACAGCCCTGCAAACAGGAAGTAAAAGACAGACCGTACAATTTCCACTTTTGCCTCCAAAAACAAGCATACTAAAGGATTCTACTATGACACTAGAATCAACAACCTCCCCGGTCAAGGACAAGTTTCTTTCCGAGGAGCAACAAAAAGCGGTTATCAAGCAGGTTATCGACAACTACGGCAAGGGACGCCGGGCAAGGCAGGAAAAAGAGGAAACGTGGCAACGGTGCTGGCGAGCTTATCACAATTACGTTGATAAAAACCTGTATCGCAAACAACCGTGGCGCTCCAAGCTTCACCTGCCTTGGACGTTTCAGGCCGTAGAAGCTGGTGCCACTGAACTTCAAGACCTGCTTTTACCAAACGATGAGGATTTCTTTTCGGTCGCCCCCATCACCACCGATGACGCCACTAACGGGGAGGTGATGACCAAGTACCTGCAATATCTGTTTCGGCAGATGGCGTTCATTCCCTGTTTCAGCCTCTTTATCAAGCAATTGTGCGTAATTGGCAATAGCGTTCTGAAAGTCTACTGGAAGCAAGATAAGCGCATTATTACCCAACGGCGCATCGATCCCCTAACCGGGCAGTCCATCAAGGAAAAGATGGAAGACTTGGTGTATGACGCGCCGATGGTGGAAGCCGTTGATATTCAAGATTTTGTCTTATATCCCGCCACCGGCAATATCAACAAAGCGATGTGCATTCACCGGATTGTGAAAAGTCTGGAGGAAGTACAAAACAATCCGATTTACGGCAATACCAAAAAGATTAAGCCAAAGAACGTTTCCAACCATGCGGAACCGGATGCCAAGAATTACAAGGTGGAAAATAGTTCTGTCTTTGGCATCAACACCCATGAGGAAGAAGCGGCTCAAGACGGCGTGGAATTGCTGGAAGCCTGGGGCGATTTCACCATTGAAGGAAAAACCTATCGCAACCATGTGGCAACCATTGCCAACAACAATACTCTCATTCGATTTCAGCCGAACCCTTATGATTACGGCCTAAAACCCTTTGTCTTTGCAACCCTCATTACGGTGCCCGGTCAAATCTATGGGGTTGGCTTGGTGGAGCCCTCGCTTGGCCTTCAGTCGATGGCGAACACGATCAGCAACATCATGCTTGATGAGATGAAGCTAAAACTCAACGGCCAATGGAAATATGAAGAGGATGGGGTCTTTAATCCCCAACAATTTGTTTCCCGCCCTGGTGGAACGGTCAAGGTTGGAAGCGTGGAAAACCTGGTTCCCCTGCAACCCAACCTGAATTTGAATGTTGGCTTTGCTGAATTGAATTCCCTGAAAGGTGAATATGAGGAAACAAGCGGTGTTACCAAGTATTCCAAAGGGGCTGAAAGCACTGGGAAAACCCGGACGGCTAGAGAGGCCATTCTGCTACAGCAGGCAGGGAATAAGAAATTCACCCGGATTGCTAAGCACTTGAATGATACTGCTCTCACTAAAACCGTTGAGCTGGTTTATTTGCTGGTTCGGCAATTCGGAGATCCGCAAGAAATTTCCCGCTATACCAATGTTCCCATTGAGAAGATCGATATTAATATTCCACTGTCCATGCTGGATTTCAAGATTACCGGTTTGCAAACCAGCCTCTTGAAACAGCAGAACATTGAAAATACGGAACGCTTTGTAACCGGCGTCGCCAGAACCCCCGGCGGTCAATACTTGCGGTGGGATGTTCTAACCCGGAACTATTACAAGCTACTCGGGTTTGAAGACCCCCAAGCGGTCATGTTGGACCCGGCTACTATTCAACAACTCCAGCAAGTTCAGCTTATGCAATCCATTGGCGTTCCGCCGGAAATTGCGTTAGGGGCCATGATGCAACAAGCACCTGGAGCCCAGCCGGAAGGCCAAAGTCCAATCAGTTTACAAGCAATGGAGGGGTAAGCCATGTTTGATTATGAAGAGATTGCTTTTGATGAATCATTGAATCAGGAAATAGAGAAAGCCCAGCAAGAAGCGATTATGCGGGGTGAAACCTTTGAACACTTATTGAGTGATCCCGCCTACCAACTTGCCCAGGCCCTTTTATCCGAACGCTTTATTCAACGGATTCCGCCCATTCCCAACAGTGAAATCGGAATGTATGAAGCCTTCGGCATGTTCAAATTCCGCCAAGGTATACAATTTGTGTTTGATTTTATTGAAGGAACCGTGGCCGTTAAAAACCAGCTTACAGCAGAGAATTAGGCCATCATTATAAGTGAGAGAGCCGAGATAACCAGCAAAGTCTCGATAAGCGTCTCGAACCAATGTCCAGGCATCCGTTGAATGAGTTTTCTCCCTGTCCAAGAGCCAAAGACCATAGCCCCGCCCATTGCAAGACCGAGCATTATATTGGCCGTGGTGAGTAAGGCATAGCGCCCGTAGATTATGCTTTTGGTCACATGCATAAGACTTGCCGTAACGGCTTCACTGGCTACATAAGCAGTTGACGGTAAATGCAACCCTAAGAAAAAGGCTGCGCCCAATGGACCGGCACTTCCCACGGTAGCCGACAGAAATCCGACCAATGCTCCGGCTGGCAGTAACCATCGAGCATTAAATGGCCGCTTTCCCATTGGCGTGTGACGAAAAATCACGATTCCCACTAGAAAAATACCAATCAGGCGCATTACCCATGAAGAAGGTAAACCGATAAACAAGCGGGCACCCAGGGCGCTGAGAGGGATAGCACCAAGGCTAAACCACAATACAGGCCGCCAATGAATTTCTCGAAAGCCAAAGGCGCCACGGGAGAGGTTTCCCAAAAGTTGCGCCAAGGTTAAGACGGGAACCGCATCCTTAGCCCCAATAGTATATGCCAGTACGGGCAACAATAACAGGGCACCACCGAAACCGGCAGCCCCCGAGATAGTGGCCGCTAACCAAGCGCCGAAAATCAGAATCAGCCAATCCATATTTACATTCTCTCATAGTGAAAAGGATTCGCCGCCCTAAGCGGCGTTTTTAGTGCCGTCCCCACGACGTAAAAGGAGAAAAGACAATGGATGAACACCTCACCACTCCCCCGTCTTCTGATGCAGAGACGTTAAACGAGGCATCAACCCAAACAGTAGAAGCATCTGCTTCCCAACAAACTACTCCAGAGACCATTCCGTATGCTCGTTTCAAGGAAGTCAACGACAAATTCCGGTCAACCGAGCAGCAAATGACCTCTCTGAAAGGTGAACTGGATGCCCAGTCCCGGTTAAACCAAGAGCTGAACGCCGCTCTTATGCTCCTTCAGCAAGGGGCCTTTAAGCAGCAGCCGGTCTCAAACGATCCGCAAGTGGACCCGTTTGAATACTGGCAAACGGCTGAACAGGACCCGTTGACATGGGAGCAAACCCTGTCTCAAAAGATTATGGGCAATATCATGGATCACTTCTCCAAGCAGCAGAAGGTTGAAACCACCGTAAAAACGGCGGTAGACCAAACCCTTCAGAAGTATCCCGATCTCAACAATGATAAAGGAAAATACTTCCTGGAGAACTACGCTCGCTTCCTGGATGAACAACTCCCGCCCCATATTCCGGTGGCTCAGGTGTTTGAAATGGCGGCTAGTGAAATCAACCAGTTTATCTCGGGCTTTAGGTCGCAAGGGATTCAAGAAAGCGAATCCCGGAAGGCTGAAAAGCTGCAAGCATTTACCGAAGGCTCCGGCAATATGATCCCGCCTGAAGACTCGTACCAATCGGCTTTAACCAAGGCCAAGAAGACGGGCAACGTGGAGGATCTGATCCGGGTGAAAGTCCAACGGATGAATGCAGCCGGGGTATAGGCATTCTTGAGACTCCCATTGCGGCTCCCTGTCCCAAAGCCGTAATAGAAGGAATCTCGAACAATGTCATTTTTGACCTCTTACCAGATTCCCGGCGGGAAGGAAGACCTGAGTGATGTGGTGTCTGTCCTGGCCCAAAGGGAAACCCCTCTATTGAACACGGTCATGGATCAGTCTATGGCCTGTACCTTCCGCAAACATGAATGGGTCAATACCCGTTTGGTGGGCTTCAAAGATAACCTCAATGGAGCCATTACCAACGCAGTAACCACCATTACGGTCTACGGTGCCTTCCAGGGTGCCGGTGTGAAATACGTGGTGGGAACTATTCTGCGGATTGACGATGAATACCTGCAAGTGACTACGGTTACGTCGCAAACCTCTTTGGTTGTGACCCGTGGTTTTGCCGGTACAACGGCGGCTGCCCATAACAACGGCGCACCGGTTGAAATCGTTGCCAAGCCCAAGGCGGAAGGCCATACCTCAACCGATGATGACTCGGAAGTTGGCGCAAGAGATTACAACTTGACGCAAATCTTCTACCGCCGTCTGAGTCTCACTGGAACCGCCCAGGCGATTGATGTTGTGGGCGATGAGAACAAGATGACGGTTCAGGTCCAACGGAAGATGAAAGAGCTTCTGAAGGAACTGGAACGGTCTCTGATTCTCGGCAAACGGTTCCAGGACGGTTCCGGTGACAACCGCCTGATGGGTGGTTTGGCCGACTTCATCACGCAAGCCGATTCAAGTGGTGGTGCATTGACCGCCGCAAAAATCGACAGTGTGATCTTCAAATTGCTTGAAAACGGGGCGGAGCCCGATATTTTGCTGGTCTCCAATGCCCAGAAAAACAAGCTCAACAACATGAAGGAAGCCAGAGTAACCGGGGCTCACCGGCAACAGGAACACATGATCGATAACTTGGTGGACGTGTATCACTCCGATGCAGGTGCGCTCAAAATTGTCCGGTCTAATGATGTGTTGCCGTGGGAACTGTTCGTACTGGATTCTTCCAAGATCAAGGTGTGTCCGCTTCAAGGCCGCCGGTTTGCAATGGAAAAACTGGCGAAAACCGGGGATGCGGATAATGCCCAAATCCTTGGGGAATATACGGTCGAGCTGAGAAACCCCGAAGCTCATTACAAAATCACCGGTCTCTCCGTATAACTCTCTCCTATCCACTCCCTCTCTCACCCCCTCAAGTTGGGCGGGGAAGCTTTGCGCTTCCTCGCTCAGCTTTTTCTTTTCTGCTTGAAAGGAACCTGCATGAATTACCTGGAATTGGTCAACGAAGTTTTAAGCGAGCTGGATACCCCCACTGTTGCTACTTTGTCTGGGGCCACCGGTATGACCAAGCGGGCCATGCGCTGGGTGAACCGCATTATTTTTGATATTTTCAACCGCTCCAATGATTGGTCCTTTCGGGAAGCAGATAGCTTCTTAAATACCGTTGCGGGTGTGGACACCTATAGCCTGCCATTTGAATGGACAGATATGGATAGCCTGAAAAGCGTCACCCTGCCATCCACCAATACCCCGCTCCACTATGTGGACTATGAAGACCTGGATCGCTCCCGTTCGGGAATGCCGGTTTGCTATTCAGTTTTCAAAGAGCAATTGATACTCTCTCCCATCCCAAATAGTGTTGTCACTCTCCGATATGTATTCCAACTCAAACCCAAGAATCTAGTGCTGGATACGGACTTTCCCTATATCCCGGAGAAATGGCACTACGTGATTGTGGATGGGGCGGTCTACCGGGCCAAGCTCTTTTTGAATGATGAAGATTTCCGCGATCAGCAAGCCCTCTATGAGCAGGGGATCAAGCTGATGCAAGCCCACAAGCGCGATCATCTGGGCCGGGAGACCGGCATGCAAATGGAAGCCGGATACTATGAAGATAACTGGTAATTATGGCGATTCGCAAAGTAGCGCTTCTGAAACCAGAGGGATACATTGACCAAGCCGATGAGGGCGGGTACTTCGACCAAGGGGCCAATGACCGCAGCAAAGGCGGCTCCTGAGTTCAGACCAAAGATAGCCACGGCAACGGCAATCGCCAACTCAAAGTTATTCCCAGCAGCCGTAAAGGATAAGGTTGCGGACTTGGAATAATCCGCTCCCAGCTTATAGGCCATAAAGAAGCTGAGCAGGAACATCACGGCAAAGTAAATGACTAGGGGAACGGCGATCCTCAGCACGTCCATTGGAATCTGAACAATCAGGTTTCCCTTGAGGCTAAACATCACCACAATGGTAAAAAGCAGGGCGGCTAGCGTAATGGGGCTGATTCTGGGAATGAACGTGCATTCATACCATTCTCGGCTTTTTGTTTTGAGCAGAAAGAACCGGGTGAGCATCCCAGCAATAAAGGGAATGCCTAGATAAATAAACACGCTTTCAGCCACTTGCCAGACATCGACATGAACAATGGTGCCTTCCAGACCGAACAGTGGTGGCAACCATGTGATGAAAAACCAAGCATAGACGCTATAGAAAAGCACTTGGAAGATACTGTTAAAGGCCACTAGCCCGGCGGCATAATCGGTATCGCCTTTGGCTAAATCATTCCAGACAATGACCATCGCAATACAGCGGGCAAGGCCAATCATAATCAGTCCAACCATATACTCCGGTTTGTCTTGCAGGAAGGCAATCGCCAGAAAGAACATCAAGACCGGGCCAATGAGCCAATTTTGAAGCAGGGAAAGCCCCAGGATTTTTCGGTTCCTGAAGACTTGCCCTAACGCTTCATAGCGCACCTTCGCCAATGGCGGGTACATCATAAGGATAAGGCCAATGGCTATCGGGATATTGGTAGTGCCCACCTGAAACCGGTTGATAAACCCTTCCGTACCCGGCACAAAGTAACCCAAGGCCACGCCAAATGCCATAGCGAGGAAGATCCATAAGGTGAGATACCGGTCTAAAAAGGACAGTCTACAGAGCGGAGATTCTGTTGCCATTGTTGATTCCTTCTCTAGCAGCAGCTATTAACGGTTGCGGGTGTGGTCGGACAGCAACCCGTCGCAACAGGCTCAGGCTTTGCCGGAGCGCAACAAGCGCTTGCTTCCGTTGATGAAAACAGGGTTTCTCCCTCATCATCATGGCGGACCCAAAACTCCCATTCATTTCCGTCCGGGTCCCGCAGCCAAAACTTATCGGCCACGGCATAACAGCAAGTGACATCTTCCTCTTCCAGATGAGGCAGAACCCCGGCAGTCTTTACCCGGTCCTTCCAGGCGGACAGATCCGTATCTTCAAATAGCTCGATACCAAAGTGCTGGCCGTTATCAAAGGCCGGATCATTGCCGGTAAAATCCGGCTTGTGAACCAAGGCCAAGTGCAACGCCGGTTCATCCAGGCGGAAATTCGCATAATCGATCCGCTGTTTGCTGGGCTCTGTTCCAAAAACCTTGCTGTAAAAGGCAATGGATGCTTCTAAATTACTGACGGGAATATTAATGTGAACTCGCGGCATGGTCTAACCCTCCTTTATTGGCTCCCAAACCTTGCGGCAGGGATTGAACGAACATTTTAATCTGGTTACGAACATCTTCATAAACCTTCCGGGCGGCATCGCCGGTCAAACCACCGTCCCTAACAATCCGGGGAGGGTCATCGAAGCTTTGATGTACCCGCTGAGTTTTGCCTGGAAAAATAGGACAGCTTTCATTGGCGTTATCGCAAACCGTCACCACGTAATCGAATTGAATGCCTTGCAACGCCGGATCATCCAGGGTCTTGGGACGCAGCTTGGAAAAATCAACTTGATCCTGAACATCAGGATCAGCTTTCAAAGCTTCGATTGCCAAGGGATCAACCTTGTCTTGGGCTTTGACGCCTGCCGAATAGGCGATAAAGGTATCGCCTTTCAAAGCGTTGGTATAGGCTTCTGCCATCTGGCTTCGGCATGAATTGCCGGTACATAGATAGAGAATATTCATCTTTCGGCCTGTAACTTGCATAGCTCCTCCGGGTCTAACTTCAACACTTCTTTAAGCTGCTTGCCATCTGCTTGAATCTGTTTGTCCTTTGCCAGCGATTCAAACACCCACTCGCAAGCGGAACAGGCTTCGGCAATATCTTGGCAAGCCAAGCGGTAATAGACCCACCGCCCTTTTTTGGAAGAGTCAATCAGCCGGGCCTGATATAGGATCGCCAGATGCTTGGAAACCGTAGACGGGGCAAGGCCAAGCACTTCAATAATCTGGCAGACGCAAAGCTCATGCTCTTTCAAGAGCCATAGAATACGCACCCGGTTCTCTTCGGCCAGGGCTTTGGCAATGTCCATGAATTGACGCATTTCTATAAATTTCCATTTCGCCATTTATCGAATTATTGATCCATTTCTTAGGTTCGTCAACCCTCGGGTGAAACAATGCCCACACAAATCTTTTCCGTCAGTAACGCTACTGGCGGCCTTAACCTGCGAGCTTCCGAGCGGTCTTTGCTCCCGAACGAAGCCCTGGATCTGATGAATGTCGAACTTACCAAAAACGGTGGTGTTCTCAAGAGCAACGGTTATATCAAGGCCAGCTTGGCGGCTATCCCAGGCAATTCCAAGATCACCGGCATGTTTCAGTACGTCAAATCCGATGGGAACAAGTTTCTTTTGGTAACGGCTGGCACCGGACTCTACACGCTCGGCAATGACGGCAGTTTAACCCAAGTCTACAATAGCTTGGCCGATGGTGCGGCCTGCTTCTTTGCCACGTTTAACGATGTCTGTATCATCGTCAATGGGGCGAATCACCCCCTGGTATTTGACGGTTTTACCGTGACCAATCTTCCCAACTGGACCAAGATTGAGACAGCAGGCTATCCCTCCCTGGTAGAGGTTTGGAAAAACCGCCTTTGGATGTCGGGAAACCTGCTCAAGAGCTACCGTTTGTATTGGTCAGAACCCGGCAATCCGAGTGGATGGGATACCACTAAGGGAGCCGGTTCGGTCGATGTCAACCGCAACGACGGCCAAAAAGTCACCGGCATCAAGACCTATTTTGATTCCCTCGTTCTCTACAAAGAACGCTCCACGCACCAGCTCATTGGCGATTCGCCACCCGGCTCCGGTGGGCCGAATGAGTTTCGTATCCGCCCGGTTTCAAGCGATATAGGTTGCGTTGCACCCAAAACCATTTTGAATGTCGGAAACGATCAATACTTCCTTGCGGAAGATCAGATTGCTTCTCTGAAGACTACCAACGCTTTCGGGGATGTCAACACGCAAAACGTCTCCTATAAGATTCAGCCGCTCTTGGTTCAGATTAACCGCCGGGCCGTTCAAGAAGCTTTCATGCTCCATCACCGGGGCAAGGATCAATTGTGGATCTTTTATCCCGATGGCGCTTCGCTTCAAAATAACCGCATTGTCATTTATGACTACGGCCTTGCCGCCTGGACGCAACGAGACGGCATTCTTGCCAGTGATGGCGTAATGATTGACGGCAAGCCCTATACCGGGACTTATGACGGCAATATCCATCAGCAGGATTTTGGCGGCAGTTACAACGGGGCGGCAATCAGCGCCTTTTATAAAACGCCCTGGTATGGTTTTGGCAATTACAAGAATACCAAGCGGATTCGTTCAATCGATTTAACCGTTCTGCAATACGGTAATTGGAACCTCGATATTAAAACGGCGCTGGATTACCAGAAGCCCAGCAATCTATTCCCTGTCAATCTGGCTCCTACCGGCCAAGCGCCGCTTTGGAACGTGGCCCTTTGGAATCAAGCGGAATGGGGTGTTTTGTCCGCCCGGCAAGCCCGACAGGTATCCGATATTGGCATGGGCAAAGTCCTTCAATTGCAGATGGCAAATAGCGGGATCAACCAACCGTTTCATATTTTGGGCTGGGATATTGCCTATCAACTGAGAGGGCTTCGGTTATGAGTATTGTTCAATGCTTTGTTTGTCACCTGCCGATTTACCGGCTGGATCAACGCTCGCAACCGGGTATGCCCTTAGAGGCGGATTCGTTTCGATCTTTACTACCTACCCAATACCCGGACCCGGAACCCTATAGCGAAATGCGTTGTCCGCATTGTGGGGGCTTTCCGTTTATCACCCATAACACCGGATTACAGGTACTTACAATCGAGGGGGAATTATTGCCATGAACATCGAACTCAGTACCATTACCCGAGACGGCCAATTGATCCGGCCCGATGTCATTCCCTACATTCTCAAGTGGTACAAGGATTATCAATTTTTACTCTTTGACGATTTTTACCCGACTGATCCCCAAGAATACGCCCAAGCCATTATTGAAGATATTTTTGAGCTGGAGCCGTTCTTTTGGGTAGTAGAAGTAAACGGGGAACCGGCGGGTTTAGTCTATCTCAATGAATGGTACGGAGACGGCAAGCGCCGCCATAGCTGCCAGTTTCACGGCATCCTGGATAAAAAATTCCAGAAGCTTGGAATTGGAACCGCTGTCGGGAAGCTCATTTTGAGTTTCGTCTTTGAAGATTTGAAACTCTTCCGGCTGGAAGGATGGCTTAACCCGGATAACAAGGCCATGATTCACCTTGGGAAAAATCTGGGGTTCAAAGTCGAGGGTACGTTGCGGGGCCGCAAGATGGTCAACGGCAAGCCCCAAAACGAACTGATTCTAGCCATTATTCGACCTGATTATTTCAGAAAGCATAAATCATCGAGGATAAGTCATGGGCAAGAAAAAGAGCAAACCAAAACCAGCCCCGCCCCCGCCAGCGCCGAAACCGGCCAATAGCTATAACTATCAGGATGGTAAGCTGGTTTCCTCATCGGTCTATGATTCCAGTAAAAACGCCTATGTAAACACAACCTATCAAGACCCGGCGGATGCAGCCGCTAAAGCCAAGCTGCAAGAGCAATACAACACCATGATTGGTCAGCTTGGCAAACCCTCACCGGAACGGGCGGCTCAGCTCAAGGATTATGAGCAATCATTTTACCAACGGGCCATCCGCCCTCTAAACGATGAATACCAGCGAGGACAGAATCAAGCGCGGGAGGACTTCAACGCATCCGGCTTTTTGAACTCCACCGGTTACGAAGATTACCGGGCCAACAACCTGGATAAGATTTATCAACAAGGGCTTACCCAGGCCGCGCAAGATTCCATCATGGCGCGAGAGCAATTGGCCGCCCAAGACGATCAACAGCTTTTGGCAAGAGCCGGGTTTGTCCAGGGCGGGCTTGATGCCAATGCGGCTAATCAAATCCGCTTTGCTGATTTAGCCCGGCTTGGCTCTGCCAACTTGAACCAATACGCTTCGGACAATTATCGAAACCAATTGGAAGCCATGCGTTTGCAGAGAGCTTCCCAGCAGCAGCAAGCCAATACCTCTCCCTTCTGGCGACGATTTTTATTTGGATTCTAAAGGAGCATAAACCATGCCAATTCCTTGGGCTGCCATTGCCCAAGCCGTTCAGCTCGGCTTGCAGGCAACCAAAACCTACATGGATTACAAGAACCGCAAAAAGCAAAGCCAGGATAGCCCCCAAAGCTATGATGACGGAGGGGATGATGCCTTTGAAGGCCGGGTGCTTCAGGCATACGCCCAAAAAGACGGGCCTGCCCCGGAAGGTGGCGGGGAAGACTCCTGGATGCAGCGTATCCCGGAAATCGCCAAAGTCATGACCTCTTTTCGGCAGGGGGCCAACCCCTCAAACTATCCGCCGCCTTTACCGGATATTGCCCCGGTGGCACCGGGAGCCGGTATTTCCGCCAATCCCATGAATATCTCGTATGCGCCCAGAGCCCCATTTGAGGGACGTATCGCCGGGCCTGTGTATTCGGCGGGGGAGCCTGAATACTTGCGGCTTCGGGATATTCTGAGCCGTTACCGCTTGAGGTAAACCCATGTCCAACCAGAATCCTTTTTATCAGCGCACGTTCGGCCAAGAACACCCTTATGCGATGGGACTGGCCCGAATGTTAGGAGCTGCCCAAAGCGGTCAAGGCTTCCTAACGGGTGGTGCGCTTTCAGCACTCTCCGGTTATTCTCAGGATCAAGAGGCTGCCCGGCAAAGAGCCATTCAGCTCTACCAAATGCAGGAACGGGCGAAAATGGCCC
>CALJJZ010000091.1 GCA_937973635.1 uncultured Bacillota bacterium | reverse complement strand
AGTTGTGATTCCAGGGATTCCCGGGCACCCCGGAACGTGTCCTGCCAGGTCGCTTTCTTCCGGTAGCTGTCCTGGATGATCTTCTCGAATTTCGCGACATTGCGGAAATACGTCTCCTCCTCCGCCCAGGTCGGCCCCGGGCCGGCTCCCGCAGCCCCGCCCCCCGAAGAGCAGCCCTTTTTGCAGGGCGTAGGTGCGGGCCGCCACCGCCTGGGCTTTAAGGGCCTCTGCATGGAAAGAAAGGGGCATCTCCGCCGCCACCACGCCGGCGATGTAGGCTTCCAGCTCCAGTTCTGCAAGGCGGCCTTCTTCCGCCACATAGATCCGCAGGGGGATCTTTGCCCCTGTTTCTGCCGCTCCGGGAGGCCGGGTCTCCTGCCCCGTCTCCTCCCGCCGGATCTCCCCTTTTTCCCCCCCGGCCCCCGGCACCGTCCCTTCCCGGTACAGCAGTGCCGGCAGCAAAAAAAGGAGCAGCGCCGTCACCCCCAGGTAGGCGCAGAAAAGCCGGCCCGCACCCTGCAGCAGCGCCGGTCCGCCCCCTTTGCCGTCCTGCCCGCTGCCGCCGGGGAAGCCCTGCCTTTTTAAACCCCGCCGCCCCTTTAATTTCCTTGTTCTGCCCGTTAAGCTGCCCATACCCATACTTACGCGCTTCCGGCCTGGAATATGCCGGCCCCGTCCTGGACATACTATGGGCAGGGAGAAAAAAGAGGAGGTGCTCTTTATGTCTTTATCCGCAAACTGGAAAAAATGGAAGGCCGCGTGGATGGCGGGCGGCAAAAAAAGCCTCCGGCGTTACCATCTCATTGCCGTAACCTACCTGGCCGTCATCGTACTGGCTTTGGCCCTGCTGGTGGCACGCTGGTCGCCCCCGCCCCTGCCCGGGGAAGAGGGCGGGCCGGGGCAGCCCCCCCCGGCTTTCCCCCTTGAAGCTGTTACCGAAAGCGACCCTGCAGCGGTTGCCCCGGACGCTCCCCCTGCCCCCGCCGCCCCCGGCGCTGCTCCTACCGCGCCGCCCCCTGCTCCGGGAGCTGAGCCGGACCACGGCCCGGAGCCTGACGCGGCGACTTTCCCGGCCCTGACCTGGCCCGACACCGCCCCGGTCCCCGCCCCGGCGGAGCAAACCCTGCCCCCGCCGGCTCGGCCCTTGCCCCGCTTTAAGCTGTACGCGCCCTTTGGCCGGCACAGCGCTGACCTTTTGCCTTCGGGCGGACGCCTCCACCGGCTCAGCCGCGGCGTGCTGCTCCAGGCGGAAGCGGCCGCGCCCGTTTCCGTCCTCTGGGACGGCAGGGTGAGCCAGGTGGAAGTCAAACAGGGCCTTTACCGCTGCTCCGTCCTGGTAGAGCATGACGGCGGCTACAGCACCTACTACGGCAACCTGCGGGAAGTCTGGGTCAGGGAGGGGAGCTTCGTCAGCCGGGGGGAAAACATCGGGGTCATGCCGTACAGCCGGGAGGACGCCGCGGCAGGCAGCCCCAGCCTTCCCGTGAGCGGCCGTATCCCCGCCGCAGGCTATGCCCTGGAAGTGCGCACCGTCTTTGGCGGTCCCCGCCCCGATCCCTTGCTGCCGTCCCTGCCTGCGCCCCCGCCGCCCCCGCAAGGGGAGCGTCAGGGGCCCGGGGAAGCTGCTGCCGCCGCGCCCCCCTCGCCGCCCCTTTTGTACCTGGAGGTGCGCCGGGACGGCGCTTTCCTGGATCCCCTTAACTTCCTTGGCGCGAGGCATTAAATATGGCCAGGGGACATATAAATTTACAGATGCAAATGAAGCTGCCGCAGAAGGGGGAGGGCGTTCCCATGCATGATTATATCCTCCAGCGCGTCATGGAGATCAGCACGTACATCCTGGAGACAGGTTACACCGTCAGGCAGGCGGCCCAGGTCTTTGGCGTGAGCAAAAGCACTGTGCACAAAGACGTAACGGAGCGCCTTCCCCAGTTCAACACCCACCTGGCCGGCGAAGTACGCAAAGTCCTGGAGCGCAACAAGGCGGAGCGCCACTTAAGGGGCGGCGAGGCCACCCGCCGCAAGTACCTGCAAGACCCCGGCCCTTCCCTGCAGACGCTGACATGAAACAGGGGGCCGGCGTAAAGCAACCGGGCCAACCGCCTTTTGCGCAAAAAAAAACGCCCCGCCAAAAAAGGAGATCCCGGGGGCAATGGCGAAATTATGCAGCACAGCAATAAGCTGCCAGAAAGGGCGGGAGCGGGACAACCAGTTTTCCCGGCCCTTTCCCCGGGTGCCGGCACAGGGGCGGGCAGGCTTGTTGCCTTTATGCCTGTGGAGGTGTTGGGCGTGGCCTGGGTGGCAGACATCGGGATTGACCTGGGGACGGCTTCTGTCCTCGTCTATATGCAGGGCAAGGGCATCGTCCTCAACGAGCCGTCGGTGGTAACAATCGAACAGCGGACGGGAAAAGTGCTGGCTGTGGGGGAGTACGCCCGCACCATGCTGGGCCGCACGCCGGAAAACCTCATCACCATCCGCCCGCTGCGCGACGGGGTAATCGACGATTTCAGCATTACGGAGGTCATGTTAAAGTACTTTATCCACAAAGTCTGCCGGGCGCGGCACCTTTTTAAGCCCCGTGTCGTTGTCTGCATCCCGGTGGACACCACCTCGGTGGAGAAAAAAGCCGTGCTCGAAGCCGCTGTGCGCTGCGGCGCCCGGGAAGCCTACCTCCTAGAAGAACCCCGGGCCGCGGCCCTGGGCGCCGGCCTGGAGATCTTTGCCCCCAGCGGCAATATGGTGGTGGACGTAGGCGGCGGCACCACGGATATTGCCGTCCTCTCCATGGGGGAGACAGTGGTCTCCAGCAGCGTGCGCGTGGGCGGGGACAAGTTTGACGCCGCCATCATCCGCTACCTGCGCAAGCGCCACAACCTGCTCATCGGCGAGCGCACGGCAGAGGTACTTAAAATTGAGGTGGGCTCCGCCTTCCCCGGCAGCCGCGCTCTCTCCATGGAGGTGCGGGGCCGCGACCTGGTCAACGGCCTGCCCCGCTCCCAGGTCATCGGCACAGAGGAGATAACCAGCGCCCTGCAGGACCCCTTGAGCCTGATCCTCAAAGGGGTGCACCAGGTGCTGGAGCGGACACCGCCCGAGCTGGCCGGGGACATTATGAAAAAAGGGGTCGTCCTCACCGGCGGCGGCGCCATGCTGGACGGCCTGCACAAGGTCATCTCCCGCGAGACCGGCTTGCCCGCCTACCTGGCCGAGGACCCCATCGGCTGCGTAGCCCGGGGTACCGGCAAGGCCCTGGAGTGCCTGGACCTCCTGCGCGGGACGCTGATCACAGGGAAAAACCTGGCCGCTTCCTACTAGCGGTCTGGAGGCGCTGTCATGCCTTACTTTGAATATACGGGCCACCTGCATATCCATTCCACTTTTTCCGACGGTAAAGGCTCCGTCCCCCAGATCGCTGCGGCGGCACGGGAGGCGGGCCTTGATTTTATCGGCATTACAGACCACAATACCCTGGCTGCCCGGGAACAGGGCCTGGAAGGCTGGCACGGCGGCGTGCTGGTCATTGTAGGCACGGAGCTAAACACGGCCAAAAACCACTACCTAGCTTTCGGGGTGAGCGAGCCCGTCCCCCCCAGCGACGCCGATCCCCAAAAGGTCATCGACGCCGTGGCGGCCCAGGGCGGTTTTGGCTACCTGGCCCACCCCTTGGAGCAGGGCAACCCCGCCTTCCAGGACGGCTGTGCTTTCCCCTGGGACCAGTGGGAGGTAAAGGGTTTCAGCGGCCTGGAGATCTGGAATTTCTGCTCCCTCTGGCGCAGCGCTTTTCGGAAGTCCTGGCAGGCCCTCTTCTGGTACTTTGCCGACCCCTACCGGCCCGCCCGCTTCCCTGCACCTGGAGGCCTGGCCCTCTTCGACCGCCTCAGCCGCGAGAGGCCCGTCTGCGTCTATGTAGGCAGCGACGCCCACGCCTTGAGCTGGGGGAAAGGCCCGCTGAAGGTAACCTTTTTCCCTTACCGTTTCCTTTTCCGCACCCTCAACGTGCACCTTTTGCTGGAGGCCCCCCTGGCGGAAGACGCCGCCGCCGCCCGGGCACAGCTCCTTGGGGCCCTGCGGCGCGGGCAGTTTTTCTGCTGCAGCGACTACCTGCAGCAGGGCCGGGGCTTCCGTTTCAGCGCCTTTAACGCCGCCTGCGGCGAAGTGGGCATGGGCGGCCGGCTCGCCCATACCCCGGACACGGTGCTGCGCGTCTCCTCCCCTTCCTCCCGCAGCGTCATCCGCATCATCAAAAACGGCCGCCTGGCGTACCAAGGCAAGCAAAAAAGCCTCGCCTTCAAAGTGCTCAAACCCGGCGTTTTCCGCGTGGAGGTCTACCGCCACAGCCTGCTGGGGGCTGATCTGCCCTGGATCTACAGCAACCCCATCTACGTTACCGCCGGAAGCGGAAAATGTTAAATTTACTTCATGGACTTGACCCCGGGGAAAAAAATGAGATAATAAATAAGGTATCTTTATTTGCGCCGCTTTTGAGCGCAACCGGAATGCTTATTCCCGCGTCTTTACCTTTAAAGAATAAAGAAGCAATAAGTGCTGCGGCAAAAAGAAAGGTGATGTTTCCCCGTTATGCAGCTTTTACTGGCTCCCGTGCTGGCTTTTTTGCTCACGTACCTCCTTACCCCCCTCATGCGCCGCCTGGCCCTGAAGGTGGGGGCCCTGGACTACCCCGGCGGGCGCAAGATCCATGGACAAGCTATGCCCCTGCTGGGCGGCGTGGCCGTGTACGCCTCGTTCTGGCTCACCGCCGCTTTGCTCCTCTATTACCTGCCCGGAGGGGAGATGTGGCGCGGCCTCTTTTTCGGCAGCACCCTCATCCTCCTGTTGGGGCTGTACGACGACCTCAGGGGCCTCTCCTACAAAGCCAAGTTTGCAGGGCAGTTTGTCGCCGCCCTTGTCCTCCTGGCCTATAATATCCGCATCGAGTTTATTACCCTCCCCTTCCGGGAGATGGTTTTTTTGGGCGTCCTCGTTGTCCCCCTCACCCTGCTCTGGGTGGTGGGCATAACCAACGCCGTAAACCTGGCCGACGGCGTAGACGGGCTGGCTACGGGCATCAGCGCCATTGCTGCCCTGGTGATCTGCGCCCTGACCTTCGGCGATTTTCCCCGCATCGGCCTCCTGGCCCTGGCCTTTGCCGGTGCCGCCCTGGGTTTTCTGCCCCATAATTTCGCCCCGGCCCGCATCTTCCTGGGAGACAGCGGCA
The DNA here is from genome assembly GCA_937973635.1 of uncultured Bacillota bacterium. Taxonomy (GTDB): domain Bacteria; phylum Bacillota; class Dethiobacteria; order DTU022; family UBA8154; genus UBA8154. The sequence continues at coordinate 7,375 of CALJJZ010000091.1, read as the reverse complement.
GCCTTTTCCTCGGCTTTACCCTGGCGGCCTTCTCCATCATGACCGTGACCAAACAGGCCACCTTTACTACCTTGATCGTCCCCATCCTCGTCCTGGGCCTGCCCATCTGCGACACCTGTTACGCCATGTGGCGCCGCCTGCGCGCGCGCCGGCCCATCTTCCAGGCCGACAACGGCCATATCCACCACCACCTCCTGGGGCTGGGGCTGGGGCCGCGCCGCACCGCCATCTTCCTCTACGGCAGCAGCGCGTACTTCGGCCTGGCAGCCATCGCTTTCGAGCGCTTTGCCCTGGGCCCGGGCATGATCTTCCTCCTGCCTTTGGTCTTTGCCGTCTTTGTCCTGGGCCTGAGATCCTTAAAGAGGCTGGGGCCCCTCTTGAGGGCCGGAGCCGCCCTCTCCCCCGCACCGGGGGAAAAAAGCGGGCGGCAGCAGCAGGAAGCCCGCACCCAGGCCCCTTCCCCTTTTCACTAAGCTAAAGGGGAGGGCCTGGTGCCGATGAAACCACTGAAAATTTTAAGCATCGTGGGGACCCGCCCCGAAGCGATTAAAATGGCGCCCCTGTTGCGCCTTTTAGAGGAGACGGAAGGGCTCGCCTCCGTCCTCTGCCTTACCGCCCAGCACCGGGAGATGCTGGACCAGGTCCTCTCCCTCTTCCGGCTGGTTCCCGCGTACGACCTGGACATCATGCAGCCGGAGCAGACCCTCACCGCCATTACGGCCCGGGCCCTGGAGGGCCTGGAGCAGGTAATGCGGCGGGAGCAGCCCCAGCTCGTCCTTGTCCAGGGCGATACCACCACCACCTTTGCCGGCGCCCTGGCCGCCTTCTACCAGCGCCTCCCCGTAGGGCACGTGGAAGCGGGGCTGCGCACGGGAGACAAATACGCCCCCTTCCCCGAAGAGATCAACCGCCGCTTAAACAGCGTTATCAGCGAGCTACACTTTGCCCCCACGGCCCTGGCCCGGGACAACCTGCTGCAAGAAGGCATCGGCAGCAGGGCCATTTACGTTACGGGCAATACGGTCATCGATGCCCTCAAGACCACGGTGCAGCCCGCTTTTGTTTTTCCCCAGCCGCCCTTGCGCGACCTAGAGCTGAAAGGCCGCCGCCTCCTCCTCCTGGAGACGCACCGCCGGGAAAACCTGGGCCCGCCCATGGAGGCCATCTGCCGCGCCGTACTGGCGCTCCTGGAGGCCTTCCCCGACACCTGCCTGGTCTTTCCCGTGCATAAAAACCCGGCCGTGCGGCGCACCGTCTATCCTTACTTCCAGGGCCACCCCCGGGCTTTTCTCTTAGAACCCCTGGATACCCTCTCTTTCCATAACCTCATGGCCCGTGCCTTCCTCATCCTTACCGATTCGGGGGGCATCCAGGAGGAGGCGCCCCACCTGGGAGTGCCGGTGATCGTGCTCAGGGAGGTCACGGAACGGCCCGAAGCCGTGGAGGCGGGCACGGCCGTGCTGGCCGGCACCGAGGAAGGGCGCATCTTTGCCCTGGCCTCCCGGCTACTGCGGGACAGGCAGGCCTACGCCGCCATGGCCCGGGCAGCCAACCCCTACGGCGACGGCCGGGCCGCGGAGCGTATCCGGGACGCCATTTTGTACCATTTTTCCTTAAAAGAGGCGCCCCCTGCGCCTTTCCTGCCCCGCCGGAGCAGCGCTGCGGCGCCCTCCCGGCCCGCTGGAAACGTGCTGAAAAACTGTAACCAGCCTTAACTTTAAAGGGCCTGCCAGGCTGCCTGGCGGCCCTTTACGGAAAACCTTAAGCTTTTATAAGGAGCTGAGCAGTCATGGGCATGAGGCCCATCACCGCCCGGAACTTCTACCTCGCCTTTGGGATCGCTGTGCTGCTCCTCGGCCTCGCCGCCGCGGGCTGGCAGGTCTGCCTCCGCTGGCGGCAGGAGAGGGCCCATACCACGGTGCAGCTGCTCCTCCCCTACGACGAGCTGCTGCTGCAGACGGCGCAGCGGGGCGCGGGGGAGTTTACCCTGGAGCAGGCAGTGGCGGCTTACGCCCGGGCCGGCGTGGGCGGCCTGCTGCTGCGCGAACAGACCCTGGAGACCCTGCGGGAAAAGGGCGAGCTGGCCTATTTCAGCGGCACGGAGCTCCTGGCCGCGTACCGGGGCGGCCGGGCTACGGGCTGGGTCGGGACCCTGGGCGACGGGGGCGAGCTCCGGCCCGGCAAGCTCTACCTGGAGGTCTACGAGGCCCCGCTCTTTTGGCACCTGCTCAGGCACCTGGAAGGCCAGGGTATTACCCCTGTGCTCCACAGCCACCCAGGTGAGGGCGCCCCGGGGAGCAGCACACCGGGCCTCCTCTCCTTTCCTGGCGACGCTGCCTCCTTTGCCGAGGCGGGGCTGGGCTTTCCGCCTCTCTTACTGCAGGGGGCCCAGGAAACGGGCCTAGAGCTCTACCTGCAGCTGGCGGGCCCCCTCCCCGGTGCAGGGGAAAGAGCCGTCAGCGCCTATTACGGCTCCCTGAGGGAGCTGCCCCGGCCGGCGGGGCTCCTCTTCCGGGACAGCAGCGTCCCCGGCCTCCCCGGCCAGGCCGCCCTTTTCCGGGCGGAGCTGGCGGCCCTGGGGGCGCCCCTTGTGACCATCGACCTCTTTGAGCGGCAGCGCCCCGCCCTGGCTGCGGCCCTCAGGCTCCTGGAAGAAAAAAAGGTCTTCCGGCTCCATGCCCTCTCCCAGGAAGAGATGCACTCCCTTTCTCCTCGGCGGGCCGTGCAGCGCTACACCCTGGCCGCCGCCGAGCGCAACTGCCGCCTTTTGCTCCTGCGCTTCCTGCACCGGGGAGGCACAGGGGCGGCCTGGCTGGAAGGCAACCTGGCCTTTACCGCCGACCTGGGCGCCAGCCTGAAAGGGGCGGGGCTGCAGCTGGGCGCCCCCGCCCCTTATACCCCCCTGCCCCTGAGCAAGGTGCGCCTTTTGCTCATGGGTAGCGGCGCCATCGCCGCCGCCGCCCTGCTCACCTTGCTCCTGGGCTACCCTGCCGCGGCCAAAATCGGGGCCGCCGCTGCCTTCCTGGCCCTGCTTTTCCTCCTGGCCCCCGGCATCTCCCTTACGGGGGTTGACCGCCTGGAGCTGGCCCGCAAAGGGGCGGCCCTCCTCGCCGCCCTTGTTTTCCCCGTGCTGGCCCTGGCCCTGGCCCGCCCCTTTTTTGGCCGCGGTGCCGCCGGGGCCTTTGCGGCCTTCCTGCTGGCCGCCGCCGTCTCCCTGGCCGGGGCCCTTTTGCTCAGCGGGCTCCTCGCCGACCTTTTGTACATGGCCAAGCTGGAGCAGTTTGCCGGCGTGAGGCCGGCCCTGGCCCTGCCGCCCCTTTTGGTCTGGCTCCTTTTCTCCGGCAGGGAAGGGCAAAAGCCCACCTGCACCCTGCAGGAGCAGCTAAGGCGGCCCCTTTGCTTTGGTTCGGCCCTGGGCGCCGTTTTGCTCCTGGCCGTCTATCTCCTCTACCTCAATCGCGCCGGCAACGAACCTTTCTTTATCAGCGAGCTGGAGCTGCGCCTGCGCCTCTTTTTAGGCGACCTCCTCCTGGCCCGGCCCCGCACCAAAGAGCTCTTCCTCGGCCACCCCCTTTTGCTCTTGGCCGCCTGGTACGGCCGCCGCCTGCCCTTTGCCCCTTTGCTGGCCGCGGCGGGCTCCGTGGGCCAGGCCTCCCTGCTCAACAGCTTTGCCCACGCCCATACGCCCCTTTTCGCCTCCTTGGCCCGCACGGGCCTGGCCCTGGCCCTGGGCGCCGCCCTGGGCCTGGCCCTAGTGGCCCTTGTCCAGATCCTGGCCACATCCTTTAAGCTGCCCCTCGGGCAGGAAAACAGCCGGGGGGCGCCGAAATAGATCCCATGGACCTTAAAACATACCTGCCAAAATACGAAACCCCTTTCCTCTTTGCCGTGCTGCTCCTGGCCGCGGCCCTGGCCGCGGCCCTGGCCTGGTCCTTCCACGCCCCGGCGCAAAAAGACAAAGCCGTGGAGCTGACAGTACGCCTCAGCGACGTAGAGCTCCTTGCCCCGCGCCTGGAGCTCTCCTCGGAGGAGGCCCTGGCCTTCTTGCGGCAAAACGGCGTCACCTCCATCGGCGTCCCCGAGTACACCCTCTGGCGGCTGCGCCGCGACCCCGGCTGCTACGTGCTCAGCCTCCAGGAGCTGGCCGGAGAGCTCTACCTCAACCCGGAGCTTAGCCCCTACAGGGAGCCTCTGAAAGAGGCCGTGGCCCGCTACGGGCTGCGTTTTGGCGACTACGTCGTGCTCATGCCCGATGGCCCCTTTGCCGCCCAGGTCTGGGAGCAGCTGCAGGAGCTCCACCTCGTGGAAGACCCCCGCCTCTTCCGCCTCTACAGGGAGACCCTGGAGGGGCTGGCCTTCTACGCCATCAAGGGGGCCCGCTACGACTTCCTGCCCTACCTAGGGCTCGGCGCTCACCCGGAGCAGCTGGCCCGGGTAGAGGCAGCGGGGCTCCACGTCAACCCTTACCTGCCCCGGCGCAAGATCGAGGGGCCCGGCACCTTTGAGCTCCTCCTAGCCAGCTACGACGGCTACCCCCTTTCCGCCGTCGTCTTTGAGGGGGGCAGCCTCCCCGACGTCAGGCACCTGCCCGCCCTGGCCGCGGCCCTGAACGCCCGGGGGCTGCCTGCGGTGGTCTACGAATACCACCGCTTCCCCGCAGGGATGCAAGAGCTGGCGCCCCTGATCCATTACCGGCTGGCGGTGATGCTCCCCGGCACCGCTGCGCCCCTTACCCCTGAAACGGCCTTAAACGGCCTCCGCGAAAGGCAGGTGCGTATCCTGGAGCTGCAGCTGCGCCACCTCTACCCTTGGCTCCGGGGCGAGCCCCTGCAGGCAGCCCTCGCCGCTTACCTGCAGGGCTTCTCCCAGGCCCTCCAGGCCGCCGGTTACCGGCCCGGCCCCGTAGCGGCCCCGGCTCCCCCTGCCTTCCCCTTTTGGGCCTACCTGCCCCTGGCGGCAGGCTGCATCTCCCTTTTGCTCCTCACCCTGCGGGTCTTTTACCGGCCCCGCCCCGCCTTTACCTTGGCCCTCTTTTTCCTCGGCTGCGGGGCGGCCGCCCTGGCTTTCTACCTTTCTCCGGTCCACGCCGGGCAGCTCTTCTCCCTCCTGGCGGCCCTTGCTTTCCCCTATTATACGGCCCTGGTCTTTTTCCTGCTGCCCCTGGCGGAGCCAAAGGGGCCCTCGCTGCAGACCAAGGCCCCGCCCCCCCTGCCTTCCCCCCCTTGCCGGCCGACCTCCTGCGGCCCCTGGAGCTGCGCAGCGCCCTCTTCCCCCCCCTGCTGCGCCTCTTCCTGGCCTTTCTCTTCTCCCTGGCCGGAGGGCTCCTCGTGCACGGCCTGCTTACAGCACCGCCCTTTTTCAGCGGCCTGGAGCTTTTCCGCGGGGTAAAAATCATGTACCTTATTCCCCTGGCGCTGGCCGGCATGACCGCCATAACGCTGCACGGGTTGCCCGGCGAGGCAGCGGAGCGGAAACATGCAGGCCAGCCTTCGCCCCTCTCCCTTAGCCTTGCGGAGCAAAGGCGCAAGAGTTTCTTTTCCGTCTGCTACCGCAGGCTGCGCCGCCCCCTTACTGTTGGCGATCTGCTGCTTTTAGGCGCCTTGCTGCTGCTAGTATACTATTACCTTACACGCACGGGGCATGTAACGGAAATCAGTACCATGGAAAATATTTTCCGCCTCTCCCTGGACCGGTTTTTAGGCGTACGCCCCCGCTTTAAAGAATTCCTCCTCGGTTACCCCCTGGCCATGTTGGGGCTCTACCTGCTGGGCAATACAGCTATATCCGGCAGCCGCAACAGGTTCGTGCAGGCTGTACCGGCAACCCTGCTGGCCGTGGCCACCCTCGCGCCCATTTCCGTAGTCAACACCTTTGCCCATATCACCGCCCCGCCCGGCCTGTCGCTGCTGCGCAGCGTGCACGCTTTCTGGATTGGCTGTATATGTGCTTTTGTTTACCTGGTTATCTGGGCCAAGTGTACGTTTATCTACCTGTCGTACAGGCTTTTGCGGCAGCTGCGGGCACAGCAAAAAGAAAGCGGGAGGGGATAGCCTGGGGAGGGACAGCATTTTAACAATTTCGGAAAATAAAATTGTCGGTATAGAAATACTCAATGTCTCCAAAAAGATTGATTTAAAGACGATTCTGTCATACTCACTTGAGTTCGAAAAATATATTCATAACCGGAACCCCTTTTTATTACCTTTACTCACCGCGGGCAGCCACTTTTTCGGCAGCCGCTAGAATTTTTTCCAGCACGGCGTAACTTTTACAGAAAACCCTCGTTAATAACTATTGAAGGCCAGGGCAAACCTAGCAATTTTTATCAAAAGCCCCGTATTCAATCTTTGCGAGCAATGTTAACCAATTTATGAAGGGAAAATAATACATTTTTTAAAGAATAAGCAGGAGAATGCATAAGCGCGTAGAATTGTTTTATACTGGGTCTTTATGGTTATCATGTCAGGGCCACAAAGGGAGATGGCAGGACGGGAAAGGTGTTCTCGGCCAGCGGCCGCACGCAGGGCCGCTACCGGCCGCCGGCCCCATAAATAAAGGATAAAAAAGAAGCGTAGAACATTAAAGGGGGGATGCCTGGGGGTAGGTGCAGGTGGAAAGAGTTGGTACAACGTCGTCGTTTAGATGTAGGTCTTTGCCCTAGGGAGTAGGCAAGCAAAGCTCCCGGGCCGAGGCAAGAACAAGCATGAAGAAAAGAGATTTAAGGAGAAATTAAGGAGGGAAATTACATTGAGTATTAAATCGCGTAAGCTTTTTGCGATTCTGGTCATCGCCATGATGATCGTAAGCTTGCTGCCGGCGACAGTCAGTGCGGCTGCACTTACTGGAGTATCTGTTACAGCAAGCAAAACTGCTATTAATGCAACTGCCGTTGAATATGTGTTTACATTTACTACGCCAACAGGTATTGCAAATAACGGGATAATTGTGCTTGACTTTGATGCTGGTGGCTTCACAGTGGCTGATGGGCCCGTTAATGGAACCGTAACCGGGGAACCAGGCTTCACTCATAACGGTGGCGTAGCAGCAAGCAACATTGTTACAATAACAGGTGACGGCACGGGCACTCCAGTGGCTCCAAACACTACACTAACTGTAACTGTACCAGGTATTGTTAACCCCCCTACAGTTGGCAACAAAAATATTCCAATTACAGCAGGGTTAGACAGTGGCACTGCTACTATTGCAATTTCTAGCTCAACTCCCAACCGTTTTGCCTCAACATTCTTCTTGGAAAAATCGTCCGTAACAGCCAATAATACCGATACTTCCAAGGTTACTGTATATGTTATGGACAGCTCAAATGCCCCTGTTGAAAATGCAGTAGTATTCTTTGCATCTGAAAGAGAGGCGACTG
>CALJJZ010000090.1 GCA_937973635.1 uncultured Bacillota bacterium | reverse complement strand
TAAATTCGTCGAAGGTGGCGCGATCCGGGGGCTGCACGCCCAGGCGCTGGCAGCCTTCGCAGAGCATCCTGTAATAAAGGTCCACCGAATCTATGAGCGTCCCGTCCAGGTCAAAAATGATGGCGGCGGGGCGGGCAATTTTGGGGGGGAGGGGAAGGGAGGCTTCAAGCAGGGCCCCGTCCCTGACTCCCGGCATCTTTTTGAAGAGGACAGGGGCAATGACCTCGATGGTATCGTGATAATAATCGTTGACCATGGGGTAGATGAGGGCCGAGTTTACGCCGTTAACCTCAAGGGAAAGGAGCCTGGCTTCACAGAAATCTGCCGCCTCTTGCGGCGGGATGACCCTTTTTCCCAGGCCCATGGCTATTTTTTTTATCAGGGCAAAGGTGGTCCTGTCCACCTTCAGGTTCAAGGTGCCCGGGTATGGCTCAAACCCGGCAAAGTTGCGGCATTGTTCTTTAACCCAGCCGATCTCCATAAAGCCGCCGGCCTCACCCCGCCCGCTGTGGACTTCTCCTTTGAACTTTAGTGCCGGTGCGTTCTCCATCTAAAGACCACCTTTATCTGGATATTTTTTGTTAAGCTTATTTATTAAGTTTTTTTGCTCATTTTTGGCTTTGTTCCTGCTAAGGCCGACTTCCGCCGGGCCAGGCTTTGCAGGTTCACGCCCCGCAGCTCCACCCATCTACCCGTTTCTCCCAGGACAACCAAGGGACACGCCTTTAAGTCGGCCGGCTCCCCTGCTCCCAGCATAAACATGGCCTGCCTGAGCTGCTGCTGCCAGAGCTGCAGGTACTCCAGCACCGCTTTGAGGCCGCCCCGGTAATAGCTGCGTACCAAGGGACCGGCTACACCGGCCAGAGAAGCTCCCACGGCCAGGGCTTTTGCCGCGTCGAGGCCGCTGCGCAGGCCGCCTGAAGCCACCACCAGGGGCGCTGTTTGCCCGGCAGCTTCTAGCCCGGCTACAGCATCTACCACCTCCAGCAAAGAGACAGCCGCAGGCAGACCCCAGTTAAAGAAAGGCTCTGTGCCGCCTTTTTTCCTCCTGGCGCTTTCGATGCGCAGGAAATTTGTACCGCCGCCCCCCCCCGTATCCAGGACGGCCACCCCTGCTGCCGCGAGCAGCCGGGCCTCTTCTCGGGCTATACCGCAGCCGATTTCTTTGACCATAACAGGGACAGGGGAGGCTTCTACCACCTCCCTGATCTTCTGCCAGCAGCCACCAAAGGAGAGCTCCCCTTCTCCCTCGGCCATCATTACCTCCTGCGCGGCGTTAAGGTGCAGCTGCAGCGCGTCGGCCCCGATCATTTCGATTGCGGCGAGGGCCTGCTCCGGCCCGGCATTAGCACTGAGGTTGGCGGCAATAAAGCCGTCAGGGTTTTCTTCCCGCACTACAGTAAAAGTCCGTTTTAAAGCGTCCTCCTCCAGGGCTGCAGTCATGGAACCTACGGCCATGGGTATCTCCAGCCGGCGCGCGGCCGCGGCCAGGGCGCGGTTTAAAGCCTCTGCCTCCGCTACGCCGCCGCTGATGGCATTGATCAGGAAGGGGGCTGCCACTTCCCGGCCCAGGAAAGAAGACGCCGTGCTTACTGCGGCAAAATCCAGCTCCGGCAGGCAGTTGGGAAGGAAATGAATATCCCCAAAACCTGTAGAAAGGGGCCCGTCTTCCATAAGCTGCGCCAGGTTGAGGTGGTCCAGTTTACGCCTGCGGCGCATGGGCATCCGCCTCTCTGTGGAAGTCGAATATGGAAAATAGATATTAGAAGCATTATTACCAGTGGTTGGCTTTCAATTCCCTGATCAGGCGTTGCAAAAGGGAAGCACAGTTTTCCTCGATCTTTTTTATGCCTTCGGGTGAGAGATTATCTACATGGATCCCCGCTGTAACAACGGTATTCCGCTGCAGCGCCGCGGCCAGCTTGAGGGCGAGGCTGCGTGCCAGCTCGTCTTCCTTATGGCCGATCAGAGCAAAGACAGAAGCGGTGGCGCTTACGGCCTGCGGATTTTCTAGGCTGGGCCGGGGAACGGCTATGGCTACGGCTCCCACATGGGGTTTTCCCCCGCCTGAAACTATGACCACAAGGTCTTCGCCCACTATACGGGCTTCAGCCTGCACGGTGTAAGGGGAAAGACCTTCACTTTGGGAGATTTGACGAATTTTTGCTTCCATTCCCGCCACCCCCTGTCTTCCGGTAGTTTTACGGGCGTTCTTTTGCCCCTTGGGAAAAGATGCTTCAAAAATCCCTTACTTCCTGACCTGCAGTTTTTTAATTGCCCCTTCCAACCCTTCCACGGTCAGCTCAAACATGGGAAAGACTTCCCGGATCAGGTTGATTGTATAGCTGCCGATGGTCCGCTCCCAGTAAGGAGCGGGGATGGGGTTCAGCCAGACAGCATGGGTAAAATGCCTGGCCAAGCGCTGCAGCCAGACGATCCCCGGTTCTTCGTTGGTATAATACCAGTCTATGGCGCCGTCCACCATGGTCAGCTCGCTGGGGGCCATACTGGCATCTCCCAGGAAGATAGCTTTATAATCCGGCGTCAAAAGGCGCATAAAATCTTCCGTTTTTAGGGCGCTGTTCATCTGGCAGGAGGCGTCCTGGTAGATATGCTGGTAGATGCAGTTATGGAAAAAGAAGAAGCGGAGGTCCCGGAAATGGCTGGAACGGTTCATGGCCGTAAAGAGCTGGCTGCAGATACGCATATAGGGCATCATGGAGCCGCCCGAGTCCATAATCAGCACAACCTTGACCTGGTTTTTGCGTCCCCGCGTCCAGGCTAGGTGCAAAAGCCCGCCTTTGTCTGCTGTCTCTTTTACCGTCCCGTCCAGGTCGAGCTCTTCCTTTGGCCCTTCCACTTTGGTGCTGAGCAGCCTCAGCCGGCGCAGGGCTACTTCAAATTGCCTTACGCCGATGGTTTCGTCGGTGCGGAAACCGCGGAAATTACGTTCTGCCGCCACTTTGACCGCCGATTTATTTAACGAGTCGCCGCCGATGCGCACCCCCGCAGGGTGGTAGCCCGAATGGCCGAAACGGGAGGTCCCCCCTGTGCCGATCCAGTTGCTGCCGCCGTGGTGTTCTCCCTGCTGCTCCCGCAGGCGCTCTTCCAGCTGCCGTTTGAGCTCCTCCAGGTCCCAGTTCTCAAACTGCTTGCGTTCCTCGGGGGAGATAAGGCGGGGCGGCAGGGCGTTTTCCAGCCAGTTAAGCACCTTTTCCGTCAACTCCAGGGGTGTTTCCACACCTTTAAAATAGCTGGCAAAAGCCAGGTCGTAGCGGTCGTAATGGGCTTCGCTTTTTACCAGCACGGCCCGCGCCAGGTGGTAGAAGCCCGTCAGGCTGGAGAGGGCCATACCCCGGGCCAGGGCCTCCATCAAAGTCATCCATTCTGTAATGGAGACGGGTACGCCGTAAGCTTTTAACAGGTAGAAAAAATCAATAAACATGACGCCTGTCGTCCTTTCTTACCAGTTGCGCAGGATCCCCGGCGCCGGGCTCCTTTTGGGTGTCTCGGGCTGCTGCAGGCGCTGCAGCACCGTGTTAAAATCCTGGTCTTTTTTGAGCAGGACGCCCAGGAAAGGCAGCTCCTTGCCAATTTTTTCCGGGCTGATGCCCCCCACCACCAGGGCCTGGACCCAGTCTAAAAGCTCGCTGGTGCTTGGTTTTTTCTGCAGCCCGCCGATGCTCCTGATCCAGTAAAAGGCCTGCATCGCCTCTTCCAGCAGCCTTTGCGGCAGGTCGGGGTGGTGGACCTGCACGATCCTTTTCATCATGGCGGCGTCGGGAAAGGCGATATAATGGAAAATGCAGCGGCGCAGGAAGGCGTCGGGCAGCTCCTTTTCCGCGTTGCTGGTAATGACCACGATGGGGCGGTGTTTTGCTTTAATCGTCTCTCCCGTTTCGGGAATGTCAAAGCTCATAATATCCAGTTCCCAGAGCAGGTCGTTAGGAAATTCCAGATCGGCTTTGTCGATCTCGTCGATGAGCAGGACCACCTGCTCTTCGGCGAGGAAGGCCTCACCCATCTTGCCCAGCTTGATATAATGCTTGATATCGGAGACATCGTGATCGCCAAATTGGCTGTCATAGAGGCGCTGTACCGTATCGTAGATATAAAGTCCTTCTTTAGCCTTGGTTGTGGACTTAATATTCCAGATCAGCAGCTTTTTCCCCAGCCCCTCGGAGATGCTGCGGGCCAGCATGGTCTTTCCCGTGCCCGGTTCTCCCTTGATTAAAAGGGGCCTGCCCAGGGCTACCGCCACATTGACGCTGTTTTGCAGCTCCTGTGAAGCGATATAATCCCTTGTCCCGGAAAAATAAGTTTGTCTTTCTGCTTGCAACTTCATAGCCTCCTACATTTTCTTTAATAAGCAATAAGCGTACCTTTATTTTATACCTTTATTTTATAATTTTAAAGGGGGATTGTTCTCGGGAGGCGGCCTGCAGCTGTTCTTTTATGCATTTAAGGAAAATCTCCGCTACCAGAGGGTCGTAATGGAGGCCGCGTTGGCGCTCGATCTCTTTTAAGGCTTGCTCTTTGGAGAGGAGCCTGTGGTAGGGCCTGTTTGTGGTCATGGCGTCGTAGCTGTCCACGACGCGGAGGATACGGGCAAAAAGGGGAATTTTCTTGCCTTTGAGCCCTGCCGGATAACCGGAGCCGTCGTAGTTTTCATGGTGGTGTAAGACCATGGGGATAATGGGCTCCAGCATGGCGATGGGTTTTAGCATCTCTGCGCCCCAGGCCGGATGCTTGCGCATCATCTCCCATTCCACAGGCGAGAGGGGGCCGTGGTGGTTTAAGACTTCGCGGGGGATCTCCAATTTGCCCAGATCGTGTAAAAAAGCCCCAAACTCCAGCAGGCGCAACTCCTGCAGGCTCAGGCCCATCCTCAGGCCCACCATTTTGGCATAGTAAGAGACCCTGTCGGAATGGCCGTAGGTGTAGCGGTCCTTGGCGTTGACTACGGTCATCAGCGTGCGCAGGGAGCTGGTCAGCTCCCGGTCCCTGTCGTCCACAGTTTTGCAGAGGCGTTCCAAAATGGCGTGGTAGTTCTGCACCCTGTTGCCGCCGGTGGTCTTGCAACTGTAGAGGGCTTCGTCCGCCGCCTCCAGCAGTTCCTGGGCTTTCTGGGCGTGGTAGGGGTAGTTGGCTACGCCCACAGAGACGGTGAGTTTGTTGAAGAGCCGGGTTATCTCCGCTGGAAAGGGATATTGGTCCACGGCCTGGCAGAGCCTCTGGGCCGTTTTGTTTGCCTCCTGCAGGCTGGCTCCGGGCAAGATCACGGCGAACTCATCGCTGCCGTAACGGGCTAGGACGGCGCCTGCTGGTATCTCCTTCCGGAAAAGGCGTGCCAGTTCCTGCAGTAGCATATCTCCCCGGGTATGGCCGTAGGTGTCGTTGTAGAGTTTAAAACCGTCCACATCGAGGAGAAGCAGGGAAAGGGGCGTCTGCTCTCTGGTGGCCTGCGCTACGGCCAGGGCCAGCCGCTCACGGAAAAAACGGTAATTGCCCAGGCCCGTAAGGCTGTCTTCATTAAGCATGGCGGCGAGGCGGTCCGTGGTCGTCTTTTCCACTTCCAGGATCCCGCTGAGGAACCAGGCCAAAAGCAGAAAGATACCGCCGTTGGCCAGCGCCGCCTCTACGGCCTGGCCAACGGCGATTGCGCCGTAGGAAAGGGAGAGCAAAAAAATGCTCACTGTGGCGGCGGCGGCGAAGGCGATGCCCCACCAGTGCCCCAGGGTAATACAGGCGAGGACCACGGGCAGGAGGTAAAGGGCACCAAAGAGCCACAGCTCCTCTACCTGGTAGGCATTGAAGACGCCGGTGATCATGGCAAAGAGGACGACTTGCTTGGTAAAGTTCCAGACGGCAAGGGCCGGCCGGCCCTGCTGCTCCCGCAGGAAATAATAATCCAGCACGATAAAAAGCGCTGCGGGGACGAGAACGCCCATAAAAATAGGTGACGAAAAATTATAACTTACGGCTTTCCCGGAATCGCTGGCAATAAAAAGGGCGATGACAAGGAGGTAGGCCAAGACATGGGTGCTCAGCGCCAGCTCCGCCAGCCTTTCTTTCCTCTGTTGTTGCCATCCCTGCATCTTCAGCCCTTCTTTGTCTTCAAAATTCTGCTTACCGGCTGCCGCTACTTGCGGAGTTTAGCCGGCAGTGGCGGCTCGTGGAACAAGAAATGACATGCTGCTGCGGCTCCCGCTGTAGCCACCAGCGTAAGCAGCACGGCGGCGGCGCTCGCCAGCCAGATAAGAACTTTTTTCATCTTTTTTCACCTCCTTTGCTTTAAAACGCTCTGGCCCAGGGCCAGTTTGCGGTCGAGGAAGGAGACCAGCTTAAAGCCGGCGGGGGAGAGCAAAAGGGCCCCGGCGGCAAAGCCGGCAGCCCCGCTCCCGGCCAGAGCCGGCAGGGGCGCTGCTCCCCCGGCTGCCAGGTAAAGGAGCGCCAAAGAGGCCGTGGCTATGACTGTAAGGGCCCGCTGGCGCAGCCGCCGGCGCCTTACGGGGTCTGTGATCGCCCTGGCGCTGTTGTTGGGCGCAAAGAGGAAGACGGCTGCCACGGTCCAGGCCAGGCAGAGGGCCGCCCAGGCCGGCGCCGGCAGGAGAAAGAGGGCCGCCTCTGCCAGCGCCACGGTAGCCAAGACGCCGGCGCAGCTGGTAACGGTACAGCGCCAGCGGGCGCTGCAGTGGGCGCCTCCGGCAAAAAGGCGCAGCACGCCCATGCAGATAAGGACGGCCAGGGTCTCGGCAAAGAGCCCCAGCAGCAGCCCGGCCAGTAGTGTCAGGGCTGCTGCGGCGGCGCCACTGAGCAGGTACTCCAGGCCGTAGGCTACTACTTCCCGTTCCTCCTTTTCCAGGCCCGCCAGCTCCCCCAGCTTTTCTGCAAAACCCTGTCCCAGGTATTCAGGCATTAGTTTTTTTCTCCCTTCCTTTGCCGGCCTTGGCGCCACTTCTCCAGGACCAGGGCGCAGAGGAAAAGGAAAATGATATGGGGCCAGCCGTGTATGACCCACAGCCAGAGGTCCTGTCTCACCTCTGCGAAAGGGGCCCCCACCAGCCCGTGGATGATGGACACAAAGGCCGTTTCGACTGCAGCAAGGACCGTCAATGTTACTATTGCCGTGAAGAGGCTGCGGCTTAAAGCCACTTTAAGCAAAAGGTGCAGCAGGACCGCCAGGATAACGATGAGTATAATAAAATGAAGGCCAAAAGTCAGGGGTAGCAGCCGGACCAAAAAGGCAGCTATGGCCTGGCAAAAAACAATTGTCAGATAGCTGTTTCGCTTTAAAGGCCGGCCTGTTAGAGTTATTGCCAGCATAACAACGGCAAAAGTTTCAGGAATCCCCTGCAAAAGCCATTGCCATAAGGTAAGGGCCATTTGATCGCCTGCTCCTTGTGTTTTTTGGGGCGGCACCCCCCTTTTTTTATTTTTTCGACAGCTTACCATAAAAATCCTTGTACCGGCCTTTGAAAGGCAAAATAATTCTTCTTTTAGTGGCAGGGGGAGAAGGGATTTATGGTGATTAGTCGAATAATTAAATATTTATAATCTATTCTGTTATCGTTTACTTGAAAAACAGGGGACGAACTGCCAGTGGCAGTTCGTCC
>CALJJZ010000089.1 GCA_937973635.1 uncultured Bacillota bacterium | reverse complement strand
CTTGTACAATATAGTTAGATTCTTTCTCCTTTGATTAAGATAGATCTTTAACAATCATATAGGGATTCTGGAATAACATGTTTAATGTTTCTCGTAGGCAGGGGGCTTCGAATGTCCTCCTTGGGAAGCATTGCTATCCTGATGAATAGAGTGAAGCCCCTCCCATACGAGAGGACTCGAATGAGCACGTTGCGGATACAGCTTGCTGTATGCCGCGAGTTACGCGCAAGGTTGGGTGTCGTATGGGCTCGCGGGAACCCTGCCGAGTCGATTTTAAGAAAGTAGGGATCACCCGTGTTTTACGGCGGCATTGGCATCGCTAAACATCGTCATGAGTTATGCATCTTAGACGAAGCCGGCAAGACGATACTCCAGATGCACCTGGACAACAGCTCAAAAGGGTTGGACAAACTGCTTCAGGCTCTAACAGGCTTAGGTATTGAACCTAACCAGATCCAGTTCTGCCTGGAAGCCACCGGACACTACTGGCTTGCCCTCTACTGTCAGCTGAGTGAACGGGGCTACTCAATGCATGTGGTTAACCCCATCCAGTCCGATGCCCTGCGCAATCTGTATGTCCGCAAAACAAAGACCGACCAGAAAGATTCTCTGCTTCTTGCCGACCTGTTAAGGCTGGGCCGTGCACCAGAGACCAAGCTGGCTTCGGAAACTGTATTAAAGTTACAGACCCTTTCCAGGCTCTGGTTTGAATTTGTGCGCCAGGTGGGAGGGCTTAAAAACCGTGTGCTCGGTATCTTAGACCGCATTTTCCCGGAGTACCCCGAGTGTTTTTCCAGCGTCTTTATCCGCACTTCCAAAGAGCTTTTAAAGCAATACCCAGAACCGGAAGTGTTGGCCGAGGCCGACCTTTCAGAGCTAACCGCTTTTTTAAAGCAGCATTCTCGGGGGCGGTTTGATACCGATAGGGCGGAGCAAATTCAAGCCCTGGCCAGGGGCACGTTCGGTATCCGCCTGGCTGTCGATGCCTTCACTCTGCAGCTTAAGCTTCTGATTGAACAAATCGAGTTTATCGAGGAGCAAATCGAGCTGCTTGAAGCTGCAATCAATGAGGTTTTAGAAGAGCTTCGCCCCAGCCCTGATACAGAGTACCGCCATGTTCTGGAGACCATCCCCGGCATCGGGCCGGTCCTGGCAGCGGCCATTATCGGCGAGGTCGGTGATATTTCACGCTTCCCCAGTGCAAAGGCCTTGGTGGCCTATGCCGGTCTGGATGCCACTGTCCTCGCTTCCGGTCAATTCGAGGGTAGCCGAAACCGGATCTCCAAGCGAGGTTCTCCTACTTTGCGAAACAGCCTCTGGCTCGCTGCTGTATCAGCACGACGCTTTAACCCCGAATTGAAGGCTTACTACGAAGCAAAACGAAACCAGGGCAAGCATTCAGGCGTCGCCACCGGTGCGGTGGCCAGACGACTGGTCCATCTGCTTTACTCCGTCTGGAAAGATAACCGGCCATTTGATACAAATTACCGGTGGGAGCCGCCTGGAGGAGCCGCTAATCAGAATCCTTATGTGATTGTCAAAGACCAAATTTACTCTTGACTATTCATAGCAGGTCTATCACAAATTAATCGCATTTTTTATTCCAGGGGCAACTTTTATCTTAACCTGCCAGGGAAAAAATATTCTAAAGCTAATCTAAATCTAGAACACTAAAAAAGGCTTCCGCTACTTCAAGGAGCGGAAGCCTAAGCCTTAATTTATATCTTAAATTTTATAATTATGCATCATGCTTATCTTTATTATTGTTGAACAGATCTCCAAAGACATCGCCGAGTGTTACCCCTTGATTTTCTTCTTTTAAATTTGTCGGAACAGAAAAATCACGGGGAGCAGGCCGGGCGTCTTTTATACTTAAGCTTATACGCTTGGCTGAAGCATTGGTATCGATAATTTTTACTTCTACTTCTTCTCCCTCCCGCACAATTTCAGAAGGATGTTTAACGTGGAAATCAGCCATTTGAGAAATATGCACCAACCCTTCCACGCCGGGCAGCAGCTCCACAAAAGCTCCAAAGTTAACAATCCTGGTAACGCGGCCTTTTACAATATCACCTTTTGTAAATTCCTGGCTGGCTACAGTCCAGGGATCTGGTTGAGCCTGTCTGATGCTGAGACTGATCCTTTCTTTTTCTGGAATAACTTCCAGGACCTTCACCGGCACTTCTTCACCGACCTTAAGAACGTCGCGTGGATGAACAACCCTTTGCCAAGAGACTTCTGATATATGCACAAGGCCGTCAATATTGCCCACATCCACAAAAGCACCGAAATCGGTCAGCCTTTTTACTATGCCGTTGATAATATCTCCTTCTTTAATTCTATCAATAGTTTCCTGTTTTTTCTGTTCCATCTCCTCTTCCAGAAACTGCTTTCTGGAAAGGATTACTTTATCCCGTTCACGGTTTAATTCCAAAATTTTAAAAGAAAAAGTCGCCCCTCGAAATTGTTCAAAATCAGGAATATAGCGTATATCAACCAGTGAGCCTGGCATAAAGCCCTCGACCCCACTGCCCAGATCAATGATAATCCCACGAGGGACAATGTTTTTGACAACGCCTTGCATAACTTTCCCTTGGTTAAGGGCTTCTTCAAGCTCTTTCCAACGCCGTTCCCTTTGCAATCTTTTGCTGGAAACTATTATTTTGTCGTCCTCTTCCAATACTTTAAGGATAAGAACATCTACATGATCTCCAACTGAAAATTGTTCTGTTAGAGTATTGTTTCCTTCCAGGAATACTTCATTTCTGGGCAAGGTTGCTTCCATTTTATAGCCGATATCAATAAGAACCTGGTCATTATCTACCAGGACTACTTTACCGGTAACTATATCCCCAGCACGAAATTCATTAAATTGGTCCTGGATAACCTCTTCCGAAGAAGTTTCTTCTTCCTGGACAATTTCTTCTAATTTTTCCCGATCCATCTTTTCCATTTCTTCCATCATCTGCTTGACCTCCTTAATCGTCCAGTGAGGAGTTGAAGCACCGGCTGTAATCCCCACATTTCTTACCCCTACCAGCCATTCCCGTTTTATCTCTGACGGTCCGCTTATTTGGTAGGTAGTTGTTATTTCACGACAGACTTGAGCCAGCTTACGGGTATTGGAACTTCTTGTATCGCCCACCACTAACATCAGGTCTACCGTAGTTGCCAGAGCTGCAGCTGCTTTCTGCCGCATTTCGGTAGCTTTACACACAGTTGGGATAATCTTTAAGCCGGGACAGCTTTCTCTTAATTTTTCTGCTATTTTTAGAAATTCTTGTTTTCGTTGTGTGGTTTGTGCAAGGAAAACAGCCCTTGAGGAGGTAAAAAGTTTTTTCCCTTCTATAGTTTCCCCTGGCTCCAAAACGCAGGCCTTCCCTCCGGACCAACCCAGTAGAGCTTGTACTTCAGGATGTTTTAACTCGCCATAAATTATTATATCATATCCTTTTTGTGCATAACTATAGACCAACTTTTGAACTTTACGTACACGGGGACAGGTAGCATCAACTATTTGAAGATCTTTGCGTTCTTGTAGCTCTTTTAGCAGATCAGGCGGCAGGCCGTGTGTCCGAATTATAACTACCCCATTGGTTAGATCCTTTAATTCCTCAACTATGGCCACACCTTGTTCTTTCAGGTATTCCTGAACATCGGCATTGTGTACGAGGGCGCCCAATGTTGTAACTTTTGTATCCCTGCCTACCTGCTCCAGTGTCATACGCAGCGCAGACAATACGCCGGCACAAAATCCAGCATGTTCTGCCAAAAATACGGACAAAAAAACCCTCTCCACATCTTAGGAAGACTTTAAAAGTATTTCTATCTCCCTCATAATCTTTACACTAACTGTTTCCAGGTTTTCTTTTTTTATTTTCCCCTCTACTTGAAAATTTAACATATTCCCAAACCTAATTTCAACAGGCCTAAATAACCCGCCTGTCCATTTTATGGCGACGGGTAAAACAGGCTTTTTGCTCATCAAAGTGATTAATGCAGGCCCATGAAAAGGCTGGCCCAGCTCCTCTCCTTTAACCCTCGTTCCTTCAGGGAATAGACCCACAACCTTGCCTTCTTCCAGTAATTGCAGCGCTTTTTTAATGGCACGGCGATCAGCCGTATCTCTCTTTACGGGAAAAGCACCCAGTTTGCTAATAATCAAACCAAAAAGAAAAATATTAAATAATTCTTCTTTAGCCATGAAATGAACACGCAAATGCTTGCAAATTGAACCTACCAGTGGAGGGTCGAACCAGCTGGTATGATTGGAACAAATAATTAACGGACCTGTTTGCGGTACATTATGCCAACCATAAATACGGCAACGAAATAGTACTTTAAAAAAAAACCTGAAAAGGACGGTAATAAGATGATAAAACATATTTAACTGCCTGGCACTTTCTTGGCGCTGGTAACAGTCATGAGTATCATATCTACAACCTCTGCCAGGGTATAATTTGTAGTGTCTATGACATAAGCATCTTTAGCGATGCAAAGGGGGGAATCTTCCCGTTCTTGATCAAGGCGATCCCGTGTTGCTATTTCTGTTAAAATGGTGTCGAAGGTAATTTCAATTCCTTTTTCCTGCATCTCCAACCAGCGACGCCTGGCCCTTTCTTCTAGGTTGGCAGAAAGATAAAACTTGAAATCAGCATTTATCAATACATTGCTGCCAATATCACGGCCTTCCATTACAATATTGCCACTATTTGCCGCAACTTTTCGCTGTAAATGGACAAGTCCTTTACGTACACCCGGCGAAGCCGCAACGATGGAAACTGTCTGATTAACCTGCGGGCTTCTTATCTCTTCAGTTATATCTTTCCCATTTAGCAGAATTAGGTTACCTTTCTCTGCATCATCCTGTATTTCCAATTCACAAGATTTAACCAGGTTAGCCAATTCTTCTTCGTCCTGCGAGTTTACCTTTTGCGCCAGAGCCATAACTGTAATGGCACGGTACATTGCTCCTGTATCAAGATATTTAAATCCAAGACGACGGGCCACTTCTTTGGCAGCGCTACTTTTACCTGCTCCTGCCGGGCCGTCAATGGCTATTTGCATATATTGCCACGCTCATTTCTTGCCCCCTTACAGCAAAAAAATTACTGGATACCCCCAGTAATAAAATGCCAGCCTTATGGCATTCTTTTATGCCTTCAGGAGAAACAGACTGTTTCAAGGAAACGGGCATTACATACCCACAAAAACGCACACTACTACCACCTTTATACGAAAAAAAACGTCCCTTATACATAATATACTATAATATCACGTTTGACAACCCTAATTTCAATACCTGGGAATGATCCAGGCTATTAATTCTTTCTCGCCAAAGGTAAGCATTTCACTGCCTTTTACCGGTGCCAGCAAATCCCCACGAACATCGACAATCCTGATCGTTGCGGGCTTACTACCGTAAACCTGGCCTCCAACCTCCAACAGATCTCCTGCCGCTACAGGAAGATAAATAGTCTCCCGCCCGAGAGTGGCACGGGGTGTCCCATTTACAAAAATGGTCAATTCAGGAAGCTTTTCTTCTGCAGGGGGGATAAGCTCGATCACAACCGCCATTTCTTCCAAAGGCTGCTTCCTGGTTTGCTCAACCCTGCCTGCTATTACTTTTTGCAGTTCTTCGTGTAAAACCTTTCCCTCAAGCTGATCCGTATAGCCAAGCAGCGGCCTCAGATAATCATTCATGAGCACGGCCTGAACTACGAAGAGGAGAACAATAAGGGAAAGGACAAAACGAAAAACAAAACTCTCTATTCGTGAGGCAAAGCGTTGTAGCCATTTATCATAATCCATGGAAAAGCCCCCTTTATCCATAATGTTATGCTGTACAGGGGGCTTTCATGCCAGGCTTAACTACCTTTGCTTTTGATAAAATGCTTTTTTTGCATCATCTCGCCAATACGAAAAAGTAATTTCTCCACATCCCTGCTGCTTAATAAAAGGCTTGGTGGTTCTATGATTTCAATGCGACGAAATTCTTCCCGCATAATAAAGCGCAGCAAGTCTTCCAACGTGTCGGCATATACAATTAACTCCAGGGGAGCAAAAGATACTTCATCATCCAGCTCTTCATCGTAGAGATTGTATATTTCCCCTAAGTCAATACCCTCAACTAGAATACCCTGTAGAGGAAGATTGCGCCACAAAGCTACTTGTTGTTCCCTGATTTCTTGGGCTACATCTTCTGTTTTACGGCCGCCGAAGAAAAAACGGGCAGGTTTTGGTTTACCCCTGTAGTCAAATCTAACTTTAAATTTTATCCGTTTATTGTCAATTCCAGCATGGTGGTCAACCGGATAATCTTTTTTTTCTTTTTCCCTGGTACCTGTATCCGTTTTTAACATTATATGTCAACCATCCTCCCAAATACGATAATCTAAGCTTGGACTTCAGGCAAAGTAGAAGGCTAATTGAACTGTTTCGCCTGATAAATTCGTCATCTCTATAAATATATCCTGCAAATGAAAGTCCAAACAGCAAAAAATCCGCTTATTTACCTGTTTATTAGATGTAAGTGACAAGTACCATTTAAAAGCTCAAGGTATGAATTTCCCCAATCATCATAAAGAACGATGGACAAAGATGCCGGAGAGAGTCTGAGACGGGCCAAAATACCTTCAGGCATTTCCAGGACCGATGATATAATAACTCTAATCACGCCTGCATGAGTAATTATGCCTATATTTTTATCTTTGTTTGTTTTTATGATATGGTTGTACGTATTCAGGATTCTCTGCCGGAAAGCAAGGAAGGGTTCGCCTCCTGGAATACACACAGATTCAGGAGTGTTATACCAGCATGCTGCTACCTGTCTTTGTTCCTCGTTTAAATCGGTATAACGGCGGCCTTCCCATTCACCAAAGTTTATTTCCAAGAAACCTTCTTCCAGTTGCAACTTTATGTCACGCTTTGAAGTTATGACCATTGCTGTTTCTCTGGCACGCAATAATGGACTGCTATAGATGACCTCAATGTTTTCTTTCTCCAGGAAGCGGGCCAGCAACATTGCTTGCCTATGGCCTTCATCATTAAGGGGGACATCTTTTTGGCCTTGATAACGTAGTTGTTTGTTCCATTCAGTTTCTCCATGTCTGATTAAATATATTTTTTGCATGCCCCATCCCTTCCTTGATATAAATATAAAATATCTTAGTAAGATAAAATATAAGATAAGGCTTGTCCAAGTAATTGTTTGGTTTTATTTTATCTTACCTATAATCAACACTTCAGCCCTACCATTTTTTTTAGCCTTAAAACCTCTGCCCGGGTTAAAGCGCGGTACTCACCAGGTTTTAAATCCTGCAATGTTAGAAAAGCATATCCAATCCTTTTTAAAAATATAACTGGATGTCCTATTACAGCAAACATACGCTTGATTTGCCTTTTTTTGCCTTCATGTATAGTTAGATGTAGTGAGCTTTTATTGCCATGGGTAGATAACAATTGAACGAGGGCGGGAGAAACAAACCCCTCCTCAAGTTTGATACCGCTTCTTAACAGTGCTAGCTTTTCTTCTCCCGGTTTTCCTTTTACCAGGACAAGGTATTTCTTTTTTACCTTGAAGCGGGGATGGGTAAGGCGATAAGCTAAATCTCCGTCATCTGTCAATAACAGGAGGCCTTCTGTATCCAGATCCAGCCTGCCGACGGGAAAAACATCCTTAAAAGGCAATAAATCTATTACTGTCTGTCTTCCATGGGGATCCTTTACTGAAGTGAGCGTGCCTGCTGTCTTATACAACAAATAATACTGTCTGCTCCCTTTTGGTTGTATGATTTTACCGTTAACCTCAATTTTATCTGCTAAAGGATTTATGCTGAATCCAACCGTTGTAATAACATTTCCATTAACTTTAACCTTGCCGTCAGCAATCATTTTTTCGGCGGCGCGACGGGAAGCCACACCGCTGGCTGCCAAAAATTTATGTAACCTTATCCTTTCCGTCAATGTTTACAACTCCAATATTAAATTTTGAGTATCTGAATATTAACATATTTTTTAAGCAAAAACTACCCGACAGATTAATACTGCGGCAACAAGCCCCGCTGCATCGGCAATTAAACCAACATTAAGGGCATATCTGCTTTTTTTTATGCCTACGGCGCCAAAATAAACAGTTAATACAAAAAGGGTAGTATCTGTACTCCCTTGCATTGTGGCAGCCATACGGCCAATAAGGGAGTCGGGCCCATAAGTATGCATAATTTCTGTTGTAATTGCCAGGGCACTGCTGCCGGAAACAGGCCGCATTAGCGCCAGAGGCAGGAGATCCGGCGGCATACCGATTATATCTAATAGAGGAATTAAGAGGCGGCTCAACATGGCCATGGCTCCACTTTCACGAAAAAGGCCGACTGCTACGAGCATCCCTACAAGAAAGGGAATCAGGCGTACGGAGAGATTAAATCCTTCCTTCGCCCCTTCAACGAAGGTATCAAAGATCCTGATACGCTTGTAAGATGCATAGAAAAGAGCTAAAAAAAGAAGGCCAGGCACGATCCAGAGGGAAATAGTATTAATAAAAGCATATAAATCCATTTTTCCCGTCCTGTTTTAAGGCTTTTTTAAATTAGCTTTTCTCAGGTTAAGGCGTCTGTATATACGATCACAGAGGACCGCTGTGCATGTGGAGCAGAAAGTAGCAATTAAAGTTGTCCCCAGAATATCTGTGGGGTTTTGAGCGCCTGCGGCAGTCCTGATGGCTATAATGGTCGTAGGAATAAGGGTTAAGCTGGCGGTATTGATGGCTAGAAATGTGCACATATCATCTGTAGCGGTATCAGGGTTTTGATTTAATTTTTGTAGCTCTTCCATGGCTTTTAAGCCAAAGGGGGTAGCAGCATTGCCCATCCCCAGCAGGTTTGCACTCATGTTCATTAACATTAGGTTCATGGCCTGGTGGTTACGGGGAACTCCTGGAAAAAGCCAATAAGTCAACGGCTTGAGAAAAAAAATGATAAGATCAATAAAGCCTGATTTTTCAATAATCTTCATTATACCCAGCCAAAAGGTCATGACACTAATAAGCCCAAAGGCAAGGCCGACAGCTTTTTCTGCAGAAGAAAAAATTGTTTGCGTGACCCCTCCCATATTACCATTAAGGCCGGCCACGATGATGGCAGAAAGAATCATGCCACCCCAGAGCAGATTAACCACTTTTATTTTTTCTCCCTATTTTTTTATTAATACGTTGCCAGAGCGTTATCCTCTTTACTTCCTCTGCAGCAATTAGATCTACAAGGCCAACCAACTCATTTTCAAACAATATTTCCATCTCTCCGATAACTTCTCCAGCTTTTAAAGGGGCGTGCAGTGTCTCAGTGGTTACAATGCGGTAACTTATTTTCTTTTCCTCCCCCTTTTTAACCGGATAGACAAAAGAATATGCTGCCTTTACGTTAACCTTTTCCCGCTCTCCGTTTAATACGGGTATTGTTTTTAGGGTCTGTCCTTCAGTTATAAACTGAAAATAGGTAAAGCCGTTAAAACCATAATCCAGTAAATTTACGGCATCTTCCCACAGCCGGGGGGCATTGAGGAGTACGGTTATTAACCTGCGCCCCTCTCTGCTGGCAGCACCAACAAAGCAACGTCCTGCAGGGGAAGTCCATCCCGTTTTTACCCCCTCTGCTCCCGGATATATTTCCAGCAATCTGTTTTGATTATATAGATGCCTTTCCCAGGGGTGACCGGGCCATGAAATGATTATATGTTTTGTAGCAATAATATCTCTGAATTTTTTAATGCCCATTGCGTGGGCTGTGATCATGGCCATATCGTATGCCGTTGTATAATGTTCTTCATGATGTAGTCCGTGTGAGTTGCGAAAAGAGGTATTTCTGGCGCCTAATTCACGGGCCCTGCGGGTCATGATCTCTGCAAAATCGCTCTCTTTATCGGCCAGGTGTTCGGCAATGGCTACGGCGGCATCATTACCTGAGCGAAGCATTAAACCATAAAGCAGTTCTTCCAATGTTTTCTCTTCACCTTCCTCTAACCAGATCGAAGAACCACCAGTCCCCGCAGCACGGGAACTTGTAATGACTTTATCCTCAAGTTTACCCATCTCTAAACCCAG
Source organism: uncultured Bacillota bacterium (assembly GCA_937973635.1). GTDB lineage: Bacteria > Bacillota > Dethiobacteria > DTU022 > UBA8154 > UBA8154. The sequence goes on along the minus strand of CALJJZ010000089.1, from coordinate 2,529 downwards.
GATTGCTGTCATTATTTTTGTTGTGCTGGCCATTGGCTTGGGCAGGTGGGGTTTACGGGCATAGAGGATCCTGCCACTGTTCCAATCAAGTAGAACTGCTGCTTCAGCCGTGATATGGGGTGTCAGATCCTCGGCAGCTAAAATGCAATTTGGTAACAACAAGAGGAAAAAAACGATGCTGGTTAACAGGAAGGCCGCTCCTTGATTGCGGGGATAAAGCTTTCTCATATCCCTTCCCCTTTTTTCACTTATCTCATAAAATGTATTATCTTTTCCCCCTATTTATGATCAATACTAAAGGGGTTTAGGCAAAGATGCTTAAACCCCTTTAGTCTAGAGATAGCATTAAACAATCAAAAAAATTATAAGTAGGTACATCCGCGATCGTTTTCTCTTTTCTTCCCTTCTCCCGTATTCCGTTCTCCCATAAAACCCCTGAGATGTTGCAATAACTGGGGTACGTTATCAACAATGCGGTCTACAATGCTCCCTCTGTCAACGGGCAGAAGCCTTAGTTCCCTGGGACCGGCAACAAGAAAGGCTACAGGGCGTAAAGAAACCCCCCCGCCGCTGCCTCCGCCGAAAGGAAATCCGTTAGTATTAGGAATATTTTTTTTAAATTCGTCATTATAGTTTTCAAACTCTGAGCCTCCAGCAACAAAACCAAAGCTGACTTTGGAAACAGGGATAATTACATGCCCATCTGGAGTTTCTACCGCATCTCCTACCACTTTATTTACATCGATCATTTCTTTAATATTTTCCATTACAGTCTGCATCAAGTTTTGAATAGGATGTTGTTCTGTCACAGCCAAATTGCTCCTTCCTTTACTAATTGTAGCCGGGGTATACCATGTTTTTAAATAACCGAGCCAGGCCGGTAGTGAATTCTAGGGAAATAAAATATTTAAACTCTTTGTCTGTGAAAGAAGGATATAAAAGAAATCGGGGGATATTTTGGGCAAAGTGCCAGTATTGTCTCAGGTATAGCGTAATTAAAGTACCAAATATCTGTGCCAACCCGAGCATTAAGCCTGTTGTGGCGGGATCACCGCTGCCGGCTTTAAGTATTACAGTAAATTCATGCCAGGAGACGGCTTTAAAGAAGCGGCTTAAAAAAATATTTCTCTGCCTTTTTCTTTGCCCGGCATTAAATTTCCCATAAATTCTGGAAAGCCGGCGATAAATTTCTCCTCTATCTTGATGTTTTGGCTCAGCTTGCCATATTTTGCGCAGAATAAAAATTTTATACTTACGAAAAACTATAAACCCTGCCCACAAGGAGATAATATTATCATCCCGCAGATTGTGTAATTTTATGCGCAGCGTTAGAGGCGTAAATAACAATAAAATTAAAGCTATAGAGATAAAAAAGATAAAGGTCACATATAAAGAAAAAAACCATCCGGAGTAGGCCATCTTTATCACCCTGCAATTGCTGCTCTCCGCATAGGTTATCCCTTTTTCACCCTTGTTTATACCAGTGTTAATTTAAATTTCAGGAGTTGTAGCCAGCCCGGGAAAGTCAAAGTTGTTATCTTCCAGCAAATGATGCAGTTCTTCAAGGCTGTTTAAACCAAAATGCTGAAGAAAAAAATCCGTTGTTACATACAAGTTAGGCCGCCCCAGGGCCTCTTTGCGCCCCCCAATTTTAATGAGGTTTCTTTTTAGCAGGTTCTCAATTACTCCATCTACACTTACTCCACGGATTTTTTCTATTTCGTTTCGTGTTACAGGTTGTTTTACAGCAATAATTGCCAGGGTTTCCAGAGCAGCGGGAGAAAGGACAGGGCTAATTTGTTCTTCTCCCCAGAGCTTTTCCAGGTAAGCAGCCAGTTCAGGCTTGGTTCCCAATTGATATCCTGCTGTTGTATTTAACAACAATAAACCTCTATCCGGAGAAGCCAGATTACAACGCAATGCTTCCAGAGCCATACTGATTTCCTGTTCTGACGCATTGCAGAACTCCTGCAGTCTCTCCGAAGTTAAAGGTTCACTGCTTAAAAAGAGTATAGCCTCCAATAAAGCTACAAGGGAAATATTATTTTTTGTATGATCGAAATAAACAGTAGGCGCCCCCTTTTATGCCCGGAGCTAAAAATATCGGAGCACAGAGATGCGAATACGGCCAAACAGATTATCTTGCACCAATTTCAATTTTCCCCTCCTGGCCAGTTCCAGGAAAGCAAAAAAGGCGATAACTAACTCTTTTTTATTCCATTCTTTTAAGAAAATATCCAGGTAAATTCCTGCCCTGCCTGTTTTCTTTAAAATATTTTTAATTTTCAGCAAAATAGAGCGGAAAGGGATTTCTTCAGGCAAGGTTAGCTTTCTTGCTTTTTCTGTCTTTTTTTTCTCCCTTAATTGCCATAATGCATTTTGCAAGCTTTCCGGGTAATAAGGGAAAAGGCTTGGTTGCATTGTAATGCTGGTTCTGCCCAGTGGCTCTCTCAGGTTACGCAAAAAAACACCATGTCTTGTACGTTCAAGATCTCGCAGCTTCATCGCCAACAGTTTAAAGCGCCTGTA
>CALJJZ010000088.1 GCA_937973635.1 uncultured Bacillota bacterium | reverse complement strand
GTCCGAATGGGGGTGGGCCGAACGGAACCGGGCCTTGCGGGCCCATCATGCCCGGAGGCGGGCCAAAGGGAGCCGGGCCTGGGGAAGGGCCGAATGGGGGTGGGCCGAACGGAACCGGGCCTTGGGCCATCATATCTGGAGGCGGGCCAAACGGGCCAGCTGGGGGTGGGCCGAACGGCGCCGGACCTTGCGGGCCCATCATGCCTGGAGGCGGGCCGAAGGGCATCGGACCTTGCGGGCCCATCATGTCTGGCGGCGGGCCAAAGGGAGCCGGGCCTGGGGGAGGGCCGAACGGTGCAGGGCCTTGTGGGCCCATTAAGGCTGGTGGTGGTGGCGGAGTGTGCTGTAGGGAAAATGCCTGGGTTTGCAGCGCACGGCCGAGGTTCATGTAATTGGAGATGGCAGACTGTGCCTGGTTATAGGCATCAACCAGCATTTGCTGCGGGTTAAAACCAAAGGGCAAGCTGGCACTTGCATTGGCGGAAGACTGTAACCCGGCCGTTGCGGTAGCATTAGCACCCGATGTGGCCATTGGCTGAGTTAATGCATTCGCGGCAGCGCAAGATGCGCTGGAGCCGTTACTACCGTTAATTGCCTGCGCGTTAGGCAGGTTAATGGTGATAATTGAAGCTCCCCCTTGGGGTCCTTGTTGTTGTGGTTGTTGCGGAGCAGCGGGCGCTTGAGGCAGGGCTGGGTACAGCGCCTGTGGTCCCGGCATTCCGACTGGAAATGGATATCCCATGTTTACCCCTTCATCTTCATTTCACTGTGTTCTAAATCTATACAAGAAAAGGCTCTCAAAAAATAGATTTGCTACAATTGAGATAAAATGTGAATTATTTGTTACAACGTGCGTTTTAGCGTTTTTGGTGTAAAAAAGCCCTATGTTCATCCTAAGAGTTCTTCTACTGATTGTTGTTTTTACTTGTTTTGGCGTAGCCCTCATGTACTTCACGGACTTTCGGCCGGTGGTGGAAGGGACTTTCGCCTACTTGCAAGGTAATGCCGCCTTTAAAGACGAGGAATACGAACAGGCAGGACAGTTCTATGCCACAGCTCTAGAGGGCTATCCTAATAAAGGCGAGGTGTATTTAAGGATTGCGGATACCCAACTCAAGCAGGGACATCAACGTGCCGCGGTTCAATCCCTTCAGAATGCGCTGAGGGAAAAGCCGGATAACGTCCAGGCGCTTTGCAAGCTGGCGGAAATCGAATGGGAACGGGGCCACCAGCGCGTTGCAATTGGGCTTTACCGAGAAGCGTACGAGTTGGCTCCAAAAAATTCGAGCATTGCCGATCGGGCTGGGCAGCTTTATGTCGCCCTTGCCAAAACCAGCGAGGATCCCAGTGATTATGACAAGGCCACGGTTTTTCTTCGCCAGGTCGTGCAGCAGCATCCCCAGGATGACAACGCCAAATATCTCCTCGCAGAAGCCCTCTATGCCCAGCAAGAGTATGACGAAGTGCTTTCGATATACTGCGATCTGGCGCCACGCCATGCGGACAATGCGGAAACGCTCTATTCCCTGGGAGTGATGCTGGCCCGGAACGGAGCTTATAAGGAGGCTTACGCGATGATGGCCAAGGCTGTGGAGTATGCCGAACTGGAACATCCTGAACTGGCCGATAAATGGGCGCGCCAAGCCATGCGGTACAAACGTGGCGAGGACGCTCCTGATAGCAACCTGCCGGAAAACATCAAGCATTGCCTTTCTCTTTACCAGGATGCCGAAAAGAAAATTGCTGAGAACGAGAAGTAAAACAATATTGTCATTGCGAGGAGCGCAGCGACGTGGCAATCTTTTTACGTTATTAACAATTGACCAGATTTGACAGATCCATCCAGTAGGGATTTTTACTTTCAATCAATCGGTTCTTTTTCAGTCGCGACCAGGACTTTATTTGTTTCTCCCTATCAATGGCAAGTTCTGGTTGATCGAATACTTCAAAGTAGACAAGCTTATTTACCTGATATCGCTTGGTAAAGCCCTGAGCGGACCCTTGCTGATGCTCATAGAGTCTGCGCACAATGTCATTCGTTATACCTGCATAAATCGTGCTATTCGAAGCTGATGCCAGAATATACACATAATATTGGCGTGGATTCATAGCTCATCCGTAGGAGATTGCCACGGCCTCCACTGCGTTCTGGCCTCGCAATGACAGTACTTTTCTCTCATTTGAAGGTTAACTAATTAGGGTTTAGGGGTTTTTGTGGGGGTGAGTTGGGGATATTGGCCATAGGCGGCATCGACATCCTTACGGATGGCTTGCAGCGATTTTTTCTGGCTGGTTTGTTGTTTGGCATAAAGGGCAATATCCACGCACATGGGGCAATGCAGGCCGTGCATGTCAAACTCGTCCTTGCCTTTGGCTCCCTTTTCCTTAAAGAAGCAATTGTAATTGCTCTTGTGCCCTTCTCGGGTGCAGCCGCAGTAACAGGGCAACACTTTTAATACATCGGGGTGTTCCAATGCAAAATGATACGCCTGACGTTCCTGTGGTTTGGCCTTGTGTTCATCCAAATAGCTGTTAAGCTTTTCATCCCGGCTTTCCGCATTGCTCAACAACATTACCGGGACAAAAATCAGTATGGCTGAGATGGCAATCAAAACAAATATATTGAGCTTAAACTTTGGCATATCTTCCACCCTTCGGCATCTTTCTACGCCTATTATAATGAGCCCGGCACCATTCGTCACCTCTGAACACTATTCACAAATCCACAAGAAGAAAGACCTGACTTCGAAATCAAAAAAAATTTAAAAAACAATCTTTATAA
>CALJJZ010000087.1 GCA_937973635.1 uncultured Bacillota bacterium | reverse complement strand
AACAGAAAACCTGTCGTATCAACAAAGAGGTGAATTGGTCCTTACATCCTTTGGCAGGGGAGCACTGCCCCTTATTCGCTATAGAAGCGGTGACCTGGTGGAGCGGGTTGAGAGCAATTTTTGCCCATGTGGAAGAACCTTTGATCTTTATAAAGGAGGGATTCTTGGCAGGGCGGATGATATGCGGCTTGTCAAGGGAGTAAATGTTTTTCCTGCGGCGGTAGAAGATATCGTGCGGGCTTTCACGGAAATCGCAGAGTTTCAGATCATTATATATAAGGAGAGGGATATAGACCAGGTCAAAGTAAAGATCGACTTTCAACAGGATACTGGAGCAGAGCAGTGTCAGACGGTTAAAAAAGCCCTTGCAGAGAAGCTCTATGCAGCGCACCGACTATCTTTTAAGGTAGAAATTGCTGAACCGGGTTCTTTACCCAGATTTGAATTAAAATCGAAGAGGCTTCTTGATTTGCGAAATACCGGTCAGTAAAGATTTATATGGAGGAGGTTAAAAGAATGTCCTTATACAATGAAAATTCCCAAGATATTGAAGCTAAGGCAAGGGAGGCTTACCGGCTGCTTAAAGAGTTAGCTGAGGTGAAAGATTTCCCCGCTATTAGTTATAATGCACGCAGAGCCGTCGGCGTTGTATGGCAGATAGTTAATGATCTTAATTTGGAATTTGAGCAGCTTTTTCATTTAAAGGTTTAATGCTGAAAGGAGATTCTTCTGCTAGGAGGTAAAGAAAATTGCGACTAAATGAATTTGATTATTATGACCCTGCCACGCTGGAGGAGGCAGTCGAGCTTTTAAATCAAAAAGCCAATGGTGCCATAATTGCCGGGGGTTCGGACTTGCTGGTAGCATTAAAACAAAAATTACAAACCCCGAACTACCTTTTAAGCCTGGATAAAATACCCTCCTTAAAAAAAGTAAAGTTTACTGAAAACAAGTTGACGCTGGGTTCCATGGTTACGTTGGATGATATTATTAAATCATCCTTGATTCAAGAAAAGCTGCCTGCGCTGAAGCAGGCTGCCTGGGAGGTTGCCTCACCCCTCTTGCGTTATCAGGCAACTATTGGGGGCAACCTTTGCTTGAATACCAGGTGCCGCTTCTATAACCAAACAAGTTTTTGGCGTTCGACCCGGGGTCCGTGCTTTAAAACAGGTGGGAAGAGCTGCCATGTTACCGGGACCGAGGAAAGATGCTATGCTGCTTTTTGTGCCGATATTCCTCCTGTTTTGATTGCTTACGGCGCCCGCATAAACCTGGCAGGTATGCAGGGGGCGAGGACCATCTCGTTGGCAGATTTTTATAACGGCGAAGGGCGTTTCCCTAATGTGATTGCCGCCGGCAGCGGCGAGATCCTGACAGGTATAGAAATACCATTTCCCCAAACAGGGGTAAAGAGTGTGTACAGGAAGTTCAGACTGAGGGATTCCATAGATTATCCCCTGGTCGGTGCTGCCGTAGCGCTTAAGCTCGATGCCCAGAACAAAATCGAGATGATTACACTTAGTTGCACCGGAACAGCTTCCGGCCCCGTAAACATCAAAAGCATCAACGAAGTGCTGAGAGGTGCTGTTTTAAAGCCGGAAGCTATCTGGGATGCTGCCGCAGCAGCTGCTGTTGAGCTGCATCCCTTGAAGACTTCCCTTGTTTCACCCCGGTATAAACGGGATATTTCCAGGGTAGTAATTGCGGAAGCTATTGCAACTGCGGGAGGTGTAACCCTTTGAAAAAAGTGATTAAGTTAACAGTTAACGGGATGGAAAAGGAATTATTGGTAGATGTACACAGCACGCTGCTGGATGTATTGCGGGAAGACTTGGGGCTTAAAGGGACAAAAAAAGGGTGCAACCAGGGCGAGTGTGGTGCCTGTACCGTGCTTATAGACGGAAATCCCGTTCCCTCCTGCTCCCTGCTTGCAGTGAAGGCTGACGGCAAGGATGTACTCACGATTGAGGGCGTTGCAGAAGCAGGAAAATTGCATGCCATTCAAGAGGTGTTTAATGAAAAAGGTGCTATCCAGTGCGGATTTTGCACGCCGGGGATGATCCTGGTTACTAAAAAATTACTTGACGATAACCCCAACCCTGACGAACAGGAAATAAAAGAAGCCATTGCAGGCAATATTTGCCGTTGCACCGGCTATGCCCAGATTATTGAGGCTATTATGGCTCTGGCCGGCAGAAAGCAAGTAAGATAATAAAGAAGGCAGGTGTAGACATATGGCAGCATATAACATTGTGGGAAAAGGTGTGCCAAGGGTTGACGGGCCGGATAAGGCCAGCGGCAAGGCCATATATACGGTGGATGTGAGCTTGCCCGGCATGCTTTACGGAAAAATTCTGCGCAGTCCTTATGCCCATGCCCGCATTATCAGTATAGATACGAGCATGGCTGAAAAACTTCCCGGTGTAAAAGGAATTGTGACAGGCCGCGATTTGAGAGATGTCCGCTACGCCTTTGTGGATACGCCCCATTATCCGGCAGATGAACAGCCCCTTGCTGTAGACAAAGTTCGCTATATCGGTGATGAAGTAGCTGCAGTAGCAGCAGAAAGCGAGGCGGTTGCAGAAAAAGCCCTAGCGCTGATTAAGGTTGAGTATGAGATAATACCGGCAGTTTTTTCAGCAATAGAGGCGATGAGGGATGACGCTCCCCTGGTTCACGACGAACAATTGGAGGGGACCTCTGCGTGGGAAGAATGGGGTGTTACAAAAAGGAAAAATATAACAGCATCAAGCTATGCAGCTAACAATGTAAGTGGTCGTACTTTTGTCCAATATGGCGATGTAGATGCCGGTTTTGAGGAAGCGGATCATATCAGGGAAGATACTTTTGAGCTGAAGGCAACAGCCCATTGTCCCATGGAACCACATGCGGTGGTGGCCAGTTACGATGCTGTCCAGGATAAGCTCCATGTATGGCTTTCCACAATGGGGATCTTTCTCAAGAGGTTTTTCCTGAGCAAAACCCTGAATATTCCTGCAAGCAAAATTCGGGTTCATCACACCTATGTAGGTGGTGCTTTTGGAGGGAAGATTGATCTTTTCCCCTATGAGTTTTGCGCGGCGTACTTGACGATAAAAACGGGCCAACCGGTAAAAATTGAGCTGGATCGGGAAGAAGTATTTATGACAACCCGTCAGCGCCATCCCATGAACATTACAGTAAGAACAGGTATAAAAAAAGACGGCATTATTACCGCACAGGATATCAAAGTAATTGCCGACAACGGTGCTTACAGGGGATCAGGCCCTGTAGTCATTTTTCTTTGCCATGGTTTCAGCTTTCCCGTCTACAACGTTCCCAATTACCGTTATGAAGGTTTTTCCGTCTATACCAACAACCCCATTCGCGGACCGCAGCGGGGACATGGTGCGCCGCAGATAAGGTTTTCCATTGACTCCCATATTGACTTGATTGCCAGGGACCTGGGCATGGATCCCCTGGAAATAATGTTGAAGAACGCCCGTAAACAAGGTGATGTTATCCCTAACGGAGACGTGCTCAACAGTTGCGGCCTCACTGAATGTATCAAAGGCGCTGCAGCTGCAATTGACTGGAAGAACAAACGTCGCCAGTTTCAGGCCTCCCCTGCATCGACCGGCAGATTTCGCCGGGGTGTGGGCATCTCTATTTGTTCCATGTTCAGCGGGGCCATGTACTACCCTTTTGCCTCTGCCGCCATCATTAAAATGCATGATGACGGGTCAGCTACTCTTTTTACCGGCGCCCAGGATATTGGACAGGGTAGTTATACCACCCTGTCCCAGGTTCTTGCGGAAGAACTGGGTATCGGCATGGAAGACGTACACGTAGTGGCCGGGGACACAGAACTTTGTCCCATAGATTTAGGCAGTTTCCTGAGCGGGACTGCCCTGGTAACCGGGAGTGCCGTTAAACTGGCAGCGGCAGACGCTAAGAGGCAAATCATGGAGAGTGCTGCGGAGCTGTTGGGCGTGGATAATATCGGTGAGCTGGATGCCTTTAACAAAAAAGTTTTTCAAAGACAAAGCCCCGATAATTATGTGACATACCAGCAAGCTATCCAGGCAAGCGTTCTGAGAAAAGGGGGAAACCCAATAATCGGGACCGGTTCATATAAGGGGTACGAAAAAACGGATCGTTATCCCAGCCTGTCAAAAGGTAAAGGCCTTTTTACCGGGGCGTACGGGTTTGCCGCTCAAACGGCAGAAGTTGAAGTCGATACCTGGACCGGGAAAGTGAAATTGTTAAGGGCGTGTACTTTCCACGATTGCGGTTACCCTCTTAATGAAACCATAGTAAGAGGGCAGATTCACGGATGTTCATCGATGGGACAGGGGCAGGCCCTCAGTGAAGAGATTTACCTGGAGGAGGGGCAGTTATTTAACGCATCATTCCTGGAATACCGTCTTCCTATCTCTACTGACACCCCCGAACTGGTTGACGGTATCGTAATATCACAGGAACCCAGTGGGCCTTTTGGGGCCAAAGAGGTAGGCGAAGGCTCGGTTGCGGGAATGCTGGCCGCAGTGGCCAATGCTGTTCATGATGCTGTCGGGGTACGCATCAAGAGTATGCCCATTACCCCGGAAAAAGTTTTAAGAGCATTGAACAATCCTACGTAGTTATATTATAATTAGCCAGATCCCCTTATATCCAAAATAGGATGTTAATTCTTCCTTTGGAGGGCTGCTATGGGTTTAACAAAGCAGGAAATTATTGAGGCTTCTGTGAGGTTGTTTAATCAAAAAAGTTATTCTGCTACGAGTGTCCAGGATATTGCTGAAGCACTGGGAGTAACGAAAGCAGCTTTATATTACTATGTAACGAGTAAGGAACAAATTCTTTATGAAATATTTGATCAGACAATGACTACGGCAGAAGCACGGCTTAACAAGCTTATGAAAGAGGATATGTCGGTTGTAGAGCGTATCAGAAATATTGTATTTAACCATATTATGGCCGTGTTTGATGAAGCACCAAATATTGCAATTTTTTTCACAGAAAAAGCGCACCTGTCAGCTGAAAATTTAATAGCAATTAATACACGCCGCCGCTGCTACGAAGAACAAATTGCCGAAGTTTTTATCAAAGGGGTAGCGGAGGGTGTCTTGAAAAAAGATCTAGAAGTTCTTCCCACGGTTTATGCATTACTAGGAATGTGTAACTGGCTTTATCACTGGTATGATCCCAATGGTCGCCTCAAACCTGATGAACTGGCAGGCCATTATGCCGATATGATCTTAAATGGTATTTTACAACAATACCCGAAGAATTGACATCATGAGGCAGTGGGGCCTATGCCCCACTGCCTCATATTTTTGCGTCAAAAAATTTCTTCAGCTGCCGGCCGGGGTTAAATTACGCCGGTTCCGCACATAAACACTGTCAGAGATCGATTTGGCATAGCATTTCAACTGTGCGGCACTCTCGGATACAGCCCGCAGGTCCTTATTATCATTAGGCGTGTAATCGATAATCGCCATGGAGATGGAAACAAAAGGGAACATCTTCATCTCGCAATTTTCGGCGCAGCCTCCCCGGGGATAGCCGTAGATACCTCCCCGTTCGAGGGCTTCCCGGTCGTAATACTTTTTTATGAGCCGGTCAAAATAATAAAGAGAAACACCAAACTGGGAACCCAGGTGGCGGTTTAGGTGATTGCGCATAACTAGGCCCACAGGTTTCCCTTCATCAACCACCACTACACCCTGGAGATCCTCATTGCCATCAAGAGTTTCTTTAACTTCCCACACATGGATATCTTTGCGTACGCTGCTAGTGGCTTCGGCGATCTCCATAATGGGAAATGCGTGCTTGAGGACACTATTACGTCTGGAAGCAGTAATACGTATCAGGCGGTCAAACGCTTCCTCGTTGGGCGGAGAGGGAGGAGCAACTGGCCGTCCCAGATAAAAGCCCTGTCCGAAATGAACCCCAATATTCACAAGGGTGTACAACTCTTCATCCTGTTCGATTCCCTCCGCAATGATAAAAGAATTGAACTTTTCTGCAAAGGCAACCATCGTCTCCAGCAGAGCACGTTTGGCTGAATTGACATTCACACCCCGCACCAGGGACATGTCCATTTTAATGAAATCAGGCCTTAGTTCAGCAATGGACTGGAGTGAAGAAAAACCTGCACCCGCATCGTCAACAGCCACCAGGAACCCCTGGCAGCGGTAATGCTCCAGCGTCCTGTTCATGGTAGTAAAATCATGGATATTGTGGCGCTCAGTTAATTCAAAAACCACATTATGGGGAGCGATCCCCGTTCCCTGAATAATTTTCAGCGTCTGCCCCCCGGCAAAGTGGGGGTCATTAATCGTATTGGGATGTATATTTAGAAACAATTTCTGTCCCTCGTCCAGCTTGCCCACACCTTGCAGGGCTTTTTTGCGGCAGAGGTTTTCCAGGGGGAAAAGAAGGCCCATCTCTTCAGCAAAGGAAAAGGCAACGCCTGGATTTTGAAAATAACTCTCCGCAGGCCCACGGGCCAGCGCTTCCCAGCCAAGCACACTGTCGGTGCGCAATGAAACGATGGGTTGGTAAACAGCATGAAACAGTTCTTTGTGCAGCATTTCCTTAAATTCAAACAACAGCCGGGCTGTTTGCAGGTCCATCTTGCCTTTGGCGATTTCCTGCGCTTCCCGCACGGCCCGGTAAAGCCTGATATCCAGGTTGCATCCCCTGTTCTCAATCATAGAATAGCCTATGTGTAGTTCCAGCGGTTTACCCGTCATACGCACAGCGTCTTTTTTCAGCTTATCCCGTATGGCCACGCGGTAGGCGACGGCAATATCCTGAAGAACCAAAATATGGGGTTTTCTATCCATGGAGAGCAAAACCACAAAATCGTCTCCCCAGAGGTTTTCCACCCCAAGAAGGCGCCCCTGCCGAACCAACCGGGGTATCTCCACCTGCAGCGCCTCCTTGAACAGGGAGAGGACACGGTTTGCAACAGTGGAATCACTAAGCTGTTCTACTTCGTGAAAACTCACAATGTCGAAATAGAGCAGTACGACCGCCTTGTTTTTCAATAAGCTGGCGGCAATGCTGTTGTAGAGGGCAGTATTGCACAATTGTTGCTTGCCGAAATTGGACGCATCTCCCCGCATATTATGCAGTACTTTTTGTGCTTGTAACATTATTTTTTCCATAGTGTTGATAAGTAAGCGTAAAATAATACCCACCTATCCAACATGGTGGGCCTGACGATATAATATTTACTTGTTTACCGGCCTTCAGACGGCAAAGCGTCCGACCAGGGAAGCAGCTCATCTAATACACTTTCATCGTTAATATCAACGTTAGGCAGCTGTTCAAACAGATACTTCGTTAGGCAGCTGTTCAAACAGAAATATCAACTACTTCAGATAAGCGAACGGATCCAGGCTGTTTTCCTTGGCTGTTTCCACGA
>CALJJZ010000086.1 GCA_937973635.1 uncultured Bacillota bacterium | reverse complement strand
GCGCCGTGGTGGGAGTGCCCGATCAGGCCGAACTGGAAAAACCCCTGGCTTTTGTTGTCCTCAAAGAGGGTTTTCACCCTTCCCCCGAGCTGGAGCGCGAGCTGCAGGATTTTGTGCGCAGCAGGACCGCCCATTACAAGTACCCGCGTCAGGTCGTCTTTGTAGAGGCATTGCCGCGCACGGCCACCGGCAAAATCCAGAGGTTTAAACTAAAAGAAAGCTACAACCGGGCTCCTTAGCCCCACCAACCAAAAGAGGAGAAGAAAAGGGGCCATGCTGAAAGCCAAAAGCAGTAAAATCGCGGCGTTGCTGCTCTCCCACTGGGCCAACGACGGCTATGTAGTCGTCCTGCCGCCGCTGCTCGTCGTCTTTTCCCCTGAATTTGGCTTTACCACCATCCAGGCGGCCCAAATCATGAGCGTTTACTCCATCGCTTCGGCGGTGGGCCAGCTGCCCATCTCCCTCCTGGGGGATTACCTGGGCCGGCCCAGGGACACCCTGGCCGCGGGAGTCTTCCTCCTCTCCCTGGCGCTCCTGGGCTGGGGCTGGAGCACGGGCTATCAATTGCTTTTGTTTTTCACTTTCCTGGCGGGTCTGGGCTTCAGCGGCTACCATCCCATCAGCATGAACCTGATGACGCATGGGCGCCCTGGCTCTTTTGCTGGGAGGTTACCTGCAGCAGGCCTACTCCTATGAGGCCTCTTTCTTAGCCTTCGGTCTCTTTATACTCCTGGGCCTGGGGTTATTCCGGATCCAGAGCCTGTTGGTACAAAGGAGCGCGGCGGCGACAACCGGACTAGATTGAAGCGGCAGCCGCTGCACCTGAACAGGGCAGCTTAAGCCAGAAACCAAAAAGCGTCATTGCCACTAAAGGAGGGGAACGCCCATGCAAAGGGTAAAATACAACCTGGTGCGAGGCCTGATCGGGGTCGTCTCCGACACCCATATCCCCACGCGGGCGGTTTTGCTGCCCCCGTCCCTTTTTAAAGCGCTGGAGGGAGTGGAACTGATCCTGCACGCAGGGGACCTGGTGGAAGAAGAGGTCTTGCTGGAGTTAAAGGCCATAGCACCGGTAGAGGCCGTGGCAGGCAACATGGACCCCCCTTACCTGCAGCAAAGGCTGGGAAAAGCAAAGATAATCGAGCTACGCGGGGGGATAAAGATCGGCCTGGTCCACGGGAGCGGGGGCGACCGCAGCAAGCTGCCCCAATGGGCCATGCAGTTTTTTAAAGGTGAAGGCTTAAAAGGCATCGTCTTCGGGCACAGCCATTTCCCTTACCTGGGGTACACAGGCGGGGTCCTGCTCTTTAACCCCGGCTCCCCGGGAGACCCGCGCTCGGGCAGCGGCCCGAGCTGCGGCCGCCTTTACCTGCAGGAGAACGAGCTTAAAGGGGAGATACTGCCCCTTTATTAGCATTAACGCCAAAGCCCCGGCCAAAATTTCCAGGACAGGGAGCTCTGCTTTGCCCTGTTTTTTTTTCGCAGGACATACCCCTAAAAAATTTTTTGTGGACGTAGTATTATTTTAGAGAGAACATCTTAAGGAGGCCTAAAATAATGAAAAATTTTTCTCGAGGAGCCCTCACTTTAACCCTTATCTTACTCCTTTCCCTGGGGCTGGCGGCCCTGGCCGCGGCAGCGCCGCCTGGCCTTGTCAGAAAAACAACAAATGGCTCGCCTGAAGTCTTCCCGCCCGGGCTGGCGGGGAAAGAGATCCCGCCCGGGCTGGTGGAAAAAGGCGGCCTGCCGCCAGGGCTGCAGGGCAGGGAGGTACTACCCCCGGGTATCCGGCTCAGATTTGCCGAGGCCCTAAGAAACAGGGTCGAACAGGGAAAAGAAGCCGTAAAAATGGTACTTAAAGGCCAGGAACAGGTTGTTATCCCTGCAGAAGGGGCCGTAACCGTGACCTACGCAGCATTGCTCGTGGACAAGGAAAATAAAGAAACAAAAGTTGACGCGGCCTGGTCCCTGCAAGACGCCACACCGGGGGTAAGCCTTGATACCGCCAGCGGTGTCCTCCTGGTCACCTCCCTTGCCGGACCGCAGACCATAACCCTTCAAGCCGTTTATAATGAAGGGGAGAGTCAAAGGGTTTTTACGGCAAAGCTTGACGTGGAGCTGTACAAGCAAAAAGCCAGCGCCATTGAACTTAAGGGCGAAGCCCTCGTAACTTTCCAGGCAGGAGCCACGGGGCCCCTGACCCTGACTTACAGCGCCACCGTCAAAGACCAGAAAGGTACAGCCATGCCGGGGGAAGCTGTGAGCTGGTTCGTGATTACGCAGGACTATGAAGATATCTCCATCTCCATTGACGGCGACCTGACAGTCGTCGTCCCTCCCCGGGCAGGGAGTTTCACCGTAAAGGCGACATGCGGCCAGCTTAGCGCCACCCTTGAGGTCAAAGTCTATATCCCGCAGGCTTACACCCTGGAGATCCTGGGCAAAGACTTTGTAGCCCTGCAGGAGGGGCAAGAAAGCCTCTCCCTTACGTACACGGCCCTGGTCAGGGACCAAGAAGGTAAAGTCATGGAAAATGCCGCCGTTGCCTGGTCGGCAGACCCCGTTGCCGGGCTGGTGCTGGATAAGGGGAAAGTCACCCTGACCCAACTGCCCGGAGCCGGCGAAGAAACAGTCTTCACCCTGAAAGCTACCCATACCACCGGCGATAACCTTACACTCAGTGCCCAGAAGGCCGTCAAGGTCTACCATCCCGTAGCTACAAGCATAGTCATTGCAGGGGAAGAAGAGGTCATCCTGCCGGAAGAGGGCCAAAAAGTGGAGGCAGTATATACGGCCGCTGTCCTGGATCAGTACGGCCAGGAGATAGCAACAGAAGAGGTCGTCTGGCTGCTGTCGCCCCAGGGCGGCAGCCAGACCCCAATCCCCGGGGCAACGCTGGACAAGGGAGTGCTCACCGTTACGGACGAAGCCGAAGCGGGGACTCTCTGGATCTGGGCGGTTAGCGACAATCTTTTTGCCGTCTTTGTAGTGCGGCTGTCCACAGACAGTACCAGAGCGTAAGGCAAAAAGGCCTGCTGCACCAAGATAAACCATAAGCTGCGGCCCCGGCCAGACTGCCATGGCCGGGGCCGCCTTTTCCCCGCCGCCCTTAAATTACTTTCACACCTAGGGTTTTTTCCATCTCCTTCAAAGCAAAGGCATGGGCCGCCGCGTCAAAAGAGGCCACGCAGTCTTTCCTCACCGTTACCCCATAATGGCGCATCCGCGCGTCAGCCGCCGTATAGAGGACGCAGATCTGGGTGCAGACCCCTGCAAGTTCCAGCTCGGTCACACCCAGCTCCCGCAGGGTTAAATCAAGGTCTGTGCCATAAAAGGCACTGTAACGGCGTTTAAAGACCAGGTAATCCTCCTGGCGGGGCGCCAGCTCCTCCACCACCTCGCCGCCCCAGGCGCCGGCCAGGCAGTGCGGCGGGAACATTTTAAACTCCGCATCATGGGGCAGATGTCTGTCCATGACATAGAAAATCGGCCCTCCTTTTTGGCGCCACGCTTCCAGGCGGGAGGCCACTTTTTGCCTGAACTCCTCTGTGGCCCCCTCTCCGAGATAAAGGGCGCCTTCCCGTTCCAGGAAATCCTTCAGCATATCGATCACCAACAGCGCGCCGCCCATAGCTGCAGCCTCCTTAAAAGATAAAGATTTTTTATTGAGCTTACCTGCCCGGATATGCTAATATTATAACCATGAACACCGAGGGGAAAAACCTTTACATCGTCTTTATCGTCGTCTATTTCCTCTTTTTTGACACCCATTTTCAGCTGCCCCTCCTTGCGCCTCTGGCCCGTTCTCTGGGGGCCACCCCCTTCCTGCTGGGCCTCATCGTGGGCACGTACTCCCTTTTTAATATCCTGGGGAACCTCCTCGGCGGCCACTGCTGTGACGCCAAAAACTGGAAGCAGCCCCTAACGGCGGGCATCGTAATGATCACCATCAGCCTTTTCGCCTATGCCTGGGCCCCTTCAGCCCCGGCTCTGCTGCTTATCAGGGCCGTCCACGGCTTTGCCGGCGGGCTGGTGGTGCCGGTTACGCTGGTTTACCTCACGGCTGTGCCCGCCAGGGAACTCAAAGACAACTTATCCCGGAGGATGTCTTTTTTTGGCGTCTCCATCGGCCTAGCCTCCCTCACCGGCCCGCCGCTGGCAGGTATCCTCGCCGCCTGGCGCGGCTATGCCCAGGCTTACCTGACCATAGCTGCGCTCATGGTCCTGCCGGCCATTTTGATTATCTTTTTTTGGCAAGAGCACACAAAGCCCACCGGCAGAAGGATCTCCCCGGCCAAAGACTACAGGAAGATCATGGGTACCGGCCCCCTGAGGCTGGCTTTCCTCATGATCTTTGCCCTGATGGGGGCTACGGGGACCCTCGCCTCTTTTCTGCCCCTGCAGGCCGAAGCCCTGGGCGCTTCTCCGGCTGTAACGGGCGCGCTTTTCGCCGTTTTTGCCGCTGCAGCCATAACCGCGCAGCTGTTCTGGCCTTTGCTGGCGGCGCGGCATAAGCTATTAAGCTATATCCTGGCCGGTTTTGCCCTTTTTAACCTTGCCCTTTTTTTAATTTACTATCTGCATCATCTCCCGGCCCTCTTCTTGGCCCTGGCCCTCTACGGGCTGGGTTTTGGCCTCCTCTTCCCCGCCCTCTTGGAGCTGGTGGCCAAATACAGCGACCCGGCGTGGAAAGGGTTGGCCACGGGGATTTTTTTTATCTTTTTTTCCCTGGGCGCCGCCCTGGTCCCGCCCCTTGGCGGCCTGCTCAAGCAATCGCCGGCGGCCGTCTCCCCCTTTTTGACGGCTGTTACCGTCTCCCTTTTCCTTACCCCGGCCTTACCGCAGTACTTCCTTAAAAAAGGGGCTTTTAAAAACCCGGAGTGATTACCGGAGGAGGAATACTTTTGGCTGCACCCGTTATTGATTTTCATCTCCATACCGTCTTTTATGAGCAATATAACGAAAGTTACCGGGAATGGATTAAGACCATGCACGGCGAGGAAAAATGGCAGCGCGTCATCTGCCGTTACCAAGACCCGGACTTGTTCTGCGAGTACCTGCAGCAATGCGGCATCGATTACGGAGTGGTAATGGCGGAGCTCACCCCCGCCGTAACAGGGATATGCTCTAATGAATACGTCCTTGAGTTTTGCCGCGGGCGCAAAAGCCTCATTCCCTTTGCCAGCATCAACCCCGCTTTGAGCGTGGATATGGCTCAGGAGCTGTCCCGCCTCGTGGAGCTGGGTTTCCGCGGCTTAAAGATGTATCCCACATACCAGCACTTTTACCCCAACGAAAGTTCCCTGTACCCCCTTTATGCCCGGGCGGAGAAACTGCAGATCCCGGTCATGTTCCATACCGGCTCTTCTGTTTTTCGGAGAGCAAAGATAAAATACGGAGAACCCCTTTACCTCGATGATGTGGCCGTCGATTTCCCCGGCATGACCATCATCCTCGTGCACGGGGGCAGGGGATTCTGGTATGACCAGGCCGCTTTCCTCAGCCGCCTGCACGCCAACGTATACCTTGAAGTTGCCGGGCTCCCCGCCCACAAGCTCATGACCTATTTCCCCGAACTGGAAAAACTGGCGGACAAAGTGCTTTTCGGTTCCGACTGGCCCGGGGTGCCCGATCTGGCCAAAAATGTGGAAACGATCAGGAACCTGCCCCTCTCCCGGGAGGCCATAGAAAAAATACTGGGAGGCAATGCAGCAAAGCTGTTGCAGATCGAGGGGTGAGAGAAAAAGTCTTTCCACTCAACTGCTTAGTCCAGGGCCAGGGACTGGTTGTCTCTGTCCACAAACCCGGTTTTAACCTCACAATTAAAAAAACGGCGCACTGCCACCGCTAGCTCGTCGCGGGCCGCGAGCACAGCAGCACCGTTCACCGTGCGGAAACCATCGATGGGGAAAAAGACATGGCGGCTTTCTTCCGTAATCTTGCCCTTTTCGCTCTGTCTCCAGATCCACCGGCGCGTTTTAATCTCGCTACCGCTGGCGTACACAAGCTCCCCGGGAGCAGGGGCCTCGGCCTCGGTGGAACCAAAGGGAACAAAGGTATCACCCGGCACCGAAAAACGGACAAAGATATCGCCTGCTGCTTGATCCAGGTCATGGGCGCCGATGGGGAGAATATATTTAACAGAGACGGCGTTGGCCAGGTCAACGATATTGTTGATGCTCGGCACCTGCCCCCCTTTGAGGACCCTGCCAAGCAGCGCCTCCACGGAAGGAGCAAACTTATTGGGGTTAAAGCCAAGCTGCAAAAAAGCTTGGCGGTAAGGGACGATCCTGGCGTCTTCCTTGATCTTGGCCGGGCCCAGCTCCGCCACCACCTTCTTAACGCTGTCGGCCAGCATCTCCCGGATCTCTGGCCTTCCAGCCCGGTTGTCGATCCCCCTGGCCACCACGACGCCAAAACAGGCGTCCGCAAGAACACTAAAGACCTCCTCCGCAACGATAAAGCGCATCGTTTTAGCCTCCTGTTTTTATATCCTTAAAGCTCTGCGGCCGGATCTCCGCCGCCGCACCCGGGCTTCCGGGGGCCGCCTAATGCAGGCCCGGCTCAGTCTCCGGCTCTTCCAGAAACGGGTGCAAACGCGCCGCCAGGGCCCGGTCCACCCGGGCGATTACAGTCTGGTAGGTGGGCTTGTATTCCACCGCCAGCACATTGCCGCTCCGCCGGATCTCCTGGTAAAGGGCGCCCTCGCCATAGGGAAGGTAGACCTTGATCTGCCGGAATTCCCTTTCCAGGAGCAAGGCCGCTTTATAGCGCAAATGCTCCAGGCCCAGGCCTGTCCGGGCGGAGATAAAACAGGACCAGGGGAATTCCCGTTCCAGGCAAGCAAAGTCCCCCGTGTCCCGGCAGAGATCCACCTTATTAAAAACAAGGAGCTCCCGGGCATGGTAGTCGGGCAGGAGCCGCTTTAAATGCTCCCTGACCACGGCCAGATGCTCCAGATAAGCGGCGTGACTCAGATCAACCACGTGCAACAACAGGTCGGCGGCCGAGATCTCCTCCAGGGTAGCGCGAAAGGCCGTCTCCAGGGTCTTCGGCAGATGGTGGATAAAGCCCACCGTATCGGCAAAGAGGACACTGCGTCCGGCAGTAAGGGTGCCGCGGCGCACAGAGGGATCCAGGGTGGCAAACAGTTTGTCCTCGGTGTAGAGATCCGACCCTGTCAGGGCATTAAGCAGCGTCGATTTCCCTGCGTTGGTATAGCCCACCAGGCTGAGCAAGGGAATACCGCTTTTCTGCCGGCGCTGCCGGTGCAGGGAGCGGTGCTGTCTAAGGGCGGCTATTTCTTTTTTTAACTCGCCGATACGGCGGCGGATAACCCGGCGGTCCGCTTCGAGCTGGGTTTCCCCGGGGCCGCGGGTGCCAATACCCCCGCCCAGGCGGGAGAGCTGGTTGCCCAGGCCGCTTAAACGGGGCAACATATACTGCAGACGAGCCAGCTCTACCTGCAGCTTCCCCTCCCGGGACCTGGCGCGCTCGGCAAAGATATCCAGGATCAGAGCCGTGCGGTCGATGATCTTTAACCCCGTCAGCCGGTCAAGGTTACGCAGCTGGGAAGGGGAAAGCTCGTCATTAAAGATGACCAGGCCGGCTCCGTGCCGGCGCGCCGTCTCTGCCAGCTCCGCCGCTTTACCCTCGCCGATATAGTAGGCCGCATCCGGTTCCGCCCTCTTTTGGGTAAGTACAGCCACCACCTCTGCCCCTGCCGTCCGGGTCAGGAGCGCCAGCTCCTGCATGGCCGTTTCTTTCTCTTCCCGGCTGCCCCCCTTAAAAAGGCCCACCAGGATAGCTTTTTCTCTCTGGCTGACAGTCAACATCTCCTTTTTTCTAGGTATAGGTACAGAGTAAAAAATTTTGCCTCCTGCTGTTTTTATTTTAGCATATTGTTATAATTATTAAAGTGCCGCGCAAAGGAGCTTTCATCTATGAAGCAGCAACAGGCAGCCGCCGTTTTGGCTTTACTCTTTAGCGCCTTTTTCTGGGGCCTTAGTTTCAGCAGCACTAAGGTCCTCCTCGGGACCCTGCTTCCCGTCCAGGTCGCCTTTCTCCGCCTGGCCGTGGCCGCTCTGCCCCTGGGCCTGGCCGCCCTTTTAAGCCCCCGCCGGAAACCGTCCGGCCGCGACCTGCTACGTATGGCCGCCGGCGGCGCCACGGGCATGTTCCTCTACTTTATTTTCGAGAACAACGGCCTGCGCTTTACCACCGCCGGCACCGCTTCCCTCATCGTGGCGGCAACACCAGCCCTCAATGCCCTGGCCGGGACTATTTTTTTAAAGGAACGCCATCCCCTCCTGCGCTGGTGCGGGATCCTCCTTTCCATAACCGGCGTCTACATCATTGTTACTGCCGCTGCCCATAACCAGCCGGCCCTGGAAAACCTGCGGGGCAACCTCCTCGTCTTCCTCGCCGCCGGCACCTGGGTCTTATATACAAGGCTCAACGTGCCCCTGCTGTTAAAATATCACAGCTTCTATCTGACCTTTTTCCAGACCCTCACGGGTATGGCCCTGATGGGCGCCCTGGCCCTGCCGCAGGGGCTAGACAGCGCCCTGTTCACGCCCGTCGTTATCCTTAACCTGGCTTACCTTGGCGTTTTTTGTTCCGCAGCGGCATACTTTCTTTATCTCTACGGCCTGAAAACCCTGGGCTCCACCACGGCTACAGCTTTCATCAACCTGGTACCGGTTTTTGGCGTGCTGGGAGGGGCCTTTACCCTGCAGGAGGTGCTGGGCACCACACAGCTGCTGGGAGGTGCCGTTGTAATCCTGGGCATCTCCCTGGTTACCGCTGCCGGCCGTAACAGCAAAAACCGTCTTGCTGCCCCGCAAAATTAACGGCTGCTCCGTTACCCCGCAAAATTTACTACCGTTTTTTCACCTTTAGGGTAGGCATAAAGCATAAGCCGCCCTAGCAAACCAGCAGCAACCCCCGCCCGGATTTTAAAAGCTGAAATGCCTGCACTAGCTACCCCCTGGGAAAAAGATTGTTTTTCCACGTAGCCTTAGGTATAATGAATTGTCTGGGGAATATTATGAAGGAAGGAGGTGGCATCCATGCCTGCATTACCGAAGGCCAACCTGGTCCGCCGCTTCGTCGCTGCCTTAATTGACGGAGTTATTGCCGGTATCTTCTCTTCAGTTATTCCCTTTATCGGGTTCCTGATCGGAGCGGCCTATATCCTGACCAAGGACGCCATTGTCTTTGAGCTCCTGAAAAACAATGATTTCCGCAACAAAAGTATCGGCAAAAAATTAATGAACCTTGAGGTCGTCCTCAGCGAAGGAGATGGGGAGATCGACTGGGCGATCTCTGTGCGCCGCAACATCCCCCTGGCCATCGGGACCATAATCATGGTTATCCCTCTCATAGGCTGGGTGGTAGGCTCCATTGTCGCTGCAATCCTGGGAATTATTGAATCCGTCCTCGTCTTAACCCAGCCCGACGGCAAGCGCCTGGGCGACAAGATCGCCCATACCCAGGTCATCGACACCATGCCTGCTGCGGCAGTGGCAGACCGGGAAGAATAGCAGCACTGCTTATTTTGGGGGCCTGAAAGCGGGCGCCTTCCCCCCCTGCTGGGAAGGCGCCCGCTTTTTTTGCCCTTCCCCATGGCCCTGCCGGCAAGGCGTGGCGGGCAGTTTAAGAACGAAGGCCGGCTAGCAGCCGCCTGGGCTTTAAAATAAGCATCAGGGCATCCCTGATCTCTTTTACAAAGAGATCGGCACACTGCAGCGCCCTCACAGAACACCCTTCCGTCCCAAGTACAGCGATGGCGATAGCCGCTTTCCGCAACATGGCTGCGTCGTTATCACCGTTGCCCACGGCAATGGTCGCCTCGGGCCCCAGGCGGTCAATAAACTCTGCTTTGGCCGCGCCTATATTTTCCCCGGCAAAGACGTGGATCTCCCCTTTTAGTTTCTGCTTGAGCTCCGCCGCGCGACCCCAGGTGTCCGCCGTCAAGATATGGACCTGTAGGATCTCCCCCGCCTGGTTTAAGAGGGACAACGTTTCTGCAGCCAGCTCTCCGTCCACTGCCAGTGTCCCGTTCAGGTCCAGCAACAGGTTTTTGAACACATAGGCCCCTCTTCCCGGTATCTCCAGCTTCAACATTCCGCTCCGCCTTCTCTCTGTGCCAAAGGCCATAAATTTTTTATTGCTGCTACCTTATAAAATGTACATAAGCCGCTTATTTTTGGCAAGGGGGCAGCCCCATTTTTTTACCCCGGGCATCAGCTTTTTAAATAGATTATCCCGTTTAAATTATAAAATAATATTTTAGCTTGGGGCTTTTTTCTGTTATGATTATGATCAGCATAGGGCAAATAAATAAGGGAGGTAAAAAATGTGGAAGACGGAAAATGCCGGCTGACGTCGTTATCGTCCAGCGCAGGGTGAGCAGCCAAGATCGGGCCGGAGGCCCTGACACAGGTCCTGTGTCGCCTACCTGCAAGCACAGACCCCAATTATATTAACCGGGACCAGCACTTTTCCGACGCAGGCATCTACCGCTTAAACGATAAGCTGGCGCTGGTGCAGACCGTAGATTTTTTTACGCCCGTGGTCGATGACCCCTACCTTTTCGGGCAGATCGCTGCGGCAAACTCCCTCAGCGATGTTTATACCGTAGGCGGGAGGCCCCTGACAGCATTAAATATCCTCTGCTTCCCCTCCTGCAAGCTCCCCCTTGACGATATGGAGGCGATCCTGCAAGGAGGGCTGGCCAAAGTCAGAGAAGCCGGCGCAGAGGTGGTGGGGGGGCACAGCGTGGACGACAACGAACCCAAGTACGGGCTCTCTGTTACCGGCCTAGTCGAGCTGCAAAAGATGGTCACCGGTTCCGGGGCCAGGCCGGGAGACTGCCTGGTCTTGACCAAACCCTTGGGCACAGGCGTGATTGTGACCTCCCTTAAAGGGGGCGTGCTCTCCGCCAAAGAGGCGGCAGCGGCCCTGGAAGGGATGGCACGCTTAAATGCTGCTGCCAGCAGGGCCATGCTGCAGGTTGGCGTCTCCGCCTGCACCGATGTGACCGGCTTCGGCCTTTTGGGACACCTGCTGGAGATGCTCATCTCCAGCGGCGTCGGGGCGCGCCTCCATACCAAAGAGGTGCCCTTTTACCCTGGCGCCCGGGAACTGGCCGAGCAAGGTTTCCTACCCGGGGGAGCTTACCGCAATCTCCAATTCTACCGTAAGGACATCCTCCTGGAAAGGGAAGACAGCGCCCTGGAAGACTTCCTCATCCTCCTCGCCGACCCCCAGACCTCGGGCGGCCTGCTTATCTCCGTTCCCCCCTCGCGCCTGGAAAAACTCCTGCGCGAGTTAAAGGAACAGGGAGCAGAGGGGAAAGCAATCGGCACGATTACCGCCGCCCCCGCAGCAAAGATAGTGGTATATTAAAGGCCCGGGGAGCGGAACCCGGGCCTCTTTTGAAACTAAGCTAAGCGTACGATCCCTTTTCCACGAGCACGAGGCGGGCTAAAAAGGTCCTGCTCTGGTCCGGGACTTATCCCCCGCAGCAGCAACATTTTTACCGCTAAAAAGTTTCCTCAGCAAAATACCGCTAGAAAATTAGCCTAGACCATCTCCAGCAGGGCTCCCAAGCGCACCCGTAAGTTCCCCAGGTCTGAACTTGAATAGTCGCTCTCCAGGTGCAGGTAAGGTACGCCCCTCGCCTTGACCAGCCTTTGCACGGCCGCAGCTTCAATATTATAAGTATGGCAGGCCTGCCAGGTCAAGTCCACCACGGCCTGGACTTTGAACTCTTCCATCATGCGCCCAAGGAGCTCAAACCTGTACTCGTTGGGGCTCATACAGGAACAGGGTATCTGGATATATTTGTGGGCTAGGGCCACCACAGGGTCGTCGTACTTTTTCTCCACCTGCAGCTCCAGCGTCTTATAGCCGGTGCAGTTTTCCATGGCCACGACAACACCCCCCAGCTCTTCCATCAGGCGGATCACTTTTTCGCT
This sequence comes from uncultured Bacillota bacterium, assembly GCA_937973635.1. Classification (GTDB taxonomy): domain Bacteria; phylum Bacillota; class Dethiobacteria; order DTU022; family UBA8154; genus UBA8154. Next base: position 20,590 of record CALJJZ010000086.1, on the reverse strand, counting down.
GCCCATGCCCACAGGGCAACCGGTAAGTAGCACGCGGGGCCGGGCAGGAACAGCCGGGACGTTTAACGTCCCTTCTTCAATCCTTTCTTGATACGCTGCCTCCAATTCCTCCAACATCCGGTTGATTTCGTGCATATCGGCGCTGAATGATTTCGACCACAGCACGGACAAGAGCTCCAGGCCGCGCAGCGGCGGCGGGTCCAGTTTATTCAGGTCGCAGAGGGCCTTCAAGGCCCTCCTTTCCCGCTCCACCAGCTCGATGGCCTGCCAGATCTCCTCGTCCTGTATTTTTGTGTGGAATTCCCTTTCCATCCTTTCCCGCAAGCGCCTGATCTCCGCGATCCAGAGCTCCAAAGCAGCTCCATCACCCTTGCTGTAAGGCAGCTGCATCACGTGCACCGGCTTAATTTTATTCAAGAGCTCAAACATCTTCTTCTTGCCGTCACAGGTGGTCTCTCCCACGATCAAGTCGGAGAAAAAGAAATAGGGGCAGGTATCGGTAACGGCAAAACCGTAAGAAGACTTGATCAAGGGGCAGAGGTTGCGGGGTAGGGTCTCTTCCGCCGCCGCAATGGGCTCCTCCCGCGTGCCGCATAGGCCCACGGGAATAGCGCCGGGCACTGGGGAAAAATGCGCCACCCTTGGCCCAGCCAAGCATTAAGATAGCATGTAAGCCTACCCCTTACCAATATATTTATTCAATATAATCCTTGGCCTCTTATCTGATATATCAATAGCTAAAAAAGGATCCCCCTTATTTAAAACAACGATACGAAGTGCCTTTCCCATTTCAAATAGCAATCACAAAAAGCATCCTTTTTCTTTATAATAAAAAGAGAAGGGCCGGCTGATTAAAGGCACAAACCATTAATGCTTTTGCCAACAGGAGGGCTAGGCGGCGGTGTCCAATCTCTGGTATTTTACTTTTCCCACCATGTTTTTTGCCCTCAAAGCTGAACGGGTCCTGCAAAATACACCCTGCCCCTTTGCCATGGTCCCGGTGCCCCGTGCCCTCAGCACGAGCTGCGGCATCGCCCTGCGCTGTGAAAAGGCAGAGGTAGAACCGATTAAAAAGGTTTTGCAGGAACATAACGTCAGCTATAGTGGTATCCATTGCCTTGCAGAGACAAGGAAGCAACTTGCCAGGGGATAAAAAAGGAGTTAAGCCTCTGTGTGGAGGGTGAACTGTGCAGCTGCACCAACTTTCTATCTTTGTCCAGGTAGCAGAGAAAAAAAGTTTTTCCAAAGCCGCGGAAGAGATCTTCCTCAGCCAATCCACAGTAAGCACCCACATCAGCAGCCTGGAAAAACATTTCGGGCAAAAGATCTTTGACCGCCTGGGGAAAGAGGTGGTGCTCACCCCTTTTGGGGAGCGCCTCTATTACTGGAGCCGGGAGTTGTTAAAGCTCCAGGAAACGGCCCTCTGGGACTTAAAAGAATGGACAGGCAGGGTAGAAGGGACGCTCCGCCTGGGGGCAGGCACGGTCCCGGCCCAGTACCTTGCCCCCTTTCTCATCTCCCAATTTTCATTAAGGTACCCGGGGATCTCCTTTACCCTCTCCCAAAACAGCTCCGAAATCGTGGCGGAGAGCCTGCTCAAAAACTATGCAGACCTGGGCATCCTGGGCGAAAAATATTTCACCGAAAGGCTGGAATATATAACCCTTTTGGAGGAGGACCTGGTCTTGATCACCCCCCAAAATTTAAGCTTCAAAGAACCCCTTTCCCTCCATTCCCTGTTGCACTACCAGTTTATCCTCCGGAAGCCCGGTTCGGGCACCCAGGCGGTCCTAGAGAAAATGCTCAGACAGGCGGGCATCTCCTTAACCCGCCTGCGCGCCAGCGCCTACTTTGACAACGTCCAATCCATCAAGCAGGCCGTCAGGGAAGGGATGGGGCTGGCTATCATCTCGGAGATCGCCGCCCTGGATTACCAGCAAAGCGGTTACATTAACGCCTACAGGCTAAAAGAGCTTAAAGAAAAACGCACCTTTTACTTCGCCTATAACAAAAAGAAAACCCAGCCCCCTTACCTCTTTGAATTCATCACTTACAGCAAAAGCCTCCTCTCCCTCTCCCCCGGGCACGCTGCAGCACCTTTAAAATCATAACTAAAAAGAACAAAGCTCCGGCCCTCTTTAGAGGGTAATACATTTAAACGCAGCAGAACTTATATTTTCCACCGTATCATACATGTTGGTTACCTGGCCCACCTGCAGCTTCTCTTTAAGCTGGTAAAAATCCAGGCAGGTGCCGCAGGAGAAGACCTCCGTGCCCCTTGCCGCCAGCTCCTTCAGCTCGTCCAAAACGGGGCTCCCTTCCGTCGTGAGGAAGACGCCGCTGTTTAAAAACAGCATCTTGGCAGGCAAAACGCCGCCTTCTTTCAGGGCAAAAATAAAGCTGCGCATTAAGATTTTTCCTAGCTCTTCGCTGCCCTGGCCTAGCGTGGCGGAAGTAATGAGAAAGACTGTTCCCCTCTGTGTTTGGCCGGCCTCGCCGCAGGAAAGCTCTCCGACCTCCAGGTCATCCGTAGTTTTATTTTGAATAAAGATATAGGTACCGTCTTCTTTTTCTTCCACCGAGACCTGATGCCCCGCCGCCCGGGCATAGCGGCTGACGTTTTCCTTGGCCGCCTCGTTGTCCACAATGACTGTTAGCATAAAAGCTTGAGAACCTTCCCCGGCCAGCTCAGCCAAGGCTTTTTTGGTATTGACCACTGGCTGAGGGCAGGCTAAACCCCTGTTGTCGATTTCTTTACGCTGCAATAGCAGAACCCTCCTCTTTGAGCCATAAAATTAAAGCCGACTTCCCTTTTTGAGCATAGCAGAAGCATACTGCCCTGGCTAATAGAATCTTTCTATGGACACAACCCCTTTGATTAATTTACACCTATAACCCTTTTTACAGCCTCATAATTGGCAACAACAAGCCCCGGCACAGGGAAGCTCAAGATATTCAAGATATAAAATATAAAAAATATAAAAGGGGTACAGGAATTGCTGAGCATAACCCTACACCCCTTTTTATCTAGCAGGCGAAATACTTCCATCGGGATCCCAGGCAGAAAAATCATTCTCTTGCCTTTCCCTTTATTTTGGGCCGTGGTACGGACCCGGCCTGCTAGCAGCCGCCCCCCCAGCCCCGTCCGTACTTTTCAGCACAGGGTAGACAGACGGGCTTGCCGTTTTTCAGGCGGGCCCGGGGCTCCATCACTTCCTCGCCGCAGCTGGCGCAGGTTACCGAAGGGAAGATACGCGCTTTTTCCGGCAGGTCAAAGGGTACTTCTTTGACCTCGCAGACCTCCTCCAGGGGCTGGGCAAAATAACTTTCAAGCTGCTCTCTGCCCAGCTCCTGCAAAAGGGCCTGCTCCTCTTTAGAAGCTTCGCCAGCAGAGACTTTCTGGCGCAGCGCCATCAGTTCCGCCCGCTTAGGCCCGACAGGGAATTTCGCCAGAACACGCACTGCTTTTTTCTGCTTCCGCAAAGCAAAGGTATAGCCGTGTTTGCCGTAATCGCGTAGGATCATGTTCCCTTTCCCCACGGTACAGCCCGTTATTACCTGGATGGCATCCACAGCACAGCTGTCATTTTCCACAACGGCCACCATCTCTTCGTCCACATCCCGTTTATTTCCCAGGGCCTGCAGCGCCGCCTCCGCTACCCGGAAGCCCACAGCCAGCCCCATGCAGGTATGGCCGTGAAATTCCACGGCCCGTTCCCATGGTGTTTTTTCCCTGCACATCTCGAACCCTCCAGTAGTGTTATCAAAAGTAAATATTGTGTTACTGATAAAATTATTCGGCACCAGAGGGCCGATCTCCTGCAAAGCCGCCAGAAACCGCCCCAAAAAATTCTATTTCCAGCCAGGTAAGAGAGCCTGCTGTGGAAGAAGGCATGGTGGTCAAACATGTACATCCAGCCGTCATGTTTGGCGGGACAGCAAACGGCTTTTTAGGCCTATCTTCAAACAACTTCCCCTGAACAAGATAGGGAGACGGCCCTTGTCCTCTCGCTGTTATTTGACAAATGGTTCTTGCGGGCAATTCCAGTATTTGTTATAATAGTCCCAATCTTTGCAATGAAAAATAAAATTTCCCCAGGGCAGAAAGCAGACCATAAATAGAAAAAGACGCAAAAAGACGTCCTTAAAAAGCAGCTCCTTAGAAAAATAGGGTATAAACATAGACAGATGGGAACTATAATTTTGAAAAAAAAACTGACCCGGGGAGGCCTCTCCCTTATCGGCTTCTGTTGCTTCAGCGCCTGGAATCTATCTTTTCTTTTTGAAGGACAGATCCTGTACGCCCTGGCAGCAAAGGCGGCAGCAGACGGCGCAGCCCTTGCCGCTGCCGCCGTCTTCACGGCTTTTGTCGGCTTGTTTAGCGCCGGTTTTCTGCTGAAAAACCTGACCGCCGCCCAGAGAGTAATCTTTATGGCTACCTGCGTTTCTCTGGCTGGAAGTCTTCTTTTTTACCTTCCCTTTACCCGGCTATGGCAGCCGGCAATTGTCGTGCTGGCATACTGTTCGGGCCTGGTGGTGGCCGGCTGGGGGTACTGTTTTAAAAACTATTTTGCTCCGGAACAACGTTTTAGAACAGCGGCAGATGTGCTTATTTTCTCTAATATTTAAATGATCGCCGTCAACGTGCTGGCGGTCAAAATATCGGCCGAACTCGGCCTCGCTGCTGCTGTGGCTGCCCTGGCAGCGGCGGCGTATATTTTCTTTAAACTGCAAACCGCTCCCGGGAAAAAGGTTTTCAGTAAAATCGACATTACGGAGCTGCCCCGGCAAATTACGGCCACGGCCAAACCCTTTATTTTTTTTTGCCTCTTTATTTTTGTTATTACCATAAATTCGGGGTTGATGTACCGGGCTGTCTATGAACGTTTTAGGGATCCTGACCGGCAGCATTGCAGGTGACAGGATCAGCTATTACGGGAGCGAATACCTCACGGTATCCTCCCTTGCCCTGGTTGTCATCTTTGCTGTCTTAATCTTGCTCCCCATCCTGAATGTACAGCTTTTCCGGCAGCTCCAAAATCATCCCTTCCTCATTAAATTTACGGAAGCCCCGGAAGATAAACCGGGTAAAGCTTTCCTGGACTTCAAGGAAAACTATCACCTTACGGCCAAGGAAATGGAAGTAATTAAATTGCTCCTGTGCGGTTATACCTATAAAGGTATAGCAAAAAAACTTTATATCAGCGAGAACACCTTAAAGTACCATGTTAAAAATATTTATCAAAAATTAAATATTAACTCCAAGATGGAACTGGTAAAAATGTTCCCCTCTAACCGCTGCTAAATTGCTTGCCTCTCCACCACCGCAGTTTTTTTAGTTTACTGCCAGAGAGAGGAGCTCACCTTTTTTGTGTGGGTTCTTTTTTTGTTTTCCCGCCCCTTTCGGGCGTTTGCAGGCGGACCGGCAAAGGTTATGCTTGATCCCGAAAAGAGCGGCTAAAATTACGCCCAAAGAAAATTAACTGAGGAGTGAAAAAAAATGAAAAAAGGCAGCAAAGCCCTTCTCCTTGCGGCTTTCTTCACCCTTGCCCTGCTGTCAGGCATGATTTTCACCGGCAAAGTCTGCGCCTCTACCGCGCAGGGCGGCTGGCATCTGGTGGAAAGCAAATATTATCCTTCGGCCCTTGACATAACCATCCTTGGCGGCGCCTATGAACAGGGCAGAGGCCTTTATGACACCTTCGCCGGAGAAGGTTCTGAAGGGGAAATGCGTTTTTCTCATACCCGCAAAGATGCAAACGGCAAGACATTAGCCTACGTCAACTATCAGGTTAACTGGGAAAAGCCTCCCGCTTACCTGGCACCGGAGAAAAAAACCGGCTTCAACATCGAGATGAAGGTATTAAGTTTCTCCTCCGGGTGGGATTCCAGCGTTTGGGCCAGCGCTCACTTTGACTCCGCTGACCTGCCCGGTGCCAGCTACGCCACGGCGGGGAAAATTCCTTTCCGTGCTGCAGGCGGGGGGGAAATTTTAAGAAACATGAAGACCTATTTTGAAAGCTCCAAAGTCATCCCGGCAGGGAAAAAAGGGGACAAAAAAGCAATCTGGCTGAATCTGGGCAACGGTTACGGCTACGCTTATATCTATGAATGGAGGGAAACAGCAGCTCCCGGTACGCCCCCGGCAACACCGCCTGCAGACGGTAATTATATCCTCTTGCAGCTGGATAACCCGCGGATGAGCGTAAACGGCGTCAGCCAGGAAATTGACCCGGGCCGGGGGACCACGCCCATTGTCATCTCCGGCAGGACAATGATCCCCATCCGTGCAGTGGTCGAGGCCATGGGAGGGACATTGAAGTGGGAGGAGAAGACGCGCAAAATTACCCTTACGGCAAAAGGAAATACAGTGGAAATGTGGCTTGACAAAAAAGAGATCCGGGTCAATGGGGCGACCAAAATGAATGATGGATGTGGCCCCGGTGTCCCAAAATGGCCGCACCTACGTGCCCCTGCGTTTTGCCGCAGAAAACCTCCAGGCCAAAGTGGACTGGAACAGCAGCCGCAGAGAAGCTTTGCTTACCTTTTGAAAAATAACGGGCGGCCCGCAGGGAAATCAACTTCCTGTCAAAAAGTAATCTTTTCTCCAAAGGGGTACTCTAAGCGAGTGCCCCTTTGATATTCCAGGATAAAACTTAACCACGGTATCAGCGGTATCAGCAGGCAGACCGTAAAAAGTTAAAAATTATCATATTCTCAGGGGCTTGTTGGTGCTATAGTAAACGTAGAGCAAGTTACCACCGGGCCGTCAACGCCCCCAGGTGGCTCTATCACCCCGATCAATTGCAGCATGCCCTGAAGCGTACGGGCAAAAGGGGGGAGGGGAAATGGTAGCCCCTACCCTGGGAAGAGGCCATGGACGAGATCGCCGACAGGCTTTCCAGGTTGAAAGACAAATATGGCCCCGAGACCCTGCTGGCGGCGGAAGGCACCTACCGCAGCGATCTTTTCTGGGCGCGCTCACGTTTTTTCAACCTTTTTGGTAACCCGCAAAACATGATCACGCCGGGCATGGTTTGCATGTGCAATCTTTACAGCCTCAACCTGGCCATGGCCGGGGAAATGGCACAGAGCAGGGTGGCCAAGAAGAAAATGATATTGCCGTAAAGAAAAATTTTTTTGCGCCCGTAAATATCCGCCGCTTTACCCACGGGAAGCATCAGCATTGTAGAAGTCAAGAGGAAAGAAGTAACCGCCCAGCTCAACCATATTGTATCCACGGCGAATTCCCGTCCAATGGAAGGCAGGGCAATATTAATTACGGAAATCATAAAAGCCGTGGAAAAGGTACACAAATTTGCTACGAGCAGGGCGATCTTTTTCTGGGTAACGTCAGGCAAAACCATTCACCCTCCGCTAATAAAATGACACAAAAGGGCTGCTGCATATTTTTCATTATAGCACTTTATCTCCTTCTGACCAGCAATTTTCACGCATACCGGCAAGTAAGCAACCTGGCGCATTAATGTGGGATATGAGAGCATAGCCGTAGCGCAAAGTATGTAAGGACCTTTTCAGGGCCAGAAAGCAGGAATCAGTGCAAGAAAAGGGAAATAAACAGGCAGCAAGGGAGGTTGCATCAAGAAATGACGGAGCCTGACCTGTAGATTTACTGGTTTCCGGCTTGGATAGGGGGAGAAAAAGTATGCATACGCTCAATAAAGACCTGGTGTGGGCAGATTCAGAGCAGAGCGAAATTAACACTACCTGTAAGCTTTGTCTTAATTGCTGCGGCATGATCGTTTCTAAAACCGGCGATAAGATTAAGACCAAAGGTGATCCCGCAAACCCTTTATCCAGGGGATTCCTTTGCCTGTATCCCCTGAAGCAGATAGGACCACGGGGTGCTCAAAGATGGCAAAGGGTTTCATGGGAGGAGGCAATAAAGGAGATCTCAAAGATCCATTAATCTGGCTGGCTTTCGCCCAAGCGATAGAAACGCCCAATTTCTTCAGGCACGACCATCATATCTGTTTTACACCGCAGTTGGTTGCCGACAACCTTACCTTTGGCAGCCTGCTGACATATTTTAACCTTATTACAGACAAAGATGCCGACAAAACGCAAACCATTGCGCTATGGGGTGTCAACCAGCCGCACACAAACCCGGCTAAAGCCTTAGTGGTGCAGCGGGCCAGAAAAGCCGGGGCAAAGATTATTGTCATCGATCCCCGATCCATTCCGGAGACAAAGACAGCCCATTTGTGGTTAAGAGTGAGGGAGATTGGGTTGCCATAGAAGTGCCGGGGAAAAAGGAAAAGGTACATAGGAAAGCTCATATTGTTCAGGGCTTGCACGACAATGTAGTATATACCAGAGGACACTGGTACCTGCCGGAGGAGCAGGATCAGGAAAAAAGATTATGGGGCACAAACATTAACGTATTGACCAGCTTAAGAAATGACTGGGAACCGGTTGTGGGAGGTTCCTGTGCCCGGCGGCTGCTCTGCCGCTTAAGTAAAGTTTAAGGTATTTTCTGCACAGTTTCTCCGATAACCTTTCCTGGGGCTGTAGCTCCCGCCACTAATTCGCCTCTAAATTTTCAGCTCTAGGTGACCGTAAGCCCGTTCTGTATTACCGTGCGCAGGGCGGCAAAGCCGCTCCAGAGCAGGTATGCGGCCACAATAAGCGAGCCTGTGAAGTCCACGTAGCGCGTGGCCGCATGGCCCGGATACACCGCCACGGCGCCAAGGGCAATAATGATACAGAGATCCACGCAGGCTTTGGCGCGGTACAGCTGCCGCTGGGCCTCGATGACGGGGTTGAATTGTTCCCTGATATAGGTTGTATAACGACGCCAGAACCAGGTATTGGTTATCAGCCCCAAAACGGCAATGGCCAGCCCCGGGTACACGTTGCCACCCGGCGCAGGAACACCGGCACGGGAAAAGGCCAGGATCAACATCACAACAGCAGAGCAAAAGAGGGCGGCAGCCACGCCGAGACCCGCAACAGACTCCAGCATAGCCTTTTCCCGGGGGTCCGGTTTTTCTTGCTGTTTCAGGCAGCGAAAAAACCACCACGAGACAAACAGGGAAAAGAGCTCCACGCTACGGCGGATAAAATCGGCCAGCTGGGTGGTGGAGCTGCTCATGAACACGGCCAGGCCCGTAGCCAGAGGTGCCCACATGCTCAGCAGCAGCGCGGCAAGCAAGGTTTTTTCCCGGCCGGCTGTCTGTTTTTCATTAAGGCCTTCCATCGTTACCACCCCAGAAAAGAAAATAGCTGGATCAGGGGCAAAAGCAGGGCGGCTGCAGAAAGGGGTACCGTCAGCGTATCAATGCCCCGCCTGGAAAACAGCTCTACAATGCCGCAGACAGGTGCCACAATGAGGGCCACGGGCAGGCTTACATACCACACCTTGCCCGCGTAGCAAAGCAGGGTAAAAAAGAGGGCCAGCGCCGCCACCAGGATCATGGCGGCTGCCCCTTCATAAGTTTTGGCCCGCTCAATATATTTGTTGATTACACGGCGGCAGCCCCAGGCTTTCCCCACAAGGGCCGCCGCCGCATCGCCAAAGCCCCAGGCCATCACGGCCACCGCCACCACGTAGTGCCACCTGGCACCCAGCAGACCCCAGAAGATAAAAATAAGGAGGGCAAAGGAAAGCTGCACATAGATAAGCTGCCTGCGCAGTTCGCCTCCCTTTGCCGTGCGGTCCACAAAGGTCCGCTGATAAAAGGACGTTTTTTCCACCAGCAAAAGCACGGGGTAAGCCAGAAGGAGCAGCAGCAAAGCAGCACCCACGGCAAAATACCACCTGCTGAAAAGCTCCAGAAGCAGGAAGACAGAAAGGCTGTAAGCCACATGCTGCATCTTCCGCACCAATTCGCCGGGCACCCTTAAGTGCACCTTCAGCAGGGTTGGCAGCAGCACACAAATTACCAGGTAATAAGCCAGCAGGATGGCTGCGCCCAGAAGATCCCCCCGCATCAGCAGCACCCCCCTGTTTGCCGCCCGCTTATCCTAGCCCGGGCTGCCGTAAAGTTTTCCGAGACACGGCCAAACAGCCCGATGAAATCCCTGATCTCCGCTTCGCTGATCCCCTCTGCTGCCACAGAGAAAACCTCATTATATACCTGCTCTACGGGGGCGGCAATCTTGCGGGCTTTAGCTGTAAGGAACACGCGGCTGGCCCTCCTATCAACAGGGTCTTTCTCCCGCGTCACATACCCTTTCCGTTCCAGGGATTCCAAGGCACGGGAGACGGCGGGCTTGCTGACATCCAGCTGCTCCACAATTTCCTCCTGCCAGGGCCCCTCCTCCCGCGTTAAAAGGTGCAGCAGGATATTTCCTTCGGCACTGCTTAAATTCAGGGGTTTTAACCCTTCGTTAATCATCTGCCTGGAGGAGCGAATGATATTGTGGGCAAAAAACCAGATCTCTCTGATGCCGGCCATGGGAGCCCTCCTCGGTTAACATATTAACTATATATAAATATTATATGCCGCTTTGGTTAACTTGTAAACTATTTTGCAGAAGAAAATTTTTAGTAAATTAGGATAAACTTTTTACAGGTCGATCAAGTCCTAAATTTTGTGTAAAAACAAATTTCAGTTAGAACAGTTAACTGTCAACAAATACGAAAGGTACGGGCAGCACGCAGTGTTGTCCAAGCAATTATAGAGCCTGTGGATAACCCGCATCTTTAGGGTTATCCCACAGGCATATTTACTATCACACTTAATTATAATGGCTATAAAGTGGCTGGATGTAAGAAGGACAACGGGCAGAAAAAAAAGGATGTCCACAAAACCCCAACAAATTGGACATCCACGCTGCTTTCATCTGGCACGCCCGGGAGGATTCGAACCTCCGGCCAACGGATTAGAAGTCCGTTGCTCTGTCCCCTGAGCTACGGGCGCATGTAAAATACTGTTTGCCCCTATTATAGCAGAAAAACGCCCAAAAAACAAAGCACCTTTGCCGCTGCAAAAACCGGCGGGGCGCCGGCTTTGACCTCTTGCGCCGTGCAGGTAAAAGGCGCTGCTCTTAAACTTTGTTTTTTATTTTTGGCCCCATTTCTTCTAGCAATATTTTAACCAGGTGCGGGTCAAACTGTTTGCCGGCGCAACGCCAGAGTTCCTGCATCGCCTCTGCTTCGCTGATGGCTGCCTTATAGGGACGCCCGTTGGTCATTACGTCATAGGCATCGAGGATGGCCAGGATGCGGGAGAGAAGGGGGATCTCCTCCCCTTTGAGGCCCCGGGGATAACCCAGCCCGTCCCAGCGCTCATGGTGGAAAAGGATATAGGGGGCGACATGGAGCAGCTCCTCGGAGGAGATGGCGATACGGTAGCCCCTTTCAGCGTGCTCCTTGATAATTGCCCATTCATTCTCTGAAAGGGGCGACGTTTTCATAAGGATCTCCTCCGGGACGGCGATCTTGCCGATGTCATGCAGCGTCACGGCCATAATCAGGTCTTCCAGCTCGCTATCTTTAAGTTTAAAATAGCCAGCCCACTGCACAGAGAGGTTTTGCATGCGCCAGGAATGTTCCTCTGTCTCGTAATCCTTCTCCCCCAGGGTGCGCACGAGGGAAGCGATCACCGCCTGGCGAAATTCTTTAGCCTCAGAGAGCTTCTGGCTGTACATCTGTGCTTCAGCTATTTTTAGCACCTCCCCAACGTCCTGGAATACGTCCTTTTTGGTGGCGCTGCCAAGGGACATGCTCAGTTTAATGGGAAAAGGGGTAGCCTCTTCCAGCCCGGCCTTAATGCGCTTTAGCAGCTCCTTGCAGCCTTCTTCTTTCATGCGGGGCAGCAGGATGGCAAATTCGTCCCCGCCCCAGCGGCAGACAATATCTTCGCGTCGGCAGTGCTTTTTCAAGATCCCTGCCGCCCTGGTCAGCAGCTCGTCCCCCTGCCGGTGGCCGAAAGCTTCGTTGACAAGCTTTATCCCGTTGGTATCACCGACAATGAGGCTTAAAGGGAGCTGCCTTCCCGTATCCAGCCTTTTTAGCTCTTCTTCAAAAAAAGCACGGTTGTACAAACCCGTGAGCTGGTCGTGGAAACTGATATAGTGGAGCTTTGCCTCGGCTTTTTTGCGCTCCGTCATATCCTCGTAGCTCAAAAGCAGCTTGCCGCTCCTGGTCTTTACAGCCCGGCAGAGGGTCTCACAACGCCGCCCGCCCTTACAAGTGATGATGTGGGCTGCCTGGACAGTCGCCTCCGGGCCGGCTTCCTCCAGGGAAGCCAGCCACTCCTTTTCCACTTTGCTGCGGTAATGAGGGTCGGGAAAAGCGAGTTTAAACCAAGCCTTCTCGTCAGGCAGATCCTCTAGGCCGTAGCCGAACACCTCTGTGAAACGGGGGTTGATATACTCATAGACGCCCTTTGCGCTGACAATAACCAGGGGGAAAGGAGAAAACTCGGCTAGATAACGGAATAGCTCTTCCTTTTCCAGGAGATGGGGCAGGGGAGCGAGCCTGCGGGCAAACCGCAGAGCCATCCTCAAAGCCGTGCTGAAACCGGCATCGTGGGGAAAGCCCAGGGTAAAAAGGTTTTCCTGGCGGGCATATTCCCCGCCCGCGAAGGTCTCCCGCCGCTCCTCTGGCACACGGTACAGGAGCAGGAAACTCCCCTCTCCCAGGGCGGACAGCCGCTGCAGGGCCAGGATGTCCTTATGCAGGAGGGTGTAATCAATGAGCATGACAGGGAAATGCTCTTTCCCGGCCCGGCACAGGGCATCGTCCAGGGAAAGGCATAAGGACAGGTTGCTGGCAGGGGACTCGCCCCTGACCAGGGCCTTCAATTCTTCCAGGGCCGGCTCATAGCCAGACACTAACAAAACATCCACATGCTTACCCCTCTTTCCTCCCCTTCTCCTCCCGTTTAGGAGAAACCTCAGCAACCCGCAAAGAAAGGGGCAAAAGCCGCGTCTACGGGTTTAGCTGATGTTTATGACCTTGTACAGCTGGATGACATTGAACATTTTGCTGATATATTCGCTGGTGACATTGATAATCCTTAGCTCTCCCTCCCGCTCTTTTAGTTTTTTCTGGAACATGAGGAGCTTTCCCAGGCAGGAGCTGTCTATCATCTTTGTCCCGCTAAAATCTACGATGATTGTTTTATATCCTTCATCATAAAGGGCCTGCAGCTTTTGTTTTAACTCCGGAGAATTAACGATATTTACCTTTTCCCCCAGGTGGATAACGGCCTCCTGCTCATTTTTCTTTTCCACTTCCATATTATTAAATACCTCCCAGTTTACGGAGTGGTTGTCTAAGGGAAGGAGATGGCAGTAATAATAAATTAAATACGTCATTTTCTCCCCATAATCCTGCTATCTCGCCAAATAATACAGGTTATTTTTGAAAAAAAACAACTTAGGTTGCAAGGGATTGCCGTTTCCTTTTTTCAGGGCGGGCTGTTATAATAAGCAGGGGAGGGAGAGAGAGGAAATGACAGGAAATTATTATTTTACTTTTATCAGCACCTACCAGGCCATCAAAGCGGAAAAGGTGCTGTCGGGACAAAAGTGGGCCTTCAAGATGGTGCCTGTCCCCCGCCGCATCAGTTCCAGCTGCGGCACAGCCTTGCGTTGCACTCCAGCCGATGCAGAGGAGATAAAGGTTTTCCTGCAGGCTTGCGGTGTCCTCATTGAGGGGGGGCATCTTCTGCCAGAAAACGAGCAAGGAAAACCCTTTTTGGGAGGCAGGCGGCCTGGCTGACAGGGCGGCGGGCGGACAAAACACCGCAAAAAAAGCCAAAGGGCGCTTCAAGCTGGCAGAGCGCCCCTTGGACCACCGTTAAGGCTTCAATTTTCTTTACTTTGCCTTACGGCTCAAGGTGAGCAGGAAACAGTCATCAGCCTCCTCTACCCCCACCTGCCAGCCTAGGCTTTTAGCCGCGCGGCTCACATTGTCCCTGGCTACGGCGGCGCTGACCTTGACCTGCACCTCCTCTAGGCTGGGATCCTGCAAAGCCCCCCGTACCCGCAGTACCGGCTCAGGGCAGGAAAGCCCGCAACAGTCGATCACTTTTATGCCCATGCTCCAAGCCCTTCCTTTCTCCTTTGATGATCGCTTTAACTGCTCACTTCAACTGCCGAGGTTTGCCCTTTCAGGCTTTCCCCCTGCTGCACTTTGGCCTCGTTTTCCCGCGCCTGGCGCGCAACAAACCAGCCCACGGCCAGCAGCAGGATCCAGACCACCACAACCATCACCTTGGTGCCCCCCGACACTCCCGCCGGGCTAGCGGCCCAGGCGAAATTGTGCATGACCGCGGCCCCTGCCGTCAAGCCCAGGACTGTGGCCATAGCGTCGCCATTGCCTTCGCCACTGAGGATAAGCTGCCTGAGCGGGCAACCCCCGGCCAGGACAGCAGCGAAGCCTACAATCCCCATACCCAGGAAGTTCCAGAGCCACTCCGTATGGGCGACGGGTTGGCCTGTAAAGCCAAGCTTGAAGGAACCGAGCAAGAGGTTCCCCACCAGAACCACCACAAAAAGGGCAATAATACCAGAAAAAAGGTGAAAATCACGGAAAAGGATGATGTCGCGGAAGGCGCCCATGGTGCAAAAACGCGTGCGCTGGGCCAGCACCCCCACCACTAGGCCGGCCAGGAGGGCAACAAAGATAGGCGCCCGCATGGAACCGGGCCCCTGCTCGCTGAAAAAGAGCAACGAAGGCCTGGTAATGAGCAAGACCAGCAAAGCAAAGGCCAGCAGGGGGGCAATAAGGCCGTTCAGGCTGCTCTGCTCCTTCGCCTGCCCCAGGGAATAGCCCTGCTGCAGGAAAAGGGTCCCCACCCAGATACCAAAGATATAGCCCGGCAGGGCCACCAGAGCGTTTAAGTCCCCTCCGGCCAGGCGCAGCAACATGCGCCAGGGGCACCCAAGAAAGACCAGGGCCCCCATCATCATAAACATCCCCAGCATGAAACGCAGGGTTACGTTGGCCCCCCCCGTGGAACGGAACTCCCGGAAGAAAAGGGCGGTAACAAAGGCTCCCAGGATCAGCCCCATAATTTCAGGGCGCAGGTACTGGACGGGAGCGGCCCGGTGCAGGCCCAGCCCGCCGGCAATATCGCGGACAAAACAGGCGATACAAAAGCCCATGTTGGCCGGATTGCCCCACACTACCAGTAAAAGGGTAATTACGCCAATAACAATACCCGAGACAATGACAGCTGTCTTTTCACGCAAAAACACTCCACTCCTTTCCAAATAAATTAAGATGTAATACCGCTTTTTATTATAACCTGCACCCCACATTCCAGAGAAATAGATAATATCTATATCTGCTAGACAGTTTATTATGCTTATCAATATACAGCGCTGCCAGCTCCTTCTCCTTTCCTACCGGCCCCTCTCTCTGCAGGCCGGATTTAGCCAGTTTTTCCGCCATGAGGACACTTTTTACTTTTAAAAAAAGGAAAGGAGTGCTATACTATCATTCAGGCGGAAGTTGCCTTTAAAACAGGGGCACATCCCAGCTTCTTTTAAACGCAGATTAAAGATATGCACAGGAGGACACCACCTTGCTGCAAGGCAAAAAAGGCGTAATCTTTGGTGTAGCCAACAACCACAGCCTGGCCTGGTCCATCGCCAGGGCCCTGGACAGTGCAGGGGCAACCCTGGCCATCAGCTGCCAGGGGGAACGCTTTGTGAAAAAAATAGAAAAGATGGCCGCAGAGGAGCTCAAAGCTAGGCCCCTGGTCCTCGTCTGCGACGTGCAGGACGAACAGCAGGTAGCCCGGCTTTATGAGCAGATCGCCAGCACTTTTGGGCGCCTGGACTTCCTGGTGCACAGCATCGCCTACGCCGGCCGGGAAGACCTGGAAGGCCGTTTCCTCCAGACCTCCCGTGAAGGCTTCCGCCTGGCCATGGAGATCAGCGTCTATTCCCTGTTGGCCGTCACCCGCCCCGCTGTCCCCCTCATGGGCCAGGGCGGCAGCATCGTTACCCTTACCTACCTCGGCAGCCAACGCTTTATCCCCAACTACAATGTGATGGG
The DNA here is from genome assembly GCA_937973635.1 of uncultured Bacillota bacterium. Taxonomy (GTDB): domain Bacteria; phylum Bacillota; class Dethiobacteria; order DTU022; family UBA8154; genus UBA8154. The sequence continues at coordinate 4,608 of CALJJZ010000086.1, read as the reverse complement.
AGTAGCCAAAGCCGCCCTGGAAGCGGCGGTACGCTACCTGGCAGGGGAGCTGGGACCAGCGGGTATCCGCGTAAACGCCCTCTCCGCAGGGCCTGTAAATACTCTTTCCGCCAGGGGGATCAAAGATTTTTCTTCATTTTTGCACACAGCCGCCGCCAAGGCACCCCTTAGGCGCAACATCAGCAGCGAGGAGGTGGGGGAAGCAGCCCTTTTCCTTTTAAGCAGCCTTTCCCGGGGCATCACGGGGGAAACCCTTTACGTGGATGCAGGGTACCATATCACGGGAGCCTGATGATACATAATCTCCCACAGGTACAGGGAATGATAGAGGCAAAAAACTTTTTTACAAGGAACCAATACCGTGCTGGCCTGGAAGCCGGCGCAGTTGTAAAAACTAATACTAATTAGGAAGGGGAATTAAGTTTAATGGCTACGGGAAAAGCAGAACTGGTAAGGGAGATCTCCCAGAAAACGGGCCTGACCCAGAAACAGGGCACCGAATTCCTTAACGCCTTTGTGGAAACTATTGAGGAGAAGCTCGCCAGGGGAGAAAAAGTCCAAATAATCGGTTTTGGCACTTTCATGGCGCGCAAGCGGGAAGCAAGGGAAGGAAGGAAGCCGGGGACCAACGAAAAGATTACCATACCCGCCAGCATCGTCCCCTCTTTTAAGCCAGGCAAAAGCTTAAAAGACAGGCTCAACGCTTAGGCTGTATTTTTACCGTTCATCTCACCTTATATAAGCCCCCCTGCTCCAGGGCGGGGGGGCTTATTTTTATTTCCAGCCTACGGTTAAAGTATATTTCCCGCTGCGGGGGGAAAAATAAGTCTTAAATTCAAATGCAAAGAATTTTGCCATGACGGAGGTAAAAGGTTAAATGGAGACGGCGATCCTAAAAGGCCTGCGCCACATCAGAGAAGACCTGCTGCGCCAGTACATCCTCTCCAGCAACAGTGAAAAGGCAGAGCTGCTGAGCAAAATTATGGACCTGGAAGAGCAGATCGAAAAAGAAGAAGAGGCCCTGCACCGGACCCTGGCCTAAGGCAGGGCTCCTTTTTTTGCTTAGGGGCTATAGCTTTCCAGATCTTCCCGGGTGAGGATGGCGGAGACAGAGAGGCCCTCTTTTTCCAGGTTTTCTCTACCGCCTTCCTGCCGGTCCACCATGACCAGGACCTGCTCCACAAGGCAGCCCATTCCCTGCACCGCCCGTACTGCCCGCAGCACCGAACCTCCTGTGGTAAGGACGTCGTCCAACACTAAAACAGGCATACCGGCGGAGAGCAGCGGCCCCTCCACCAGACGACCCGTCCCGTGTCCCTTGGCCTCAGGGCGCACAAAAAAGCTGGCCAGCGGCCCGGGTTCCCAGGCCTGCCAGCTGAGGGCGCTTACGGCAGCGGCCAGAGGTACAGCGCCCATAATGGGGCCGCCCACCGCCCGGGCCGCCATTTTCCCTTCCTGCATCCAGGTCAGGACGTACCTGGCCGTCTGGTAAAGGCCGTCGGGGGTCAATAAAACCTCTTTGCAGTCCACGTAAAAATCGCTCTCCCGGCCGGAAGCAAGGCGCACGCGGCGCCGCTGGTAAGCGCGTTTATGCACAAGCTCGATTATCTCCCGCCGCAGTTTTTCCAAACTGTTTTCCCTCCTTGCCTGCACTGCCACTGTTTCCCCTGCTTTTACCGCACGGTTTAAATATACCATAAGCCCTTAAAAAAACAAGCCGCTGCCTAAATAGTTCCGGCAAATACTTAGGCAAAAGGCTTTATTTATGTTAAAATCACCCTGGGAGGGGTGATAGGCAAAGGGGCCGGCTGCAGATAAAATATAAGCAGCCTGCCGGGTTTTTTGCCTGGCCGCGGGCCGTTACGCTTAACTTTAAACTTTAAAGGAGGGTTCCCTGATGGGAGGACTGGCAATTGTGGTAATCGCTTTTTTGGCCCTGCTTGTTTTTGTTGGATTGGCGCTGATACTTTTTTATAACCGCCTGGTGCTGGCGCGCAACCTGGTACAGAACGCCTGGGCGCAGATCGACGTGCAGCTAAAGCGCCGCGCCGACCTCATCCCCAACCTGGTCAACACCGTTAAAGGATATATGGAGCACGAAAGGGAGACCCTGGAGAAGGTGACACAGGCCCGGGCCATGGCCCTGGGAGCCCAGAACATGGAGCAGCGCCAGCAGGCGGAGAATATGCTCAGCGGGGCCCTGAAGTCCCTTTTTGCCGTGGCTGAAGCGTACCCCCAGCTCCAGGCCAGCCAGAACTTTGCCCACCTGCAACAAGAGCTCAGCGAGACAGAGAGCAAGATCGCCTTTACGCGCCAATTTTTTAACGATACAGCCATGAAATACAATACGCGCATCCAGATGTTTCCCGCCAGCCTCTTCGCCCCCATCCTTGGCTTCTACCCTGTCCCTTACTTCCAGGTTGCCGAAGCGGCACAGCGCGAGGCGGTACAGGTAAAATTTTAAATTTATTTGACCCTTTCTCCCAGGGCACACCAGAGTACTTTTTTGGCTTCCCCTGTCCGGTTATCGTAATGGAAGAACAGCTTTATTTTCCCCTGGGCGGTCTGGATAATCAGCTCGTCGCTTTGCCTGTTTTCCCGGTCTACATGGTAATGGCCGAGCCGAACCCGGACCGTTTTGATCTCGCTGTTCTCCACGGCAAAATTTTCGGGGTTTTCCCGCAGGATCTCTTCCCCTGTCCGCCTCAAGTAGCCCTCGTAGATGCGCTGCTGGGAGGTAGCCGTTTCTTTCATGCGGGCAAAAAAGCCTTTACCCCGGGAAGCCTCGTTGGCTTCCGCCACCGCCGTCTGCATCATCTTGCCCGTCAGCTCGGCAAAGATAAGGCGCCGTTCCGTGACCACGAGGGTGTACATCTTGCTGCTGAAAAGGCCGGTTTTTTTCTTCAGCGCCGGGATAAGGCCCAGGATCTCCTCGCCGCGCTCCGGCGTCTGGTCAGGGGCTTTTTCCCCCTGCGGGGCCGCTGCAGAGAGCGGGGTGATTAGCCCCGCCACCTCCCGCGCCGCTACCCAGCCGGCCGTGCTGCTGCTCCAGACGCTGTCATCGGGTAAAACCCTCTCCTCCCGGGCAAAGGCCGCCAGCTCCTCCCAGGTATAGGGGCCGTACTGTTTGCCGTCTTTATGCAGATACCACTGCTCCGTCATATTAAAAACCTCCTTTTGCTTCTCCTTGTTCTTTCTCCCCCTGTTTTGCACAAACGCTTTTATTATTAATAAATATCTTCATAGGCCAGGCTACTGATGACCTCCTCGAACTGGCGGTCGCTGATCCGTTTCAGCTCTACGGTGGTCTCCCCGTCCTTTAGGAGCAGCGTGTCCTTACCTGCAAGCTCCAAAGAAATATACCGTTCCCATGTTTCAAAATCGTTGTTGAAAAACTCCAGGTAAGAGATGCCCCCTTCCTCCTGGATGCGGTATTCTACCGTTGTCCACCAGCCTTCGGCAGGGTCGGCCAAGTTCAAAGTGCCGTCGGCGTTGAATCTAAGGTAACCCTCATCCGTGCTTGATTCTCCCGTGCCGTACCAGGATCCGATCAGCGCAGAAGTGCCGGAGCCGTTTTCCTTTCCTTTTTCCCCCATTAAGGAGAGGCTTTCTGCCAGCCCTTCCCCCTCGGAAAGGAAGGCCCTGTAGGCGTAATACCCCCCGGCAAGAAGGAGCCCCAGCAAAAGCAGGATTACAATCAGGGCTATAAGGCAACCCCTGCCCTTTTTGCGGGGAGGCGCGGCAGAAAAGGGGCCGGCGGCTGCGCCCTGAGAGGGAGACGACGCAGGAGTAAAAGGCCCAGCTCCCGGGGCAGGCGCTGCTTGGGGCGTTGATGCGGGTGCCGCTGCCGCCGGCGGGGGAGGCGCCGACCGGTAGGGGCGTACCGGCGGTACAGGTACGGCTCCGGGCGGCGGTGCTGCCGAGGGCGGCGGAGACGCAGGCTGTACAGGCGGTGGAGACGCAGGCTGTACAGGCGGTGGAGACGCAGGCCGCGTCGCAGACTTCGCCGGGGGAGGCGGTACAGGTGCCGCTGCCGCCGGCGGGGGAGGCGGTACAGGCCTAGCCGGCGGAGGTGGCGGGGGCGGAGGCGGCGCCGCAGGTTTAGGGAAAAGTTCCGGCAGCTCCTTACCCTGTACCCAGCCGACCATACCTTCGCTCCAGAAATGGTCTTGGGGCCTGACTTTCCCGGAGCGGGCCTGCTGCCTGAGCTCCTCCCAGCTAAAAGGCCCTTTTTGCTGCTGGTCCTGATAAACAAACCACTTTTTTTCCATCATCTATCCCTCCAGCGTTTATTCCTTTCAGCTTTTATTCCTTTACCCTTACTACCCGGGTGCGCGCCCAGCGGTCGCCGAAACGCCGGCCCTCCCTGTCGGCAAGGACGGCGTAAGGTTCTACAATTGACATCTTCCCAACCCCCTAAAGGGGGCGGGATTCCCTGAACAACGTCAGGGGCGCTGTTCCCTTACAGTTTCGCGCTGGTTCCTGCTTCATCGGGGAGCTTTTGCTCTAACCCTCCACAGGCAGCTGCCGCGTGCCCCGCGGCGCTTGGGCCCTATGCCGCCAGCTTTTCGAGCGCTCTTTGCAGGATCACCTTGGCGGCGTTGACGT
>CALJJZ010000085.1 GCA_937973635.1 uncultured Bacillota bacterium | reverse complement strand
GCTCAAACAAATAAAGTTGCCGGTTGCTTTCTCTATACTCGTTAGGACTAGTAAAATTTTGCAAACAGAGCGAAAGCTTATTTCCTGCCGGCTGAGCTCTTATTTATAAGGTTTAAAAAAATTTTATGAAAAAATATTTGGATTTGCCCGCGGGCATGGTCGTTTTTAATCTGCCGGCAATAATTAAAAAAAACAGAAATAAGACAATAGGCGGGAAGGTTAAGTGTTAACCTTTCCGCCTATTGTCTTATGCTTAGCCGTTATTACGCAAACATCTCATCATTTTGTTCCTGGGCCAGATCCTTTTCCCCGGCCCCATCTGCCGGCACATCTCCCTGTATTCCTCAGGGAGCAGGGGTTGAATTTGTTCCCTTATTTCTTGCTTAAGCTGGGCCAGTTCGGCCCGGGCTTCGGCCAGACCTGCAAAATCTTTTGCTTCGCGCAGACTGCGCATTTTTTCCTTTAAAGCAGTTAATCTTGCCAGATAGGTCTCTTTAATTTCGGCAATTTTTTCCTGCTCCTCGGGAGTAAGGGCATCAAACCACCTGTTGCCGCCACAGATGCCCTCTTTCATGCCTCTGCCTTCACCACCGAGGCCGAAGGCCAGGACGGCCTGGGACGCTCCCAGAACCAGCAGCCCCACGAGCAACAATACCAGAAGGTTCTTGCGCATCAGCGTTCACCTCCTTTCCTGAAGATGGCTTTTTTGCTCTGCCTTTATTATAGCCGCCCCTTTTCCATATCTTTTGAAGAAGATATTAAGTTTTTGTTAAGATGGGGCTCTCCATCTCTTGACAATATCTTGACAAATTCTTTATATTTGATTGACCAAAGATTAAAACAGTAAGCTATGCTTGTTTAGAGGTATCCCGCCTGAGAGGGGTTGTTGTATTTTGGCACAGGCCTATAAAATTGCCGTCATCGAAGATGAGGTAAAAATAGCGCGCATGATTAAGGATTATCTGGAAAAAGAAGGGATGACCGTCGTCTGGGCTGCAGAAGGAAGAGCGGGCCTGGAGTTAGTCAGGCAACAGGCGCCTGACTTATTGATCCTCGATCTGATGTTGCCTGATTTAAGCGGCCTAGAGGTCTGCCGCCTATTGCGCCGGGAGCAAAATATTCCCATAATCATGCTTACAGCCAGGTCCCAAGAAACGGATCGGGTGGTAGGGTTGGAAATGGGAGCGGACGATTATATCGTTAAACCTTTCAGTCTGGCAGAACTGGCTGCACGTATTAGGGCGGTAATGCGACGTGCCAGGGAACAGGCGGGGATACCAGGTGCAACAGGAAAGAAGAGTGAACCGGCCATCCTGCAGAGAGGGGAGCTGCAGGTAGACGGGGAAAACTGTTCCGTGAAGCGAGGCGGCCGCGAAATCGAACTGACGCCTACCGAATTTAAGATTTTAAACCTGATGGCCCGCCACCCCGGCAGGGTTTTCAGCCGCCTGCAGCTTCTGGAGGCTTGTCTTGGCGAAGCCTATAGCGGTTATGAGCGCTCCATTGATACACATATCAGCAACCTGCGCAAGAAAATTGAGCCGGATCCGGCCAATCCTATCTACATCGCCACCGTTTTCGGCTTTGGCTATAAATTTTTGCAGCATTAAGAAGGGGCAAACAGCTGTGGGCTGTTGGGAATTTTTATGAAAATAAATAGCAGGATTACGGCAGCTTTTGTCGTAGTTATCGCCGTAGCGGTTGTTGTCATGGCTTATACTTCACGCTTTTATATCAATAACGTCTTTGACCGTTATGCGAAGGGCTACCGCAGTGTATTAATGGAGCACTGGGAAAATATGTTTGCCTCCTATTACCGTTACAACGGGAACAGCTGGACAGGGGTGGAAGCAATGCTTACCCACCGCCCTCGGGGGAGAAGGATGTTTATGCCTCACCGGCAGGAGGGGCCGGGTTTCCTGGGGATTATGCCCGGCGAAAGACTGCTCTTGGCCGATGCTGAGGGGCGCGTTGTCCTGGATTCATTGCAGGAAAAAAACGGGCAAATCCTTGCGCCCAGGATCCTGGAGCAGGGTACGCCTGTCATGCATGGCGGTGAACAGGTAGGTACGCTTTTTTTGCAGCCCCAAACGGCCATGACCGTGCTGACCCTGGAAGAAGAGTTTTCCCGCTCCGCGCTGCAGGCAGTTTTCTGGGGCGGTTTAGCCGCGCTGCTGGCAGGGGTGGCTTTGAGCTACCTTTTGGCTGGCCAGCTAGCCCGTCCCTTGGCTTTGCTCACAGCTTCAGCCCAAAAATTTGCCCGCGGAGAATTCCAGCATAGGGTACGCTTGGCAAGGAAGGATGAGATCGGCAAGCTGGCGGAGGCCTATAATTTCATGGCGGAAAGCATAGAAAAAAATGAAGCGCTCCGCCGCAACCTTCTTGCCGACGTTTCTCATGAACTGAGGACGCCCCTGACCGTCCTGCGGGGCAACCTGGAGGCACTGCAGGCGGGCAAGATGGAGGCCGGTCCAGAGCTACTCTCCTCCCTCTATGACGAGGTGCTCAGGCTTACCCGCCTGGTAAGCGACCTGGAATCCATAAATCTGGCGCAGGCAGGCAAACTGCCCCTTCATTTCAGCGAGGCGGATTTGGCGCTACTTCTATCCCGGGCTTCTGCTCCTTTCCAGCATGAAGCTAACGAAAGGGGGATAAAGTTTGCCTTTGAACTTGAGGAAGGTTTGCAGTGCTGGTGTCTGGACGAGGATCGGGTTATCCAAGTTTTGATCAACCTGCTGGCCAATGCTTTTAAATTTACCCCGGACGGGGGCAAGATCAAGCTGGATGCCAGAGCAGAAAAGGGCAGCCTGCTCCTGGCAGTATACGATTCAGGGCCGGGCATCCCGGAAAAGGAGCTGCCCTTTATTTTTAAGCGCTTTTACAAAACTTCCCCCGGGAGAGGCGGCGGCAGCGGCCTGGGCCTTTCCATCGCCAAAAGCCTGGTAGAGGCCCACGGCGGCACGATTAAAGCTTATAACAACCCTGCGGGCGGCAGTGTTTTTGCCGTTACCTTGCCGTTTCATGCCCTGGAGACGGATCACCATGATACATAATCATCAATTGGCTAAATTACAGAGTTTAATTTTCTGGTGGAGGCCGGCGCCCGCTAAGTACAGGGGCCCGGGTATAAATCTTTTCGTAGTATTCGTGGATCATACGCTCGCTGGAGAACTGCCATTGGGACATCTCGATGCTGGCCCGCATCATCCTGCGCCAGCAGGCGGGGTTTTCATAATATGTGGGGATTACCTCTGTCAGGAGGATGTGGTAGAGGGCCTGCAGATCTCTTTCGTCCTGATCCAGATGAAGGTGTTCGTCCTGGCAATGCAGCAGCCAGCCGCTGACGCCGTGCACCGGCCCCTCGCACACCCAGCCGTCCAGTACGCTTAAGTTGAGCACCCCGTTCATAGCTGCTTTCATGCCGGAAGTGCCGCTGGCCTCCAGCGGGCGCCGGGGATTGTTCAGCCAGACATCGCAGCCGCGCACCAGATAGCGGGCAATTTTCATATCATAGTTTTCCAGGAAGACGATGCTGTTTTCATATTGTCTATCCATACGCACCAGCTCCCGGATCACATCTTTGCCGATATGATCGTCGGGATGGGCCTTGCCGGAAAAAACAAGCTGCAGCTTGCCTTCTTTTAACAATGGCTCGATTACAGACATATCACCAAAAATTAACTGGTTCCGCTTGTAAGCGGCAGCTCTGCGGGCGAAGCCCACGAGTAAAGCCTCGGGGCTCTTAATTTGCCCGGTCTTCTGGCGGATAAACTCGATTAGTTGTTTTTTTAATTGCAGATGAGGCTCCCACAGGTCTTCTCCCCGATCATAAGCAGCCCTGATTGCCGGGTCCTGCCAGGTGGGGAGATGTACTCCGTTGGTTACGGACGTAATGGGGGCTTTATCCTGGACGTGTTGCCACATTTGGCGGGTAGTTTCCCCGTGCAGCTGCGAAACTGCATTTGCCAGAAAGGCCAGGCGCAGGCTGGCCTGCGTCATATTGAAGGGATCGCCGCCGAGGCGGCACATCTGTTCATAGCTCAGCCCGTTATATGCCCCCATCTCCTGTAAGAGGTGATGAGGGTGTTTTTCGTTGCCTGCTTCCACGGGCGTATGGGTGGTAAAGACCACCTGCCGGCGCGTACCTTCCCAGGCCTGCTCAAAGGAAAGGCCTTGTTCCATTTTTTCCCTTAGGAGCTCCAACCCCGCAAAGAAAGAGTGGCTTTCGTTAAAGTGGTAAATATCCACCTCCAGGTTTAATGCCCTTAAGACCCTGACTCCCCCCACCCCCAAAATTATTTCCTGGGCAATGCGGTGGTCAGCCCCCCCCTGGTAAAGGCGCTGTGTAATCCAGCCATGGGGGCTGCCCGGCAGATCCGCATCAAGCAGATAGAGGGGAGCATTTTGAAAATGTTCTACCAGCCAGATGCGGCAGGGCACCGTGTCCCCGCGGACGGTTACGTTTATAGTTACACCTGTATCTTTTAGGAAGGGAAAATCATGTTTAACGAAAACATCGTACGGGTTGCCGTGTTCGTCGATGTACTGTTCGGTATAATCCTGGCGCCAGAGGATCCCGATCCCTACCAGGGGCAATCCCAGGTCATGAGCCGCTTTAAGATAATCACCGGCAAGGATGCCCAGGCCGCCCGAATAGATGGGAAAACTATCGTCCAGACCATACTCCATGCAAAAATAAGCCACGCGCGGTAAATTTTTGTTGCTCTGCATATAAACGACAGGCACCCTGTCACCAATCAACTCGCTTCCTCTGTTGCAATTATTCTCTTTGTTATTTTGCATGAAAGGGAGGATAATATGCCTGCGAAAATAAAAAATCATTAATGGCCATAAAATGGCTAAAATATGTTAAAATGTCTGAAAATAAAAATGCTCAAATGCTCTCCATTGAAATAAGATGAAAATATCTGAATGGGGGTTTTTTAGATGTCCCGTTTTTCTGAAGAAATAAGAAGTGCAGGGGCATCGCCGCTTGGGACTCCGCCGGTATGGCACCTGTCTTTCTTTATTGCCGCACTGATGCTGTTGCAGGGGATGATGGGCTTCTTGTTTCCGGGGTTGTACCGGGACGTTGACTGGGTGGCTGCCGCCTGGTACGGGAACGATATCGTTACGGCTTTGGTTGCGGCGCCGCTCTTAATCTGGTCCCTTATGGCCGTGCGGCGTGGTTCCCGGCGGGGTGAACTGGTGTGGTATGCAATGCTGGGCTACTGCATCTACAATTATGCCTTCTATTTATTCGGCGCGCGGCTCAACTGGTTTTTTCCCGCCTATGTCGTTCTCTTTACCTTACCTGTATTTGTGCTTATATTCGCCCTGAGCCGTGTCGATGCAGCCCAAATTGCCGGTGCATTCTCCGCCAGGACCCCGGTCAGGTGGATTAGCGGCTACATGTTGTTTACAGGGATTGGACTTGCCATCGCCTGGACCGTGCAGTGGCTGAACTTTATGCTCACTGGGGCGGTGCCCGACGTGGGCGAAGAGGGTTTAAAGCTGATTGCTTCCCTGGATCTGGCGTACATGGTCCCGTGGTTTTTGCTGGGGGCAGTGCTGCTGCTGCAGCGCCGGCCATGGGGCTATATTATAGCCGTAATCATTACGCTAAAGGGTGCAACTTATACACTGGTACTTGTGTTTTCCTCTACAATAGGCTCTTTACGCGGGATTGAGGGCACGCTACAGCAGATCCCCGTGTGGGCGGCCTGGACTCTAGCCGGCGGGCTGGCAGTGTGGGGTCTGCTGGGAAACTTGCAGCCGGCAAGATAAAGTTCAGCGGGTTAGATTCCTAACCCTGGTACAAGTATATTTTTTTGTCCATGGGCAGGCGGCTATACAAATACCGCAGATGGTAGCATCTATTTCCAGCTTCACAGCGTATGCCCTGGCAGTACGGTAACAAGCTGCAGCGTTGAAGAATAACTCCCTGTCCATGCCTGCTTCCCAGTTGTGGCCTAGGATGGCCCGCCCGGGGCATGCCTCGACGCAGGCCACGCATTCTCCGCACCGCGATGTGTTTGTGGGGGCTGCCGTTTCTAAGCTGGCATTGGTTAGAATGGTGGTCAAACGGATTGACGCGCCGTATTGCTCAGTGATGAGCAGTGCCGACTTACCGATCCAGCCTATCCCCGCCCGTGTCGCCACAGTTTTATGGGGCATGGTGGCAGAGAGGGTAACGGGATCAAAGTCTTCCCCCGTGGGTGGCAGTGCCACGGCCTGGTAGCCACGTCCCTTAAGATAACGCACTCCGCACTGCCCCAGTTTCGCCAGAAGGGCATTGGCCCTCTTATACTCATGATAATATGCATGGTCCGGCCCGCCCTTAATGCGGCTCACAATTGCCCTATCAAGGGCGATTACTATTGATACAGCATAGTCCAAACCGTGATGTGTTTCTGTAGGCAGGCTGCTGAGCTCGGCATAACCGACGCGAGCAGCTCCTTCTTTCAGCAGCAATTCTGTTAACCTGGCTTGCATTGCCTTTGTCTCCATGACTGATTCCTCCGGCATGGCTCAGTTTTTACTATCTCCCTTCTCTTCGACAGGGGAGATAATAATCCCTGCCCATATCCCTCGGGCAGGGCCAGGAGACTTGAAACATGCCAGGCCTAGGGCAGAGCTCAGGCAGCATAAAAGCCTAAGCCCTGGGCCGGCAAAGACTTTGACGCGAGCTTTCAGCTGCCAAGAGCAGACTTGTACTCTGCAGGCTGAACAGATACAAAAAGATTAATACTACATTAATACTACAACGGAGTATTGCCTAAGCGGTGCCGTGGGCGGTTCGAGGGCCACTGGAGGTCCACAGGGAAGACAAGGGAACCGTCCCTACGGCTATTGTCTTTGCGCTGTAATGTTAGGCAAAAAAAGTTTAGGTAAAACATGAAATATAATATACAGCTGTCAGAAATATATGTTAGTATGGTTTTGAAGGGCCGGCAGCGGGGCGGGATGCCAGGGGCACATCTGCTTTGCCGGTAAATAAACTGGAAGAGGGGTTCAAATAATGTCGAAGATTGAACTGCAAGAGCAAAGCAGGCAAACGGTGCTAGCGATCAGGACAAAAACAAGTGTTGAGGCGCTCCCCAATCTAATTGGCGAAAGTTATATGAAGATCATCAACTACCTCCATGATTTGGAGGAGCAGCCTGCTGGCCCCCCTTACACGGTCTATTACAACCTCGACATGCAGGACCTGGACGTGGAGATGGGTTTCCCCGTAGCCAAGCCCTTGTCGGATAAAGGTGAGATAAAAACCGGCGAAATACCCCCGGGCAGGGTGGTTTCTTACCTCTACACAGGCCCCTACTCCGGCATGGAAGGGCCTTACAACCAGATGTTCCAATGGATTCAAGAAAATGGCTACGAACCCACGGGCATTTGCTATAAATACTATTTGAACTCCCCAGATGAAGTCCCGGAAATTGATCTCCAAACCAGGATAGTCATGCCGCTCAAATAAAGAGGTAGGGGTGTGGAAAATGGCAAGTATTTCTGCCCCGGGCTGGATCATCCGTTTCATTATCCTGGTATTGGTGTTCATTGTCTTTTTTTCCATTGGTGCCATGGCTGTGGCCGGGTTAATTCCTGCCGGGGGAACGGAGCCGGGGCTGGTGCCGCCGGGTATGGGTATCTTTATTATCGCGGTCGTCAATACCCTCCTTGTCATCTGGCTGGTGCTAAGCTCCCGCTGGAGCGGCTGGAAGCTGGTATTTTGGCTGGCCTTCTCCTATTATGGCATTGTGACGTTTATGACACAGGTTGAAACATGGTATTTCCTTTCAGGGGTTACCGTGGAGACCCAGCTTTTACCTGCCCTTTTTATAATGGGCTTGCCGGTGGCTGTTTTTTTTATACCCCTTGCGGTCTGGATGCTGGGCGGCGGCAAGAGCCGTGCCAGGAGCTATTTCACCTTTGATTATGTAGCAGGTATGTCCTTGCAAGCATGGTTATGGAGATTTGCCGTTATTGCCGTGATTTATGTTATCCTTTACTGGACTGCCGGTTATTACATTTCCTGGCAGAACCCCGAGTTGCGTGCTTTTTACGGAAGCCCGGACGAGATTCTTCCTTTTTGGATGCACACGCTAAACACCCTACAGGGGGATTATGGGCTATTTCTGTTTCAGGGATTGCGAGGCGTCTTGTGGACGCTGTTTGCCCTCCCCATAATACGCGGTTCTAGAATGGGTGCCTGGGGGACGGCGCTGCTGGTAGGGTTGTTCCTGAGTGTCCCCGTAAATATTATCCATATTATAGAAAACCCCCTCATGCCCCTTGCTAGTGTGCGTTTCAGCCATATGGTTGAAACTGGGTCCTCCAACTTCCTCTTTGGCATGATTATTACAGGGCTCTTGCACCGCGAGCACAGGTCCCCCTACTGGGGTTAAATGAAGCTTACCAACTTTGTTCTTACCTTGCCCTTGACTGCCATAGGATTTCTCCAGCGCCCCTTGCCTTAAAATAATTGCAAAGCGACATTATTGCAGAAAAAGCACTTGTATTTTAGTTAGTGTAAAATTATTGGTTGAAAAAAAGAGCTGAATACCCTTGCTTCTGACCTGCTGAAAACAGTTTTAGAGGCACTGGAGCAGAAACTGCATAACAGTTAAAGAAAGAAAGAAAGAAAGAAAACGTTACTGGCAGGTTGTGCGCAAGAAAGACCGTAAGGAAATTTTAACACCCTTTGGGTTAGTAGCTTTTGAGCAGCGGCGGGGCGCGTAGCTGAGTTGTATCTAGAAGCCGATGAAGACCACCGGTTGGAGGTTTGGGACTACATAGCAGCTGCCGGCCGATGTCCTGGAGCTTTACAGGGGGGAATTAAAACGCTTGCGGCAAAAACGCTTAAGCTCAATAGGCAAGGGAACCTTGGGCAACGTGCCGCTGTTTCAAAACGGAAACAACTTGACACGAAAAGCATTGAAAGGGTTAAATAGAATTCTGGCGATGTGAGGTTCAAAAAAAACCCTACAATAGCTTGACACAATCCAATGTTAAACTGCCCCTTGACAGGGAAAAAGGATCTGCGTATAATTTTTGTTGTGCCTAAAAACTAAAGATGGACTTGTTAGGTGAGGCTCCTAAGTGGACAGAGGCTGCTGCCCAGAAACGTCTAGAGACGCCAATGGGTAGAACAGGCAAGATCGGATTAAGGTCTGCCTAAGGCAGCTGACCGTAGTGTCTACGTCGCTTAGTGCCAAAGCTCGGACGAGGGGTCGGGAGAGCGCTGCTTGGTTTTGCGGAAGCGGCGTAAATAGGCGTGATGGTAAAAAACGGCTCTTCGGGGCCGTTTTTCTATTAACGCTGCAGGGGAGGTGAGATTATGGTAGACGAACCTGGAGGTCGAAGGAGCTTAAGGATAGGAAGCCCAAACAGGGGTAAAACAG
>CALJJZ010000084.1 GCA_937973635.1 uncultured Bacillota bacterium | reverse complement strand
AGCAGCGCCCGCACGCTGCGGCACCTCCGCATCGGGGGGAACAGCTACCGGGAGCTCTCCTTCTTAACGCCCCTGACGGCCCTGGAATACCTGGAAGCCGGCAACGGGGAGCTCCGGGAGATCGGCCCCCTCGCCTCCCTGACCCGCCTGGAGCACCTGCAGCTCAACGATGCCGCGCTGCGCGACATCGCCCCCCTGGCCTCCCTCCGCTCCCTGAAGTGGCTGGACCTGGAGGGCAACAGCATCGAGGACCTAGCCCCCCTGGCCAACCTCTCCAGGCTGGAATACCTCAACCTGAACCGCAACCAGCTGCGCCACATCGACGCCCTGGCAGGGCTGCCCGTCCTGGCCTGGCTGGAGCTGCGGGAGAACCTGCTGGAAGTAGAACAGGACTCGCCAGAGCTAAAGGTCATCGGCGCCCTCCTGGCCCGGGACGTCGCCGTCAGCTACAGGCCCCAGCTGCGGCCCCGTTACCGGGGCAGCGCCGCCGTGCACCTCCCGGCCGGCGCCGCGGGCAGAGTTTTCCGCACCGCCCCCGCCGATTATTTTACCGTCCTCAACCCCGCCGGAGGATGGCGCATCAAGTCCTTTACCGTGGCGCACACGGAGGCCATAAACCGGGATTACCTGCGGGAGGTGGGCCGCTACGACACAGGGACGGGCCAGTTTGCCTGGTACGCCCTGCCCGGGCCCCGGCAGCCCGGCGCAGCAGAGGCCTTTCCCTACACCGTAACCTTTACCCACCCCCGCAGCATCCAGCTCGGCCTCAGCGTCCAGGCCTGGCCAGCCTACGGGGAGGACGGCCCCCGCCTCCTTTACCTCTCCCGGGTCACGCTCTACAACATCCACACCCGGAGCAGCTATACAGTAGAGCTGGCGCCTCCGGAGCCACCCTCCCCCGGCGCCGCCGGCAGGGAAAATGCCGCCGGCCGCCCCGGGGCGGGGAGAGGAGAACCAAGGGGCAGCCTGCGCGTTGAAGGGATAGAATAAGCAGGGAGAGAATAATAGAGAGAGAATAATAAGGCAAGAGCATATAAAGAGCATATTTTATTATTTTATTATAGGAGGAAAAATGGCATGAAAGATCTTCTTTTGCCCTGCCGGGCCCGCTGGGGCCGCCAGGGCCGTTTGGAGAAAGGGGGCGCAGAGGGCGGGAGAAGCAGAGAGGGGCCCGGCCCGTTGTTCCTGCTGGGCCTGGTTTTAATGCTGGTGCTGGCCCTGCTGCCGGCCGCCGTACCAGCTGCCGCCGCCCCTGCCCCGGGGATGCAGATCTACCTCAACGACCGCGTCCTGGCCAGCGACCAGCCCCCCGCCAACGTAGAAGGGAGGGTCATGGTGCCCTTTAGGGTGCTCTTTATGGCCCTGGGCGGGAGCGTCTCCTGGGACCGGGCCACGGGCATGGTCACGGGCAGGCTGGGGAACACCACCGTAGCGCTCCAGCCGGAGGCGGACTTTGCCGTGGTCAACCGGCAGCTCGTCGCCCTGGACGTGGGCGCCCGCCTCATTAACGGCCGCACCATGGTGCCCCTGCGCTTCGTCTCGGAAAGCCTCGGCGCCGCTGTACAGTACGACGCCGCCAGCGGCACCGTGCGCATCTCCCTGAAAGCTGCCGAGGGCGTCTTTCTGGACAGGCGGCAGCTCCAGCTCGAGCCGGGCGAAGCCGAGACCCTGACCGCCACCGTGCTCCCCCCCGACGCAGCCAACCGCAGGGTCAGGTGGTACTCCTCGGACCCCCGCGTAGCCAGGGTGACCATGACCTCGGAGACAGAAGCGGTGGTTACGCCCATCAGCGGCGGCAGCTGCGTCATCTTTGTGGAGACGGAGGACGGGGGCTTTATCGACACCTGCCGCGTAGAGGTAAGGAGCACCCCTGTAGCCGTGACCGGCCTTTCCCTGAGCCGCACCACCATTAATTTAAGCGTAGGCCAACCCCCTACCACGCTGCGGGCCATCATCCGGCCCGACAACGCCACCAACCAGAAAGTAACCTGGACTTCAAGGACGGCGGCAGTGGCCACCGTGCACCGTTCCGGCATCAACGAAGGCACCATCACCCCCCTGGCGCCGGGGGAAACACTCATCATCGCCAAAACAGAAGACGGGGGCTTTGAGGCCACCTGCCGCGTCATCGTGGACCGCTACGCCGTCCCCGTCCAGAGTATCCACCTCAGCCCCAGCTGGGACACGCGGGTCCTCAGCCTCAGCAGCACCGAATACCGGTACATCACCGCCGTGCTCACCCCCAGGTACGCCACCAACCAGAAGATCCTCTGGAGCGTGGAGCACGGGGGCAAAGAAGTCAAAGACTACCTCTCCCTTGAGCTCGAGTCCCGGGAAAGCGGCTATGAGCGGGTGCGCCTCGTCCCCCTTAAGGCCGGCACCGGCATCCGCATCGTGGCCAAGACCGAAGACGGCAACCTCACCGCCTCCTACGTGCTAAGCATCGTCCCCTGAGGGCCCGCCAAAACCCTTGACGCCCAGACAAAAATAAGCCGAGGGGGGCTAGAAAGCCCCCCTCGCTGCTGCGCCGTGCTGCTCAGGCACGGCAGGAGGCGTGCCCCCTGCCAGCTGCCATGGTCCAGTTACGGCAAATAACTGCTGCTAACCTCAATCTCCGCAAGGCCGATGGGCTGGTCCTGGGCATTGATGATTAAGAAGATGTAGTACCCCTCCGGCAGCCCTGTGGGCAGGTAAAACCGGAGGCAACAAGCTTCAACTTCGTGGGCGGTGACGACGATACCCATGTATTCCATGTTTCCACTCTGCCCCAGCTCCCGTAGCACCAGGAGGCGCAGAGCGTCGCCTTCTGCCCAAAGAGGCGGATCCGCGTTATCGATGGTGATCTCTGAGTCCTCAAATTCATAGCCCACAGGCAGGTACATCGGCTCGCACGACAAGGGCGGCTGGGAAGTATCCAGCTCCACCACCGTCACCGTAAAGCCCACGCTGGCGCTGCTGTAGCCGCTTAAAGAAGCGGTGACGGTGACCGTGGCCGTACCGGCGCCCACCCCTGTGACGCTTACAGTTTTATAGCTCCCATAAGTGCCCACGGCGACGGCAGCCACGCCAGGGTTGCTGGAGACAGCCACCAGCTCCGCCTGGAAGGGCGAGAGGGAAAACACCGCCTTGCCGGTGTAGCCCTTGGGCACGAGCAGCACCTGCCCTTCCAGGATATTCAAGGAGATACTCCCCCAAAAAGCGTCGTCACCACCATCTGCCGGCGGCGGAGAGAAGGCCGGCGGCAGGGCCTGGGTAAGCTGGCTAAGCAGCTGCGGCAGCTGCTCTCCCAGGAACTGCTGCAGCTCCTGGTTTTGGGCGAGCAGGTTCTCGACCCGCTGTAGGAACTCGGCCTTGCCTTGGTTCGCGGCTTCGTTGACTACCTCCATAAAGATAGCGGGGTTGTCCTCGGCCAAGTACATGAGGGTGAGGTTGTCTAGCTCGTCGTAGTCCAGGGGCACAGCGCTCTCAGGCAGCTCTTCCCCCGTTATGACGCCAAGCTGCTGGCCCCCCTCTACCATTATGCCCTGCTCCGGCGGCGCGGGGGCCTCCACCCCGTCAGCGTCGTCCGCCAGCTCTGCGGCAGGGAGGACAAAGAGCCCGCCCCCTAAGACAATGAACAGCGTGTCCCCGTTGGACAGGACGACGCTTTTCCAGAAAGTGCCCCGCACACCGGCCACGGCGGCAGGGGTATTCACCTCAAAGCGGGAGTTGCGTGCCACCACGTCTTTGGCGTTGTTCCAGACCGTGCCCCGCTGGGTGCTCAGGACCGTGGTCTCGGGCCCGTCTGCGCCCTGGCGGCTCAGGTGCGTAAAGTCCACCCGGCTGTCCGGGCCGATGCGGGTGGTGCTGCCACCGTCGTACCTGACGGTGCAGCTGCCGTCTTTGCCCGTAATGATGCGGTCGCCGCTTTTAAGCTCCATGTTCTTGCGGGCTGGTACGGCCGTGGCCTGACCCGCTGCCTGGAGCAGCACCGCCCCCTCCAGGGCCGTGAGCACGGCACGGCGGGGCAGCGCCTCCTTCGCCAGGGTAGGGGTGCCAGCTCCGGTTAAGGCAAAGGCAAAGGCAAGGAGGAGAAAAAGGGAAAGCCCCCTCCTGTACTTCTGCCTGTGGCTTGTATGGCTCGACACTGCCATAACCTCCTTCTCCTTTAAATAAAGCCAGAATTAAGCGCATCCAAAGGAAGAGACATCCCGGGGAAATATCTCCGCCCGCCCCTTTTCCGTCACTGTGGTTTTGTCAGCAGGGCAGCGCCGACTGCCCCGTCCCAAGTTACGCGCAGCCCTAGGGCCTCGCTGACAAAGCGTACCGGGACCATGGTGCGGCCGCCGTGCAACCGAGCCGGGACATCGAGGGTGTAAAGCTCGCCGCCAACATAGGCCCGGGTGTCGTTAATGCGCAGCTCCACCTTTTTCTCCCCCAGGGCCAGCTCTACCCGGCCCCGCTCCCTGTCCCAGGTGAGGGCCGCTCCCAGGGCCTCAGCCAGGGGGCGCAGGGGCAAAAGCAAGCGGCCTCCTTCCCGCAGGGGCGGCACCTCGGATTGCAGGTACCTGCCGCTAAAAAAGACCATGGGCTCCTGCTCCCGCTCCGTCACCTCTCCCAGAGCAGCCAGGGCCGGAGAGAGCCCTGCGGGGTTGTACACCGCCACCCCGTTTTCCAGGGTGACAAACCAGACATTGCCCAGGGCATCGGCCGCCAGGTGCCAGATGTCGTTGTGGGGCAGGCCGCTGTTCTCGGCCCGGACGGCCTGCCAGCTCCCTTTCTCCGGGTCAAAGTAGGCGGCCCCGCCGGGCGTAGCGGCCCAGAGCCAACCCCTTTTGTCCAGGGCCAGGTCGCGCACAATATCGGAGGGCAGGGCGCTGTTGTCCCTGTTAAAAAGGCTGAAGTTTCCAGCGCTGTCCAGGCGCGCCACGCCGCCGCCCCAGGTACCAAACCAGACGTTGCCGGCGCCGTCGGCCACGACCCTGCTCACGTCGTTAGTAGGCAGGCCGTACCTGCCGGCCCGGTAGGCCCGCCAATTGCCAGCGCCGTCCAGGCAGAGGGCGCCGCTGCCCCAGGTGCCAAACCAGACGTGGCCCGCCCCATCTACATAAACGCTGTTCAGGCGGTACTCCCCGCCCGGCAGCCCGCCCTGCGCCGCTTGATAAAGGCGCCACCCTTCGCCGTCGGGGCTGCCGGCAGGGAGGTAGACGGCACGGCCGCCCATGGTGATCACCCAGAGCCCGCCGGCGGCGTCGTAGGCTAGATCCACCAAGTCGTTGCTGGGCAGGGGGCTGTTTTCCTCATGGTAATGCCGCCACGCCCCAGCAGCATCCCGCAGCGCCAGGCCGGCCCCGTCCAAGGCAAAGGCCATCTTGCCCTCGCTGTCCCGGGCCAGGCTGGAGACAAAGCCCCCTGGCAGGCCCCCTGGGACGGCGCCAAGGCGCTCCCACTTTGCCGCCGCCGCGTCGTAATAAACCACCCCTGCCCCCGTGGCAAACCAGACTGCGCCCTCAGCGCTGCCCCCAGGGAAGGGGAGGAGCTTATGCACCGCATGGGAGGGCAGGTAGCTCCGCCCGGCCAGCTCCACCGCCCCGTGCCTGTACACCCGCCAGGTAAAAACTTCAGGGTTGAACCCGGCCAGGCCGCCGCCCCAGGTGCCGGCCCAGACTGTGCCCCCCTCATCGACAGCCACGCTGCGCACCATGGACCCGGGCAGGGGGCTGTTTGCCGTGGTAAAGACCCTCCAGCCAGCCCCTCCGCCGGCCCCCCGCTGCAGGCAGGCCAGGCCGCCCATGGTCCCCACCCAGAGGCTGCTCTGCCCGTCCAGGGCCAGGGCGTTAACCATATCGGAAGGGAGCGGGCTGTTTTGCGTATGGTAGACCTCCCAGCGGCCCGCGCCGTCCAGGCAGGCCAGGCCGCCCGGCGTGGCAAACCAGACCCGCCCTTCCCCATCTACAAGGACCTCCTGCACGTCGTTGGCAGGCAGGGGGCTGTTCATGGCGTTATAGACAGTCCAGTTGCCCCCGGCGTCCAGGTAGGCCGCACCCCGGGAATCGGTACCGAACCAGACGCCACCTCTGCCATCAAGGGCGATACTGTAGATGCGGTTCCCGGCAATGCCGCTGTTTTGCCTGTTATAGGCGGTCCAGGCGTTTTCCCTGTCGCGGTAGTACGCGCCGCCCAGCCAGGTGCCGAACCAGACGCCGCCCCTGTCGTCGGGGAGCACGGCCCGCACCGTATTTACGCTTAAAGGGCTGTTCCCCGTGTGGAGACTGCTCCAGTTGCCGCGGCCATCCCGGTAAAAGGCGCCCTGCTCCGTGCCGGCCCAAAGGCCGCCCTGGCCATCCAGGGCCACGCAGAAGACCTGGGCACCCTGCAGGCCGCTGTTCAGCTTGTGGTAGTAGCGGCTCACCGCCGGGGCATAGAGGCTCCTCTGCAGCAGCCCCCCGTTGATCCCCTGCCACAGGGCGCTCCCCTGCACAGCCAGGGCGTGGGTATAGTCCTGGTTTACCAGGTGCTTCCAATTTGCTGCCTGCTCCAGCGGCGCCGCAGAGGCCCCGCTGAGGAGAGGCGGGCACAGAGACAGTGCCAGAAGGGCGAGGAACAACGGGGCCAAGGACAAAGCAAAAGGACGCCGCCACAGGGGCAGGCCCCGGCCCTTTCCGGAAGATAGCTTTTCTCTTTTCACTGGAAATCTCCTCCAATCTTTCGGCTGCTTTTCCAGCAGCCTACTGCTTTTCCCTTGCCATCTTGCCATACTGGGGGACGGAGAGAAACAAACGCAGGGCACCTCCCCCCAAAAATGAATCAAAAAGGCCGATACAGAAAACCAAAAACAAGGCACCGCTACAGCAAAACAAGACAAGGGGGCCAAGGCAAAACAAATAGAGGGCGCATACAGCCTTAGGGCAGGATCCCCTCCCGGGCCAGCAGGTAGGCCCGGTAAGCGAGGTAATGCCCCTGCAGGGCGGCCTGGTGGTTCAGGGCCGCCTCCTTATAGGCCAGCTCCTGCCGCTCCAGCTCCACCAGGGAGATGGTGCCCAGTTTATACTTCAGCTCCGCCGCGGTCAGGCTTTCGGCGGCGTGCTGCAGCAGCAGGCTGCTGTTTTGCCGCTCCAGGCCCGTCACGGCCAGGCGTTCCCGGGCACCACGGTAAGCGGCCTGCAGCGAGTCCAGGGTCAGAGCCAGGTCGAGCTGGGCCTTTTCCACGTTTAAAACGGCCTGGCGGTACTTCTGCGTCTCGCTCCGGCTCGTTTCCTCCAGGTCCTTCTGGCGGCGCTGCAGTACCTCCAGGGCGCGCCGGTAGCTCAGGCTCTGCCTCAGGTCCGGCGCCGGGGCCTCCCACAGTTCCCGTTCCCGCCTTTCCTCCACGGCCAGGTACGCCTCGGGCACAGGGGCAAGCTCAAAGGCGTCCTCCAGCGGCAGGCCTAGGAGCAGGGCAAAATCCCGCTTCAACCGCTCCTTCTCCGCCCGCAGCCTTTCCCCCGCCTCCGCGACCTGTTTGACGGCTGCTTCTGCCTGGGCCAGGCGCAGCGCCGTGCTCAGGCCCAGCTCCAGGAGGAGCTGCTCCCGCCGGAGCATTCTGCGCTGGTTTTCCAGCAGCAGGGCCTGGTATGCCTCCCGGCCCTGCAGGGAGAAGAGGCTTAAGTAGAGGCTCTCCACCTGGTAGTCCAGCAGCTCCGGCTGCACCGATGCCTGGTCCCTGGCCGCGTCCCGCGCCAGCTCCAGGGGGTCCAGGGTCGGGCGCACCGCCTCCTCCGCCGCCTTCATCTGGTAATAGCGGGGCACCATCTGGGCGTAGGCCCGGCGCAGGGCCAAAAGGCCCTCCTCCAGCTCCGCCTTCTCCCTGTGGGCCTTCTCCATTGCGGCCTCCAGGCGGGAGACGGCCCCCGGCTCCTTGGCGCCCTCCCGCTCCAGCTCTTCCTTCTCCTTGCGCCACACCCCTAGCTGCTGCTCCAGGCCGGCGATGGCCTCCAGCTTCCCGTCTATATGCTTCTCCAGCTCGTCCATGTCCCTTTTCAGGGCCCGGCTGTCATAATAAGAACCTATCCCCGCGCTGCGCCGGGCCATGGCCACTGCGCTCTCCGCCAGGCCCAGCTCGATCTCCACCCGCCGCAGGGTGGGGCCCGCCTCCCGCGCCAGCTCCTTTGCCTGCTCCAGGGTAAGGCGGCGGACCGGCCCGGCGGCGGCGCTTCCCCCCGCCCCCGTCTCTGCTCCTATCCCTGTCCCTATCCCTGTTCCTGTCCCTCTCCCTGTTCCCGGCGTTTCGCCCGGCATTCCGGAGAGCACCCCCTTTGGCGCTCCCTGCAGCACCGATGCTGCGCCCCGGCCCGGCGGCAAGGCCAGAAACAGCAGCAAAAACAGCACCAGCAAAACCACGGCGCCGCGAGCGACCTTTTTCAGCCGGCCGCCGGCCAAGGCCACAACCGCGGCTGCGGCTGCGGCCGCGGCCGCTCTCCTCTGCCAGAAAAACCCAGACAAAGCCCGCGCCCCCTTGCTTAAAATAATTTAAATTCTTTTCTCCTCATCAATTATAGCAAACGGGAAAGAATTTCCCACCCTTTTTTCCTTTTTTTTTTGCCTCTCCCTCCGAGGAAGGAGATGCGGCCCCGCTGTCGAATAAACTGAAAGCAGCCATGCAGCAGCCATGCAGCAGCAGCAACACAGGCTACACAGGCTACCCCCCTTCTGTTTCTTTACACAAAAGGGGAGCAAACAGCAACAGGAAGGAGATCTGGCAGATGGGTAAATTACCGGAATACGTGGGGCCATGCGCCTTGGGCATTAAAATGGGGGTGGTCACGCCGGGGTGCGACCTTTTGGGCATGATCGGCAGCGCCGTGGAGCAGTGCCACAGGGACGACCTCCTCGACGACGGCGACGTGCTCTGCATCACCGAATCGGTGGTGGCACGGGCGCAGAACAACCTCGTCTCCACCGACGAGATCGCCGCCGAGCTGCGGGAAAAATACGGCGTCAGGGAAGATAGCAGGCTGGGCATCCTTTTCCCCATCACCAGCCGCAACCGGTTTGCTCCGGTGCTCAAAGGCTTCGCCCGAGCGGTGCCCCGGGGCGAGGTAGTCGTGCAGCTCTCCTTCCCCTGCGACGAAGTGGGGAATATGGTCGTCCTGCCCGAATTCGCCAACAGCTGCGAGTTTGACGCTATTTTCCCTTATGACCAGATCAAAGAGTACTGCTCCCACCCCATCACCAGGCTCGATTACCCCGGCTACTACCGGGAGATCATCGAACAGGAGGGGGCCCGGGCCACCATCTACCTCGCTAACCACCCTGAAGAGATCCTCTCCCACCGGCCCGACTGCCTGATCATCTCCAGCATCCACGACCGCATGGAGAAAAAAGCGCTGCTGCAGGACAAAGTACCCTGCTGCCTCACCCTGCAGGACCTTTGCAGCGACCCCTCCCGGCCCTCCTGGTCGGAATGGGGCCTCCTGGGCAGCAACCGTTCGGCGGACAACCTTTTAAAGCTGGCCCCCCGGGAGGGCGACGCCTTTGCCCTGGCCGTGCAAGAAATGGTCAAAACAAAACTGGGCAGGGACGTGGAAGTAATCATCTACGGGGACGGCGCCTACAAAGACCCGGCCTCGGGCATCTACGAGCTGGCCGACCCCCAGCCCAGCCTGGGCAGCACCGGGGGCTTTAAAGACGGGCGGATGCGCGAAGGGGTCAAGTACAAGCTACTGGCGGACACGGCCTACGCCGCAGGCAAGACCGCAGCGGAGATCGAAGCGCTCCTGGCCGCCTCCAAAAAGCAAGGCTACGGCCCCCACGAGTCCGCCACCGGGGGCACCACCCCCCGCAAGCTGGAGGACGTCATCGCCAGCCTGGCCGACCTGGTGAGCGGCTCCGCCGACGCGGGCACGCCCCTCGTCCTGGTAAAGGGCCTTTTCAAGGAAAGGTAACACATGGGGACGGTTCTTTTGTGCACTTTTGCCGCACCTTCAGCTCAAACGGGCAGTGCCCCCACCGCCAGGCCAGCAGCAAAGGCCGCTCCGCTCGAGCCGCCATTCCTAAGCCGCCTTCCTTGTTCTGGTGAGTCCCCTTATGTTCTTGCAGAGAAAGGTAAAAAGAGCTATAACAGACGTAAAAAAGTAAATTTTACCTAGGGTGATCCAGCTGCCGCCCTTGCTTCCAGAGACCATATATGATACTATATTTTACATAACAGGAATTTATTGGAGAAAACAAGGGGCCGTTCCCCTATTATTTATTCACTGATCTAAAAGGGGGTGTCATCCGTTTAACTGCTGCAACTCTTCCCGCAGCAGCGCCGCCCTTTCCAGGATCTCCCGGTCCTTTACCTTTTCCTCAACGCGCTCCAGGTATTTTTCCCCTTCCTGGAGAAGCCCCTGTTCAACCAAAACCACGGCGAGGTTGAACAACACCACAGGGTTTTCCGGGTTGATCCTTTCCACAATACGCAGGTATTTTTCCGCTTCTTCAGGCTGGCCTACCTCACAGAGGAGGCTGGACAAATTTATGGCCGCCGGGGGGTAAAAATTTTTCCCCACCCCCAGGCAAGTTTCCCTCAGGAGCTCGATGGCTTCCTCCAGGCGGCCTTCTTCCTTCAGCTGGGACGCCCGGCGCATGGCTTTAAGGGTCTTTTCTTCCCCTTCCCCCACCACCGGCACCTCCTCCAGCCGGATCTGGCGCTCTTCGCCGTCAATCATCACGGGGACGGGCTGGCCATAGGCATACACGCCCTTTTCCACAAGGCCCCGCAACGCCGCCATTTTAAGGAAAGTAGCAACGCCGTCAGCCTTCAGCAGCCCCTGGCCGAGCTCTTCCCCCCAGGCCCCTCCTTGCGCCACGACCTTTTCTAAAAAACCTCCGGCAAACTCCTCCTTCATCCCAGGGTCAAAGGTAAGGGCAAGCAAAAAAAGGCGGATGCCTGTCTCCTTCCCTAAAATCTCCGCAAAATAGTCCGCATCGCCCATCGCCCTGCGCATCATCGCATCTATCTCCCGCCACTCCTTTAACCTGTAATCCAGGGCAAAGTAGGGGATGGCCCCCTGCTCCACCAGCAGGGTCACCCGCTTAAACATGCGCGCCATGGGCCACTTCTTCGCCGCCTTTTCCCAGAAACGGGCTGCGCGGCCGAACTCCTTGAGGTTAAAGGCAGCCGTTGCGGCCAAAAAAATACTTTCCAGGGCCACGTGTTCCCCTTCCCAGCGGTCGTAAAGCTCAAGCATAAGGCGGGGCTCGTCCAGCGCCGCCGCCGCCTTCAACATCGCTGCTGTGTATTCTCTCCAGTTATAAAGCTCCAGCTCCGTTGCCCTTACTTTATATTCCTCCAGCCCCGCGGCAAAAACCTCCTCCGCTTCCTGCAGCCGCACCAGAGCAGCGTCCCGCTCTCCCAGCGCGGCCAGTGCCCGGGAAGCGAGGGCAAAGGTGTACGGGTTGGCCGCCGGCTCCTCCCTGTCGGGGTCAAGGCAGGGGGCCAGGATCTCCAGGCAGCGCCGGGGCTCGCCCTGCTCCAGGACAGCCGTAGCCAGGTTGTTGCGCACAATGGTGTTGTCAAACGACTCCAGCAGGGAGGCCAGTATTTCTTCGGCCTCGGCATAGCGGCCCTCGCTCATTAGCACAGCGTTCTTCTCCATCATTGCTGCATAATCCTGATGCTGCAGGTAACAGCACTTTTTATACTTTTTGCCGCTTCCGCAAGGGCAGGGATCGTTCCGGCCAATTTTTTCCACCGTTATCAGTTCCTCTCCTATGCTAAATATTAACAGCAGGCGCAGCCAAGGCCGGACAGAGCACCTCACGCCGGCTCAATTTAGGGGTACACAAAAGAACCGTCCCCTTGATCACACCGTCCCCCTGATCACACCAAAACTGACCCCCGTCAGCCGCTCCAGCTGCCTGATGGACAGGCCCATCCCCTTTAGCTGCTTGAGCGCCTTGCTGCGCTTAGCCTTTTCAAAGCCCTGTATCTCAAGGGGGCTTTCCACCCCGGCGAGATTACAGATCAGCTCCGCCGCCTCCAGGTCGTTAAGCCTTGTCCCATCGTCATATTCGAGGCATCGCTCATCGTTCTTCTCCCGGTTAAATTTTACCCATAGTTCCAGCCCCTCTGCTGCATTTGCCGAAAACAGGCCCGGGGCATAAACGGTGTCGCAAATTTCCGCGCCCGTTGTATATTCCCTAAAACTACTCCAGGGATAGTCCTGGATCTCCTTTACGATCCCCGCCTTTACCGGGTTTTGGTGGATATATCTCATCGCCGCTAAAAAATACCTGTCTGTCTCCACCGCTTCGCTTTTATAGCGGTCCTGAAATAAATGGCCGCTGCGGCAATACTTCCAGTTGTACCAATAGACATAGCTGGCCCCAATCCTGCGAAAAGCGACCCCCAGTGCTTCTTTCCCTTCCTTCATCAGCAGGTGAACATGGTTGCTCATCAAGCAGTAGGCGTAAACCTCATAGGCGCTAATCTCTTTATATGTCTTTAAGGTATAAAGGTATTTTTGGTAGTCCTCATCGTCCTCAAAAATCCTTTGCTTGTTGATACCCCTCAAGACCACATGGTAAATGCCCGTTTCGCTCTTCTCCCTGGCCCTTCTCGGCATAACAACCACCCTTGTTCATACTTGTTCATATTCATAAAAGATAAGCACCAGCCCCGAGCCCTGCACCGTGCAAAACACAAAAGAACCGTCCCCTTGTGTCACAGGGGAATAATTTCCAACTCTTGTATAAAAGACAGCTGCCGGTCATTGGTCACAAAAGCGGTCGCGTTGTGGCTGATGGAAGTGGCGATACAAAGAGCGTCAATAGATAATAGCTTCTTCTTCTCCCTTAAATATTTCCCGCGCAGGCCGGCCGCCTGTTCGGCTATGGCAGCAGTTGTCTCACATACTTTAAGATGGGGAAATCCTTTTAACAGCACCTTGTACTTGTGAACAAGATCGGGCCTTCCCTCTTTTTCAGGGAGCACGAGCAGCTCCATCAAGTTGACAACGGAAGTAATGCCAAACAGCTCCCCCTTTTCTATCAGCTGGAGCACCTGCCTGGCATAGCCCACCTCCTGGGGGTACCTTTTGTGCTCGATGAGGTAAATAAAAATATTTGTGTCGATGCCGACAATTTTATGCTCAAAAAGCCGCTCAAAGGTCACGCGTCCCTTTCCTCGCGTTCATTCCGTTGATAGCCCACAGGGTCTACCTTTTCCCAGACTTCCTCACCCAGCCCCATTAAGGAGTCCGTGTAGCTTTGAAATTGCGGCGTTAAGTAAAGGTTGCCGCTTTGATCCACATCCAAAAGCATCTCGTCCCCGACCTTTAGCTTTATTTTTTTTCTAATCGCCGCAGGGATTACCAGTTGATAGCGCTTGCCTACCTTAACCCTTTCCATTTTTCCCCCTGATTCCTAAAGCTAATATTGTAATACTGTATGATTTATTATAGAATATTTCTGACATACCGTCAACCTATCTTACACTTAAAGGACAGTATCAAACCAAACCTGCAGCCCGTCCTACCTGGTACACAAAAGAACCGTCCCTTTGGAAAAAAAAAAGGGGAGAGCGGTAAGCTCTCCCCTTTTTGTTACTGTGTTGTTACTGCTTGAAGGTGACCCATTCCACGGGGCCGTCTTTGGGGCCGTAGTCTACTTCGGCGCCAAAGGCTTCAGCGATGAAGCGGAAGGGTAGGAAGGTGCGGCCGTCTTTGATTTGGGCAGCGGTGTCCATGGTGATGGTGGAGGTGGTGCCGTTTTTCACCACGGTGAGCACGTAGCTGCCGATCTCGATGGTGACGACCCTGTCAGGACGGGTCAGGGTGACGGTGCGCACGGGGGCGTCTTTGGGCTCCCAGTCGGCCACGGCGCCGAGGGCCTCAGCGATGAAGCGCACGGGCACAAAGGTGCGGCCGTTCTCGATGAAGGGCGCCACGTCCATGGTCACGCCCGCGCCGTCGGCGGAGAAGCCCCTAGCGCCGATGAACATGGTGACGGAGGCTGCGCCGTAGACGGGTTTTTCAGGGGCCGGCGCGCCGAAGGTCACGCTAAAGGTCTTGGCAATACCGTTGGCAGCTACCACAGTTACGTTTTTGGTGCCATAATCATCGACGGTGAGTTTAAAAGAACCCTTGGCTGTATTGGCATTAAAGGCTCTAATATCGGAAACAGCAGCGCCATCAACATATACGTTATAGGTCACGGCAGCATAAGCATTAGTCACACCTGTGGCAAAGGCGCGGGCAACGTTTTCGTTGGCATCTACCATGGTCATCTCAACTGTAGCTACTTTGTCGCTGACAGAGACGCTTTCTTTAATAGCCGCCGGGGCATCGGAGACGTAGAAGTCATAGGTAGCGGTCTTGCCCGTGGGCAGGTGGACGGCGGTTATGGTTGTTTTGCCCCTGTTGGCCGCAGCATTTGCTACGATCGTGACATTACCGCTTTGG
>CALJJZ010000083.1 GCA_937973635.1 uncultured Bacillota bacterium | reverse complement strand
TGAAAGAGTTTATCGAATTTATTTTTGAAGGTAAAACAAAATCCGTTTCTGTAGTATAAGCTTATCTGTATAAAGTTATAGTCCCTTAACTCTTAAGTTATGCACACTTTTGGCAAGACTTTTTCAAGGGATCGTGTAAATGCCTGTTATCGACACTCACGGGGGGCCACTTTATAATCCAACTTTTATGGTTCTGGCTCATCTAGATTAGGTTTGAATAGATATAAGAAGTTGCCCTGGAAAATGGTATTATTTGTCACGGCAGAAGATCGGCAGAACTTTGCCTTAAAATAGAAAACCGGCAGAAACATGTGGCCTTACGAATGCCCTATTTCTGCCGGTTTGTGCTGGTCGGAGCGACAGGATTTGAACCTGCGACCTCTTGACCCCCAGTCAAGCGCGCTACCAAGCTGCGCCACGCCCCGCTATGCGAATTGTATTATAACAGTCCCCATTCTGCCTGTCAATAGGAATATGTTAATATATGGCAGATTAAATATATAGGCAGATTAGACTTAATACAGTCCTTTCAGAAAATTATTCCCGCAATCATTGACTTTTCCGCTTTATTTGTTAAAATGTAACTTGATATTTTTAAAAACAAACTTAATAAAGGGGGTATTAAAATGCGTGCTTTGGGCCGTCACGTTTTGGCAGAACTTTATGGCTGTTCGCCGGAGATACTTGACAACACAGCTAAAATTGAGGAAGCAATGGTAAATGCAGCCCTGGAGGCAGGAGCAGAAATCCGGGAAGTTGTTTTTCACGAATTTTGTCCTCAGGGTGTCAGCGGTGTTGTTGTTATCTCGGAATCACATCTGGCGATTCATACTTGGCCAGAATATGGATATGCTGCCGTTGATGTCTTTACCTGCGGCAGCACCGTTGATCCATGGGTTTCCTGTCAATTCTTAAAAAAGCAATTTCAGGCAAAGCGTATGGCGGCCAAAGAAATAACACGCGGCATTGAGCTTGAACTATGCCAAACCCCCAATAAATCTGCTGTTTAAAAACTAAGGGGGTTAGTTCAGTGCTCTCCCCGGAATGGAAATGGTTTATTGAGTTCACTCATCCCACCCAGGCTCACATGCACGGGGTAAAAAGATATATCTATTCTGGTAAAACAGCTTATCAAGAAGTAGATATTATTGAAACAGAATTTTTTGGACGTTGCTTAATCTTGGATGGAAAGATTCAATCATCCCAGTATGATGAATTTATTTATCATGAATCCCTGGTTCATCCGGCCATGATCATCCATCCGGATCCAAAAGAAGTCATCGTCCTTGGCGGGGGCGAAGGAGGAGCCCTGCGAGAAATACTGAAGTATAATTCCGTAGAAGAATTGCTCATGGTTGACATTGACCAGGATGTTGTCTCTCTTTGTGAAAAATACCTTCCCGAGTGGAATGGAGGCGCTTTTAAAGACCACCGGACCGAGCTTTTATTTATGGACGCACGTAAATATATGGAAAATAACCAGAAGAAATGGGATGTCATCTTTATTGACATTACCGAACCACTGGATGACGGGCCTGCGTATATGCTGTTTACGCGGGAATTTTACCAGCTGCTTGCCAGCAGGCTGAAAAAAAACGGAATTATTGCCCTGCAGGCCGCCAACTTAAACCCACAGCTTATAAATTGCCATGGGGCAATTTATAATACGTTGAAACAGGTTTTTAAAAATGTTGATTCATACGGAGCCTATATCCCTTCATACGACACAGTTTGGGGGTTTCTTTTTGTCTCCCAGGAGGTCAGTGCCAGGGAATATACAACGGAAATGATCGACAACCTCATTGCGCAACGGAAAATACTGGATCTAAAATATTACGATGGCTTAACCCATACACACATTTTTTCTCTACCCCGTAACTTACGGAATATCCGTTCCCGGGAAAACCGTATTATAGAGGATAACAACCCGCTTTTTACGCTTTAAGGAGGAAAAATAAATGGAAAAGACCTTTGTTATGCTTAAACCGGATGCAATCCAGCGCAGCCTATCAGGAGAAATCATAGCACGACTGGAAAGAAGAGGGCTTAAACTTATAGCCCTCAAAATGTTAAGAATCAGCAAAGAGCTAGCAGAACGACATTACGGAGAACACCAAGGAAAGCCTTTTTTCCAAAGCCTGGTAGATTTTATTACTTCTGGTCCTGTAATTGCCATGGTTTGGGAAGGGCAAAATGCCGTTCAGGTAGTACGTAAAATGATGGGCAGTACCGATCCTCAAACTGCAGAACCAGGGACGATCCGCGGCGATTTTGCCCTTTTTATGGGTAACAATATCATCCATGGTTCTGATTCCGCTAATAGTGCGGAGCGGGAAATAAGCCTTTTCTTTAAAGATGAGGAAATTATTAATTATATCAAAACTGGAGAATCCTGGATTTACGGCACAAATTAAGGATTGCGTCAAGCCATTGTAGGTTTTTTAAAACCTCACACTACCAGAACACTGTTTATGCCCTTTAATGCTTTTCGTGTCAGGCTGCTGCCGTTTTGAAACAGTGGAACATTACCTAATCTTTCCGTACCAATTAACCTTT
>CALJJZ010000082.1 GCA_937973635.1 uncultured Bacillota bacterium | reverse complement strand
ATCCTCATCTATTTCGGCCAAGGCTTCCAGCATCCGCTCACGGTAACGGGCGGAAATTTCTCGCATCGTCGCAGGGATTTCCTTTTCTTCAAGGTTTAAGCCAAGATCATCCAGATAGTACACTGCTTTCATTCTGATAAGATCAATAATGCCTTCAAACTTTTCGTCATCCACAATGGGCAACTGGATGGGCAGCACTGCCGCTTTCAATTTGGAGCGCATCATGCGCAAAGCGTTAAAAAAGTCAGCGCCGGTAATATCCATCTTGTTAATATAAGCGATACGGGGAACGCCATATTTGTCGGCCTGGCGCCAGACTGTCTCCGACTGAGGCTCAACCCCCGCACGGGCGCAAAAAACCCCTACAGCGCCATCAAGTACGCGCAGTGAACGTTCCACCTCCACGGTAAAGTCCACGTGCCCTGGTGTGTCTATAATGTTGATGCGCGCCCCTTTCCAGAAACAGGTTGTAGCCGCAGAAGTAATCGTAATTCCCCGCTCCTGCTCCTGGATCATCCAGTCCATCGTAGCCGCGCCGTCATGTACCTCACCAATTCTGTGGACCTTTCCTGTGTAAAAAAGAATCCTTTCCGTGGTGGTGGTTTTACCGGCATCGATATGGGCGATAATACCAAGGTTTCTTGTGTTAGCCAGATCCATCACGATTATATGCTCCTCATTTCATACGACAGCTGTTTATCTTACCAGCGATAATGGGCAAAGGCCCTGTTTGATTCAGCCATTTTGTGCGTATCTTCTTTTTTCTTGACCGTAACGCCCGTGTTGGCCGCCGCATCAAGCAGCTCGGCAGCCAGGCGCTGCGCCATGGTTTTTTCCCCCCGTTTACGTGCCGTGCTGACCAGCCAGCGGATGGCCAGGATAAGCTTGCGGCGGGGGTTGACCTCTACAGGAACCTGGTAGGTAGCACCACCGACACGCCGTGGTTTTACCTCCAGGACGGGAGAAACATTACGTATGGCTGCTTCAAATACTTCGATAGGATCTTTGCCCGACTTCTCTTTGATAATATTCATAGCATCATAAAAAACAGACTGGGCAACACCCTTCTTGCCATCGTACATTAGCTTATTGATAAAACGGGAAACAACAGGATGATTATACACGTCATCGGGCTCTATTTCCCTGTATGGCACTGATCCTTTACGCGGCAAAATATATTCCTCCTCTCCTAGGATTTCGGTCTTTTACTGCCGTACTTGGAACGGCCTCTCCTGCGTTTATCCACTCCCGAGGCATCCAGCGCCCCCCGGATAAGATGATAGCGAACGCCGGGGAGGTCTTTAACCCGGCCGCCCCGTACCAGAACAACGGAGTGCTCCTGCAAATTATGCCCAATTCCAGGAATATAGGCAGTCACTTCTGTCCCGTTGGTCAGGCGCACGCGGGCGATCTTGCGTAAAGCCGAATTGGGCTTCTTCGGTGTGGTAGTGGAAACCCTGGTACAAACCCCTCTCTTTTGAGGAGAACCTTCCAGCGCAGGGGCAGTAGATTTTTTAGTTACTTTTATTCTGTTATGACGTACGAGCTGATTAATTGTCGGCACCAACAGCACCTCCTTTATTTTTCCGTAATAGCGGCAACAGCAGCTCCCACCTTAATCTTACAGGCCTTACCCAGCTGTTCCATGCTCTCCACATAATGAACCGGCACGCCGCTTTGCTCGCAGAGACGCAAAACAGGGTTTGTAATCTTTTCTTCCGCATCCCGGGCAATGAAAACGGCCAAGGCCAGGTTGCTTTCCAGCGCCCTGATGGTTTGACGGGTTCCGGCCACTTTGTGTTTCGCTTCTTTTAGTTTATCCAACAATTTACCCGCCTCCCTTCTCCCTCTACCTGCATCATTGCAAGTTTCCCGGAATAAAAAAACACACTCCGGTATTTTAGCACCGCGGGCAGTAATTGTCAATAATTTTGCCGGGGGTAAACCAGAATCAGCCTACGGCTATAGTTCTGAAGATGTTTCCTCTCTGAATGCAGGGATTGTTTCTTCTGCCTCTGCAGTTTCTGCTTCATTTTCTCCATTCTGTTCATTTTGGTTTACAGCAAGATCGGGGTAGTAGTCTTCTCTGCCCGTACCCTGACCCCCTGCCCCAATTGCCTCGGGAAATTCAAATTCATCATCATCATAATCACTTTTCTCTGCCTGTTTTTCCGCCCGCGGCGGCGGTGCTACAGCGCCTTTGTTCAGGATTACCTTGATATTACGGTAACGTGACATCCCTGTGCCTGCCGGGATCAGCTTGCCGATAATTACGTTTTCTTTAAGGCCAAGCAGGGGGTCCACTTTGCCTTTAATGGAAGCATCGGTAAGCACCCTGGTCGTCTCCTGGAAGGAGGCAGCAGAAAGGAATGAATCGGTCGCCAGAGAGGCCTTGGTAATACCCAAAAGAACCGGCCTGGCTACAGCTTTTTTACCCCCTTTGGCCATAATTTTACGGTTGACTTCTTCCACTGTAAAACTGTCTTCCAGGCTCCCCGGTAAAAGGTTTGTATCTCCGGCATCTTCAATTTTTACTTTTTTTAACATCTGACGGATCATCACTTCAATGTGCTTATCGTTGATATCTACGCCCTGGAGACGATAAACCCGCTGGACTTCCTGCAACAGATAAAGCTGGACTCCCCTGATCCCCCGCACTTTGAGCAGGTCATGGGGGTTAATAGAGCCTTCTGTCAACTCATCGCCCGCCTCCACCTCCATACCATCCCTTACCTTAAGGCGGGCGCCATAAGGCACCTGATAAGTTTTAATCTCCCCATGCGGCGAGTAAATTTTGACCTCCCGCTTGCTGCGTGACTCTCCCAGTTCCACCCTGCCTGAAATCTCGCTAATCAGGGACTGGCCTTTTGGTTTACGGGCCTCAAAAAGCTCTTCCACGCGGGGCAAGCCCTGGGTAATATCATCGCCGGCCACACCGCCGGTATGGAAAGTCCGCATGGTTAGCTGCGTTCCCGGCTCTCCAATAGACTGGGCAGCGATAATACCCACAGCTTCGCCCACTTCCACCAGCTGTCCGGTAGCCAGGTTCCTGCCGTAACATTTGATGCAGACACCATGACGGGATTTGCAGGTCAAAACAGAACGGATGGTCACTTCTTTGATCCCGGCAGCAATAATCTTAGCTGCGATATCCTCATCTATCAATTCGTCAGCCTTTACCAGCACCTCTCCCGTTTCAGGATGGTAAATATCCTCCAGGGAAAAACGTCCAATAATACGTTCGGCCAGATCTTCAATCACGTCTCCCTCGTCTTCCTGCATCTCCTCCACCGTAACACCCTGGGTAGTTCCGCAATCCATACTCCGCACGATTACATCCTGGGCCACATCCACAAGCCGCCGTGTGAGATAACCGGAATCCGCGGTTTTAAGGGCTGTATCGGCCAGACCCTTACGGGCGCCGTGTGTGGAGATAAAGTATTCCAGCACGGTAAGACCTTCCCGGAAGTTGGCTTTGATGGGAATATCATGGATGCGCCCCGTAGGATCAGCCATGAGGCCGCGCATACCGGCAAGCTGTGTAATCTGCGACTCGTTACCCCTGGCGCCTGACTTAGACATCATATAAATGGGGTTAAAGCTGTCAAAGCTATCCATTAATGCTGCAGAAATGGTGTCCTTGGCCCTGTGCCAGATATCAATCACCCGATCATAACGCTCATCGGAGGTAATCAAACCCTTGCGGTACTGCCTTTCAATTTCCTCAACGGCACGTTCAGCTTCATTCAGCGTTTCCTGTTTGCTGGCAGGGATAATGATGTCATCAATGCCGATGGTAATGCCGGCAATGGTGGCATAATTGTAACCTACACGTTTAATCTCATCCAAGATTTCCGCCGTACGGGTGTTACCGTACTTCCGGTAACAGAGCCCTACCAGGCGGGCTACAACATTTTTTTTCACCGAGTTATTCAAAGGTAAACTTTTAAGGTTCTCCCGCAACTGGGAAAGGGAGCATTCCCGGCGGGCCACAAAATATCCGGGCAGCAAAGGTTCGTCCATATCCGCGTTATTGATATAGGGAAAATCAGCGGGAAAGATCTCGTTAAAAATAAGCTTGCCGGCCGTGGTGATAAGGAATTTTTTATCGTCCACACCTGGGGGAAGCTGCAGGTTTGGCTTATCAAAACCGGTTATATCCACAATTACACGGGCATGGAGTTCAATTAAACCGTTATGATAGGCCATCACCGCTTCATTGATACTGCTGTAATAATTGCCTTCGCCCCGTGCCCCCTTTTTTTCCACCGTGAGGTAATAAATGCCCAGCACCATATCCTGGGTAGGAGCTACTACAGGATGGCCGTCTTTGGGGTTGAGCAGGTTATTTGCTGAAAGCATAAGGGTACGGGCCTCCGCCTGGGCCTCCGCAGACAGAGGAACATGGACAGCCATCTGGTCCCCGTCAAAATCTGCATTATAAGCGGTACAGACAAGGGGATGAATCTTGATGGCACGGCCTTCCACAAGTACGGGTTCAAAGGCCTGAATACCAAGGCGGTGCAGCGTCGGTGCCCGGTTGAGCAGGACAGGGTGATCTTTAATTACGTCTTCCAAAACGTCCCAGACTTCAGGGCGAAGCTTTTCTACCATACGCTTAGCGCTTTTAATATTATGAGCCAGACCGTCTTTTACCAGGCGGCGCATGACAAAAGGCTTAAAAAGCTCAAGGGACATCTCTTTGGGCAAACCGCACTGGTACAGCTTCAGTTCAGGGCCCACAACAATCACGGAACGGCCGGAATAATCGACTCTTTTGCCCAGCAGGTTCTGGCGGAAGCGCCCCTGCTTGCCCTTGAGCATATCACTGAGCGACTTAAGGGGTCGGTTGCCCGGACCCGTCACAGGCCGGCCACGCCGCCCATTATCAATGAGTGCATCCACTGCCTCCTGCAGCATACGTTTCTCGTTGCGCACAATAATATCAGGGGCACCCAGGTCGAGCAGCCGCTTTAAGCGGTTATTGCGGTTAATAACACGGCGGTAAAGATCATTTAAATCGGACGTGGCAAAGCGTCCGCCGTCCAACTGAACCATGGGGCGCAGATCGGGAGGGATCACAGGAATTACATCCAGGACCATCCACGCAGGGGAATTTCCCGATTGGCGAAAAGCCTCAACCACTTCCAGCCGCCTGATTGCCCTGATTTTCTTTTGTCCGCTGCTGCTGCGCACCTCGGCGCGGATAGCTTCAGCAGTGGCATCCAGGTCTATCTCCTCCAGCAGTTTTTTTACCGCTTCGGCCCCCATCTCCGCCTTAAAGCCTTTTCCCACAGCAAAAAGGGCATCATATTTTTCTCGATACTCCCGGTATTCAGCCTCGGAGAGAAGCTGGTTCTTACTCAGGAGCGTATCACCGGGATCAATTACCACATAAGCGGCAAAATAAAGCACCTTTTCCAGAGCCCGGGGAGACATATCCAGGAGAAGCCCCATGCGGCTGGGAATACCTTTAAAATACCAGATATGGGATACGGGAGCTGCCAACTCAATATGGCCCATGCGCTCACGACGTACTTTGGCCCGTGTCACTTCCACACCGCAACGATCACAGACTATACCTTTATAACGAACCCGCTTGTATTTGCCGCAATGGCATTCCCAGTCCTTCTGCGGTCCAAAGATTTTTTCACAAAACAGTCCTTCCCGTTCCGGCTTCAGGGTACGGTAATTGATCGTTTCCGGTTTCTTTACTTCGCCACGGGACCAGGCCCTGATTTTTTCCGGTGATGCCAGGCTCAGTTGCAAAGCATCAAAATTATTGACATCCAACAAGGGCTGTTTCCTCCCTCCAGGTTTTAGGCAGAACCCAAAAAGTTAAATGTCCCAGGTGCAAAAAACAGTTTTTTAAAACATATCTTCTTCGTCTTCGTTATCTACCCCAAGCCTGCTGCGCAATTTAGAGCGTTTGATCACAATATCCTCGTCATCCAGGTTTAAAGGTTCCTCTTCATCCAGGGGCAGTTCCTCGTCTTCGGGAAAGCTTTCGGGGAAAAGATCATAATCCCCCTCATCCTCTTCTCCGTCCAGAGGAATACCCGTAAATTCCTCGTCTTCATCCAGCAGGGAAACGTCTTCGTCTGTGTCTTCCTCTGCTTCCTCTAGCTCTGTCCCCCGTTCATCCCCTTCAAAACCCTCCATGTTAAGGTCGAGGATATACTCCCCATCTTCTTCATCATCACGGATTAAAAACTCGCCGCTTTCTTCATTCAGAACTTTGACATCAAGCCCCAGGCTCTGCAGCTCTTTTACCAGGACTTTAAACGATTCGGGGACCCCCGGCTCGGGTATATTATCGCCCTTAACAATAGCTTCGTACGTTTTGACACGGCCCACCACGTCATCGGATTTTACCGTCAGGATCTCCTGCAGGGTATATGATGCACCATAAGCCTCCAGAGCCCATACCTCCATCTCGCCAAAACGCTGGCCGCCAAACTGGGCCTTGCCGCCAAGGGGCTGCTGTGTAACCAGGGAGTAGGGGCCGGTAGAACGGGCATGTATTTTGTCATCCACAAGGTGAGCAAGTTTAAGCATATAAATATAGCCTACGCTGATTTCGTTGTCAAAAGGTTCTCCGGTACGTCCGTCCCTTAAAATTGTTTTACCGTTGGGGGGCAGTTTTGCTTCTTCAAAGGCCTGGAAGATATCTTCCTCCGCTGCTCCGTCGAATACAGGAGAAGCAATATGCACACCCAGGACTTTAGCCGCCCACCCCAGGTGGGTTTCCAAAACCTGTCCGATATTCATACGGGAGGGCACCCCCAGGGGATTAAGCACAATCTCCACGGGCTTCCCGTCGGGCATAAAAGGCATATCCTCCTCCGGCAAGATCCGGGCAATAACCCCCTTGTTGCCGTGGCGCCCGGCCATTTTATCGCCTTCGGATATTTTTCTTTTCTGGGCAATATAAACCCGTACCAGCTGATTAACACCGGGAGAGAGTTCATCCCCCGCTTCCCGGGAAAAGACTTTTACATCCACGATCATACCAGCTTCACCGTGGGGAACCCGCAAAGACGTATCCCGTACTTCCCGCGCCTTTTCCCCGAAGATGGCCCGCAAAAGCCGTTCCTCCGCTGTAAGCTCCGTTTCTCCTTTGGGTGTCACTTTGCCTACCAGAATATCACCAGCCCTGACCTCGGCACCGATGCGGATAATGCCCCTTTCGTCCAGATCCCGCAGGGCATCCTCGCCAACATTAGGGATGTCCCTGGTTATCTCTTCCGGGCCGAGTTTGGTATCCCGGGCCTCCGCTTCATATTCTTCAATATGAATAGAAGTAAATACGTCATCGCGGGTCATCCTCTCGCTGATGAGGATGGCATCCTCGTAATTATAACCATGCCAGGGCATAAAAGCGACAAGGACATTACGGCCCAGCGCCAGCTCTCCGTTATCAGTGCAGGGTCCATCGGCAATTATCTCTCCCTTGACGACCTTCTGACCTTTCCGGACGATGGGACGCTGGTTCATATAGGTGCCCTGATTGGAACGCTTGAATTTCTGGAGTTTATAAATATCTGCTCCCTGCGGCCAGGGATAAGTAAGGGCCTTATCTGTAAATATTTCTCCAGTACGCCCGTGAATCATGCGGCTGGGCCCGTTCGGATCTTCTTCCCGCTTGACCACAATACGGGAGGAAGAGACAAATACTACTTCTCCGGCATTTTCAGCTATAACCATCACCCCGGAGTCAAGGGCGGCTTTATATTCCATACCTGTCCCCACCAGAGGTGCTTCTGTAATCATCAGCGGGACTGCCTGACGCTGCATGTTTGAACCCATGAGGGCCCTGTTCGCGTCATCGTTCTCCAAAAAAGGGATAAGAGCAGTAGCCACACTTACCAGCTGCTTGGGAGAGACGTCCATATAGTCCACCTCTTCCGGCACCACCATCACTGTATCTTTTCTGTGACGGCACGTTACCCGTTTGGCTAAAAAATGTCCCTCTTCATCCAGAGGCGCGTTGGCCTGGGCAATAATATACTCATCCTCGTCATCGGCGGTAAGATAAACAACTTCCTCTGTAACTACACCATTCTCCTTGTCTACTCTGCGATAAGGGGTTTCAATAAAGCCATATTCATTAATCCGGCCATAAGTACTGAGGGATCCGATCAGACCGATATTAGGACCTTCAGGCGTTTCAATAGGGCACATGCGGCCATAGTGGGAGTGATGCACATCCCGCACCTCGAATCCGGCCCTTTCACGGCTCAAACCGCCGGGGCCAAGGGCGCTAAGGCGTCTTTTATGTGTCAGTTCAGCCAGAGGGTTCGTCTGATCCATAAACTGAGAAAGCTGGCTGCTACCAAAAAACTCCTTAATCGAGGCGATCACCGGCCTGATGTTAATCAAGGCCTGGGGCGTCACTGCTTCTACATCCTGGATGGTCATGCGTTCCCGCACAACCCGTTCCATACGGGAAAGTCCTATACGGAACTGGTTCTGCAAAAGTTCTCCTACGCTGCGCAGCCGCCGGTTTCCGAGGTGATCGATATCGTCAATGCTACCAAGATCATCCATTAAGTTCAGCATATAGCCTACCGTAGCCACGATATCATCACGGGTTAGCTGCTTGACCTGCAGAGGCACAGCGCCATTACTCATAATCAGGCAGGTTCTACCTTCCTTGTTTTTAGCTTTAAGCCTGGCAATGCGTAGCTCTTCGATCTGCCGGTAAAGGGCACTGTCAACTACACTGCCCGCAGCAGCGACAACCGTCCCTTTATCCGGGTCTTTTAAGTCTTCCTCAAGGACACTAAACATAACCCTGCCGCGCAGCGCCAGCTTTTTATTCATTTTAAAACGGCCCACCCGGGCAAAATCATAGCGCCGCGGGTCGAAAAAAAGGGATTCAAAGAGGTTGCGGGCATTTTCCACATTTAGAGGTTCACCGGGCCGCAACCTTTTGTAGATCTCCAGCAGGGCTTCCTCCTGTGTATCGTTTTGATCCTTTTCCAGGGTATTAAGTATGCGGGGATCTCCGTCAAACAGTTCCATAATCTGCCCGGTAGTGGCATAGCCAATCGCCCGCAGCAATACTGTAACAGGAATCTTACGCGTACGGTCCACCTTTACCCAAATTACATCGTTAATATCCGTTTCAAACTCCAGCCAAGCACCCCGGTTGGGGATGATGGTCCCGGTAAAAAGGGGTTTACCATTATAAAGTTGTTTTCCAAAATATACCCCGGGCGAACGTACCAACTGACTGACCACAACACGCTCGGCCCCGTTAATCACAAAAGTACCATTTTTGGTCATAAGGGGAAAATCGCCCATGAAAACTTCCTGTTCTTTTATCTCGAGCGTTTCACGGTTTACAAGCCTGACCCGTACCTTCAGGGATGCAGCATAGGTGGCATCCCGTTCTTTGCATTCCTCCACTGAATACTTGGGTTCTCCGAGGGCATAATCGATAAATTCCAGGGACAAATTCTGGGTAAAGTCTTTAATGGGAGATATATCCTGAAATACCTCCCGCAGACCTTCTTCCAAAAACCAGCGGTATGAACT
>CALJJZ010000081.1 GCA_937973635.1 uncultured Bacillota bacterium | reverse complement strand
ACGCGGTCCCCTTCTCGAACAAGGATGCCAATGATACGTGCCGGCACCTTTACTCCGACTGCAGCCTGACTTTCGGCCTGAACCGTTCCCGCAAGGGTCACCTGGTCGGCCTCTCTCTCCAGCTTTGCATTTGACACAGTAACGAGCGGGATAGTCGTCTCCGCTCGCTTGGCGACAGGCTGTGCCGCCCGGCCTGCACGCAGGTAGTAGACGGTGCTTGCAAGCAGAAGTACGGCAAGGACTGCAATGGAGAGTGCGCGGGTCATGCGAGGTGCTCAGCGTGCCTCCCGAGGACGCGGGACAGATAACTGTGTAGATCGTTGACCATGCGCGGCCGTGTCACCGGGTGCGTGGAGCATCGGAACTGAATTCCATCAGCCGAGATTGTGGCACATCCTCGCCGAGGGCATATCGAAGCTCCACAAGGGCGATGCGGAGATCGTACCGCGCCTGAGCAACGTTGGATCTTGCCCGCAAGACGCCGAACAACGCGCCGGACACCTCGAGCTGGATCGCCGCCCGCTCCTCGTAGCGGGCACGCGCAATCTCCAGGGACTTAGAGGCTGCTTCCGCCTGCCTTTCGGCAGCGGCAAGACGGTAACGCAGCACCAGCTCGCCAAATGGGCTGATGCGGAGATCATTGTTTACGTGGGCTGCGGCGAGCGCGGCAACGAGATGACCGACGTATTAAACGAGTTCCCTGAGCTAAAGGACCCCAAAAGCGGCGAGCCCCTGATGAAACGGACGGTGCTCATCGCCAATACCTCGGATATGCCCGTGGCTGCCCGGGAGGCTTCCATCTATACCGGCATTACCATTGCCGAGTATTTCCGGGATATGGGTTACAGCGTGGCCCTGATGGCCGATTCCACATCGCGCTGGGCGGAGGCGCTGCGGGAGATCTCCGGCCGTCTGGAGGAGATGCCCGGCGAAGAAGGTTATCCCGCGTACCTTGGTTCCCGTGTGGCCGAATTTTATGAAAGATCGGGCAGGGTCATCTGCCTGGGCAAAGATAACCGTGAAGGGGCCCTTACAGCGGTAGGGGCGGTTTCACCGCCCGGCGGCGACCTTTCGGAGCCTGTTTCCCAGAACACGCTGCGTATTGTGAAGGTTTTCTGGGGTTTGGACGCGGCCCTGGCGTACCGCCGCCACTTCCCTGCCATTAACTGGCTGCTCAGCTACTCCCTTTACACCGATGTTTTTGACGATTATTACCGGGAAAAGGTGGGCGGCGCCTGGATAGAGATGCGTGGCGAATCCATGCGTATCCTGCAGGAAGAGGCGGATCTGGAAGAGATCGTGCGGCTTGTGGGTGTGGATGCCCTGGGCACAAAGGAGCGGCTTACCCTGGAGACGGCCCGTTCCCTGCGGGAGGACTTCCTGCACCAGAACTCTTTCCACGAAATTGATACCTATGCCTCGCTGCAGAAGCAGTTTAAAATGATGGAGCTGATTATGCTCTTTCACCATGAATGTCAGCGTGCCCTGGAACGGGGCGCGGACCTGGGAGAACTGTTAAACCTGCCGGTGCGGGACCAGATTGCCCGGGCCCGTTACCTGGAGGAAAGCAGGATGGATGAGCTCGACCGTATCGCGGAGACGATCCGCGAGCAGGTGGCCATGGTTGTGGCCGCCGGTGACGAAGAGGACGAGCAATTATTCGTTTAAGGGAAGGAGGGAATGCCATGTTGAAAGAATATCGCAGTATCAATGAGATCGTGGGACCCCTTATGCTGATCGAGCAGGTAGAAGGAGTAAAGTTCGGTGAACTGGCCGAGATTGAAATGCAGGACGGCACGATCCGCCGCGGACGCGTGCTGGAAGTGAACAGGGACAAAGCCCTGGTTCAGATTTTTGAAGGCTCCACCAGCATGAATGTAAACGAGTGCAAGGTACGTTTCCTGGGCAAGGGCATCGAGCTGCCCGTTTCTCTGGATATTCTGGGGCGGGTCTTTGACGGGCTGGGGCGCCCCCGGGACAAGGGGCCGAAAATTATCCCGGAAAAGCGGCTGGATATTAACGGTCTGCCGCTCAACCCCTACGCCCGCAACTACCCCTCCGAATTTATCCAGACAGGTGTCTCCACCGTGGATGGTTTGAATACCCTGGTGCGGGGGCAGAAGCTGCCTATTTTCTCCGGCTCCGGCCTTCCCCATAACCGCCTGGCTGCCCAGATTGCCCGCCAGGCCAAAGTTTTGGGGACGGAATCCAAGTTTGCCATTGTTTTTGCCGCCATGGGGATTACCTTTGAAGAGGCGGAGTTTTTCATTGCTGACTTCCGTAAAACGGGCTCCATTGAGCGCTCCGTACTCTTTATCAACCTGGCCAATGACCCGGCCATTGAGCGCATCGCCACGCCGCGGATGGCCCTGACGGCGGCAGAATATCTGGCCTATGACAAGGGTATGCACGTCCTGGTTATCCTTACCGATATCACCAACTATGCCGAAGCGCTGCGGGAGATCTCCGCGGCCCGCAAAGAGGTGCCCGGGCGCAGGGGTTATCCCGGTTATCTTTATACGGACCTGGCCACCATCTACGAGCGGGCCGGCCGTATCCGCGGCAAAGAAGGTTCTATCACCCAGATTCCCATTTTAACCATGCCCGAGGACGATAAGACCCACCCCATCCCCGACCTGACCGGGTATATTACGGAAGGGCAGGTAATCCTCAGCCGTTCCCTGCACCGCAAAGGCATCTACCCGCCGGTGGATGTGCTTCCTTCCCTTTCCCGCCTGAAAGATAAGGGTATCGGTGCCGGTAAGACACGGGAAGACCATGCCGATACCTTGAACCAGTTATACGCCGCTTATGCCCGGGGCAAAGAGGCGAAGGAACTGGCGGCGATCCTGGGAGAAGCGGCCCTGAGCGACGCAGATAAACTCTTTGCCCGTTTTGCCGATGAATTTGAGGACCGTTATGTGCGGCAGGGCGAAAATGAGGACCGGACCGTGGAGGAGACCCTTGACCTGGGCTGGCAGCTCCTCTCCCTTCTGCCGCGCACAGAATTGAAACGCGTCCGGGACGAATACCTGGAGAAATACCTGCCCCAACCGGCTGAGACCGGGGCCGGGGGGGAATAAGCGATGGAGATCCGCGTTAACCCGACCCGCATGGAGCTGAACCGCTTGAAGGGCCGCCTCAAGATGGCCCAGCGGGGGCATAAATTGCTTAAAGACAAGCGGGATGAGCTGATGCGC
Organism: uncultured Bacillota bacterium; assembly: GCA_937973635.1. Taxonomy (GTDB): domain Bacteria; phylum Bacillota; class Dethiobacteria; order DTU022; family UBA8154; genus UBA8154. The sequence continues at coordinate 14,970 of CALJJZ010000081.1, read as the reverse complement.
AAATTCCTGGAGCTGATCCGGGAGAACAAGGAGCTGCGCGCCCGCGTGGAGGCCAAGCTCTCCCGTTCTTTTGCCAATTTTCTGCTGGCCCAGGCTGTCATGTCTGCGGAAACGATGGAAGAGGCGATCATGTTCCCCCAGGCCCGTGTGGAGCTGGAAGTGGAAGAAGTGAATCTCATGAGCGTGCGCGTGCCCCGTTTTACCCGCCGGCAGGAGGACGACCTCAAAGGGGGCGATGTCTATCCCTATGGTTTTGCCAATACTTCGGCGGAGCTGGATACCTCCATTGCCGCTCTGGCCGAGGTACTGCCCGCCTTAATCAAGCTGGCGGAGGTGGAAAAAACCGTTTTCCTGCTGGCCAATGAAATTGACAAGACGCGGCGCCGCGTCAATGCCCTCGAATATGTGCTCATTCCCCAGCTGTCAAAGACGATCAAGTATATCAGCATGAAGCTGGATGAAAACGAGCGGGGCGCCCTTGTCCGCCTGATGAAGATCAAGGACATTGTGCGGGGGGACGAAGCCAGTTAAAAAGTAGAATGAACATAAAAGAACCGGGAAATCATTTTTTTCAGGCAAGCCGGGATCTTCCTTGGACCCCGGCTTTTTAATCTCTGCGGCTCCTCCGAGCCGGGTCTGAGCCGTCTCCCGATCTTTTTTATTACTAGGGGGTGTACAGGGCTGCTTGCGGCAGGTAGCTTTTAATTTTAGCGGCGGAGCGGATAAACAGCTCCTTTTCTTCTGCTGCCAGGGATAAGGGGATGATCCTTTCCACCCCCTGGCGGCCCAGCACACAAGGCAGGCTCAGATAGAGCTCCCCCACCCCGTAGAAATCTTCAATATAGGTGGAAACGGTGAGTACAGAATGTTCATCGCGCAGGATGCTTTCGATAATCCTGCGCAGGGCCAGGGCAATGGCATAATAGGTGGCTCCTTTGTCCTCAATAATTTCATAGGCCGCTTCCCGGACCAGGCGGCCGATCTCCTCCCTGTTGTCTCCGGAGCAGCTGTCCGGGCAGCAGGCGCAAAACTCGTGCAAGGGCACTCCGCCGATGTTGGCCCGGCTGAAGAGGGGGATCTCCGAGTCGCCATGTTCGCCGATTACATAGGCGTGGACGTTGCGCGGGTCAATGCCGCAGCGTTTACTTAAAAGATGGCGGAAGCGGGAGGTGTCCAGGACGGTCCCCGAACCGATAACCCGGCTCGCCGGCAGGCCCGAAGCCTGCCAGGCCGTGTAGGCCATGATATCGACGGGGTTTGTGGCAATGAGCAGGATGGCTTCCCGGTTATAAATGCCGATATTTTTGACTACCTGCTCCATAATCCAGCGGTTTGTGCCTATAAGGTCCAGGCGCGACTCTCCAGGCTGCTGTGGCCTTCCCGCCGTAATGACGATCAGCTCCGCCCCACGGCAATCGGGGTAATCCCCGGCGTCTATTTGGACCGGCCGGACAAAGGAAGCGCCGTGGCTCAGGTCCATGGCTTCGCCCCGGGCTTTTTCTTTAACTTTGTCAATGAGGACGATCTGTTCGGCGGTACCGCCAAGCATTAGGGCATAGGCAGTGGTGGAGCCAACAAAGCCCGCCCCGACAATGGCAATTTTGGACATAATTTAATCCCCCTTTGACCGTTTATTTAGAATTTAACCGTCCGGGGGATTTTTATACGTGCCGGAGCCGTTGCAGGGGAGCAAGCATATTGAGCCAGGGGGTGCATATATATCTAGGGCAAGCCTTAAAGTTAAAGGATAAAGGCTGCAGGCGGGAGGCTGCCCCGGATGTCTAGGCCGTCTTTTCTGAGCAAGTTTGGTCGTAAGCTCTTTGACCCGGGGGAGGGAAAAACTGCCCCTTTAGAGCTTCCTGACCAAAAAGCGCTTGTCAGGGAAGCGGCGCTGGAGCTGCAGGCGGCCCTCTCCCTTTTTAACCATGTCACGGAGAGGGAACTGGTTGACTATGCTATTTTCCGGTTAAACGCCGCGGAAAGACACCTGGTTTACCTGCTGCAGGAGGCACGGCGGCAGCAGGAGCCAGGGGGAAAAGAATAAAGAAAAAAAATACCTCCGGGAGGCAGGATTTATGATCCCCTGGGAAATTAATCAAATTATCGCTCTCTTTTTCGCGTTACTGATGCTCTATCTGCTGGCGCGGCTCCTTTACCTGCCCGTAAAGATGCTCATCGTCCTGCTGGGCAATATGCTGGTAGGAGGCGGCCTTCTGGCCCTGTTTAACTTCTTTGGCGCTTTCTTCGGGCTGAACCTGGGAATTAATCTCCTCACGGCGCTGCTCGTGGGCCTGCTGGGGGTGCCCGGTATTATCCTTTTACTCGTCCTGCAGCGGCTCAGCGCCTAAGCCCTTAACCCAGCAGGGCGGCAATGTTCTCCCGGTTGGCCTGGGAGAGGATAAAATGATGTGCTTCCGTGGTCAGCCGATCCTTTACCTCGGCCATAACTTTGCGGGCATAGGCTGCGTCTCTGATGGCCGAATCTGAGGCGGTGATATTCTCCACGGCCACCAGGTTATGGGCGATGGCGGCAATCAGCTCCTTTTGACGCTCGGTCAGTTTCTGCCTGGCGGCCTCCAGCCGCAGGGAAAGGCTCTGAAGATCAGCTTTCAGCTTATTTTCCCCTTTTGTCGCCCCTGTCTCTTCATCCTTTGCCCTGGCCTCGGCCAGGACTGCTGCCGGGTCTGCTGCCGTATCGCTGAGCTTGGGCAGCAGCTCAGCCAGCTTTTCCCTTACTTTTCCCAGGCTAAGGTAAAGGGCTTCCACGTTTTTGCTTTGTTCCTTTTCCCCTTCCGCCAGGAATTTACCGACCTGCTGATAAAGCCTTTCCGCTTCTGCCAGTTGTTCCTCGTTGCCCTGCAGAGTATGCAGCTCTGCCTGGGCCCTGTGCACCTGGGCCAGGTATGAGCGCACGCGGGCACGCAAAGACTCACAAATTTCTGCTTCCTGGTAGCACCTTTCTTCCTGTGCCGGGAGCAGGCTCCTCCTTGTTGCCGGCGGCGTCTCCTTTTTTTCGCCGGCGCGGGGCGCCTGCCCTTCCTGCTGCAGGAAAGGGTAAGCCCTGATCTTCATTCCCCCGTCCCTCCTTGGATCTTTTGTAGCCCCAGTATATAATATGCGGGGCAAGAAAGCAAGAATATTTGGTCATTAAACGCCCTAAAGGGCTTATTTTACAATATAAACGGAAGTTCTGGCGTTGTGGGCTACGCGGTTGCTCACGCTGCCCAGGAGGAGCTCTTTTATTTTGCCCAGCCCCCGGCTGCCTAGTACAATTAAATCGAAGCCTCCCTTTTCCGCCGTCTCACAGATTACGCTTGCCGGATGTCCCACTTTATGAATGGTTTCCACCTCCAGGCCCCTGGCGGCAAAGTAGCTTTTTGCTTCTTCCAGGATTTCCCGGGCCCCCTGCTCCATCTGCTCCTGGTAGAGGGCCACCAGGTCTGGCGCCATGTGGGAAACCGGGGTGACAGTGATGACGCTTATCTCGGCACCAAGGGCGTTGGCCAGGAGGATAGCTGCATCGGCAACCTTTACCGCGTGTTCGGAACCGTCGGTAGCCATCAATATTTTGGCCACAAAAACCCCTCCCTGTGGGTATAATATTTTTAAACCTTCGCCTTTAAAAGGATAAAATCCTGCCGCTGAGCCCGGAATTTTTAAAAAAATCTGTGCTCTTTACGGGAAGAAAAAAGAGGAGGAAGGATCAGGGATGGAGAAGTAAAAATACAGGGGGCGGAGAAGTGAATTAAAATTGACAGGACTATATCAGGGGAAGGAATTGACGCCTTTTGGATCTTGCCATTACTGTGGTCGTAATCTTGCTGCTCCTTTTTTGGCCGCGCCGCGGAGCCTTGCGTTATTTTCTGCTCTTCATCGCGGCGGCGGGGGTGATGCTCATTGCCCTTTTCTTTGCCCCGTTCCTTTTGCTCACGCCCCTTTTTTACGTAGGGCTGGCGCTGTTTGTGGTCCTTTTGATCTTCAGGGGTATGATGTCGGGGCGCGGGGACGGCTAGACCCCGGCCGTCTCTGTACCCCGCCCCCGGTGCAGTTCTAGGGGGATGGTCTCCTGCAGTGCATGGAAAAAAGCTGCTTCTAGTGTAAATTGTTCGTTAAAAATAAAGGTGAGCCGGTAAAAAAAATTGCGCTGTTTCTGAAAACGCAGATCCAGCAGGCGCACGCAGAGGCGGCCCTTTTCTTCCCAGTGGGTGAAATGATAATGGGCCGTAAGCTGGCGGAAGAACCGGCCCGCGCCGCTCTGCAGGGCTTTTTCCACCAGAGGAGTACGTTCCTGGCGCTTTAAGATGGCGCAGTTGCTGATGCTGCGCCGGTACAGGTTTAACGTCCCCAGCAGGATCTGCCGGCTTCTTTGGATACGAAAATCCCAGCTGGCTAGCCCCTGCAGGGCGGGAAGGACGGTAAGGCTTCCCGTTGCCGCGTTGAGGGCGTACTTTTCCTGCAGCACAGCAACGGCCCGGGCCCGCATGGCGGCCCGGAGAGCCAGGTAGAGGGCCGTTAGCGTAAGGGCTGCCAGGGCGGCCTGCTGTGGTTGCCGGGGGAAGAACAGCGGCAGCAGGAAAAAACAGAACAGCAGCGGGTCGATAAACATAAGCAAGTTACCGGCACAGCGTTTTTGGCTGAAAGGCCACCAGATCTGCGTGCCGTAAGAATTCAGGCAATCCAGCAGGACGTGGGCCAGGGCCCCGGCCAGGGCCCAGGGGAGGAAAAGCCGGGGGTCGGCGGCAAAGTCAATTTTCAGGATCAGGCTGATGGCCAGGGAAAGGAGCGCTATGCCCGGCAGGGAGTGGGACGCTCCCCGGTGATGGCGGATAAAAACGATTCTGCCCCGCAGCAAGGCCAGCACATCAAGATCGGGAGCCAAGGAGCCCAGGACGGCAGCGCAATATAGGGGGTTGTACGGGGAGAGGGCCTGTCCGGAGAGGGCCCCCATCCCCAGACCTACGAGGGCATGGGTTACGGGATCCACCTTTGCGGCCTCTCTTTCCGGAGAAAGGGTTTAAAGAAATTATAGCATCTGGGGCGGGAAAAACGGAGTGGAAATGGCTGGGATGGCCGGCAATCTCCAGCCAATAAACCATACAATGGAATTTCGCCCCCATAATCTGGATTTGCAGGGTCTTTTGCTACCGTAGCAAACCCATAGTAATTCTTTTGCTCTCCCCAAGGGGCCTGCTCTGCCTGGACCTAGGTATAGGAGCTTTAATTTAAGGAAAAAATAGGTCTTGCTGTATGATTATTCCCCTCCCGTCATAAATTTTAAGGAGAAGAAGCGGCGGCTGCCGTGTTCTGGTGGCGGTGCTGCCGGAGGGAGGGCGCAAGATGTTTAAACAGAGGTTTTTTTGGCTGCTGCTTCCGGTCCTGCTGGCCCTGCTCTTTGGGGTTTACAGTCTTTACCCCGGACAAAAGGCCGCCTGGCCGGAGAAAAGACAAAGCACAGCAAAGGAGGAGAGGGAATTGGTGAAAGGGAAAGAAAGCAAAGGGGAAGGGGTGGCTGAAGTGGAGCTGCAGTACCTAGGCCATGCGGCGTTTCTCCTGCAGGTGGGCGGAGTCCGTTTTTTAATGGATCCCTACGATCCAAACTGCGGTTATGGAAAGCTGGAGCTGGAAGCCGATTATCTCACGATCAGCCATGAACATATGGATCATAATTACCGCGGTGCTGCTCCCGGAGCCAGGGCCATCAGGGGCTTAAGCCCGGACGGGCTGGGCTGGGAAGAAGTTTCCCTTACCCTTTCCGGGGTGGAGCTCTTTACCCTCCCTTGTTACCATGATGCTGCCGCCGGCAAGCTGCGGGGGCGGAATGCCGTCTTTGTTTTTGATGCAGGGGGGATACGCCTTGTCCACCTGGGCGATCTGGGCCATCTGCTCGGCCCCGAACAGATAGAGAAACTCATACCCGTAGATGTATTGCTTTTACCGGTAGGAGGCCATTTTACCCTTAATGCCGGGGAAGGGAAAGAGCTGGTGGAAGCGCTGCAACCCGCCGTGGTCGTGCCCATGCATTACCGGACTGAAGCTACACGCAACTGGCCCATCGCCCCGCTCCACGATTTCCTCGAGGTATGGGGAAAGGGGCACAGAGATAAAGGGTCGGCCGTTACCATCAGCAGGGATACTCTGCCCCGGGAGACGGAAATATGGGTAATGCAGAGGGCGCCGCAGCGTAAAAGCTAAACAGAAGGAGAGAAGGCCATGGAAGTACAGATAAAGGAAAAGGGGACGGGCCCGGGCCGTACAGGGGTTTTCCGTCCCGGGATTTGGAGATTAACGATCATTTTCACGATCATTTCCCTTGCTTTGGCGGCGGGATGCGCGTCACGGCAGACTCCCCTTCCGCCTGCGCCGCCCGCTGCAGAGGAAAATACCCAGGAACAGCAGCCTCCTGAGGAGGCCGAGCAGACGGTGAGCCTTTATTTTGCTGACGAGCAGAGCGAAAAGCTGGTAAAGGAAGAACGCTCCCTTATCCTTGCCGACAGAGAGCCGGCTGTGGCTGTTCTGGAGGAACTGGTGAAAGGCCCGGCCCACCCCGCCCACGGCCGGACAGTGCCTGCCGATGTTAAAGTGCGGGCGGTTAAAATTGCGGGGGGAGTGGCGGAAGCAGATTTTTCGGAGGAGCTGCGTTCCAGCCACTGGGGCGGCTCCACGGGGGAGATCCTCACCGTGTACGCCATTGTCCATACCCTGGCGGAGCTGCCGGGCGTGGAGCGTGTGCAGATCTTGATTGAAGGCGAAAGGGTAGAAACCCTGGCCGGACATCTAGAGCTCCTGGAGCCCCTTGAGCCCGACTGGGGGCTGGTGGCGCCGCGGGGGACGTCCTGAAGTTAGGGGTTTGATTACAGCTGCAGCTCTGCCAGCAGTTGCTGGAAATTGTTTAATTCCTTGATCCTGCCCTGATCCAGATAGAAAATCTGCTCCGCCATTTTCAGTGTGGAAAGGCGATGGGCGATCATAATGGAAGTCCGCCCCTCCATGGCGCGGGCCAGGCTGTGCTGCAGCAGCGCTTCTGTATATGCGTCCAGGTGGGCCGTGGCCTCGTCCAGGATAAAGATGGAAGGGTTAAAAACAAGGATACGCGTCAGCGCCAGCAATTGCCGTTGCCCTGTGGAGAGGGTAAAGCCCCGTTCCCCTACCGGGGTATCAAATTTTTCCGGTAGTTCCCGGATGAAGGCGTAAGAGCCGGCAGCTCTGGCTACAACTTCCAGCTCGGCGGGGGAAAGGTTGAGCAAGTTAAGGGTGATATTTTCCCGTACCGTGGCATTAAAAAGAAAAACCTCCTGCTGTACGGTACCGATCTGCTGCCGTAAAGCCCTTCGGTCAAAGAGGTTTATATCCGTGCCGTCCAGCCTGATGCTGCCGCGATTTACAGGATAGAAGCGGTTGAGCAGGTTTACCAGGCTGGTCTTCCCCGCACCTGTGGGCCCCGTAATCGCCACCCTGGCGCCTGCTTTGATTTCCAGGCTTAGATCTTTTAAGACCCAGTCTTCCTGCTGATAGGCAAACCAGACCCGGTCAAAAACCAGATGGCCCCTTATTTTATTGAGCGGCAGACTGACGGCTGCAGGGGGGTCTGCCTCTTTTTGTTCGTCCAGCAGCTGGAAGATCCGCTCCGCGGAGGCGAGGGCCGCCTGCAAGATGCTGTAGCGCTCGCTGATGTCGTTTAAGGGGCGGAAAAACTGCTCCACATAGTTGATGAAGGCGAAAAGCACGCCGAAGGGGAGCAGCCCGGCCATGACAGAGCCGCTGCCAAACCAGAGCAGGGTGGCCAGGGCCAGGGAGCGGAAAAGGTCCATGGCCGGCCGAAAGACGGCGAAGACTTTTAATTCCCGCAAGCCTGCCCGGTAATATGCTTCATTTATGGCGGAAAAGAGGTTAAAGCGGTTTTTTTCCTGCAGGAAAGCCTGGATGATACGTATGCCGGCGATGTTTTCGGCAGCAAAGGAGTTAAGGCGGGCCAGGTGCCGGCGCAGCTCACGGAAGGCGGGCCGTGCCTTTAGCCTGTAGATCAAAGTGGCGAAGAGGACAAGGGGGATAAAAGAGAAGGTAAGCAGGGCCAGAGACGTATGCAGCCGCAGCATGATAACGATAATGCCGGCCAAAAGAAAGAGGTCCCGTAAAAGATCCACGAGGAAACCCGTATATAGCTCGTTTAAAGTTTCGGCGTCGTTGGTGACGCGGGTGAGCAGGCGCCCGGCGGGATTACGGTCCATATAGGTAAGGGGCAAGTCCTGCAGGTGGGCAAAAAGGTCGCGGCGGATGGCGTGGACAATACGTTGCCCCGTGCCCATGAGCAGGTTAAACTGCCAGTAATGGAGGAAAAGCCCGGCGCTGTAGATGAGGCCGAAGAGCAAGGCCAGATCCCTCAGCCCTGCAGCGCTGCCCGGCCCCAGGATATAATCGTCGATGGCGATTTTGAGGACATAGGGCTGGGCCAGCTGCAGGGCGGTGGTGGCCATGGTCAAAACCAAGGCCCAGAGAAGGGCGCCTCGGTACGGGGCGGCGTAGGCAAGCATACGCCTAAGCAGCTGCGGGTCTGCTTTGAGCGGCCGCTCATCATCGGGATGATGTTCGTAATGCACTCTTCCACCTCCTCATTAAAAGGGCTGCCTGCCCTATGCCTGGCCGATCTTTTCCTGCCAGAGCTGGTCCCGGCAAAGCCTGAGGTATGCCCCGTCTTTGCGCCCCAACAGCTCCCCGTGCGTCCCCTCCGCTGCCAGCCGGCCCTTTTCCAGGACAATGATCTTGTGCGCTTGCTTGAAGGTCTGCAGGCGGTGAGAGACAAGGACGATGGTAGTATCTTTAAGCCCGGCCAGATTTGCCGTAATCTTCTCTGCCGTGGCCAGGTCCACGGCAGAGAAGGGGTCGTCCAGGAACAAAAAGGCGGGGCGGGGTAAAAGGGCCCGGGCCAGGGAAAGGCGCTGCTGCTGCCCCCCTGAAAGGGTGATCCCCCGTTCCCCCACAGGGGTATCGTAGGCGTCGGGGAAAGAAGCTATTTCCGTGTCCAGGGCAGCGAGGCGGGCCACCTCGGCGATCTCCTCTCTTGTGGCGTTTGGCCGGGCGAAAGAGATATTGGCAGCGATGGAGCCGGCAAAAATAAAGCCGTCCTGGGGCAGATACCCTATGCTGCTGCGCCAGGCGCTTAAAGAAAAGCTCTCCAGGGGATGTTCTCCCAGAAAAATTTGGCCTTTTTGGGGCGTAAAAAAACGCAGCAGCAGGTAGAGGAGCGTGGACTTGCCGCTGCCGATCTGCCCTGTGAGGACCGTAATCTTCCCCCGGGGTATAGTAAAAGAGAGATCCCTTAAAGCATCGCCCGGGGCCCCCTCATAACGAAAAGTCAGCTGCTCCAAGCGCAGGTCTCCCTGTACCGTGGCAGGATCTAAAGCGGGCCTTCCCCCTTCGGCTGCAGCTTCCTCCTCTTGCAGCAGCCGGTTAATGCGCTCCATGGAAGCCCTGCCCCGCTGGAGGAAATTGACGACCCATCCGGCGGCCATCATGGGCCAGGCCAGGAGCACCACATATCCGTTAAAGGCCACAAAATCACCGGTGGAGATCCGGCCCTCCATGACCATCCTCCCGCCGACGATAACGACGATCATAAAACTGAGGAGGGCGAAGAAAAAGGCAAGGGGGTTATAAAGCCCCCAGGCCCGGTAAAGGTGAAAATTTTTTTGCATATAATCGGCGGCGGCGGCGGAGAAGCGCTCTTTTTCCGTGTCTTCCAGGGCAAAGGCTTTGACGAGGCGTATGCCGCTGATATTTTCTTTGACCGTTTCCGTCAGGGTGCCGAAAGATTCCTGAACGCCCAGGAAACGCTGGTAGATGGCCGTCCCCAATTTCTTAAAACTTACGGCCAGCAGGGGCAGGGGGATAAGAGCCAGGAGGGTCAGGCCATAGCCTACCGTGGTCACCATGAAAAAAACAGCCATGGCTGTAAGAAAAACGGCGTCCACCAGGAGGACGATACTGATCCCCAGGGAATTGCGCACAGCGTTAATATCGTTGGTAAGATGGGCCATTAACTCCCCTGTTCTGTGGCGCAGGTAAAAGGCAGGGGGCAGTTTTTGCAGGTGTTGAAAGAGCAGGTTCCGCAGGTATTGTTCCAGCAGCTGCGCCGTCCCCATAATATACAGGCGCCAGAGGTAGCGGGAAAAGGCCATGGCTGCAGCTATGGCCACAATGAGGTACAGGTAAAAACGGAGCTGCCCCGTATGCACGGGAGAAAGGAGCAGGGCATCGGTAAAGAGGCCGAGCAGGCGGGGGATAAGCATCTGCAAAAAATCTACAGCCAGCACGCAGGCGACCCCGAGCAGGTAGCGCCTGTAATGCTCTCTTAAAAAGGGCAGGAGGGTTAAAAACTCGTTCATCATTGCTGCTGCTGCGGGCTTTGCGGCAGGGAAGCCGGGCCGCTTACAGCTTCTCCGCCATCTCCCAGATAATCAAACCGGGCAAAAGGGCATAATCCTCCGTAGGCAGGTAATGGCTGGCAGAAGCGTCATAAAGAATACCGGCCGAAGGGGCGAATTCTTCATCGCCTTTCCAGAAAATAAAAACAATGGGGACGCGGGGGAAGGGGCGCAGCTTCAGGGAAAAATCGCCGAAATTTTGCGCCTCGCCGCCCAGGGAGAGGCCCACCTCCATAAATTTTTCCGGTTTGCTGCCGAAATAGCGGGTGAGGGGCAGGATTGCCCTTTTACGGTACGGTTCAACATAGATGCCTCCTCCGGGCAGTTCCTTAAAAGTAATCCACCGTCCGCTCAGGGCGGTCCCGTCGGCGGCAGCCAGGTAATGGAGGAAGATGATCTGCAGGTGCGGGGAGACGCCGCTCCCGCCATGCATGTTCCTGACTTCGCCGCTGCTGTGGTTTACCAGGTAACGCCGGTTTAAATAAGGGAGAATATAGCTGTTCTGCTCCCGGTTATAGATTACACCGCTGTTCAGGCAGACAAGGCGCGGCTCTTTCTCTGCCAGCGCCGCTATGGCTTTCTGCCTGGTTACGCCAAGGTTGTATTTTTCCCTCGTTTCCCCTGCTTGTTCTTTCATCTTCTTTCCTCCTGCCTGCTGCTGACAAAGTTTAATCTGGTGGGACATGCCTATCTTATCACAGCCGCCCCTCTCAGGCAAACAAAATAAATTACGGGCAGCCCAGCCTTCAGGTGCCCCGGGCAGCCCCGTTCTGTATCCTGCTCAGGATCTCTACCGGCGCGCTGCCGGGATGGCGCAGGATCATCTTTTTGTGGTTAAAGAGGGCGTAGAGGCACTCGGCGAACATCTGCAGCCGGTAAGAAAACCCCCGCAGGAAACCCAGCTTTTCCTCTTTGGTAACATGGCTGATGCCCTGTAGCTCCGGCTGTGCCACCCGGAGGCCGGCCAGAGCGGCATAGCGCGAGAGCAGAATCTCCACGCCGAAACGGGACCATGCCAGATCGGGCAGGATCTCCACGAAGCTGCGGCGCAGGGCCCGCTGGCCGTTAAGGATGGAGAAATAATGCTGTGCCAGGTTGACGCTTTTTTTATAGCCGGCGCGGAAGATGCCCACGCTCATAACAACCTCTGCATCTTCCTCCAGGGGCTGCAGGAGGGCGGCAATATGCTCATGCCGGAAATTTAACAGATCTGCATCCAAAAAGAGATAATAGGGGGCCCGGGGGGCATGGCGCAGGCCGGCCTGCAGGGCTGCACCCTTGCCCTGGTTGGGCTCAAGGCGGAGCAGCTCCACCGGGTATTTTCCCGCCACAGCGGCGGTATGATCCCGGGAGCCGTCATCGATGACGATGGTTTTGCCTACCAGAGGGGAGGAGAGGATTACCTCCAGCACCGGGGCCAGACGGGGAGCTTCGTTGTAGGCCGGAACCAGGGCGATGGCTTCTTTTTTCTCCATTACTTATGCGTCTCCTTCCTTTCCGTACGGCGCGGCGCTTGAGGATACTTGAGGATCTGCCTGCAAAGTTATTTATTTCTACATCCCCAACAAATTTCCTTTAGCGGCTATCCGAGAATTGGGGCAAAAAAGCAAGGGGGGCACTTTTATACCCCCCTTTAGTCCCGGAGAAACCGCTCCGCCGGGAAAAATCCCCTCTGTTTTAAGTCTTTTCGGGGTGTGCCCCCGCCCTCTTTGCATCTTAACTGTCCTTAATCATTATTTCGCGGGGTTTTGCTTCTTCTACCTTGGGCAGGTTAAGTACCAGAACCCCGTCTTTGTAAGTAGCTTCTACTTTATTGGCATCAATGGCCGAGGGCAAGCTGAAGGTGCGGCTGAATTTTCCCCTGGCCCGCTCTTTAAGGTAATAGTTTTTCTCCTGTACATCCTTTTCTTCGTAAATTTCCCCGCTGATCATGAGCTTGTTGTCCACAATGGTGATCTTGATGTCGTCTTTTTTCAGACCCGGCAGTTCAGCCGTAATGACGAATGCTTCTTTATTTTCCTCCATATCCACGGCAGGTTTCCAGCCGATACGCTCCGCAATGTTCTCGTCAAACAAACGCACCGTATCATTTAAGAAACGATCCACTTCATCCCTGATGCCCATCAGCTCGCTGAAGGGGCGCCTTCTAATAAGATTTACCATTTTAAAACACCTCCGTCGTTGTTAATTTGGATTAAGGTTATTAGCATTTAGGATAAAGTTTATATGATAATTAAAAGCATTACTTAAAAATGGGGAGCGATTTCCCGGATCTTTTGCCATAATTCCTCTTCCAGTTCCGGTTTTTTCCTTTCCCTTTCCCTTTTTCCTCTGCCGGGCCCTGCGGCCCTGTCTCTGTCCGTTGCCGCCAGTAAAGAAAGGATTATTTTAATGCCTGGCAAGTTCACCTCCTTCTCCTGGTGCAGGTAACACACTACGGCCAGGCGTTTGAGGTCGTCTTCCGAATAAAGCCGTGTGTTGCCTGCCGTGCGGTGGGGAGAGACCAGCCCTGCTTCTTCGTAGAGGCGCAGCAGGCGGGGTGTTACTTTCAACAGGTGAGCTGCTATACTGATGCTGTATACAGGTTCATGATCCCCTTTACGCATTTTTCCTGCACCGCCTTCCCGGGTGTTATTATATAATATAACATAAAACTTGTCAACAACCTAACTAAAAAAATTTAGGTTATTTTTTTATATTTAAATATATAATCTAACCAATCTTGTTAGATTTATTCCCGGCAAATAGGGGCGGGGGCAGGGTTGTGTTGGAACACTCTGCAAGCCTGCTGTATATATTAGATTAGGGCTGCTCTTTGCAGCGGAAAGGAGGGATAAAATTATGTCCGATAAACTCATTGTTAAACGCCGGCTCTTGAAAGTGGAGAAAGTAATTAATGAAGCGACGGTTACGGAAGCCGTGGAAGCGGAGATGAAACTGCCTTTCAAGGTGCTGAAAATCTTTGATGCCATGGCCCATGTGACGGCGGTAAGGGCCAGTGTCCGGCCGGGAGGCGTGGAGGTCAGCGGCGTCATCGACAAGCAGCTTTTTGTGGTGGATAAGGGCGACATGGTCCGGCATATACCGGAGGAGATCCCCTTTTCCTTTTTTGTCCCTTTAAAGGACGTCGTGCCGGGGATGAATGCCCACGTGACAGTACGGGTCTTAGCGGTGGATACGGAGCTGGTGCGCTTTCATACGGTACGGCAGGTAATCGTGCTGGAGATCTTTGTTAAGGTCACCGTGACCAGGCAGATAAGTGTCGTCGTGGATGTGCTTGGCCCCGGGATTAAAGTAAAAAAACAGTTGTTAAAAGTGGATGCCGTAGTGGGAGAGGATACAGTGAGGCAGGTTCTCAGCGAGACGGTAACGCTGCCTGTTACGGCGAAGAAGATCTTCCGCATTCTGCCCTCTGTACGTGATCTCACGGCAGAGGTAAAGCAGAACATGGTCATAGTCCGGGGGGTTATCCATAAACAGATCTTCTTTGTGGACGAAGGGGAACTGGTGCGCCACGGGGCGGAGAACATCCCCTTTGTCAAAAGCGTGCCCATTCCCGGAGCCAGGCCGGGGCAGCATGCCCAGGTCGATGTTAATGTGAGCCTGGAGAGCTTTGCCCTGCTCGACCCGCCGAGCCGTAAACTGCGCCAGGAACTGCTGCTGCAGATTTTTGTCAAAGTTACAAAGACAGTGCAGCTTGAAGTTGTGGTCGATGTCTTTGGCTGCGGCATTAAGGTGCGTAAAGAGCTGTTAAAAGTGGAAAGCGTTGTCCTGGATCTGGAGCAAAAAGAAACGATACGCTCCAGCGTAACCCTGCCCCTGCAAGCGATGAAGATCTTCGAGATCCTGGCCCAGCTGATCAACGTGGAAGGGACGGCGGGGTTTGACCAGGTTACGGTAAAGGGGACCCTGCACAAGCAGGTCTTCTTCGTGGATCCGGGCAACCTGGTGCGCCACGTCAGGGAAGACATACCGTTCCGCCTGGTGAAAGAGGCCCCCGGCGCCCGCCCGGGGATGAATGTGCAGGTGCGCGCCGGCATTGTGGGTGAGGTCAGAAGCAGGCTAATCGGGGAGAAAAAATTAGAACAGACGGTAGTGATTGCTCTCTTTATTAAAGTAACAGAAACGGTCCAGCTAAAAGTTGTAGTGGATGTGTGCAGGATTAAGGCGAAGTTAAAAGACGGGGTGCCCGAAGATCCGGCAGAGGCGGAAGAAGAAGTTGTGGCCGAGGAGATAGTGAAAGAAGAAAGCCCCGGGGATGATGCAGCATTGCCCGGAGAATTTATAGAAGAAATCATTGAAACAGAAGAAGATTGACCGAGAAAGATAAAATCTTTTGCCCCCGGCCTGCCGCCGGCCAGTCAGCTGTCCGGCGGCAGTTTTTTGTCACAGGAAAAGGGGGGTCTGTATATATTAGTACGTAAGCTTTTATCAATGCTCAAAGAAAGGAGGGAAAGATAAAATGCGTGAGGATTTTGAACATAAGGAGCATAAACCGGAAGAGCAGGTCAGGGACATTGTGGTAAAAAGACGGTTACTTAAGGTGGAGCGG
>CALJJZ010000080.1 GCA_937973635.1 uncultured Bacillota bacterium | reverse complement strand
GTTCGTTTCGAATCCAGAACCAATTTTTACAATTCTGAATGTTCAGCTTGTGCTGACAATTCTATCTGCGATTGTTTTCCTTGCTTTAAATATCCCCCAGATAACAAGGCTTGCCTTAAAACGTGCTCTTCTATTATTTTTATGGGTTAGTTCCATTTTTCTGGTTCTCTTAATCGCGGACATACTTGTTACCCGTTTAAAAATACACGTTCTAGATAGTTTGGATGGTCTTTCACTTCCCGCCTATCTTGTGGCGCTGAATATCGGCAGCTTCTTCTTTGCAGGCCGCTTTCTTAATTCAGATCCGCTGCTCGAAGGTGGCCACCTTACTGATGCATGCAAGGCCGAATTCAGCCTGACTTCCCGGGAAGTTGAGCTGATAGAACGGCTTATGGCCGGTTGTACAAACCAGGAGCTGGCCGAAGCGATGTATATATCCCGAAAAACTGTGGAAAACCATCTTTATAACATTTTTCAAAAACTGCAAGTCCGAAACCGGCTTCAGCTTGTCTCCGTTCTTAAAGCATGGAACAAGGATACCTAAGTAGAAACCCCTGTTTTCTGGTTCTTACATAAAAATGATGAATTTCACCTATGGATTGTTCCCTTTTTCTGAAATACGATTGTGCTATATCCGTTTCGTCATAAAGGCAGGGTGGTTTCTAAGGAGCGCGACTATGAAGTCTGATACTAAAAGGCAGCGCATACCCGTATTTCTAACGGTTTTTGCTTTTATCATACTTCTGTTAACTTATTTCACAGCTGTTACTGCTTTTGCCAAAGACTCTGGAGCTAATCAGCAATTTGGTTTTTTTATGGGATGGCGGTCAACGTGGGTTATCGGAATAAGTCATCATCAGTCATCAGTAAGGGGTCCGTGGGAATCCGGTGAGGCACACCTCATGCCTCCAACCGCGGATGTGGGTAAAAGAATACAATCTATTCCAATCCAGGTTGCAGGGCACAGGCGGCTGATACATTACCGGGCATGGGGAGATCCAAACAATCCAGCGGTGTTTGTTCTGCATGGGTCTCTCAGCGATTGCAGGGGATACCCTGGACTTTCTGAGCTGGCCAATGACGGTTTTTACATAGTCATATGGGATCAGCGAGGGAACGGACTGTCCGGGTGTATTAGCGAAATTGAGATTCCCGGGGCCGGACATCATCTGATAGTAGAAGATTTACAGGCCGTTCTCGGAGCCCTGCACACCTTTTTTACCGCTTTGTAAACGGTGATCCATGTTTGATACGCATGAGAAAAACATAAATGCAAATCATAGTTTGTTAAGGAGGAATAACGATGAAACAAATCCCCGCACGGCGGCGCATTCGTGCCGTACTAACTACTCTTTCGCTTGTTTTTTTCCCGGCGTTCTTTTACTATCTGTCCCCGGCAATTCCCCTGATGGGAGGATCCATTGGGATAGTGACCGGAAGCCTCATTATGTTTCTGATACTAGCTTTTTCCGCTGTTTTCCTTGGCCGTGGCTTTTGTGCATATCTTTGCCCTGCTGGCGCGTTGCAGGACATGATTGCCCGGGGTGAATCTCGGCCGTTTCCACAAAAAGCGAGATGGATGAAATGGTTTGTTTGGGGGGTCTGGGTTTTTATTTTAGGTTTTATATTCCGTAGGTCTGGTGGCGTACGGGGTATCCAGTTTGACTTTGCGACACAGCAGGGCTTTTCCGTTTCCGATGTTTCTTCTTTGATCGCGTATCTGATTGTTGTGTCTGTTTTTTTAGTCCTGGCACTCGTCTTTGGTCGTCGTGCAGCCTGTCACACGATCTGTTGGATGGCCCCCTTTATGATTTTGGGCCGCAGTGCGGGACGTTTACTAAAGCTTCCTTCCTTGCGTGTAAAAAGCGATCCTGGGTCCTGCGTTTCCTGCGGCCGTTGCGATCAGGTCTGCCCAATGAGTCTCACCGTATCCCGTCTTCTTGTAAAAGGAGAAATCGACTCAAACGATTGTATTCTCTGCGGAGAATGCGTGGATACCTGTGGCAGAAAGACGCTCAAATTTTCCTGGGACCTGGGCTTATGCCGATTTTCTTTGCCTATTCACAAAAAAAGCAGCAACGGAAAAGCCGATAAAGCCCAAGCCGACCACTAAGCCAAATATATTACCGATCAGGTCTGCGGACCGCTGCCCATTTTTAATATAACAAAGCTTTGGATTTTCAGGATAATAGCGGACCTTAATAGATGAACCCACGGGGTTCTCTTGCTCAAAATGACCAGAAACAAGAGAGCTGGAAAACCACAACTCGCCGGGGTGAAATGTGTCGTACGTTTTTCCCGGCAAGGGGGCAAAGAAGGAAAATTTTACATACAGGTCTGGAGTATTACTGGTAAAGCTTATCTCTTTATAATATTCATTAATAGTTCCTGATGTCTCTCTTCCATAAAGAGCCAGGTTATAAGCATCTTTTAGTACAAACACAAAAATAAGCGTCGTAAAGATGCCCCACAAAAGAAATGCAAATACAAGGCCTAAAGGTATTGAGCTATACTTCATTATCCATGATTATAATAGAAATAGTTGTCCAGGCAAACATAATTACTATTAAAAAGCTACAACAATTAAGCGCATGGAAGCTGCTAACACAAACCCTGGTCCAGGCAGCGGACGCATCGCCACAATTCAGAAAGTTCTGATATGACCTCATAGAGCATCACGACACCGGCCGGGACTGGGCGGACCTAATGGAATGGGGCAGGATAAAATAGGCGGTGATGCCCACGTAGACCAGGAAGGATAGGATAGGCTGGACCCAAGCAAGGGCGGCCCCCACCGCATAGGCGCAGGGCCCCATGATGAAGGCCCACATGGTTCCCGCTTTGAATCTGTCCCTGTCAATTTCAGAACCAAGGAGATCCGCCTTCAGAAGCCAGATCCGCAGGATCACAAAGCCCAGGGCCATAAGAAGCATCACCAGTCCATAAAGACTCAGGGCCAGGGCATTCCTGGGGTAGTCCCCAATCAGGGCGGTCGGGAAAGGGATAAAAGAAACCCACAGCAAAAGGTTGGCGTTGAGCCAGAAGGCCGGAGCGTCCATCCGGGCAAAATGGCTGAACAGGCGGTGGTGGTTGAGTCAGATGACGCAGACTGTGGCGAAGCTGATCACCCAGCTGACGAATTTTGGCCACAAGCCAAGGAGACTGGCAGCCAGGCCAGGGACAGACCCTGCGTCCTCCACATGGGGCACCTTCATTTCCAGCACCAGAAGGGTAACGACGATGGCGAAGACCCCGTCGCTTAAGGCTTCGACGCGGGAGCGTCCGAATAGTTCCTTCGTAGCTCCATGATGTTTCATATCCATCCCCCTCAAACCTTCAAAGCCGCCCAGACAATGCGGGGAGAACACCCGCCTATCCTTACCATATGCCCCCAAAGCAGGGTCATGTGCTCCAGGTGGAGAGCCTGCTCTACCCCGCCCACGTCCACAGGTTCCCAACCCGGATCTTCCAGAACACCCGTCACAACAGCCCTGGCCAACGGGTCGTTCCAGTGTCCGATGATGGCCATGTGCATATAGGCCTCCTTACCAGGAGTTCCAATGCACCTTGGCGGCATCGTAGCGGTCTGTCGGTTCAGGTTTTTGAGCGGGCTTGCCCACAGGTACTATGGAATAGGGCCGGACGTTGGTGGGGATATTCAGCGTTTTCCGATAATGGGGAACCGAATCGGGAAGGACGGCGCTCCAAACCGCACCAAGTCCAAGGGATTCCGCGGCAAGAAGGATGTTTTGTGTCGCAGCGGCTGCATCCGAATCACCTAGTCCCTTAAAACGCTCAAGGCTTTCATCTACGCATACAACGATGGCCAGAGGGGACCCCTTCGGCGTGTTCGGACTGCCAGCCAGGACATCCGCCAGCTTCTCGCCCTTAAGGACGATGAAGTGCCAGGGCCGCTGATTCATTGCGCTGGGGGCGTGAAAACCAGCCTTAAGCAAGGCTTCTACCGCCTGTTCATCCACCTCTTCCTTCAAGAAGCTTCGTACGCTTCTCCTATTCAGTATTGTCTGCAGCATTCCATACTCCTTTGTGTGTACATACAAATATAATCCCTTTAGGGATTATATTATTTCTCTAAAAGCTTCCTTGCCTTCTCCAGACGCTTTGCCAGGCGGTCTTGCTCACCGGGGCCGAGCTTGGCTTCAATGTTCTCATGGAGCTTGCGCCAGTTGCCGATCAGCTCCCGTCCAAGATTTCTTCCCTTTTCCGTGGCGGACAGTTCCGTGCGCCTACCGTTCTTGCTCCGTATGGCCAGGCCCTTATGGACCAGGCTGTCGGCAAAGCGAGTCATGGTTGACGGATCTATCCCCAAAAGCTCCGCCAAATCTCCAATGGCTAAGTTCTCCGCATCGATATCGGCGATAGCCATGAGGGCAAAGGCGTGAGGAGCCGAAAGCCCAGCAGGGGCGAAGGCTTCCTCGGCGATACGATCCAGCACCCGAGACAGGCGGGCGGCGGAAAAATAGAAGCATTCGCAGTAGTGGTCGGAAACCATATTTGTATGTATATACAAATATGATACAGATGTCAAGTAGTCGATAAGCAGCAATGCGTCGTGATCATGGGCGTACGGGTCAATATCCACTAACCGCTCGAAATGTTGAAGTATCCCGAAGTCAGCAAGGTAATTGACACCTTTGTGACCGACCAGCAGAAGGGTTTCATTTCATCCTATATGCCAGAATACACGCTGCCAGCCCACGTCAACAATTGGGAAATGGATATCTACTATGAACTCTACAAGTACTCCGAAGATATTCAGACCGTTCTGTTTCAGATTAGCTTTTACACCGGTGGGGCGCATCCCAACAGCCGATACGCTAGCATGACCTTTTAAGGTCAACACAGGCAAACAGCTTGCGCTCAATGATGTATTCGCTAAGGGTAACGTACCGTTGGATATGATTGCCCAGTACGCGCATGAAGACCTTACGAAGCAGTTGGGCGACATGGCAGACCCGATGATGCTTGACCCCGGAACGGCCGCTACCATGCCCGACAACTATAAGAATTGGGCGCTAACGCCGACTTCGATCGTTTTCTTCTTCGATCCCTATCAGGTGGCCTCCTATGCCGCTGGCCCACAGAAGGTCGAAATTCCGTTTACTTCATTCACATCAGGCCTGGCTGCGCCATTCGATCGCTAACCTACTTCTCTTAAAGCGCTGCGTCTTAAAGCCTCCCTCATTTCAGAAAGGTTCAAGAGGGGACCCTTGTTGGCTGATAGCGTAAGTAAGGAAAACCTTTATTGAAATCATTCGTACCCGCTACCATGACCCGTTAGGGTAAATTAACAGGAATCGAACTCAAGGCACGAACCCACCCACGGCTTTTCCACCATCGCCCCGGAAAGCAATATTCGAAGACCTTTTATGGCAAGCTGATGCGTTTGGAAGAGAACTCCCATGAGGGGCATCGCGGGGAACGGGTAACTTTTCCCATATCCGATCACGGACTATGTTCAAGTCGGGGTCCTGGGACTGTAGCCGTATTGCTTCTTCTATCACCGTGAAAGATTCTTTGTATTGATTTTTGCAATACAGGCACCACGCAAGATGTTGTCATGTCATCAGAGCTATCCTGTGTCTTCTTTACTATGCTACCTTAAACCCCTCTGAGTACCTCATAGTTTTTGCCCTCCTATTGGCGTAAACTATATTGACTCAGACTGGAGCGTGGCGAGAAACCGTTTAAGCATTTCCACGACGGGATAGCGCCTTACCTCAAAACTTTTCAAAATGTACTCTTGTTGCATCGTATCTATCAATAAATTTATTTTCCTGTCCTTCTGCTGGATAACCTAAAGCTATTACGCAATAAGGCTTTAAAGTCTCTCGTAAATTAAACATATTGCTCACATAGTTTACTCTATCTTCTAATGGAGCTACTCCTACCCATACGGCTCCTAATCCTAATGCTACAGCTTCTAATAAAATGTTTTGTGCTGCTGCTCCCATATCTTGTTGCCAATTTTCAGGAAATTTCATTCTATCCTCATTTGCTATTAACACAAATGCTAAAGGAGCATCTTTGATAAACTTTGAGTAAGGACTCATTT
>CALJJZ010000079.1 GCA_937973635.1 uncultured Bacillota bacterium | reverse complement strand
CTGTTGTAACGATGCTACCTTATCCATGAGCACCTTATTTGTTTCAATAATGGTTAACAGCAGTTTGTAAACAGTCTCAGGTCCCGCATTGTAAAATTCCAGGAACTGCTCATACTTCACGGCAGAGCACCTCCCGGGCATAAGAGCTGGCGGAATACATTCTAGCTTGTAGACGTAGGAAAACAGTTAGCTTTTTCATGATTTAATGGTACCACAAAAGCATGAAAAAATCTAGGTATTATATGGTATTTTAGCCACTAAATTAAAATATTTTGTCAAAGAGCTGAGCAGTTACAAAAAATCATTTATTTTAAGCATGGATAAAGCCTTAAATCCATTTTATAATAAAGATATAAGCATTGCAATAGACGCCTGCCCATGCCTTTACACCAGATATGACAAAAGTTAACATACAGTGCACTAGTCCTGTTTTATCCATGGTAACCGTTGGGAAGGGTACTGGCAGGGGTTGCGTAAGGCAGAATAAGACATATTTGCTATTATTTCCATATATTAGTACCTCAAATATTGAAGTGCACCCGTGCCGTGCACTAAATAGATTTGACAAAAACACTTTCACAGGCTAAAATAATAGTTGCCAAAGGGGAGTAGCTCAACTGGCAGAGCGGCGGTCTCCAAAACCGTAGGCTGCGGGTTCAAGTCCTGTCTCCCCTGCCAGAGAAAAGCCGTGATTAATGAAACTCACGGCTTTTTGTAGTTAATAGTTAATGTTCAAACATGAGTTTTAGAGGGCTTTGCTGCCCCTTTCTCCTGTATGGATCCGTATAACGTCATCTACGGAGAAGATGAATATTTTACCGTCACCCAGTTTGCCGGTTCGACAGACTCTCTGGATTATTTCTATTACTTCCTCTTACTTCCTCTACTTTGTCCTCACTTATTACCATCTCGATTTTTATCTTGGGTAAAAGATTAAAAGTAACAGGAGTGCCACGATAGATCTGGGTTTCTCCCTTTGTGGTACCATAACCTTTCACATGGGTAACAGTGATTCCCGTGGTTATGCCATTAAGAGCTTCCTGTATTTCTATTAAGCGATCGGGCCTGATGATACACTCGATTTTTTTCATCGACAAACATCCTTTCTTTCTCCAAGCCAGCCGCCGCCCCAAACCCAGTGCCCTACTACCGAATAGATAATTGCTGTAAGGGCGATGCTGTAAATCAGATAAGAAGAAAAGCGTATACGTTCTGCTACTGCACCGGAAACAATGGTTGCGGCTGTAGCAGCAAATACTGTTTGGAAAATCAGGAAAACAAATAACGGTACCTGTAAATCCAGGTGTTCCCAGCTGCCCCTAGTATCACCCCGTAACTGATAAAACCTCCTATGCTAAGGCCAAACATCAGTAAAAAGCCAAATAATATAAAACTAAGGCTGCCGCCGCAAAAAGTCATAAAATTTTTCATGATAATATTGCCTGCGTTTTTGGCCCTGGTAAAACCTGTTTCGACCATGGCAAACCCGGCATGCATCAGAAAGACCATAGCCGCGGCAATAATTATCCAGATGCTATCAAGGGCTGCTGAAACCTCTAGCTCCCCTGCTGCGAAGACAGCGGGTGCCCACAGGCATAATGCTGCTACAATAAGCAATTTCAATATCCACCTGTAATGCTTTTTACCGAACAGACCGCTACATCTTTTTCCCGTTTCCCTGCTGAATATCATCTGCTCATCCCTTTCTTTATTTTATTAAAAACGCCCAGCTGGTAAAAAAGCTGAGCGCCTTTGCCCTGTGAAAATATTTTGGGTTAAAATTTCTAAAAAAAAGCTCTTACAACCCTAAAAGCGGCCGCAAGAGCGCCTTTGCTCGTAAACAAAGGTTAGTAGATTTCCTTTTCCTTTCTTGTAACTATTTTAACACAGGGGCCTAGGGGTTGTCAATATTTTATGGAATCTATTTTCGCGATACGGAATGGATCTCCGGTGCTCTTTTTTGTTACACTTAAAATCTCCATATACATTTTAACAATAAATGTGTTATACTTGCTTCCGAAGTCTTAATAATTACAGGCAGGGGGAAAAATGAACCAGGGAAAAAGTAAAGTAATAGTTCAGAAGTACGGTGGCACCTCTGTGGGAACTGTAGAACGGATTAAGCATGTAGCCCATAGAATTGCCACATATAAAGAAAAGGCCGAGGGCATTGTTGTTGTCGTTTCAGCCATGGGCAAAGAAACGGATCGCCTTCTTGCCCTTTCGCGGGAAACAAACGCATCCCCGGATCCGAGGGAACAGGATATGCTCCTTGCCAGCGGTGAACAGGTAAGCTCTGCTCTTTTGGCGATGGCCCTTGCCGAAAGGGGAATTAAAGCACGTTCTTATTTATCATTTCAATTGCCTATAATTACCAATAACAGGCATACGGCAGCGCTGATTAAAGAAATAAATGTTGAAAGGCTCTTACGGTCCTTCCAGCAGGGGGAAGTGGCAGTTGTGGCTGGTTTTCAGGGAATAACCGCCGAGGGAGAGATTACTACACTGGGACGTGGTGGTTCCGATACTACTGCCGTGGCCCTTGCAGCTGCCCTAAATGCTGATTTCTGTGAAATCTATACCGATGTAGACGGTGTCTATACCTGTGATCCCCAGGTCTATAAAAAAGCCCGTAAATTAAGTAAAATTTCGTACGAGAGTATGATGGAGCTCGCAGGCCTTGGAGCCAAGGTTCTGCATAACCGTTGCGTTGAGCTGGCAAGAAAATATAATGTAAAAATCCTGGTGCGTTCCTCTTTCAATTATGAAGAAGGGACCTGGGTCTGCGGGGAGGATGAAGAAATGGAAGGAGAACTTATCTCCGGTGTAACTTTTAGTCGGGGGGAGACAAAAATTTCCGTAATGGGGGTGCCGGATAAACCCGGTATTGCTTCCCGGATTTTTATCCCTCTGGCGGATATGGGTATAAACGTGGATATGATCATCCAGAATATTGGACGTCAAAATGCTGCTGATGTAACTTTTACCGTACCTGACGATGATCTGGATAGAGCACTGCAGGCAGTAAAAAAAGTTGCTGAAGAGGTCGGCGCAGAAGGGGTGCATTATGACCAGAATATTGCTAAAGTTTCTATTGTAGGAGGCGGTATGCGCAGCAACCCCGGTGTGGCATCACGCATGTTTCAGGCCCTTGCTGCAGCGGGGATTAACATTATGATGATCAGCACCTCAGAGATAAAGATATCCTGTGTTATTGATGCCCGTTACACAGAACTTGCAGTCCGGGTGTTGCATGATGCTTTTGGACTGCATAAGTCCTGAGCTGGTCAGGCTATACTTTTTAATTTTTGATTAATTGTTTTTGCTAAAGGGGTTCGGAGATTGTTTGGAGAAAAACGTCGTGCTTTACTTGCAGATGGTTCGTTGCTTCTTGTAGCAGCTATCTGGGGTCTTACTTTTGTAACGGTTAAAAATGCCATTATTTTATTGCCGCCTTTTAATTTTAACTTTTACCGTTTTTCGCTGGCATCAGTAATAATGCTCCTTTTTGCCTTGCCCTATTTTAATAGTGTACAGAAGTCTACATTAAGGGCCGGTTTTTTGCTAGGTGTTTTGTTGTTCAGCGGTTATTCCTTCCAGACTGTGGGGCTTCTTTATACTACTGCATCCAATGCCGGCTTTATTACAGGGCTTTCAGTCGTTTTTGTGCCTTTGATTGGTATTATAATGAACCGGCAGTTTCCTGCTCCCGGGGTCTTAATCGGTTCGTTGTTTGCTTTGTTGGGATTACTTATGCTTTCAGTCTTTTCATTAGAAATAATATGTTTTGGTGATATGCTTATTTTATGTTGTGCCCTATCCTTTGCTTTACATATTATTTTTGTAGGCAGATATGCTTCTGCTCATCCAACTGTGTGGCTGGTTACTTTTCAAATTGCCACTGTTGCTTTGCTCAGCGGTATAGCGACGGCACTGTTTGAAACAGGCAGCTACGCCCATGTGTCAGAGGTTTGGCTTGCCTTAATGATTACGGCAATCTTGGCCACCTGTCTGGCTTTTTTCACGCAAAATTACATGCAGCGTTTTACCACTCCCAATCATACAGCAATTATATTTACCACTGAGCCTGTTTTTGCTGCCTTTTTTGCTGTCTGGCTGTTGCAGGAATCGCTTACTGCCAATACTTACCTGGGAGGCGCGTTGATCCTTGCTGGCATGCTGCTCGCTGAAATCAGGACGACACCTGAAAAAGTTGACAAGCGGCAATCAGTGCATGGAGGCTAAAGTTAAAGCCAGGGGTGAAATTTAGTTTAACTATAGCTAGAGGATTTTGCTCAGGAACAAGCGTGTCCGCTGATGGCGGGGATTGGTATAAAGCTGTTCCGGATCTCCTTCTTCTACGATTAAACCTTCATCCATAAAAATTACCCTGTCTCCTACTTCCCTGGCAAAACCCATTTCGTGGCTGACCACAACCATGGTCATACCTTCTTTCGCTAGGCTTTTGATTACTTCCAGCACTTCGCCAACCATTTCCGGATCGAGCGCAGAAGTAGGTTCATCAAACAACATAACTTTTGGCCGCATGGCCAGGGAACGGGCAATGGCTACCCTTTGCTGTTGTCCTCCCGACAATTTTTCTGGGTACTGGTGTATTTTATCCTGTAGGCCAACACGCTCTAAAAGATCCATAGCAAGCTTCTCTGCTTCGCGGCGCGGCTGTTTCCGTACTTTCATGGGGGCAAGGGCTACATTTTGCAGAGCTGTCATATGGGGAAAAAGATTAAAACGCTGGAAAACCATGCCTACTTCTTGACGTACAGCATTTATATCTGTCCTGGGGTCGGTAACATTTATGCCGTCAATAATAATTTCCCCGGAGGTGGCTTTTTCCAGCTGATTGAGGCAGCGTAAGAAAGTGCTTTTTCCCGAACCTGACGGGCCGATGATAACTACTACTTCTTTGGCTTCTATGTGACAGGAAATGCCACGTAACACTTCAAGATGTCCAAATACCTTGACTAGGTTATTCACCGTGATCATCTTTGCCGAACACCCTCTCCAGATAGGATACGAACTGAGATATGGTCAGGGTCATAACGAGATATAACATTGCTACTGTAACCCAGGTTTCAAAAGGTCTGTACGAACGCCCCTGCATGATACGGCCGGACATCATCAGTTCCTGCAAGGCAATGACAGAAACTAGGGAAGAATCCTTGAGCATGGCAATGAACTCGTTGCCCAGGGGCGGAATACAGCGTTTAAAAGCCTGGGGCAGGATGATGTAGAACATAGCCTGGGCGTAATTCATCCCCAGAGAACGGGCAGCCTCCATCTGTCCCCGATGAATTGACTGGATGCCTGCCCGGAAGATCTCGGCGATATAGGCTCCACTGTTGAGGCTCAGGGCGATGATACCGGACAGGTAGGCTGGAAAAGCGTTCATGCCAAACAATTGGGGAAAACCATAATGGATTAAAAAAATCTGAACTAAAAGTGGTGTGCCTCTGAAAAAATCCACATATCCTTTGGCCATCCAGGCAGCAGGCTTAAAAGAAGCAATACGACAAAGGCTAACAAATAAACCAATAATTGTTCCTATGGCCACAGCAGTGATTGTTAGCTGGAAGGTTAGCTTCATTCCCTGTAAAAGCAGGGGTAGATATCTCATAATTACCTCAAAACGAAAATCCATCAGCTTCCCCCTAAAAAAGCGGGCAACACCGTGTATTGCCCGCTTAAAGTGCAATCGCTAACCATGGCGTGACTGCAACAAATAAAAACAGCACGGCCTATTTTTTGGCTAAGTTATTTTAGACTCTCAAAATAATTAGTTATGGCAAAATCTCCTGTTGTACCGTTTTGTACCCCGACTTTCTTCCCCTGCAGGTCATCCAGGCTTTTAATAGGTGAATCTTGTTTTACAGCAATATATTGAGTTGCTTCAAAATAGGGATTGGAAAAAGTTACACTTTGCTGGCGCTCTTCTGTGATAGTCATAGCAGAGATAATCATGTCGGACGTTGCGGCAAGGAGTGAAGGAATAATGCCGTCCCAGTTTGTGTTTACCAGCTCTACGGCAAAACCCATTTCTGCAGCTATAGCCCGGATTAAATCACAATCAAAACCTTCCGGTTCCCCGGCATCGTTAATGTACTCAAAGGGTGCATAAGCCATATCTTGGGCCACTTTATAAGTACGTCCCAGGCGGTTATCGCTTTCTGCAACCTGATAATCGGCTCCGTCTCCAAAATATTTATTAAAAATCAGGTCATAGACACCATTTTCTTTTATCCTTCTTAACCCTTCGTTGACCAGATCATGCAGTTCCTTATCGCCCTGGCGCATGGCGATACCATAAAATTCCTGTTCAAAACGGGGATCCCCGAAAGCCTTTAAATTAGCCTGAGGATTGTTTTTAATATACTCCAGCACAACAGGCGAATCGGCTACTACCGCATCAATGCCTCCATTAACCAGTTCTGTTAGGGCAGAAGGAGTATCCTCGTATCTTTGCACTATTCCAGGGCCGCTGGATGATTTTGTGCCAAACCCGCACCCGATGACTCCAAACAAAAAAAATACCATAAGGATTGGGAGAAATTTTTTAAAAAACATGCATATTGCCCCCCTGTTTTTTTTGTTTATTTTTAACTGCTCAGCTCTTTGACAAAATATTTTAATTTAGTGGCTAAAATACCATTCTACGGCCAGGAAAAATTCTGTCCCAGTGCTTGATGCTATTAAGTCTGCACTGGCAGGAAAACCATTTGTTCCGGAATTATAGATCGTTTGTCAAAGAGCTGAGCAGTTACGTTTATTTTACAATTATTTTGTATTCGCGATTATCGTCTTTATATCCTGCAAATTGTAATAAAAAAAATTGTTAGTCCAGATTAAGGAATTATTTGAGCAAAGATTTTTTTATATACGGACAGGTCGCTGTCACTGAATAGCACAAAACGAATTAAACGTAAATAGTCAAGCTGAGAGATTCTGCTTATGACAGTGCGTAATGCTACTTCTGCAGCAGCGTCAAGGGGATAGCCGAAAATGCCGGTGGAGATAGCCGGAAAGGCAATGGAATCTATTTTATATTCTTCTGCCAGGGTTATGGCATTGTTATAGCATTTGGCAAGAATTTGGTCTTCCGGTTTATCTACGCCAAAAACAGGTCCGAGACAGTGGATAACATATTTGTTG
The DNA here is from genome assembly GCA_937973635.1 of uncultured Bacillota bacterium. Lineage (GTDB taxonomy): Bacteria > Bacillota > Dethiobacteria > DTU022 > UBA8154 > UBA8154. The sequence continues at coordinate 3,811 of CALJJZ010000079.1, read as the reverse complement.
GGCAGGTTAAATCCCTTAGTGATAACGGCATCTCCCGGCTGGATTGGTGCAAGCCGCCGGCATTGCCTTTCCAGTTCAGGCCCTGCCGCCCTGTGGATAGCTCCGGCAACGCCACCACCGCTGCGTAATTGGGCATTGGCTGCGTTGACAATAGCTGTGATATCAGCCTGAGATGTAATATCGCCCTTGACACATTCCAGGGTAACATTTCCTATTGTTTTTTGCATAACAGCCTGTCCTCCTGATTAAATACTAGGGATAAATAGACGAAACTTTTCTCCAAATAATGATATGGGCAGGAATTAAGGGAAAATCAGCGAATCTTATTTTTATATTTTTTGTAACTGCTCAGCTCTTTGACAAACGATCTATAATTCCGGAACAAATGGTTTTCCTGCCAGTGCAGACTTAATAGCATCAAGCACTGGGGCAGAATTTTCCCTGGCCGTAGAAATGTAGCTGCGGATACGGCAGAACATCTTCGCACCCAGATCTTCTGCCGTTTTAAGGGCTTCGTGAACCGTACGGTTGGTATTAAAGAGAGTGCCTTCACTTACGCTGTGGCCAAAAAGATCATACATAAGTTCAATTAGCCGTTCATAAGGGAGCAGTTGATACTGGTTTAAATAGACTAAAAGCCCTTTCAAATTAGCACCTTACTGTACTGGATAGGTTACCCCCTTAGGGAAAGATGCTTTGTTATGCGTGCCGCAACAGGGGCAGAGCTTGCTTTCTACTATGTGCTCGACAACCTCCACCTTGAGTGGTGGAATATCATATTCCTGGCGCTTTTCAGCGCTCATCGGGGGGATATCGTCCAAGGACTTGCCGCAACCAAAGCAGCTTTTAACTGTGTGCACAATACTACGGTCAGGGTGATCAGATATCTTCAAATGATGGCCTTTGTGCCCTTTCTGTCCGCCAGATGATTTGCCACTTTTTTACGCCGGCTTTTGGGTTTGACAAACTCATCGGTGGAAGGAGGCTTGCTGCTATTACGGCTGTTTTTGTTGAGTTGGGATTCCAGTTCTTTAATCCGCTCGTCTTGCAGAGCTACCTGCTGTTGTAACGATGCTACCTTATCCATGAGCACCTTATTTGTTTCTATAATGGTTAACAGCAGTTTGTAAACAGTCTCAGGTCCCGCATTGTAAAATTCCAGGAACTGCTCATATTTCACGGCAGAGCACCTCCCGGGCATAAGAGCTGGCGGAATACATTCGAGCTTGTAGACGTAGGGAAACAGTTAACTTTTTCATGATTTAATGGTACCACAAAAGCATGGAAAAGTCTAGGTATTATATGGTATTTTAGCCACTAAATTAAAATATTTTGTCAAAGAGCTGAGCAGTTACTATTTTTTATGGTAACGATTGCCTCGAAGCAAATAATTGATTAAGTTATACAGGGAAAGAAAGAAGGAAAAACTTATGTTTAACAAATTTCTAAGGCATTGCCTTCTTTTATCTGTTATTTTTATGGTTATTATTTACATACCCGGTTGCGACCTTTTTGAAGTGCGGTTTGCTGATAAACAACTGGAAAAGGTAATTCGTGAACAAGTAGGCAAACCAGAAGGGCGCCTGATTAAAGGGGATCTTAAACTGCTAATTTTTCTTGACTTACAGGGACAGGGTATACGTAACCTGTCCGGCCTGGAAAATGCGGTATCTTTAGAGAGTATAAACTTAAAAGATAATAATATATCAGATATAACGCCTCTGGCAAAGCTAAAAAACCTTTGGGAGCTGGATCTCAGCCATAACCAGATCAGCGATCTGGCACCTTTGCGGAAAATGCGTAGGCTGGAATACTTATATCTTTCCGGCAATATAATCAGCGATCTTACACCTTTAGGAAGGTTGGAAAACCTGTTGGTGCTTGATCTCAGTTACAACAAAATCCGTGATATTGCCCCCTTGGGCTCATTGTTAAACCTGTTAGACCTGGATATCAGTAATAACCGCGTTTTTGAAATCCAACCCCTTTCTACACTAGAACATTTAACTTATCTTAATCTAAGTAAAAATGATATTCGGGATGTCTCTGCCCTGGAGAACCTTATAAGCTTGTGGAAGCTGGATCTAAGCCATAATTTAATTAAAGATATCTCTCCTTTAAGCAGCCTGACCAATTTAAATTATTTGTACCTGGCTTATAACAGGATTGACGACCTGTCTCCTCTGGCACAGATGCTAAACTTGCGGGAGCTAAGTTGTGAAGGTAATGCAATCAGGGATTTAACGCCCCTTAAAGGGTTGGTTTCCCTTGAGTACATATCCCTTGACCATCATAAAGTCTTGAACCTGGAGGTTCTCTCCGAATTGCCACGTCTTACAACAGTATATGATGCTAAAGTGTATTAGTAAAAATGAGCAAGCTAAAGAACAGACGCCTTACCCCGACTGAAAAAGATTAAAAGGTTATTTGTTGTCTTTTTTAGATTGCATAAAATTAATCCGGTAAAAATCCTGGCGTAGTTCTTCCAATAAAAGCTCAACGCTTTTCCCACAGCTTGGACATTGCTTCATCTTTCTGCTAAGAATATCACCACATTTACATTTAATGGCATGGACGCTAAAAATTTTTTTTCCGCCCTCCGGCGTACTTGAGCCCTGGAGGGATGGTGCTTTTTCGTCTTCTGTAAAAACTGCTGCTTCTTCAGAAGTTGCTACTTCTGCTTCTGCTCTGGAGAGGATTTCTTTAATTTTCGTATTGTCGTCACTTTCCCCCTGTTTTTCTGTTGTTTCTAAAAGACCCTCTGACGGCTGTTCAAGCCGTCTTTCCTGAACGAAAAAATTGCATGGCCTTTTCCAAGTTTTCATCAATAAAAAAGGTATAAATCATAGTTGTAGAAAGATCCGCATGACCAAGCGCCTCCTGGACAATGCGTATATTACGAGTTTTACGATATAGATCGGCTGCAAAGGAATGACGCAAGCTATGGGGAAATACATTCTTTTTAATCTTTGCTCGTCCAGCCAGCCTTTTGACCATTTCACGAATATAGCGATCATCAAGGCGGCCGCCTTTTAATGTGCTAAAAAGATATTCACTATTGGGTTTGATTTCAAGCCAGCGCTTAATTAATTCCAGGGTGTCCTGCCCGAGCCAGAGAGTACGACTACGTACATCTTTTTGTTCATCTTCGCCATGTATTTCTATGCTGGAATTTTCAAAATCAATATCCTGCGGCCGCAGGGAAATTACCTCAGAAAGGCGTAACCCTGCATCTAGCATTAGTTTGATCATACAGAGGTTGCGCAAACCTGTTGGCGCTTTTGGATTTGGTTGGGCCAGCAGCGCCCTTTGTTCTTCAAAGTTTAAGATAACCGGTAGCTTTCTTGGTTTTTTTTCTTTTTCCATCTCTATATTGTTCAAGCCTTTGCTCACCTCCTTCTTTTTTTGGTACCTTCTCGGAAACTCTTACATAAGACTCCATGCTGCTTCTTGCCCATGGAGTTTTTCATTTTACCTCCAATTTTGGTGACAACTTCATATGGCGATATTTAGTGATATTGAGCGTTATATAGAGATATTGCATGTAAATCAAAATACATGGTCAATAATGAGACTTGACATTTTCGGTATCGCCCCAAAATCGACTTAGAGACATTTATTTCCAGTCTCTAATAACGATAACGGAGGCGATTTTTTCTGCTCGGTCCGGGGCGAGAGCATGCCCGGTTTCAAGCCTGGCTGGAGGAGCAGCTTCGTAATTTGCTGCCCCAGTATGTTGTTAAAATCAAGTTCCATGCTGCAGCTCTGGAAAAAGTTTATACTTTAGCTTTAGACCCCTTTATGAAGCTTA
>CALJJZ010000078.1 GCA_937973635.1 uncultured Bacillota bacterium | reverse complement strand
TAAAAAGTTGATGCAAAACTTGCGAATCTACGGTAATCTGGTATTGGGCCATTTTGAATCTCCTCTCGGCTAGGTTGTTTTTTGACCAATTACATTCTAACCGATGGAGACCAGGAATGGTCCCCTATTTTACACAATTATACGGACTTAACTTGTGTAAACGGAGCGCTATCAAGAACATAGCAATGATTTTTGTATTTTTGGCCGCAATGCTTCTTCCTGTGACAGGGAATGCCGCGTCCCCCCCGGCAGGGGGGGCTCCTGCTGCAGGTGGGTTGATAACATTTAAGCAGGCTCCTTTTACCCTGGACGGCCTAACCTATGTCCTCGTGCGCGAACTAGCAGCCCACGTGGGCCTGAACATTGCCTGGGACGGGGAATTGAACCGGCTTGTCGTTGACAACGGGCATTTTGCCTTTGCCTTTGAGACCCTGGCAAACCAGCCCGGCTGGGGTTCTTTTACCCCTCACCCCCGTGCTGGCAACCATCCTTCCGTGGAGACAAAGTTTGCAGGGGGGACCTGGCCATACCGCCTGGAGAACGGCTACATATTTCTGCCCCCTGCGCCCCATGGCCGATTTTTTTGACTGGAAAATCAACTGGCAGCCGGAGCAGCAAGTTGTGTCCCTGGTTGTACGGCAGCAGGGCAAGGGTAATGCCTCATCCGTGCATTTTAAGGTGGAAAAGCCCTTTTCCCGTTACCTGTGGCCGCCGCCGCAGCGTGTTGCCTACCTGACCTTCGACGACGGGCCGGGCGAGGTTGTTACACCCCTCATTCTGGATATTCTTGCACAGGAAAAGATCAAAGCCACTTTTTTTGTGGTGGGGGAACGTGTAGCCAAGTATCCGGAAATACTGCGCCGCATCCATACAGAAGGCCATGCTGTGGAAAATCACACATATACGCACAGGGTTGAGGTGCTCCATAGCGGTATAGTCCCGTTTATGGAAGAGATACGCAGTACGGAGGCGCTGATCCATTCCATTACAGGTGAGCGGCCGAAGATTGCGCGTATGCCCTACGGCACTGACTTTTCCGCATGGCCTGAGTATAACCGGGCGCTGCAAAGAAGCGGCTACCGTCATATCGGCTGGAACGTGAACAGTTTCGATGCCAACGGCAAAAACGTGCCCGCAGAGCGCATCCTGAATGCAGTGCAGCAGCAAGTCCCGGGGAAAGATACGGTTGTTATACTCTTTCACGACCTGGGCACAAGGAGCACGGTGGAAGCCCTGCCGGAGGTAATACGCTTTTTGCAGGGCCAGGGTTATTTTTTTCGTAAGCTTTACTGAATGTGTCAAGGTGTGTGTCAATTTTAAAAAGGCAGTGGGGTCTGACAGTCCCCGCTGCCTTATGATGATCAAGTTAAAAAAAGAAGAATCCTGGCTTGTGCCGTGCCATGCCATAAAAAAACAAAAGAAGTAATAAATTTTACCTGGCATAATTCATACACCAAGGGAAGATTTTACCGCCTAAAAATCACCGCAATTGATAAGGATATGCGTGGAACTGGGGCTTTCAGGCGATTAATTACACCAAGAATTGAGTTATGCGATCAACATAACCTTCCCTCAACCTTACTGGCCAATTAGAACATGCGCCGTTGCGTGTGCCGGGGGCGAGCCCCTAATGCACGGGGTTTGGATTTAAAGGTGATGCCGGCTCGTGGTTTTCGCAGCTATTCCGCCGCGGGTGGTGAACAACATGGTTAATTTGCACATGGGTACCATCGTTCTGGTTGTTGCCTTTGTTGCCGGATCCGAGTAAACAAAAACTAAAAATAAATTTTTAAATTCTTTTGCAACAAAATCCCATTTAAACGGGTATTATTATTTGGAAGCAGTTATTTCGGGAGGCGTGCTGGCAGGTGGAGACGGATATAAATCTGATCAGGCGGTGCAAGAAAAATGACGCAGACGCCTTTAATATTCTCCTCAGCCGCTATGAGGGCTATCTTTACCGTCTTTGCTTCAGTTTTACCCGTAACAAGGAAGAATCGCTGGATATGATGCAGGAAGTTTATATCAGGGTCTTGCGTGGCTTTAAAAATTTTGACGAAAACAGGCCGCTGCTGCCATGGCTTAAAAAAGTTGCGGTTAATACCATGATCAACTCCCGCAAAAAAAGTTCAAGGCAGGAAGTTTCCCTGGAAGGTGAATGGAACCAAAAGGGCCAGGAGGGTGGGGAAGCGTCCCCGGAAAATATCCTTGCCGGCGGGGAAGATACAGAGGAGTCAGTGCTTTTTGAAGATACGCGTAATCATGTCAATGGGCTAATCGCGGAACTGCCGGAGCAATACCGCATAGCCCTGGTTTTGCGTTACCATGAGGAAATGAGCTACGAGAATATTGCCAATACCCTGGATCAACCATTGGGCACAGTTAAAAACAGTGTTTTTCGGGCAAGGAATATGTTGCGTAAAAAAATGATGGCTTACGGGCTATTGGAGGTGTAATTCCCCTTGCACAAAAAATACAGTGACCTGCTACAACAGCACATCGACCAGGAGATTAGTCCATCGGAGAAAGGAATTCTGGAAGAACATTTACTCTCCTGCCGCTTGTGCCGCCGGGAATTGAACCAGTTGAAGCTGCTGGACTGGGAGTTAAAACATGAACAGACTGTGGCGGTACCCGCCGAATTATTTATCTATCGCATGGCGGCTATAAGAACCTACCTAAAAGAAGCGGAAACCTCCGGGAAGAGGTCTATGGCCAAAGATATGGTGAATTTGCAGCTGCAGATCATATCAAAATCTACAAGTTTTCTGGGTTACAATCCCGTGAACCGTAACCTAAGCCGCACACTGGGCCGCTCCGTGAGGCGTTCCCTTGCTTTTTTGGGGAAAGCTGCATTGGTAACTCTCAGAAAAAGAAATCCCCTGCTTGACAGGATCATTCCCGGTCAGGTTTAAGATAGGAGGTTGTCATGGCAGCGCTGGTTTTTTTCCTGTATGCAGTTCTGTTCATCCTGGCGGCTATCGTGCTCTTATGCTTATTGCTGCTGTTGGTGCCGCTGCGCTACCAGTTTGAGTGTGGCTATAATGATTTTTTCAGGGGGGATTTTAGTATCCGCTGTACCCCCTGCCTTGCTGTAAAGGGACAATGGAGCGGTCAGACTGCCCATGCTTTTAAAATACACCTTTTTATTGCAGGGCTGTCTTTTGCCTTGGACCCGCAAAAGTGGGGCCAGGAAAAAGAGAAAAAGAAAAAGAAAGACCAAAGATTTTCCCCGTTAGCGCTTCTGGGTGCCCTGGATAGAGAATTCATGGGCAACGCAATGGTTTTGTTGCGAGATATCCTGAACATGATAAAACCTAAAAAAGTGATGTTAAAGGGGAGACTTGGTTTCCCTGAACCTCATCTTAACGGTTGGTTTGCCGCATTGCTGTATACGCTTAAAGAGTGCTGCGGGGAAATTGTTAGTGACATTGAACCTGTATGGGAGGAAGAACACTATGAATTTTTCTGCTACATTGAAGGCCGGCTGGCCATATGTCTCCTGCTTTTCCGGGCGCTTCGCTTTTTGCTGATGCGCAGGACGCGGGAATTTCTCAGGGCGCAGAAAAGAGAAAAGCCCTCCTGCGCCGCCTGAAAAATAACCCTCAGAGATAAAAAAAATGCATGCTCTTGCAACTTTGTTTGACAACACGGTGTATTTAGATTATAGAGATAAAATGAAAAACAAAAGGATAAAAAGGAGAAAAGGAGGATGGGTAGGATGAGCAGCGGAAACGGAGTTTTTAATACCCTATTTGAAAAACTGGAAAGGTTTTTACGCACGGAGACGGTAGTGGGGGAGCCCTTCAAGGTGGGTGAGATAACCATGATACCCATTATATCAGTATCTTTTGGCGTGGCCGGCGGCGAAGGCGGCGGTAAGGACAATAAGGGAAACGATGGCTCAGGCTACGGCGGCGCCACAGGTTGCAAGATTACACCAAATGCCATTCTGGTGATCAAAAATGATGAAGTAAGTGTACTCTCCCTTACCGGTAAAGGGTCCCTGGAAAGGATCGTGGAGATGGTCCCCGAAATTATGACCAGGTTAGACTGCTGCAAAACAAAGGACGTTCCCGATACCGCAATAGAATAACAACAGGCTTCCATACTCATGACAAGCAAACCCGCTGTAAATAGCGGGTTTTTTTTGAGCAATTTACACCAGATTACTCGGACAGTATCTTGCTCCGGGCCTTTTTGCTGAGGTTATTCAGGATGAGGGTATATGATTCGTCGATCATCTCCTGCAGCAAATCGGGTGGCACCTTACCATCCAGGTAAACGGAATTCCAATGCTCCTTGTTCATGTAATAGCCGGGAATTATATCTGCATATTCTTCCCTGAGCAGTTGGCCGTGTGAAGGTTCCAGCTTAAGGGTGATTATTGCTTTCCCGTCCCGGTCATTACCCTGCAGGGCAAACATTTTTCCCTTCAGCATGTAACGGGTCGCATCCCATTCCTCTTTGAAGTCTCTCTCAGCGCCTTTTTTAAAGCTGCAATATTCATCCAGCCAATCATATGGCATTCTCTGTAACCTCCCCATGATCAATTAAAGGGTATAATCCTGCCTGAGAACCTTATTGTTATATTGCATTGATTTAAAAGTGTTGTCAAGCACAGAACCTCACACGGGAGGGATATCCCCATGGCCGGGTGGAGTTTGAAAAAAGACCAGCGGATCACGGTTGGTATTTCCTGCGGCAGTATAATTGTTAACAATGGGAAAAATAATCGCGTGGATCGTCAAAAGGGAGCTCGTTAAGCTATGCGCATCAACCTCAACTGGAAAAGTGAAATAATCCATACCTGTTAAACAGCCCTCATAAATAAGATGACGGTAGCCAAAGACACGAGGAAGGCGATGCCGGCTCGTGGTTTTCACAGCCAATCCGCCGCGGGTGGTAAACGACATGGTTAATTTGCATATGGGAACAATCGTCCTGATTGTCGCTTTTGTTGCCGAAGCGGTTATTGCTGCCGCCCGTTGGGCTACCCCTGCGCAGCCAATGCTGGTCAAAAGGGTGGTGCGCATCAGTATGGGCACTGCGTTCTGGTTGCTTACGCTGGCCGGTGTGATCCCCTGGAGCTTCCGCTGGTACGGGCTGGCCGCCTTGCTCTCTGTATGGGCACTGCGTGAGGGTTGGTTGCTGTATCGTAAGCGCGAAGCGCCGCAAGCAGTTCCAACACCTACGCGCATCGTGTTTCATGCGGGTGCGGCGGCGCTGTTGGCCTTCATCGCTGTCACACCCGCGCTGATTTTCCCGCCGTATGCGCTCCCGGAGCCAACCGGCCAGCACGTGGTGGCGACAGCGAAATACACCTTCACCGATGAGAACCGCAGGGAACCCCCGCAATTTTATCGGCAAGTTCTTTCATACTAAGTATAATAACCGTTCATTTGAAAGTAATCAATCAAAGAGTGTTTACCTGCGCATTCAAACCGAGCAAGACAACCAGCCCCCCCTAAACAGGGGGCAACTTAAATATTGGGACTATAAAAAATATTGTATATTGACATTCATAGTATCCCGATTTATAATCGTTGTACAATTATACTGAACGGTTAGTAGAATATTGTCGATATGTAATGTGAAAGGGGGAGTTGGCTTGCACTTCGATTGAATCGTTTTTAAGTTTACCGTGTTTAGCTTCACTCATAACAAAGGGGGATAAAAAAAATGTTTTTCCATGGTAGCCCAGGTAAAAAATCGGTATTTTACTTGCTGATACTGCTACTTGTAATTAGCTTGTACGTATTGGCTGGATGCGCAAAACCTACCGCAGATAAACCTGCACCTGCAGGAGAAATATTTGAACTAACGCTCGCACATTTTCAGCCGCCTGTACATGAGGTTGAAACTGTCTTGATTCAAGGATGGATAAAAGCAATAGATGAAGCGACAAACGGAAGAGTAAAAATTACGAGTTATCCGGGAGGTACACTTCTTCCAGGAACTGAAATTTTTGAAGGAGTAGTCGACGGTGCTGCTGATATCGGGCATTCAGTGTACGCGTACACGCGGGGACGTTTTCCTGTTCTTGAAACTTTGTTGGTTCCGGGGCTTGAGTGGCCCAATGCCAAGGTTGCAGACTGGGTGTTAACGGATCTAATTAAACAGCTTGACCCGGAGGAATTAAAAGGTGTCAAACACCTCTTCCTGACTTTATCAGTTGATCCCGTACGAGCCTGCTAAAAATGGGCAAACAAAAAATAGAACGTGTACATTTTGCCACTACAATTACCAGTATCTTACAGAACCATCTCCTCAGCCGGGGTAACATTTTTATGTGGTTTCATCTTGAGGGCACGTAAGATTTTGCTGCTCAGCTCGGTGCCCTTGGCCTTGATATAAAACGTGCTCCCATCAATTTCTACTTTGGTAAAGCACATGGCGTTGAGCGCCTCACGGATTTGTTGCGGGGAGGCGGAACTGCCGGCATTTTTCAGCTTTAACTCCAGGGTCCTCTCCAGGAGGAAAGCCAGGAAACACAGGACAAAATGGCCTTTAATCCGGGCCTCTGTCCAATGGAAAACAGGGCGCACTTCTAGTGTACTTTTCATGACCCTGAAAGACTCTTCGATCTTCCAGAGGCAGTGATAGGCCTCCAGTAAATCCTGGGGAGTAAGGTTATGGTCATTGGTCTGCAGGCCATAGTAACCGTCGAAGCGCTCATCATTGGTAATTGCTGTTTCATCTAAGACCCAGTCGCTTTTGTTACCTATTTCTTTGAGATATTTCTTGCCACCCTTTTTGTTGCTAGACTTGATCTTGGATTGGTTTGCTAAGAGATAGCGTGCTTTTTCGATGAGCCTTTGGCGATCAGCTCGGTCTTTTTTCATTCTTTTTGTAGAGTAGGTGAACACGAGCCTTTCGTCAATGGTACAAACTTCTACATCATCTTTAATCTCGTTTACATGTTCGATCACTTTGTAACGGAAGGCTTCCCCTTCCTCATCCAGGGGGAGTTCCATGTAGCCCTCGGGGTCAAGCAGTTTATGCGTCAGTTCTTTTTTCAGCTTGCGGATACGGGCGGCCACGATGTAGCGATAGCCCCGCGCAGCAATACGTTTTAGGTTGAGCTTGCTGTTAATCCCCCGGTCAGCTACGATGATGACTTGGCGCAGACCGAAACGTTTTTCCAGTTTCTCCAGGGCTGATTCTAAAGTCTTACTCTCAAAGGTGTTACCGGGGAAAAGTTCATAGCCGATGGGGCGGCCCTCTGTGTCAACCAGCAGGGCCAGGACTACCTGTACCTCGTTGAACTTACCGTTCTTGCTGAAGCCAAAATCCCTTAAGGAATCGGCCTTAACGCTTTCAAAATGAAAAGTAGTCACATCAAAGAAGACCACATCAACCTGCATGGAAAGGATCGTACGGTGATGGTAATAGAGGCTGTCTTCCAGCTTTTCCTTATGTATGTGCAGTATATCCAAAGAACGGTAGAGGTGGTTCAGGTCCACCTGCGGCAGTTGCAGGTAACGCTGCTGCTTAAGGTAGGCGCCCCTTTTACTGCGGGGTTCTAACAGGTGCTGCAGTGCCATAAGGAAACAGCTGTCACCAAGAGAGAACTGGGTTTTACCCTGTTCCTTAATGCCATCAAGGATTAACTCAAGGCCCAGTTCCAGAAATAGCTTTTTGTAGACGGTATAACCGTAGTTAACAATCTCGCCCTCAGAGAAACTGTCCAGATCGACCCGGTTTTTTACGCCGGACAATTCCTGCAGCCGGATGGCCAGGCGCTGAAAGCTGGGATTGCCAGCAATCTGATCCAGGCGCCCCAGGTTCAATATCACTTTATGCTTAGTTTGGCCGTCTTCCCGGTAGGACTGAACGAGCTGTGCATATTCATATTTTCCTGATTTGGTTATCTTTACGAACATGGCTATATTATACCATGTAAGGGGCCCACATACAAGATATATTAGTAATTATATTTATATATATTGCCACTACACTATTTTTAAATTTCAGAGGGGGATGCCCATTTTTAGCCTATTCGTAAGGCAAAAAAGGCCAAAATTGGCCTGCAACTGATAAAGTCAGGAAAAACATACAAGCCAGACGAAAAAGCGAATATTGTTCTTCAATTACTCCGGGAGGAGAAAACCATTGCCCAGATTGCCTCGGAAACAGGCGTCCACCCTACGGTTTTAGCCCGCTGGAAAGCAGAAGCCATCGAAAATC
>CALJJZ010000077.1 GCA_937973635.1 uncultured Bacillota bacterium | reverse complement strand
ATTATGATATTTTGGGTTATTCGTTTTTTTGTTTTTATTTTCCTGCCAACCTGACCACAATCTTAGGAATTTAAGGAAGGCAGGAAAAGGAATTTAGAAATAAGTGCAGAATATAACGGGAAGCAGTAAATAATAATAATAAATTAGAGGTGAAATTTTATGAAAACACCGGAAAACCTGATGAGCGCTTTTGCCGGTGAGTCCCAGGCAAACCGTAAGTACCTGGCCTTTGCCCAGGCAGCGGAAAAAGAAGGATTTAAAAATATTGCCCGCGTATTCCGAGCTATAGCGGAAGCGGAAACTATTCATGCCCTCAAGCACCTAGAAACGGCAGGCAAAGTAGGCACCACCCTGGAAAACCTGACCGCTGCTGTTGAAGGCGAACACTACGAATTTACGGAGATGTACCCTGCATTTATCGAAACCGCCTCTCTAGAAAAGGAGGAGAAGGCGCGTAAATCCTTTGAGTACGCCAACGAAGCGGAAAAAATCCACGGCGAGACCTTTGCCGCATTAAAAGAGACCGTCGCCGAGGGAAAGGATATGGCAGACAGAGAGATCTCCCTCTGCCCCATCTGCGGCTGGGTGGGTGTGGGCGAGCTGCCTGCACGCTGCCCGATCTGCAAAACCGCTGCCAGCGCTTTCAAAAAATTTTAATAAAAAATAATCCTGCGCTGCCCCCTCCGCATCATGCGGAGGGGGTTTTAATCTATCCCCACTCACCCTGCACACAGCCAGATGATCAGAGCAAGCGAACCCGTAAGCGTTAAAATTATACTGAATATAGTGGCAATTTTCATTTACAGCATTTTTCAATTATGCTATACTATATAAAACTTGTTCTTGGGGTAAATAATATGGCGCAATATCGATTTACGCTCAGGCAGGGAGACAAGCTTCAAGATTTTAAATTTAATCAAAGCCGTATCGAGGCAGAATATGGCCTTCTGGAAGAAAACAGCTATCTTTTTTACAGCGCAGGCAGTAGCGGCCGCCTTCTGCACATTAAAAATAAAGGAGCAGGGCCCCTGGCCAGCTCCCAATTAAAAGCATTATAAAATTTTACGCACAACAGATCTAACCGGCCAAAGAGCCGTATTTTTCTTTTATGCTGGCAACAACTTGGGGATCCATAAGCGTGGTAGTGTCGCCAAGCACGTTCCCCTCGGCAATATCACGCAACAGGCGACGCATGATCTTGCCGCTGCGCGTTTTGGGTAGTTCGGCGCTGAAGAAGATCTCTTCCGGCCGCGCCAAGGCGCCGATGCGGCTCACCACCAGCCCTTTTAACTTTTCCTCAAGTTCTTGCGTCCCGTTATACCCTTCCTTCAAGGTAACAAAAGCGGCCACCGCTTGCCCTTTAATCTCATGTTTCTTCCCGATTACTGCGGCCTCTGCCACGGCTTCGTGCTCCACCAGCACGCTTTCAATCTCTGCCGTGCCGATACGGTGCCCGGAGACGTTGATCACATCATCGATCCTGCCAGTTACCCAGATAATCCCGTCTTCGTCTTTTTTGGCGCCGTCCCCGGCAAGATAAAAGCCTTCGTACCGTTTCCAATAAGTGTTGAGGTAACGTTCCGGGTCATGGTAAAGGGTACGAAACATAGCTGGCCACGGCCTCTTCACTACAAGATAACCCTGCTCTCCTCTGACCGGCTCACCCCGTTCGTTTAAAACGTCAACCTCTACGCCGGGGAAGGGATGCATCGCTGCACCAGGCACAAACGACTCTTCTCCCGGCAGGGGAGTAATAAGGAACATGCCCGTTTCTGTCTGCCACCAGGTATCCATCACCGGGCACCTCTCCTTGCCGATGTGTCTGTAGTACCATAGCCATGCTTCAGGGTTGATCGGTTCTCCTACAGAGCCGAGCAGGCGTAGGCTGGAGAGGTCATGGGCAGCAGGACACTTTTCGCCCCATTTCATAAAGAGGCGTACCGCCGTAGGGGCAGTATAAAAGACGCTCACCTGGTACTTTTCAATTATTGACCAAAAGCGGTCTTGGGCCGGGTAATCGGGCGAACCCTCGTATAGCAAGACCGTCGCCCCGTTGGAAAGGGGCCCGTAGACGATATAACTATGGCCGGTGATCCAGCCAATATCTGCCGTACACCAGTAGACGTCTTCCTCCCGGTGGTCAAAAGTATATTTGTAAGTGGTATGCACCCCGACCAAATACCCGCCAGTAGTATGCAGGATCCCTTTTGGTTTACCCGTGGTGCCGCTGCTGTAAAGAATAAAAAGGGGGTCTTCAGCGTCCACCATTTCCGGCTGGCAGTAAAGTTCCCCTTGCGCTAAAACATCTGTAAACCAAAGGTCCCGTCCTTCTCTCATGGAAACAGCTTCACCGGTATTGCTGGCTACGACGACTTTTTCTACAGCCCAACTCGTTTCCCGCAGCGCCCTGTCCACGTTCTCTTTCAGGGAGAAGGCCCTGCCTCGGCGGAACCCGCCATCAGCTGTAATCACGAACCGGGAACATGCATCCGCGAGGCGATTCCTCAGAGCATCGGCGCTAAACCCGCCGAATACTACGCTGTGTGGCACCCCAATCCGGGAACAGGCCAGCATCGCGATAACCGCCTCCGGGATCATCGGCATATAGATTGTGACCACGTCTTCGCGCTTTACCCCTAGTTTTAGCAGGCCGCTGGCCAGCCTGTTCACCTCACGATACAAATCTTGGTAAGTGAGCACACGGCTCTCCCCCCGTTCGCTCTCAAAGATGAGCGCCGCTTTGTTGCGCCGCCAGCCGGCGATATGGCGGTCAAGACAATTATAGGAAACATTCAATTTACCTCCCACGAACCAGCTGTAAAAGGGCGCGTTGCTCTCGTCAAGCACCTTTTTCCAGCTTTGGAACCAGTCGACCTCCCGGCTCATTTCCGCCCAAAAATTGAGAGGATCCTCCCTGCCCATCTCCCGGAGCCTCATCGCCGTTTTTCTGGCCTCTTGATCCAAAGAGGGGTTGTCCACCCGGTATGAAGGGACAATGTTTAATTTCCGTTGATTAAGCATAAAGCTGTACACCTCCTAGTACAACTTTTTTTATATCAATGCTTTAAAAAATAGTACCTTTAACTTTAATTTCGATATAATTATAATACATTTGTTAATAACGTTCCATATAAATAATAAATATTATTATATTAAAATTATTTCTATTATATGCTTTCTTTCAAAAAGTAAAAAGGGAAAGGAGGAAAAGCGTCGAACTATCCAAGTAATATTAGTTGTAACAACAACTAGCCGCAAAAGGAGGGTGCTATGGAACACTTTATCGACGCTTTGGGGGAGATGTGCCCCATCCCCATTATTAAAGCGGAAAAAAAGCTAAAAAAGCTAAACATGGGAGAGAAAGTGGTCCTGGAGACGGACCACAGCTGCTCCATTCAGAGCGTGACCAGCCATTTTACTAAAAAATACGGGTATGCTTGCACCATTACAGAGGTGGAGGAAGGGGTCTGGCAGATCGAGATCATTAAAAAGTGAGGCCGCCCCTTAACAAAAACCCCGGGACGGTGAGGCCAGGAAGTCGATAAATTTGGTAGGAAGATTGCTTTTGAGACTCTGAGGGGAATAGAGCAAAAAGATGTTGTGCATAAAGGTGACGCCCTCAACTTTAATTGCTTTCAACGTGCGGTGGCGCAGCTCTTTGCGCAGAGCCATTTTAGGGAGGATGGAGACACCGTTGCCGGCAGTTACAGCAGAAATAACGGCGCTGGTGCTGTTGAGCTCCAGCTTTACCTTTAAGTCTTCCATATTTATGCCGTGATTTTCCAGGGTTTCTTCGATTGTCTCCCGGATACCACATCCCTTTTCCCGCAGGACAAAGCTTAGCTCAAGCAATTTGTCTCTGCTAATTTCATCAACGTCTTTCCACTCTCCATAAGGGGCAATGAGGACAAGCTCGTCCCGGGCGATCTTTTTGCTTTGCAGCCCTTCTGTTTTAATCATTTCCTTTAAACGGGAGATAGGCCCCTCCACCACCGCAACAGCTACATCGCCGCTAATCAATTTATCCAGCACTTCCTGGACATTGGAAATATGCAGGGAAATATTATGGGCGGCGTACTCGTCTTTGAAAACATAAATACTGCAGGGCAAAGCGTAGTTGCCTACAGTGCAGGAAGCCCCTACCACAAGGTCTTCCAGCACGTCTTCTTTAAGTCGGTCGATCTCCCGACGCATGTTCTTAGCAAGGCGTAAGATCTTTGTACTATAGTCATAAACAATTTCCCCCATGGCCGTGGGCGTAACCCCTTTGTTGTTGCGGGCCAGTAAAACGGCCTGCAGACTGTTCTCCAGGTCCTGGATCTGCAAGCTCAGCGCCGGCTGGCTGATATGCAGCTGTTTGGCTGTTTTGGTAATACTGCCCGTTTTCACCACGAGGCAAAAGGCTTCCAGGTGGCCTAAGTTCACCTTCTCCTCCCCCTGTTATATAGATTAATATTGGCTGCTATGCTCTAGTTATGCTATAATTAATTATAATTAATTATAATTATATTATTGTATTATTTATATTCTTAATTATAACATTGCCGCCCCTACCGGTAAAGTGTCCAAGCTGATTTATTCTTGCTCTCTGGTGGAGGTTAAAGGCAGGACACATGGGAGGCAAATGGTTGAGGGCTGTGCTAGAAAATCTAGAAAAAAGATCCATTCCAGCAGCAAGATCAAAAACTTGGACCTTTCCGCGCCAGCAGCGCCTTGCTTTAATTTTGCTGTCAGCCAACGCCCTTTTGCTCTTTAGCCTGGCCCAAAGGGTTTCCCCCCTCTTTTATCCCTGGCTTTTTGGGCTTCTCTTTGGTTTTGTGCTGCAGCGTTCCCGTTTTTGCTTCGCCGCCGCTTCCAGGGATATCTTCCTTATCCGTAATACTATGCTTACACGGGCGCTGCTCCTGGCTTTTATTCTTTCCTCTCTTGGTTTTCTTTTACTAGAAATACTTACGCCGGGAGTAGAGTTGCTCTTTACGCAGGGCAAACTACAGCCTGCCGGGGTTTCCACTGCTGCCGGTGCCTTTTTCTTCGGCATCGGCATGGTCATCGCCGGCAGCTGTGCCTCTGGCATGCTCATGCGTATGGGCGAAGGGTACATGCTGCAATGGTTGGTTATGCCTGGTTTCCTTTTGGGGAGCGCCCTAGGCGCCTGGCACCTGGGGTGGTGGTATGACCGTTTTATTGCCGCCACGCCGGTGGTATTTTTGCCCCACCTGCTGGACTGGCCCCTGGCCGTGCTGCTGCAGCTCTCCCTTCTCTCCCTTCTTTTTTTCCTCGCCTGTCTTTACCAGGACGGCTGGCAGGGAATCAGTTTAGGTTTAAAGAAAAGGCCTTTTGCTAGCCTTTTCAAAAAAAGCCGCCAGAACAGTAAAAAGCCAGAGAAAAAAGCCCTGTATGATCTGCTCTTAAAAAAACCCTGGCCCTACGTTGCGGGAGGCGCCTTGCTGGCTATGCTGAATACCGCTTATTTCGCCCTCTGGGGCGCCCCCTGGGGTATAACCGACGGCATTACTTTTTTGGCCGGCTGGCTGGGCGATCTGGCAGGATTTTCCCCGGAAAACTGGCATTATTTTCAAGGGAAGCTGAGCATCGACGGGGCCCACCTCTCTGCCGTGCAGGGCAACACCGGCATTAATTACTTTGCCTACCCCCTTACTTTTCACTTTATGGCTGTGATCATGGGCTCACTGCTATCTACCCTCCTTGCCGGCGAATTCAGGCTTAGGAAATGGCGCTCCCGCCGCTTTGTCCCCGCCGCCCTGCTAGGAGGCCTGCTCATGGGTTACGGTTCCAGGATCGCCTTGGGATGCAATATCGGAGCTTATTTCAGCGCTATCCCCTCTTTCTCCCTGCACGGCTGGGTTTTCGGCCTCTTCATTCTAATCGGCGCTTACCTGGGAGGCAAAATACTGCTGCGCTATCTTGTAGATTGAAGGGAAAAGATAGAAGAGCTGTCATCGCTCCTCATTTAAGTAAAAGACGGGCCCAACCAGGCCTGTTTTTTGTTATTTAATTATTTAATATTTTGATAGAGATTGCTTTATATTATAGTGTAAAATTCTGAAAAAAGGCTGTAAAGCAGCAAAATAACGGTATTTGGGCTAATTAAAATCCTGGAGCTCCCTGGCGGAGGCATTTATGGGCATAAAGGGATCCTTATATTAATGCAGAAATTAAGGTAATAGCGCGGTCATGTTAACAGATATATTTTATTGGCCGATACAGATTTTTGATTTTGAAAGGGGGTGAGCCGCTTACCCACAGCTAAAAGACAAAATATTTACTTAGAAGGGGGTTATGGTTGTCGAAGCTAGATTAAAAGAAAATCGTTGGCTCCAGGGCAGATCCAGGGGCGTCCTTTACAGCTTTTTCTCTGCCGTATTTAACGACGAAGTTAAAATGGAGAATGTAGAGGAATTTATCAAGGAAGAAAACATTAACCATCTGAAAGGCATCTTCTCCCTGCTGCCTCCAGAAAAAGGGGAGCCGTTGCGGGAGTGCCTGGAAACCATGGCCGCAGACTGGCAAAAAAGGTGCAAAGAATATGGCTTGGAAGAAGAAAGCCTTGAGCTACGCAGGGAGTTTGCCTACCTCTTTTTAACTCCCAAAGGCGTCTACCCCTTTGAATCGGTTTATCGGGGCCAGAAAAATTTGCTCATGGATAAGCCGTGGGAAGAGGTACGGGCTTTTTACCGCCGCCTCGGCTTGGAGAAGGAAAAAAAACAGCTGCACCCGGAAGACCACGCCGCGGTGGAGCTGGGCCTTATGGCTGTCCTTGCTTTCCTTTCCGGCGGGGAGTTGCCCGGACCAGAAGAAGAGGAGATGGCAGAGGAAGAAGGTTACCTTGCCTTGCAGGCCCAGCAGGATTTTCTGCAAGAACACCTGCTAGCGTGGCTCCCCCAATTGTGCGCTGACATCGTGGGGAAAACTCGCCATCCTTTTTACCGTGCCGCCGCTTCTTTAACAGCGTTGTTTTTAGAGGCCGATAGGCAAATGCTGCAAAATTTGACCAGCAGCAACTAAATATTTCCAGAGAAAGAAAGGAGGGAGACCTGACTTAATTTGTCCCAATGCAAAGTCAGGTTAAACGTATGGCTATTAAGGGAAAAAATAAAGGTAAACTGAGCCGGCGCGCTTTTCTGCTGGCCTCAGGAGCGGTAGTCGCTGCCGGCGCTGCCGGCAACTTTTTGCTGTCCGGCTGCCAGCCTAAAGAAGCAGAGGCACCTGTAGAGACGGCTCCTGTAGAAACACCGGCCCCTGCGAGAAAGCTGGTCTCTGTAGACCCTGAGGTCACCGCCACAAAATTTAATGTCTGCGGTGTCTGTGGAGCTGCCTGCGCCATGATCGCCGACATAGTAGACGGCAGGGTATGGCGCCTGCGGGGCAACCCCGATGACCAGGTAGCCCTGGGTCATCTCTGTGTGAAAGGGTATACCGCCCATAAGGACCTCTACTGCCCCGACCGCCTCAAATACCCCATGAAGCGCACCAACCCGCAAAAAGGACCAGGGGTAGACCCGGGCTGGGTAAAGATTGACTGGGACGAGGCCTTTAAATTGACCGCCGACGCTTTTAACAAGGCCATTGCGGAAAACGGGCCCCAGTCCATCGCCTTCTTCTCCCGCAACCACGACTGGATGGACCGCCTGCGCCAGGCCATAGGCACACCCAACCAGATCATCCACGATAGCACCTGCTTTACCACCTACACGGCCGCTTGGCGAGGAGCCCTGGGTCTAGGTATGCGTTCCTACATGATGGATATCCAAAATGCCAAATATATCCTCTCTTTTGGCTGGGACATCCCCTCCAAGGCCAAAAACAACCAGGCCCGGGATTATATCAAGGCCATCTCCAACGGTGCCAAGTGCGTCTGCCTCGACCCGAAACTAACCATCACCGGCAGCCTGGCAGACGAATGGATCCCCATTAAGCCCGGCACAGACCTAGCCTTTATGCTGGCCATGATCCGCATCATCATTAACGAAGAGCTTTACGACAAAGACTACGTGGAAAAATATACCTTTGGCCTGGAGGAGCTTAAAGCAGCTGTGCAGGGCTATACACCCCAGTGGGCGGAGGAGATTACTGAGGTGCCCGCTGCCACCATTGAACGCATCGCCCGGGAGTTCGCCACCACCAGGCCCGCTTTTGTGCCTACGCATAAGCGGGATGCCGGCGGTCCCAATTACCTCAACTCCTGGCGCACTGCCTTCTGCACCATTATCCTCAACGCCCTGGTCGGTGCCTGGGACCGAGAGGGAGGACAAATTATCCCCAGGCGGCCCAGCATGCTTAGTTTTAACGAGGTTTTCCCGCCGCCTGAGTTTCCTCCCATGCCTAAAGAGAGGATCGACGGTTTCGAGAAACACCCTGTGATCGCCGACATGCGAGGCGGAGACTTCTCCACCATTACCGAAGCCATCCTCAGCGGAAAACCTTATTCCTTAAAGGCAGCCCTCATTAACAAGTACAATATCCTCTCTTTCCCCAACGCTCCCCGTTTTGCCGAAGCCCTGGCCAAGTTGGACTTTGTGGCCGTAGTGGAATACTGGCCTTCGGAGATGGCCCAGATGGCCGACGTGGTCTTCCCCGAACCCCATTTCCTGGAAGCAGGGGGCATGACACCCCGTGACTTTACTGCCTATTATCCCCAGATCGCCCTGCGCGAACCGGTCCATGATCCCCTTTATGACGCCAAAGGGTTCGGCGCCATCATTACCGGCATCGCCAAGGCTATGGGCTTGGGTAATTATTTCGAGGGAGTCAGCAGCGGCGAGCTTAATAAAGCAAGGCTGGAGAAGCTGGGCACCTCCTGGGATGAATTAAAAGCCAGCCCCAACGGCCTTTGGACTGAGGAAAAACCGTTTAAGGGCCGGGAAGAATGGAACACCCCCAGTAAAAAGATCGAGCTCTACTCCACACTCCTCAAGGAAAAGGGCTTTGATCCCCTGCCTTACTGGCAGCCCAAAAAAGAGCTGCCCTCAGCAGATTATCCTTTCTATATGCTCATTAACCGTCCGCCCATGCACAAAATGACGGCCACCCAGAACAACGAGCTGCGTATGCAGCTGTACAGCGAAAACAGCGCCATTATACACAGCAAAACCGCCCAAAAGCTAGGGATTAAAGACGGCGATGAGGTGATCGTAGAGTCTCGCGTAGGCAAGATTAAACTTAAGGCTCAACTCAGGGAAGGTATCCGCCCCGACTGTGTCTGCATTGAGCACGGTTTCGGGCATTGGTCCAAGGAGCTGACCATTGCGTACAGCCAGGGGGCCAACGACGGGGATCTTATCCCTAACTACTCCATTGAAGAGTCACTGGCTTTCAAATGCCCCGGTGCCTCCGTGTTGATGACGGACTTCTGCATTAAAGTTTCCAAGGCTTAAGGAGGGGAGTTTAAATAATGAAAAAGGCCATGCTTGTTGATCAAACAAAATGCATCGGCTGCGGCGCCTGCTCAGTGGAGTGCAAAGACAGATATGCTTCTGCGTACGGCATTTTCCGCACCAAAATGATAAGATACGAAACCGGGAGCTACCCCCATGTCAAGCTGCGCTTTAGAAAAAATGCTTGTATGCACTGCAAGGTAGCCGCCTGTGAAGCCATCTGTCCCGTTAAAGCTATTTTCCGCGTCCCTGGAGAAAACGGGGACATGGTAGAGGTGGACAAAGATACCTGTATCGGCTGCGGTGCCTGTATCACAGCTTGTCCCTTTACCATCCCTCAGCTTGACCCGGAAAGCAAAAAGATGGAAAAATGTAGCTTCTGCGCCCAGCGCGTGGCTGAAGACGGAAAATCCACCTTCTGCGCCGAAGCCTGCCCTGTAGGGGCAATTAGCTTCGGGGACCGGGAGACCCTCATCGCCCAGGGAGAAGCGCGGGTAAATGCCCTTAAAGGCAAAGGGCGGGCTAAAGCCGCCCTCTACGGTAAAGAGGATACTGGTATCCTCCTGGTCATCGACGATGACCCGGCAGTTTATGACCTGGTGCCCGAGGGCTTCACCTTAAGCGCCACCGGCTGGCGTGCCGTTAATGAATACGGCGGCTTGGCTGTTTTGGCTGCTTTGGGCGGCTTGGGCTACAGCTTTGTCCGCAGCAGGCTGGCTGAAGCAAAGCAAAGCGAAGAAGGAGAGCAAAGCAGCTAAAGAGAAAGTTAAAAGTGCGGGAATATCCTGGCAGGGTATATTCCCGCACTTTTTATTTTTATTGACAGGGCAAAGGGCTTTATGGCAAAATTAAGTATATATATTTGCAAGCATGCATATATGTATTAGGGAGGACAAAGTGGATTACTATCTTGATGTTTTCAAAGCGCTGTCAGATAAAACAAGGCTGCGTACCTTCCGCCTGCTCTGCCGTTTTCCCCTAGATATGTGCGTGTGCGAGATCGTGGACGGCCTGGAGGAGAGCCAACACAAAGTTTCCCGCCACCTGAAGGTCCTAAAATACGCCCGCCTTGTCCAGGAAACAAAAAGGGGCAAATGGGTGTACTATGGGCTGGCCCCAACAGATGATCCTTTTGTGCAGCTGCTCATCTCCGGCCTTGCCAACCTCGACGACACCCTTTTCGCCGCCGACACCAGAAGGCTGGAAAAAAGGCTGGCCCTGCGCGTTAACGGCCAGTGTGTGATCGGCATGGAAGACACCAGATGCACAGTAAAAAAGTCCCGCGGCACTAAAAACTAAGTACCAACCAGCTATAGGCTTGGAGGGGAGAAAAACGGTGAACGACCTTTACGCCGTCCTGGGAGTTAAATCTGGAGCAAGTAAAAAAGAAATTAAGCGGGCGTACCGCAAACTAGCCAAAAAGCTGCATCCTGACGTAAACAAAAGCCTTGAAGCCACAGCCAGATTCAAAAAAATTCACCAGGCCTATGAGTACCTACTCGCTAGAGCCGATGTGGCTGCCAACAAGGTCGAGGGGGTTGCCACGGGAAAACAAGAGAATTATACCCAATACCTGGAAAAAGACTGGGTTGATTTGGAAAAGGAAAATTTCTTCTCCATGCTCTTTTGGGCGTATCAGAAAAAAAATATGCAGCCCTGACGCATATTCCTTTGGGGTGCTTGTAGATGAATATAAAAGTATACCTTCAAGGTGGGCTGACCGCTGTTACCAGGAGAAAGCAGAGCTTTGAAACAGAGGGCAAGACAGTGGGTGAATGTCTACAGAAGTTTGTGAACTCCTTTCCCAAACTGGGGGAAGTGCTTTTTTTAAAAAAGGAGGTGAGCTGGCCCTTTTTTCCCATATGGAGCTAAAACTCAACAAAAAAACCCTTCCAGAAATACTGACCCAGGAGGTTAAAGCAGGAGACGAAATCCAGATTAAAAAAAGCAGGCCCTGATGAAGCGGTGGCTCCGCTGGCTAGTTTAGCCATCCTCACCATATAGCTTTACAAAGAAGGTAACAGCATTTGAGCATAAACCTGGAGGTTGGATGAATGTCACGCAAACCGAAAATAGTTTTTTTGTGTACCGGCAATTCCTGTCGCAGCCAGATGGCAGAGGGCTTTGCCCGGCATTTTGGCAAGGAGCGTTTGGAAGTCTACAGTGCCGGGACTGCTCCCGTCGGCGTTAATCCCCGGGCCATTGCCGTAATGCAGGAAGTGGGGATCGACATCTCCACTCAGACTTCCAAAGCCATTAGCAAAGAGATGCTGGACCAGGCAGATATCCTTATTACCCTCTGCGGTGATGCCCAAGAAAGCTGCCCCCTGGTGCCAGGACAGGTGCAAAAACGCCATTGGCCCCTGGAAGACCCGGCACGGGCAGAGGGCTCCGAGGAAGAGATCATGGCCAAATTTCGGACTGTCAGGGATGAAATTGCAGTCTTGGTCCGGGAACTGCTTACAGAATTAACAGGAGGCGGTCAGGATGAAAATTAAAATACTGGGAACTGGTTGTCAAAAATGTGAGAAACTGGCAAAAGAAACAGCAGCGGCTCTGGAAGAATTGGGTCTGGCCTCCAGTGCCGAGATGGAAAAAATTACTGAGATGGATAAAATCTTGGAGCACGGTATCATGCTGACCCCCGGGCTGGTCATCAACGAGAAGATAAAGGCCTCGGGCCGGGTGCCGCATAAAGAAGAGATTAAAAAATGGATCCTAGAGGAAAACAATTAACGCAACGCTACCTTAAGCGGTGGAGGGCCTGATTTGCATGAAAGAATGGCAAAAATTAATTTTAGTAATTGGCGTTTTCCTGGCGGCCTATTATATCCCTTTCGACCATCCCCTTGTCGCCGTTTCCCTCCTGGAGGCTTTCCTCATGCTGCAGGAATATGCCCGGGAGCATGTCCTTTTTTGCCTGGTCCCCGCTTTTTTTATTGCCGGTGCCATCGCTAATTTCATCTCCCAGGGGTCTGTACTCCGCTATTTCGGCAGCGGTGCCTCTAAATGGCTGGCTTACTCCGTCGCTTCCGTCTCCGGGAGTATCCTGGCTGTCTGCTCCTGCACAGTACTGCCCCTTTTCTCTGGCATCTGGAAAAAAGGGGCCGGCATCGGACCGGCTTGTGCTTTCCTCTACTCCGGTCCGGCAATCAACATCCTGGCTATTATTCTCACGGCCCGGGTACTGGGCTGGCAGCTGGGTGTGGCCCGGGCCGTGGGTGCTGTGCTCTTCGCTGTAGTCATCGGCCTGCTGATGAACTTCTTTTTCCAGCAGGAGGAAAAGGAGAAAATGAAGGCAACCTTCGGCCAGCCCGTTGCCGCAGAAAGGCGCAAACCGACACAGACCCTGCTTTTCTTTGTTATCCTCATCTTTATTTTGATCTTCGCCGCCTGGGGAAGACCCGCCGGAACTGCCGATTTTTGGGCCCTTGTCTTTAGTATGAAATGGTACCTGGTCCTCCTTCTCTTGGTCGCCCTGGCCTTTATGCTACTGCGCTGGTTTGACAGGTACGAACGCCTTGCCTGGGTGGACTCCACCTGGGATTTCGCCAAGCAGATCTTGCCCCTGCTCTTTGGCGGTGTCCTGCTGGCCGGCTTGCTCATGGGGCGCCCGGGCGCAGAGGCAGGTCTTATTCCCTCCGAGATCATTGAAACACTGGTGGGAGGTAATTCCCTCAGGGCCAACCTTTTCGCTTCTGTTGTAGGGGCTCTTATGTACTTCGCCACCCTGACAGAGGTGCCTATCCTACAGGGGCTGCTGGGCCTGGGCATGGGCCAGGGTCCCGCCCTGGCACTGCTTTTGGCAGGACCGGCCCTGAGCTTGCCCAATATGCTGGTAATCCGCAGCATCATGGGCACAAAGAAAACGCTGCTTTTTATTTTTCTCGTCGTGCTTATGGCCACGTTGGCGGGCCTGATTTATGGAGCCCTCTTTTCTCCACAGCTTGCCTTGTAAATCAAGACAGGAGTAAAAATTATAAAATTACTTAAAATTTGAGGAGGATGAAAATGAGCGTATCAAAAGAGTATCAGCTTGGTTTTTTCCACAAGTACCTGACTTTATGGGTAGCCCTCTGCATTTTGGCAGGGATTGGGCTGGGAGCAGCATTTCCCAGCGCGGCCAGGTTTTTAAATTCACTGCAGCTTTACCAGGTAAATATCCCCGTGGCTATATTCCTCTTTGCCATGATGTATCCCATTATGCTGCAGATCGATTTTAACGAAGTAGTCAACGCCGTAAAAGCACCCAAAGCCGTGCTTTTAACTTTGGTCGTTAACTGGGGGATTAAGCCCTTTACCATGTTCTTTTTTGCCTGGCTTTTCTTCCGCGTGATCTTTGCGCCTTTCGTAGCATACGATCTGGCCACTGAATATATTGCCGGGATGATCTTGCTGGGCATTGCCCCCTGCACCGCCATGGTGCTGGTTTGGAGCTACCTGGCCCGGGGCTTTATGGGTCTGACCTTGGTGCTGGTAGCTATCAACTCCTTGACCATGCTGGTCCTTTACGCCCCCCTGGGCAATTTCCTGCTAGGAGCTGCCGATCTGGTAGTACCCTTTATGACCATCTTCTACAGCGTGCTCCTTTACGTAGGTGTCTCCCTGGTAGCCGGTTACTTTACCCGCACCCGCTTGATTAAAACGCGGGGCCTGGAGTGGTACGAAGGGACCTTCCTCAAAAATATGGGCAACATCTCCATCGTTGCCCTTTTGGCCACCTTGATCTTCCTTTTCATGCTGCAGGGCGAGGTGATCTTGCGCTTTCCCCTGGTTGTGGCTCTTATTGCCGTGCCGCTGTTTATCCAGACCAATTTTATCTTCTGGATCGCTTACGCTATCTCTAAGTTGATCGGCCTTGTTTACGAAGAAGCGGCTCCCGCCTCCATGATCGGTGCCAGCAACCACTTTGAAGTGGCCATCGCCACAGCCGTAACCATTTTCGGCCTGCAGTCAGGAGCAGCCCTTTCCACGGTCGTCGGCGTCCTGATCGAGGTCCCGGTCATGTTGCTGCTGGTCACATTCTGTCTGCGCACAAAGCACTGGTTCGCAGCCCGGCGTTCCATATAAATAAAATAAAAAGAGTAAATGGCCCAGGCAAGATTTTCTTTGTCAGCTCTTCCTTGCTCTCCCTTACGGGAGAGTTTTCTTCTTTCCCAGCAAAACCACCTAAAAAAAATTTATCCTAGGCTCTTGACACCCCCAAGGCCGGTGTTTATAATAAACTAAAGTCCTATAATCCTATTATTTTAGTAGTATTTAAAATCCGGGGAGGAATGAAAATGCATGAGCAAGGACCAGCCTTAGAAACCATTGCCCTGCACGGGGGCTACACGCCGGACCCTCAGACACGGGCCCGTGCCGTCCCCATCTACCAGACTACCTCTTACTTATTTGACTCCGTGGAGCATGCCGCTAACCTTTTTGCCCTTAGAGAATTCGGCCATATCTACTCGCGGATCATGAACCCCACCAATGATGTCCTGGAAAAGCGCCTGGCCGGGCTAGATGGCGGCAGCGGTGCCCTTTGTGTGGCTTCGGGGCAAGCAGCCATCACCCTGGCTGTCTTAAATATTGCCTGCGCCGGGCAGAATATCGTTTCCACCAGCTACCTTTACGGCGGCACCTATAACCTTTTTAACTATACCCTGCGGCGCCTGGGTATTGAGGTGCGTTTTGTAGATACCTCCAACCTGGCAGCCGTAGAGGCAGCCATCGATGAAAATACCCGTCTCCTCTACACCGAGTCTGTGGGCAACCCCAAAAACAATGTGGACGACTTCCCCGCCTTGGCAGAGGTGGCGCACAAACACGGTCTCCCTTTTCTGGTAGATAATACCGTCACTCCTCCTCCCCTTTTCAAGCCCCTGGAGCACGGCGCAGACCTGGTCGTCTACTCCCTGACAAAGTTTATCGGCGGCCATGGCACCAGCATCGGCGGAGCCATTGTGGACGGAGGAAAATTCAACTGGGACAACGGCAAATTTCCCGAGCTGACAGAGCCAGACCCCTCCTACCACGGGGTAAGCTACTGGCAGGCCTTCGGCCTGCACGGGGAGGCAGCAGCCCCAGGTCTGGCTTTTATCATTAAAGCCCGTGTGCAG
>CALJJZ010000076.1 GCA_937973635.1 uncultured Bacillota bacterium | reverse complement strand
GGAGCGGGTAATCGGTGATGCCACGGCACGGGAAGCCATTGAAGCCGTAATCAAGCTTCCTTTTAAGATTAGCAAAATATTTGATGTTATTGCCAGTGTTACCGATATTACCACGGAAGTGCGGGAAGGGGGCGTCCTCGTTTCTGGCGTGATCCACAAGCAGCTTTTTGTCGTGGATAAAGGGGACGTGGTGCGCCATGTACCCGAAGATGTACCCTTCAGCGTCTTTGTGGAGGTGCCGGGAACGACCCCGCGCATGAATGTCCACAGGGATGTGCGTATCCTCAGTGTGGACACAGAAGTACTCGAGGACGGGAGCAAAGTCAGGCAAACGGTTGTGCTGGAAATTTTTGTTAAAGTTTCCGTCACGGAACAGCTTGAAGTGGTTCTTGATATCATCGGCAAAGATATTACCGTGAAAAAGGAACTGCTCAAAGTGGACAGCGTGGTCGGGGAGGATACAGCCGTTTTTACCTTAACGCCTACAGTGGAGCTGCCTATTACGGCAAAGAAGATTTTCCGCATCATTCCCACGGTGCGTGATGTAAGCGCCGAGGTGCGGGAGGGCACTGTCATCGTGCGCGGGGTCATCCACAAGCAGATCTTTTTGGTCGATGAGGGTGATCTGGTGCGTCACGCTGCAGAAAACATACCTTTTACCCGGACGGTGAATATTCCCGGTGCCAGGCCGGGTATGGATGTGCAGGTAAGGGTCAGCGTAACCCTGGAGGATTTCGAGCTCCTTGATCCCCCCGGCCGCAGGCTGCGCCAGACTGTTGTCGTAGAAGCCTTTGTCAAGGTTACAGAGGTGTTGCAGCTCGAGGTTGTGGTTGACGCCAGGGGAGTGGAGGTTGTCAAAAAACTCCTTAAAGTGGAGAGTGTGGTTGTGGATGTGCGGCAGAAGGAGACGCTCAAATCCACGGTCATTCTGCCGCAGAAGCCCACTAAAATTCTGGAAGTGGTGGCTTCCATTGTCAACCTGCGGGCGGAGGCCCGGACGGACCAGGTTGTGGTTAAAGGCATTTTGCACAAGCAGATCTTTTACGTGGACGAAGCGGGAGACCTTTTACGTCACTTCCGTGAAGATGTGCCCTTTACCTTTGTCAAAGCGGCTCCCGGGGCGCGCCCGGGCATGAATGTGCAGGCCCGGGCCAGCATCGTGGGCGAAATTAAGACCAGGCTCAGCGGCAAAGAGCTAGAACAAGTTGTGGTCGTCGACATCTTTGTCAAGGTTACGCGCACGGTGCAGATGGAAGTGGTAGTAGATGTCAAAGGCGTAAAGCCGGTCCCGCCAGGGCCGCTGCCGCCCAAGCCGCCGCTGCCGCCCAAACCGCCGGGGCAGAAATATGTGGTGCAAAAAGGGGATACCCTTTTTCTCATCGCCAAGAAATTCGGCATCCCGCTGGATCTGCTCATCGCTGCCAATCCGCAGATCAAGGACCCCAACAAGATTTTTCCGGGAGACGTTGTCTTCATCCCTGCAGCTCCCCGCCCGCCGGCGAAGCATTATGTGGTGCAGAAAGGCGATACCCTTTTCCTCATCGCCAAGAAGTTTGGCGTTACCCTCGAGGCGCTCATCGCCGCTAATCCGCAGATCAAGGACCCGAACCGCATTATACCCGGCGATGTAATCAACATCCCCGGTTACTAAAAGGCAGTTGGCTTTCCAGTTTGCAGGCTCAAAGCAGGGGGGTGACCCTTCGGGCTCCCCCTGCTCCCTTTTGTGGCCCCCGGCTCCTTTTTGGCACCCTTATGCCGGTCCGGGTGAAAAAAGAGAGGGAGGGAGAGAGGAAATGGCATTATCTGTTATCTCCCCGGGAGGGGCAAGGAAAGGCCTGGGAAAAAGGGGGGGCGCTTTTTAATCCCGAAGAAAAGGAGCAAGAAAGGGAAGGATAAGGGCGAAAAGGGCGTCAACCAATTTGAGCAATAAATGTAATAAGATTATAATATTAACACTGATTTACAAATATGTAAGAAAGGAGGACATGCTTTGATCTGTAAGGGCAAAAGGTTCCTGATTTTTATGGTCGTATTGGGCCTGCTCCTTTATCCTGTGGCGGCATTTGCCTGCAGCAGCGGCCGGGGCGCCGGGACAACTCCCGGGTATGATAACTTTGCTCCCGGAGAGCCGATGCCGCAAAGCAGCTATATCGGGCGGACAGTGGTGCGCAGCGACGGTATGAAGAGGCTAACGGTGTATTACCACTACTCCTTAAAGCCTGTGCCCGGTACGCCGTCAAAGCTGCCGTCTCAGCCGTCTCAGCCGGGCACACCGCCGCCGGGAGCAGAGCCGCCCCTGACCCCTCCCCCTGCGGCAGCCCCCCCTGTGATAACGCCGCCGCCCGCTGCGGTTCCAGAGGTTTTAACGGCGGAGGAGCGGCAGATGTGGGAGCTGGTAAACGCCGAGCGGACAAGCCGGGGCTTAAAGGCGCTGGAGATCCATCCGGGGCTGGTAAAGCTGGCCCGCCTGAAAAGCCAGGATATGATCACCCATAATTATTTCGCCCATCAATCGCCCAGCTACGGCTCACCCTTCGAGATGATGCAAAAAGAGGGAATCGGCTACCGTTTTGCCGGAGAAAACCTGGCCGGGGCGTCCACCGTGGAGCGTGCCCATCAGGCTCTGATGAACAGTCCGGGTCACCGTGCCAACATCCTTAACCCCAATTATACCCATATAGGCATCGGCATTGTCAGCGGCGGGCCCTATGGCCAAATGTTTACCCAGATGTTTATTGGTATTTAAAACCACGGGGGGGGCAGGGTTTGGCCTGCCCCCCCGGTGGTAAGCATTGCCGTCCTGTGTCTTTTGAGCACAGTAAGCGTCCTGCCCCGCTTTAAAGTTGTCTGTTCTATTTGTTGCGGGGCATGCAGACGATCTCTTTAATTACCGTTGCAAAAAAATGGTGGGAATGGGCGGGGACAATTACGCAGGCTGTATCTGCTCCCCGCCCGCTGCCGGCCACGCTGATAATTTCTTCTCCATAGGGGACCAGGCCCGCATCAAGGGCCATACAGGCTATCTCCACACATACCTTGACCCCCTGCCCGAACATGCGCAAAGAAGCGGCGATAATCTCAGCGGGGTAGACGCCTCCCCACTGCAGGCGTAGTGCCCGGTCCACCCCTGCCAGCAGGTGTGTGGTGGTAAGGAGCTGGACCCCTTTGTCCTTAAGTTTCTGCCGTGTGGCCGCCTCCATCTCGTTTTCCCCCGGGTGTTTAAAACCGTAGTGATGAGTTACGCAGGTCAGGGTCAGCCCCTGGTCTAAAAAATACTCCACGGTAGAGCCGCTGTTGGAAGCTACCACCAGGTGTTTAATGCCCAGCTCTTTTGCCCTTGCCAGGGCGGCTGCAGCGGTGGCTTCCGTATGTTCGGGCCCTTTGTTCTCCCACAACATGAGGGCACAGCTCCTTTCCAGGATGGTTTTTTTACCTTTAAAATTTATTTTACACTAAATTGCCACAAAAAAACAAAAAAAACAGGGTCATTGACATAACAGGACTTTGTTGCTATGATGAGAAAAAGTTTTTTGGCTCTGCTCTACAGGAGGTGCCCCTTTGGAAGGAAGGTTCGCGAAGGAAGGGATTACCTTTGATGATGTTCTCCTTGTGCCTGCCCGCTCGCGGGTGCTGCCCCGGGATGTAGATATAACCACTACGCTGGGGGCGGGGATCCGCCTGAATACGCCAATCATGAGCGCGGGCATGGATACGGTTACAGAGGCCCGCATGGCTATCGCCCTGGCCCGCGAAGGGGGCATAGGTGTGATCCACCGCAACATGTCTGTGGAACGCCAGGCGGAAGAGGTAGATAAGACCAAACGCTCGGAACACGGAGTCATTACCAACCCCTTTCACCTTTCGCCCATGCATACGATCAGCGATGCGGCTGCCCTGATGGAGCGCTACCGCATTTCCGGCGTCCCCGTAACGGAGAAGGGTAAACTGGTAGGGATCATTACGAACAGGGATCTCCGTTTTGAAAGGGATTACAGCCGCCTGCTCAGGGATGCCATGACCAAGGAGAACCTGATTACGGCGCCGGAGGGCACAACCCTGCAGGAAGCGGAGGAGATCCTGGCCAGGTATAAAATCGAAAAACTGCCCATCGTGGATAAAGACTTTAATTTAAAAGGGCTCATTACCATTAAGGATATTGAAAAAACCATCGCCTATCCCCGGGCGGCAAAGGACAGCAAAGGACGTCTGCTTGTTGCCGCTGCGGTGGGAGTGGGCCGGGACAGCCTGGTCAGGGCCGGGGCCCTGCTGGAGGCCGGGGCCGATGCCCTGGTTGTGGATACGGCCCACGGACATGCGGAGATGGTGATAGAAATTGTAAGGTTGTTAAAGCAGGAGTATCCCCAGGCCGTGATCATTGCAGGCAATATCGCCACGGCGGAGGCGGCGCGGGACCTGATCCGTGCCGGTGCGGATACGGTAAAAGTGGGGGTAGGCCCCGGTTCTATCTGCACCACCAGGGTTATTGCCGGCATCGGTGTCCCCCAGATTACGGCGATTAACGACGTGGCTCAGGTGGCCCACAGCTTCAATGTGCCGGTGATTGCCGATGGGGGTATTAAATACTCTGGCGACATCACCAAGGCTATTGCGGCGGGGGCGGACGTGGTCATGATCGGCAGCCTCTTTGCCGGTACAGAGGAGAGCCCCGGCGATATGGAGATTTACCAGGGAAGGAGCTACAAGGTTTACCGGGGGATGGG
>CALJJZ010000075.1 GCA_937973635.1 uncultured Bacillota bacterium | reverse complement strand
CATCTTCCAGCGGGAACCTTTTTTTAAGGTTATATTGGGGGGAACCCTGGCGGCCAGTGCTGTGGCCTTCCTGGCAAATGACTCAGGGGTGGTGGCAGCATCAACCGTTATCCTTTATGGGGGGCTGCCTCTTTTTGGCCTGGCCTTAAGAGAAGTATTTTCCTGTAATGGGGGAAAATAATTGTTGCCCGGCAGGAAAAAAGCAACCCGTTATGGAAATATAGTGCAGTTTTAATGGTAATTTAAATTGATGATAGAGTAAAGCAAGCACAGGGAAGGGTGGCATAGGTTCGTTGCAGGTGGAGAAAAAAACTATACCCGGTGGGATTGATGTATATGTAATCCCCACAACAAAATTTAAAACAGTCCTGGTTACGGTTTTATTAAGGCAGTTGCTTTCAAAGGAGACGGCATCCAAGACAGCGCTGCTGCCCTCTGTGATGGAGCGCGGCAGTAAGGATTACCCTACGTACCGTGATCTTATGATTCGCCTGGAGGAACTTTATGGGGCCGGATTCAGTTCCGATGTCTTGAAAATGGGCGAAAAACAGGTTCTTTCTTTTTCTTTTGAGGTGATAAATGACCAATATGCGCCGGGTAAGGACCTGCTGCGCCAGGCTACGGAGGTTTTGCACAGTGTTTTACATCGGCCCCTGCTGGAAAATGGCGGGTTTAAAAGGGAGTATGTAGAGCAGGAGAAAGAGCAACTAGCCAAAGAGATTAAAGGGCTTATCAACGATAAAGTCAATTATGCCCTGGAACGGTGCATCCAGGAGATGTGCAAGGAAGAACCCTTTGGCGTTTATAAATATGGCAGCCTGGATGAGCTCGATCAGATTACCCCGGAAACCCTTTATGCCTATTACAGTCAGCTCTTTGCCGAAAACCCCCTGGATGTCTATATTGTGGGAGCGATAGAACCGGAATTGGCCTTTGCCCTTGCGGAGGAGTTGTTTGCCCGGTCAAATGGGCAAAGGAGGCGAAATCTACCCCCCGACCAGGTACATAAAATACCAGGGGAAGTGCATTATTATAAAGAAAAGCTGCCTGTTAACCAGGGTAAGCTAACGCTGGGCTATCGCACCAATACGGCTTACCGGGATGATGATTATGTATCACTGCTTTTCTATAATGGGGTGCTGGGGGGGTTCCCCCACTCCAAACTCTTTCAAAATGTGAGAGAAAAGGCCAGCCTTGCTTACTACGCTTTTTCCCGGCTGGAAAAGCATAAAGGGATACAGCTAATCGGCTCCGGCATTGAGATGAAAAATTATGAGCGTGCCCTAGAAATCATTACTGAGCAGGTAGAGCTTTTAAAAAAAGGAGTAGTCAGCCGCGATGAGATGGAGAATACGCGCCGCGGTCTGATTAACCACTTCAAACTTATTGCGGATAGCCCTTATAATATGCTTGCCTTATCCCTGGACGGGTTGTTGGGCGAAAAGCAAGTGGGGTTGGATTATTATCTCCGCAGATTGGAGGAGATAAAAGTGGACGATGTGGTTGCCACGGCGCATAAAGTCTACCTGGATACGGTTTATTTTTTGTGTGCAGAAGGGGAGGTCAAAGCATGAAACAGTTGATGGACTGGACAGTTAGGGAAAACAAATTGTTGCAGGAGAAGATCTTCCATACGATAGTAGAGCCAGGTCTGAACCTCTATGTCCTCCCTAAAAAGGGCTATAACAAAAAATACGCCATTTTTTCCACCCGTTTCGGCTCCATAGATAACGTTTTCCGTGTGCTGGGTAAAGACGGTGAAGAAAAAATTGTTGTTCCCGATGGTGTGGCCCATTTTTTGGAACATAAGCTCTTTGACGACGAGGAAGGCAATGTTTTTGATCGTTTTGCCGTTTATGGGGCCTCCACCAACGCTTTTACCAGTTTTACCCACACGACTTATCTTTTTTCCTGTACCGACTTTTTCCCGGAAAATTTCGAGCTGCTTTTGGAGTTTGTGCAGAACCCTTACTTTACCGATGAAAGTGTAGCCAAAGAGCAGGGCATTATCCAGCAGGAAATTCGTATGTATGAGGATAACCCCCAATGGAGGGTTTATTTTAATCTGCTGAGTATTCTTTATCAGCACCATCCGGTACGCAACGACATTGCCGGAACTATTGAAAGTATCGGCAAGATTACCAAAGAAATTCTTTACAAATGTTATGAAACATTTTATCATCCACGTAATATGGCCGTTTTTGTAACGGGAGACGTTTCCCCGGAAGATGTTGGCGCCCAGGTGGCCGGGAGCCTGGCGCGCCGTTCACATGCTCCTCTTTATGGTATTGAACGGATTTACCCCCAGGAACAGGCGGTGGTGCTCGAACAAAAAATTGTCCAGGAGCTTTCTGTCTCCCTGCCATTGGTCAATATCGGATTTAAAGATCCCTATAACTACCTGGAGGGCAGGGAGCTTTTGTACCGTGAACTTGCGGCTGAGCTTCTCCTGGAAATGATTTTCAGCAAAAGTGAACCTCTCTATAATAGCCTTTACGAGGACGGGTTAATCGACGAAAAATTTTCTGCCAGTTATGTGGGAGAGGTTACTTACGGTTATAGCTTGCTGGGAGGGGAAACCAGAGACCCCGATGCACTGCATGCACGGATTATGGAGGGGATTGAGGAGGTACGTAAGAAGGGGCTTAGCCGGGACGCTTTCTTTAGACACCGCAGCAAAATGCAGGGTGAGTTTCTGCGCAGTTTTAATTCCCTGGAGTTTATCGCCAATAATTATTTGGCCTATCGTTTTAAGGGCATCGATTTCTTTGATATCTTTAATACATTGGGAGAGATCTCCCTTTCATCAGTAGAAGAGCTGTTGGAGGAACATTTTCAGGAAAAGTTACACGCCATCTCCATCATTAAACCGGTGCAGCGGTAAAGACAGGTGGTAAAAGGCAGTAAGGGAAACATTGGATTTAATTTCTGTATTTCTTGAGGAGGCCGCAAACAATGAAAATTGGCATTGTAACAGACAGCGCCGCCAATCTCCCGGCGGAAGTTGCAGGGGAGAAAAAAATTAAGATTATCCCCTTACATATAGCTTTTGGGCGCCATACTTACCGGGATGGCGTGGATCTGACAGCGGGCGATTTTTATACAAAAGTGCAGGAGTCTGAAGATCTTCCGGCCATTGAACCGCCTACTTCCGGGGAATTTTGCGAAATATTTGAATCCATGAAAGAAGAAGGTTACGACGGAGCTGTTTGTATTCTTATGAGCAATAACCTTTTCCCTTCCTTTAATGCGGCATGTGAAGCGCGCAATCTGGTGCGGCCTTTCCCGGTGGTAGTGGTGGACAGCCACACTGCTTCCATGAACCAGGGCTTTATGGTTTTAGAAGCAATGAAAGCGGCCAGCGCTGCTTTATCGATCCCGGAAGTAGTGGAAAGCGCTTGGAAATTACGTTCAAATCTGCATTTTTACGGTACGGTTGGAATGCTCCATTACCTGGTGCGGGCCAAGAGGATGGGGAAATTTGCTGCTTTCATGCGTGCTCTGTTAAATTATAAACCTGTAATTACCATTGACCCTGATGACGGCAGGATCAAGCCGGTAGCCCGGGTAAAGTCCTGGGAGCATTGCATCCGTTTTTTAGTCAGGGAGATGGAAAAACTCCCGGCTGCTCAGGGGAAGATGCACGCTGCTGTCCTGCACGCCGATGAGGCTGCTGCGGCGCAGGAACTGTTCCGCCTGTTAAAAGAAAAATATCCTGACGGAGAACTGTACTTGCAGGAACTTACCCCGGCAGTTGGTTATCATACAGGGCCGGGCTTTCTTGGTGCAAGCTTTTACAGGGGGTGAAAAAAGGATGGGCGAGACAGAAGGACAAAAGCTGTTAACCGTTGATGATGCTCTGAAAATGAACAGGAAAGAGGTCCTGGAAACATATAAAAATTATATTCACCAGGGCAGGGCCACCCTTTCGGCCTTAATTGGCATTGATACCAATTTTGTCAGGGCTTCGGGGTGCAAGGTCTGGGATGAAAACGGCAAAGAGTACCTTGACTTTGTAGGGGGCTATGGTTCGTTAAACCTGGGGCATAACCATCCTGCCGTAATCGGGGCTTTACGCAAAGTAGAAGAGATCCCCGTTATGCTGCAGTCAGCGCTGGGCAAATTTGCCGCTGCACTGGCCCACAACCTGGCCAAAATTGCGCCGGGAGATTTGCAAAACTGCTGGTTTTGCAGTACCGGTGCCGAAGCCGTAGAAGGGGCGCTTAAACTAGCGCGTATCTATACGGGGAGGAAAAATTTTATTTACTGCCTGAACGGTTTTCACGGCAAGACGATGGGTGCCCTTTCCGTAACGGGCAAGAAAAAGTACCAGGAACCCTTTGAGCCGTTGATACCCGGCTGTATCCCTGTCCCCTTCGGGGATCTGCCGGCCCTGGAAAAAGCCCTGGGGGAAAACGATGCGGCGGCCTTTATCGTGGAGCCGATTCAGGGTGAGGCAGGGATTATTCTGCCTCCGGAAGGTTATTTTAAGGAAGTGCGGCGTCTCTGCAGCAGTTATAACACGCTTTTTATTCTAGATGAGATCCAGACCGGCTTTGGCCGCACGGGAACGCTCTTTGCCTGTGAGCAGGAAGGGGTTGTGCCCGATGTCCTGGTAATAGCCAAATCCCTGGGCGGTGGTGTTGTCCCCATTGGCGGCTATATTACTACTTCGGCCATCATGAAAAAGGCGTATGGCAGCAGTATCGACAGGACGACGATGCTTACCTCTACTTTTGGCGGTAACAACCTTTGTGCGGCGGCAGCTATTGCTGCCGTGGAGACGATTGTAACGGAAAATCTTGCAGCGCAGGCGGCAGAGAAAGGCGCTTATTTTTTAGACAAGCTCAAAAACCTGCAGCAAAAATATGACATTATCAAAGAGGTAAGGGGCCGGGGACTGTTGGTGGGACTGGAGCTGTCCGAGAGCGGCGGCTTGTTGGACTTCCTCTCTGCCGGTTCAGTCAAAAAGCTCTCCTCTGAATTCCTCTCTTCCATGATCGGGGGGGAGATGCAGAATAAATATGGGGTTTTAACCCTTTTTACCCTGAACAACCCCAATGTGCTCAGGCTGGAACCGCCTCTGATTGTGAGTTATGAAGAGCTGGATTATTGTGTTGAAGCTTTTGACAAGCTTTTCTCCAGGCATAAAAGCTTTTTTAAAATAGCCCTGCAAAGCGGCAAGGGAGTTCTCTCCTCCATTTTCAGGAGATGACGGAAAGGAGCCTGTACAAAAATTGGCCAATGTTGATAAAGAATTTGTTAAAGAGATAACACCCCGGGCAGTGGACTTTTCCCAGTGGTATTTGGATATGGTGTTGAAAGCGGAACTGATGGATTATGCGCCGGTTAAGGGTTGCATGGCCATCCGCCCTTACGGCTATGCTATCTGGGAGAATATCCAGCGTTTGCTCGACGGACGCATTAAAGCTACGGGACATAAAAACGCCTATTTCCCCTTGTTTATCCCCCAGTCGCTGCTGCAAAAAGAGGCGGAACATGTGGAGGGATTTGCCCCGGAGGTGGCTCTGGTAACACAGGGCGGGGGCGAAGAGTTGACGGAAAAACTGGTGGTGCGCCCCACCTCAGAAGCTATTATTTGCAGTATGTACGCCAAATGGGTGCAATCGTGGCGAGATCTGCCCCTTTTGATTAACCAGTGGTGCAATGTGGTACGCTGGGAAAAAAACACCCGCCCTTTCCTGCGCACTTCCGAGTTTCTCTGGCAGGAAGGCCACACGGTTCATGCCACGGAAGAAGAAGCGGAGGCGGAAACACTGCAGATGCTGGGGGTTTATAAGGATTTTGTAGAAAATGAGCTGGCCATCCCTGTGGTGGCAGGCCGCAAAACGGAGGGGGAAAAATTTGCCGGGGCGCTGCGCACCTATACTATAGAAGCACTGATGAGCGACGGACGCGCCCTGCAGGCCGGCACCTCCCACAATCTGGGCCAGCATTTTGCCAGGGTATTCGAAATTCAGTTTCAGGACAAAGACGATACGCTAAAATATGCCTGGCAGACCTCCTGGGGGGTATCGACGAGGCTGATCGGCGCCTTGATTATGGTCCACGGCGACGATCGGGGGCTGCGCATGCCCCCGCAGGTGGCTCCTGTTCAGGTGGTTATTGTTCCTATTATTGCTAAAAAAAGCAAAGAAGAAGTGCTGGCCAAAGCCCGGGTATTGGCGGAGCGCCTTGGCCAAACCTGGCGCCTGGAGCTGGACGAACGGGAGGGGTACTCTCCGGGGTGGAAGTTTAACGAGTGGGAGATGAAAGGGGTGCCCCTGCGGCTGGAGATAGGTCCCCGGGATTTGGAAAATGGCGGCGTAACAGCTGTGCGCCGTGACACGGGGGAGAAGGTCTTTGTGGCAGAGGCAGAACTGGAACAGCGCTTGCCCCTGCTGCTGAAAGGGATCCAGGAGGGACTTTTTGCCCAGGCGCTGCAGTTTCGCCGGGAAAATACCCGTCAGGCAGTCAGTTATGCTGAGTTTAAAGAAATAATAGCGGAGAAACGGGGTTTTGTCCTGGCCCACTGGTGCGGTGAACCCGGATGTGAAGAAAAAATTAAGGAAGAGACCAGGGCCACGATCCGCTGTGTGCCCCTGGAAGAGATCGACGGCGGCGAAGGGCCATGTATCTTTTGCGGCCGGGGCCGGGGCAAGAAGGTCTACTTCGCCCGCTCTTATTAATGCTCTGTGACGGTGCGGCAGGGGGCAGTTCTCCCTGTCGTATTTTTTTGCGCCGGGCGTGCGCGGTATCTTAAGATAAAACAGTATGCTTATTTTTTGCCTGTTATTAAAATGTTTTATTAAGTGCTTGGTTAATAGCAGGAGAATAGGCTCTCATAAAAGAATATTTACTTAGTATGTACTTTATATGTCCTTGTATGATCAAAGAAGGTAATAAATATGTGAAAAGGTGTTTTTCCCCTGCACTTTTTAAATTTTAAAACCGATTGGAGGAAAACATTTTGGATGAACGTGTCAAAAATATTCTAGCCTCTTTCCGGGGGCATAGAAGTGAAATTATCCCTATTTTGCAGGCTGTCCAGCATGAATTTGGCTACTTGCCGGAACAGGAGATGAAGGAAATCGCCAAGTTTCTTCGTGTGCCTGAAAGCCAGGTTTATGGTGTGGCTACTTTTTATGCGCAATTTTATTTTACTCCCCGTGGCAAACATGAAATAAAAGTTTGTCTGGGTACTGCCTGCCATGTGAGGGGGGCGAATAAAATTCTTGATGCCTTGGAGAGGGAACTGGGGATCTGCTGTGGCGAGACCACTTCAGATGCTCTGTTCAGCCTGGAAAAAGTTGCCTGTGTTGGTTCCTGTGCCCTGGCTCCCGTTGTGATGATTGATGATAATGTTTACGGCCGGCTGGAGACAAAGAAAGTAAAGGAGGTACTGGGGAAATATGCATGAAGCATTTGTCTCCTTAAGGGCAGAAGCAATAAGAAAATGGGAAGAAAGACAGCAGAGCACC
Source organism: uncultured Bacillota bacterium (assembly GCA_937973635.1). Classification (GTDB taxonomy): domain Bacteria; phylum Bacillota; class Dethiobacteria; order DTU022; family UBA8154; genus UBA8154. Next base: position 4,714 of record CALJJZ010000075.1, on the reverse strand, counting down.
ATACCCCGGATTCTGGTTGGCTCTGCAACTTGCGGTTGTGCCACAGGAGCACTGGATGTTATTACTGCCATTGAGCAGAAGTTACAGGAAACGGGCATTAAAGCCCATATTCAGCAGGTTGGCTGTATCGGTATGTGTTATGCAGAAGTGCTTGTGGATATCATTAAACCGGGAAGACCGCGTATCAGCTATAAGAATATGACGCCGGAGACGGTTGCGGAGTTGCTTGAGGATTACCTTCTAAACGACAACCCTCGTCCCGATCTGGCCCTGGCGGTGATCGGCGAGGGAGAAGTTGAGGGCATACCCAATTTAGCAGATGAGCCTGTTTTTAAAAGCCAGCAGCGGATTGTTTTAAAAAACTGCGGCCATATTGATCCCGAAAGCATTGAGGATTATATGGCCCAGGATGGGTATATGGGGTTGGTCAAGGCGCTACAGATGCAGCCCCAGGAGATTGTTGATATTGTAACCAAATCGGAACTGAGAGGGCGCGGCGGTGCCGGTTTTCCCGCCGGCCGGAAATGGAATTCATGCCTGCGGGCTGCAGGTGATCAGAAATATGTGATCTGCAACGCCGATGAAGGAGACCCAGGGGCTTTTATGGATCGTTCCGTGCAGGAAGGCGACCCCCATGCATTGATCGAAGGGATGACCATCGCGGGCTATGCCATTGGTGCTTCCAAGGGCTATATTTATGTGCGGGCCGAGTACCCCTTGGCTGTAGTCCGCTTGAAAAAAGCTATTGAACAGGCCAAAGAGAAGAACCTGCTGGGAGAGAATATCCTAGGCAGTGGCTTTAGCTTTGATCTGGAAATTTTCCAGGGTGCCGGAGCCTTTGTTTGCGGCGAGTCGACGGCACTGGTTATGTCCATTGAAGGCAAGCGGGGAATGCCCCGGCCTTTACCTAGGCCAAGGACAACAGAAGCAGGGTTGTGGAATAAACCTACCCTTTTAAACAACGTAAAGACTTTTGCTTATGTGCCGCAGATTATTCATAAAGGGGCGGATTGGTTTACCAGCACAGGGACAGAAGGCTGCCGCGGGACAGCTGTTTTCGCTCTTACCGGCAAGATTAAGCGGAGCGGTTTGATTGAGGTGCCTATGGGGATCGAGCTGGGTAAGATTATCCATGAAATTGGTGGAGGCGTCCTTAACGACAGGAAGTTTAAAGCGGTCCAGACGGGTGGTCCTTCTGGCGGGTGTCTGCCGGAGAGCAAGCTGAACCTCCCCGTTGATTTTGATACGCTGGTGGAGGCCGGTTCTATGATGGGCTCCGGGGGGATGGTTGTCTTAGATGAGACAACCTGTATGGTTGACGTAGCCCGTTACTTTTTGCAGTTTACCCTGGAAGAGTCCTGCGGGCAGTGCGTGCCCTGCCGTCTGGGGACGCTGCAGATGCTGGAGATCTTAAATGAAATATGTGCAGGCAAAGGCAGGGAGGGAGATATCGAGCTATTGGTGGAGCTGGGCAAGTCTATTATTGCCAGTTCCATCTGCGGGCTCGGCAAGTCTGCGCCAAACCCTGTCTTAAGTACCATTAATTATTTCCGGGATGAGTACGAAGCTCACATTAAAGACAGAGCCTGTCCTGCACTGGTTTGCAAGGACTTGATCAAATACAGCATTGACGTGGAGAAGTGCAGCGGCTGCGGTCTTTGCCGCAAAAACTGCCCCACGGAAGCAATCACGGGCGGCAAAAAGGAGCCTCATGTAATTGATCAGGTCAAATGTACCAAGTGCGGAATCTGTTATGATGTCTGTCCTGACCGTTTCAGGGCTGTAGCCTGCTTCACGGGAAAAGAAAAAGCAGCTGTATAAAAAGGGGGGATAACTGATGGCCACGGTGAAAGTGAATATTAATGGCATGGATGTGCAGGCTGAAGAAGGTATGACGATCTATGAAGTGGCGCAGTCACTGGGGATTTATATTCCTACCCTCTGCTACCATCCAGACCTTTCGACCTTTGGCGGCTGCAGGGTCTGTATGGTGGAGGCCAATGGAGAGGAAGTAACGGCCTGCCGCGCTCCTATAAAAGACGGTATGGTTATCAAGACAGATACAGAAAATGTCAGCCAGATGCGGCTGATTAACGTGGAGCTGATCCTGACAAACCACGACCAGGACTGTCAGAGCTGCGCCAGAAACAATAACTGTAAGCTTCAGGAAGTGAGTGCCTTTGTAGGTGTAACTCCGGAGCGGATGCAGCGTTTGCGCCGCGTCATTACCAACGAGGTAAAGGATATAAGTAATCCCATTTTCCAAAGGGATTTTGCCAAATGCATCGTCTGCGGCATTTGTGTACGGACTTGCGAAGAGATTAACGGCATTGCGGCTATCGATTTTGGCTTCCGGGGGTATAAAACAACCATTAGCACCCTTGGCGACAAGCCGATTCTGGAATCAAAATGTGAATCATGCGGCGAGTGCGTGGAGAGATGTCCTACTGGGGCACTGGTTGTTAAGGGCCAAGTCATCCCTGAAAGGGAAGTAAAAACTGTCTGCGCGTACTGCGGAGTGGGCTGTGGCCTGATCCTTGGGGTGCGTGGCAGCAGGGTGGTCAGTGTCCGGGGCGACCGGGAAAACCCGGTCAATAACGGCCACCTCTGTATTAAAGGGCGCTATGGCTTTGACTTTTTGAACCATCCAGAAAGGCTGAAAACCCCCCTTGTGAGGAAAGGCGGCGTATTGACAGAGGCTTCATGGGAGGAAGCATTATCGCTAGTTGCTGCAAAAATAAAAGAGTACAGAGATAATTTTGGCCCTGACGCCCTGGCGGCTTTAGCTTCTGCACGCTGTACCAATGAAGATAATTACCTTCTTCAGAAGCTTTTTCGTTCACTGGGGACTAATAACATTGACCATTGTGCTCGCCTCTGACATGCTCCCACTGTGGCCGGTCTGGCCAGTGCATTTGGCAGCGGAGCAATGACAAATAGTATAGGTGATGTAGTGAAGGCTGACACATTCTTTATTATTGGCTCCAATACCACAGAGACCCATCCAGTAATCGGTTACAGGATCAGAAAGGCCATTAAGGAAGGGGCCTCTCTGATCGTAGCTGACCCGAGGCGTATTGAGCTGGCCGAGCATGCGGACGTATTTCTGCAACTGCGGCCTGGCACCAATGAAGCCCTCCTCAATGGTATGCTTAATGTGGTGATCAATGAAGGTTTATATGACCGGGACTTTATCCGGGAAAGGACGGAAGGTTTTGACGAGGTAGCTGCAGCTATACAAAAGTACACACCAGAATATGTGGCGCAGATTACAGGTGTGCCAGCGGAAGCGATACGCAAAGCAGCACGTCTTTACGCAGGGGCAAAGAATGCAGCAATTCTCTATACCATGGGCGTTACCCAACATACTTCTGGCACTAGTACAGTGTTTGCCATTGCCAACCTAGCCATGGCGACGGGCAATGTCGGCAAACCCTATGCGGGGGTCAACCCTCTGCGCGGTCAGAACAATGTGCAGGGCGCCTGCGATATGGGAGGTTTGCCCACCGTATTTACAGGTTATCAGCCGGTAGCCAGCCCTGAGATCAGGAAAAAATTCGAAGAGGCCTGGGGTGTTACCCTTAACCCTGATCCGGGCCTGACGATAACAGAAATGATGAATGCGGCACTGGATGGTCGTGTAAAAATGCTTTATGTGATGGGGGAAAATCCGGCCCTTACCGAAGCCAATTTGCAGCATACGCGGGAAGCATTAGAAAAGGTAGATTTTTTAGTAGTGCAGGATATTTTCCTTACGGAAACGGCTGCCATGGCTGATGTGGTCCTGCCTGCTGCGGCTTTTGCCGAGAAGGACGGCACTTTTGTTAATACAGAACGGCGTGTACAGCTAATCAGAAAGGCAGTACCTGCACCTGGCAGTGCCAGGAGTGACTGGCAGATCCTGCAGGAACTGGCGCAAAAAATAGGGTTGAACTGGCAGTATGGCGGGACTGCAGAAATCTTTGCCGAGATGGCCTCCCTCACCCCCAGCTACGCGGGCATCAGCCACGAACGCCTGGAGCGGGAAGGCGGGCTGCAATGGCCCTGTCCAAGCCCGGATCATCCCGGTACGCCTTATCTGCACAGCCAGAATTTTACACGGGGTAAGGGCCTTTTCAACGTTGTAGAATATACGCCTGCAGCAGAGCAGACGGATCCGGAATACCCGCTGGTGCTGACCACGGGCCGTAACCTTTACCATTATCACACCGGCACCATGACCCATCGCAGCAAGGGAATTGAAGCACAAAGCCCGGAAGAACTGGCGCAGGTCAGCTTTGAGGATGCGGCGCGCCTGGGAATCCGTGACGGGGATGTGGTTAAGCTGTGTTCACGCCGCGGCGAGCTTGAGACGCGGGTTCGGGTTACGGATATGGTGCCGCCGGGGGTGGTTTTTATGACCTTCCACCATGCCAGTGCGCCGGTAAATATACTGACCAATGATCAAGTTGACCCGGTGGCCAAAATCCCCGAACTGAAAGTTTGCGCGGTCAAGATGGAGAAGGTTGTTTCCTAAAGGCCGTTTCCTAAGAGATTAAATTGACAGGAGTTTATAATATAGCTATTATTTAATTGGGCGGCTGTTACAGCTGCCCAATTAAATCATAGGCGCTTGTAAAACATAGAGGTGGATGGAGATAATTATGGAGCAGAAAGGATTAAAAGAACTTGCAATTTGCCGCGTTAAACAAGGTCAACGTCAGGCTGAAAAGGA
>CALJJZ010000074.1 GCA_937973635.1 uncultured Bacillota bacterium | reverse complement strand
GGTGGGCTTTTTCTTCCCCCCGTCTTTGAGGTACGGCCCATTCCATGTATCCGTCTGCCAAAGTATATTGACCCGGTCATGGGCAAATCTCCTTCGCTCTGGCTCGTGGCGCTTTTCTTTACCCACAAGGTCATGCTTTTTTAATAACCGGTATACGGTGGAGTAGGAGAAATCACATACTTTGATTACTCCCTTTTGCACTAATAACTCGTAGAACATGGAGACTGGAAGATCTCTTCTTTGTTCCCTCAGCTCTAAAATGGAACCTTTAAGCTCGGCAGGGATGCTGCGGGCCTGTCCCTTATCGGAGCGCGATTTTGGCTTTAACCCGTCAAAACCTTCTTTCCCATAGATCCTAAGCCATTCTTCAATTGTTTTGGGTTTGTACTCCCTTGTTCCCCGGTACGGTACCTGGTGAGTCTGACTGCAGATCTCTGCCAAATAATCCCGCTTCGTAGCCACCTGGCCGTTCAAAATGGGCGCAATGATCCCGTAACGGAAAAGGGCAATCTTTTCCCGGTCTTTTTCTTGCATGTCTTAACTCCTTTTGGGTCTGATTTAAGCTACCGGTTAGCTTAAAATCATTGTAGAATACCGCCAGGAGCCAGTCCATGCAAAGGTTATGTGGAGGCGATTTTCCTTTCCCCAGCCCTGCTTTTGTGGTAGAATCAATTTGCCATAAAGTTGTGTTGGAAGTGATCTTGAAACCTTTTTGCGAAGGTTTTGGCTTTGGGGAAAGCGCCGATCAACTTCAGCAATTTTATGGCTTTATCTTTTTCCGGGATAAATCCCCTGTAACCTTGATCCCGGAAAAAGGCCTCAATACGGTTTAAGTTCCGCAAGAACCTGTATCGGTAGAATTGTAAAAGCTGGTAGTATGTCGTAGCTTTGCGTTCCTCAATATACTTTTTTGCTGCTTCCAGAATATATTCGAGGGAGTATTGGAAGTAGGGCAGCAAAAAATCAGGCAGGAACGAAATTGTCTTGCCACAAGAGGGGCATTTGAGCCTTAAGACAGGTATGCGAAAATAAGAGTTGCGAAAAAGGGCGTTGCGCCAGTAGAAACCGTGTCTTGGCAGGATGGAAGGGTACGAACAGCAGGGGCAAACATCTAGACGGGGAAAGTCGTTTTTTTTACCTCGCGCGTAATACTCTTCAGGAGAAATGTTAAAATTATGGATACGTTGCATGGCTTTCCTCTCCTTCTCAATTTGACTAAATTTTATCAAATTACAAAGAGTGTGTTCAGAAAGTCTCCAGGTGAAGTAATACGCAAGCCATAAGTAATTTAACAGACCATACCATTATTGCAAATAAATAACATTAATGCTCTTTGAAAACACCAATAATCGGCAGGCTGAAGCAGCCCTCCTTCCCCAAAAAGCGAGTAGGGTACAATGATCCGCGACCAGGCAACAACAAGCGTCTAAGCCCAGCGCCGACACAGTCTAAGCGCAGGCAGTGGCCGTGCCAACACCCAGAAAGTGCAGCAGCAGTTTCTTTTTATCCAGCTTTAAACGCTCCAGTTCCTGTGCAATCCAGGCATCCAGATGCATATTCATTGCGGCCAGGTGAGCCAGGTGGTACCAGTAACAATTCTCCCTAACGCGGGCGGTATCCAGGCCGTAGTCATTGTAGCGCTTATTGACCCTTTCAGCAACAGACCTTCTTTTATACAGCTGTTTCCATAAAGCCGACCCCCTGGGGATATCCGTAAAGATACGCCGGTTCCAATCGGGCTTGGTATAGACTGTCAGGCCGTAATCGGAATCGCAGCAAGGCTCGTTACAAACCATCCTGTCCCGGTAGCGTCTCGGGCCAACCGTTTTAGGGCAGCGCCATTTAAAGCGGTTGCGTATCTTATCGTAACCCCAGTAATACATCATAAATCCCTTGGGGCAAAGGGGGACACCCTGGTCATTCAGCGACAACGGGAACTTGGGTTTTATCTTAAACTCGATAACCGGCTTTGTCCCATAGAGATCAAGCAGAGCATACAACAAAGAAGCATCGTGGGCAGAATCACCGATGAAAACGCTGACATTAAGCCCGGCCTGAGAAAAAAGAGGCCATGCTTCCACCACACTGAAGGCAAAAAGCACACTATCGTGCCTGGAGCCCTGTCCAAAGCGAAGAAATACCGGCAGTTCAGCCTCACCATTAACACAGGAAAGTGTATACAGATTTCTGCCCCAAAAATATTCATTACGTGAACTATCGTAGCCCCAGTTAGCATAGACATCACTGTATCTTCGGGGGCAGTCACACTTGTAGATTCCTTTACTGCGGCAGTCACACACAGGAATACCAAAGGGGCTGCCACAGGACTCAAAAGGGGAGCCGTCACCAGTTAGTATCATAGAAACAGTGATAATATCTCTATCCCTGGAGCCTTGCACAAAGACCCTGGTGAACAGCTCCTGCAGCAGCCGCTCGGGGCGCTTGGTGGAGAAAAATCTTCCCTTGCGGAAAGACCTGACCAGTCTATCCACCACCCCCGGGCGCCTGTTGGGCAACTTCTGCCCTTTGTGCACATTTTTCGGCTTTTTACTCTTTTTCCTAAGCCTTAGCGTACGTTTTTTTCTCAGCCGTTTATCTTCCAGCCATAAGCGGTTCCAGAAATCATAAAACGCGCTCATGGAAGGAGTCTTGCCCGGCTCGAAACCGCTCAAAACAGCCAGCATATCACTTTTTGTGAGCTTATCGGCCCATGCGGTAACACTGGTAATCTGAAGAGACACCATCAGCACCAAAGACCTGAGCATATCTACCGGGTCAAAAACAGCCGGCCTGCCGAAATCTTTGGAGTAACAACCCTGTAAAATCTCGATGCCTCTATCCAGATTCATCACATAAGCCTTAAGCGCAGCATCGAGATAAAACAGGACCTGGCCCGGTTTTTCCAGAAACAATTTTTTAATCCGGGGCAGCATGAAACATAAGTACTGTTCGTGAGTGCGGACATGGTCCAGCACGACCACCACCTCCTGGAAATAATGGTAATTAATACCTCTATTTCGATTTTGGTGGTGCTCACGAAATGTCAAGTCTGACATGAAGTTATGTTGGCGCATTTACGTATAAAATAATTAAATACCTCGTGATATCTTAAAATATCACCTAATTGCTTTAAAATGCAAAATCACCCCGCTTGGGGGTGAAAATAAACTATCCATGGCGCATAAAGCTACTTGGATAGTGGGTTTTAGACTTTCTGAATTAACTCATAAACAGAGGAGGTGCTCCTTGATGCCGGAGCAAGATGCAAAGACACGGGAAATTATGGAGACGGTCGCCGGGCTGATGGCTCTCGCCGCCCGCACGGCGCCAAAGGCGAAAGGTAAGGATTTTCTGGAGATTAAAATTAT
>CALJJZ010000073.1 GCA_937973635.1 uncultured Bacillota bacterium | reverse complement strand
GCTAGCATCCAGGCGAGGGAGATGAGCAGGGCGAAGATAAAACTCAAATAATCGGCACGGAAAAGCAACCCCGTCCCCATCAGCCCTCCAAAGTTATACTCCGGAATCCCAAGCTTCAACAAAGGGAAAAGGGAAAGGACGCACACAAAAGTAAGGGCGGAAGCTGTTGCGGCAAAAATGGAGGTGAAGCCTGCGCTTCTCCGGCCGATAAGAAATGTTATAAGTGCGGCCAGGAGCGGAAAAAGAACAACGGCCGCGGGCCGCCAGGAAACGATGATATGCTGGATCACAGGGCTGGATTCCGCTGCCGCAAAAAACACAGTACAAGCCTCCTTATGCTATCCGGAACGGCAAGGGCGCCGTTCCCTACGTTTTCACACAATAAACGGTCCCCTTGTATACTATGAGCAGCGGCCGATTTAGAAGAGAATTTCCAGTTCGGCTGGTGCTCTTTTTGACCTTTGAAAATCTTTAATACAGAAAATCTTTTACAGTAGCAGTGGCTGTGTGATATGTGGGCAACACGCAGTGTTGTCCAAGCGGGTGTGGAGCTTGTGGGTAACCCTGCCCCTGGAGGGTTATCCATAAATCCACGCCCGCGGCATATCCACAGCCCAGTAGATTTCACTATCTTTCATAAAAAGGGTTTACAGTCCTGGGATGTCTTTGGGAAAATAATGCCATAGGTGTCTACCAAGGGAATGTTCCTTCGTCCCCCGTTGCCCCGCTTTTTGCGGGTGTCTTCCAGAGATAGAGTGTTCCCCTGGCCCCATGTTATAGACCAACACGCTGACTGTTTCCCGGTTACCCCTCCCTCCCGCCAGCAGAGGGAGGCCAGTGCACCGAGGGGCACCGGTTTATTCCAATAGCTCGCAAGGTTGTCGTTCATGGGTTTCCCAGGGACATCCCAGGACTGTAGGCATCTTATCTTTTGGCAAAGGAGGTGAAAATAACGATGCCTAACCCTTTGTTCGTCGGTATTGATGTAAGCAGCACGGACAATGCAGTCTGTTGCTTAACAAATGATGATGAGAAACGTCCTTTATGTCGCTTTACTGTCCTTAACAATAGACCGGGTATTATGGAGCTTAAAGATCGAATTAGCCAGCTGGTAAATAAACATAACCTTGATGCATTACGTTTCGGACTGGAACATACTGGTTGTTACTCCACTCATGCAGCCATGTACTTGCAGCGCCATTTGGACTTCGGCTGCCCTGATGTTAAGGTCTATATGTTTAACCCCAGCCTCATTACGGCGTTTAAAAAGGCTCATTTCCTGGATGCTCCTAAAAATGACCGGGTTGATGCCTGGTTCATCGCTGCTAAGCTTAGGGCCGGCCATTTGCCTCATCCTTTCACCTGGAGTGAACCGATGATGGCTTTGCAAAGACTGACCCGGGCCAGGTACCATCTAATACAGGATCTTGTACGAGAAAGCAATTTCCTTATGACCAACCTGTATCTGAAATTCAGTGATTACACGCTTGTTTTTGACAACAAGCTGTCTGCAACTTCTTTAGCCGTTATGGAGGAGTTTGAATCCACGGAAGCCTTGGCCGAGATCTCTATGGACAAGCTGGTTAATTTCCTGGTCCAGCATGGTAAAAACCGGTTTGATGATCCTCAAGCTGTGGCTAAAGAGTTACAAAAAGCTGCCCATTCTTCTTACCGCTTGCCTAAGGCTGTGAATGATTCGGTAAACCTGGCGATGGCCTCCAGTATCCGGGTTATTCGGACGGTCCAGGAACAGTTGAAGTCTTTAAAAAAAGCCATCGAAGACCATTTAAAAACTGTCCCCCAAACTCTGGATTCTGTTCCAGGCATTGGCCCTGTGTTTGCTTCGGGAATCCTGGCTGAAATCGGCGATATTAAGCAGTTTGAAAGCCACAAACAGCTGGCCAAGTTTGCAGGACTTGCTTGGTCGGAACATCAGTCAGGAAACTTTAAGGCCAGTCAAACACGGCTTATTCATTCCGGTAACCGCTTTTTACGGTACTATCTGATGGAAGCGGCTAACAGTGTCCGGGTGCACGACCCTGTTTTTGCCGAGTACTATGCTAAGAAAAAAGCGGAACCTAAGCAATTTGCCCATAAACGTGCTATTGCGCTTACTGCCCGAAAATTGGTACGGTTAGTCTTCTTCCTGCTCAAGACCAACCAACTATACCAACCGAAAGGGGGCCAAAAGACAAAATAGTTGATTAAGTTTAGAAACATCTCGCCCCATCCAGTTTATGGTTATTTTAGCAATTATTTAGTTGTAAGTTGGGTGGGTCTAGTTTAGTGATGCCTTTTTCGAAAAACACCTCCCGAGATGGCAGCGTATTTCTTGAAAAATTTCCAGTTACCTACTTGACATCATACCGCTGCTCTATACTTCCCCTATGCTTCCTGTAACGAGTTAATTCTTACACTCCCGGTATTTCCGTCCCATTCTACCTGTGCTCCCAGGGATTCGCTTACAAATCTGAGGGAACCATCGTCCGTCCGCCTGTAATCTGTGCAGGCGCATCAAGCTCTGCAGATTTTCCATCAACCGTTGCTGCCTTACTGTTAATATGTAAAACTACTTGGGAGTAAAAGTCGAGTAGATTCGAGCGATAGGACAGTCCCAGGGCGGGGTGTATGTTCGGAGAACCTGTCTGGAACATTTCAACGCCGCCGCCAGGTATCTCCAGGCTAAAGCTCGGCAGTCTCGTGGCGTTATTGCTTGCCCGGGACAAAAAACCGGCGTAATTACCGGATGATCCCTCCGGCGAGGTGA
>CALJJZ010000072.1 GCA_937973635.1 uncultured Bacillota bacterium | reverse complement strand
TAAACCATTAAGCCTCTGCACCTGCTGTCTGCGGCAGAAAAATAATATTTTTGTTTTTAATGTTTGTTAGGCTGATTTACCCAGAGCAGCGGCCTTCTGGGTGTTGATCTTGATCCCCGGCCCCATGGTGGAGCTAATGGCAATACTCCTTAAATACTGGCCCTTTGCCGCTGCCGGCTTAGCCTTAATCAGGGCCTCAATTACTGTATAAAAATTGCCTAAAAGCTGTTCTTCACTAAAAGATACTTTTCCCAGGGGAACATGGATATTACCCGCTTTATCAGTACGGTATTCCACTTTACCGGCTTTGATCTCGGCAATGGCCCGCGCCAGGTCAAAGGTAACGGTACCTGTTTTGGGGTTGGGCATAAGCCCGCGGGGGCCAAGAATACGTCCCAATTTACCCACCAGGCCCATTACGTCAGGCGTCGCTACGGCAACATCAAAATCAAGCCACCCTGCCTGGATCTTTTCAGCCAGATCCTCGGCGCCAACAACATCGGCACCTGCTTCTTCCGCTTCCCTTATTTTTTCGCCTTTGGCAAAAACAATGACACGGACGCTTTTTCCTGTGCCATGGGGCAAAACAGTCGCGCCCCGAACCTGCTGGTCTGCGTGTTTCGGGTTGACCCCTAATTTTACCGCCAGCTCAACGGTTTCGTCAAATTTGGCACTGGCAATCTCCTTTAGTAATCTAAATGCTTCTGCCGGGTCGTACTGCACATTTCGGTCAATTTTGCCCCGGGCATCTTGATACCTTTTCCCGTGTTTAGCCATCTTTGTATTTTCCTCCTTGTGGTGCAAACGAAAATTTCTTTCTCCCACCTGATTCAAAATCCGGCAACCGGCAGCTAAAATACCTGTTATTTTTCCACGACTACACCCATACTGCGGGCTGTCCCTTCAATAATTCGCATGGCCGCCTCAAGGTCAGTGGTATTAAGATCTTCAAGCTTCTGGGAGGCGATCTCCCTCACCTTGGCCTTTGTAATCGTAGCCACCTTATTTTTATTGGGTGTGCCCGAACCCTTTTCAATACCCAGCGACTTCTTGATTAGCACTGCAGCGGGCGGCGTTTTGGTAACAAAGGTAAAAGAGCGGTCCTCATAGATGGTCATCTCTACCGGGATAATCAACCCGCTATCCGCAGCAGTTTTTTCGTTAAACTCTTTACAAAACGCCATAATATTAACCCCATGCTGACCCAGGGCCGGCCCTACCGGTGGAGCAGGGGTCGCCTTACCGGCAGGGATCTGCAGCTTAACCATACCGATAATTTTCTTTTTCTTGGCCATTTTTGCCGCACCTCCTCTCTGAATTTAGAGCGGTCTGTTCAATCTTAAGATATAAATTATCATTTATAATTTTTCCACCTGATCAAAATTAAGTTCTACAGGGGTTTCGCGCCCAAACAGGGAAACGCTCAGCTTAAGCTTGCCCCGTTCCACGTTAATCTCTTCTATAGAGCCAATAAAATTGTTAAACGGCCCGCTTATTACCCGCACCTGTTCTTTCAGAGCAAGGTTGATGCGCGGCTTGGCATCGGTAAGGCCCATCTGCCGCAGAATATGGTTAACTTCCGCTTCACTCAAGGGGATGGGGCGCGAGCCGGGGCCAACAAACCCTGTAACACCCGGAGTGTTGCGCACCACATACCAGGAATCGTCTTCCATAATCATCTCCACCAGGACATAACCGGGGAAAACTTTACGCATAATCGTGCGACGCTGACCATTCTTCGTTTCTATTTCCTTCTCCATGGGCACGAGGACGCGAAAAATCTTATCCTTCATTTCCATGGATTCAACCCGTTTATCCAGGTTTGTCTTGACCTTATTTTCATAACCGGCGTAAGTGTGAATAACGTACCAGCCTTTTTCTCCCATTGTCCAGGAGAAAGCCCCTCTTGGCGTTTCCCCGCTTTTCCTCCTTTATCAAATCACTGTATGATTAAACGCAGCGCAGCCGTAAATCCAGTGTCCAGTATCCAGAAAAAAATGCCAATAACCAGGATGGCAAGAAGGACAACACCGGTAAAAACCGAGAGATCCCTCCTGCTGGGCCAGTTCACTTTTTTCATTTCTACCTTAATTTCATGAACATAGCGCTGTATTTTTTTATAATAAGGGACCATGCCAAACTTCCCTTCTACTTGGTTTCTTTATGGAGGGTATGGGTGTTGCAACGAGGGCAGTATTTTTTTAATTCCACACGATCAGGATCATTCTTTTTATTTTTATTGGTAGAATAATTCCTTTCCTTGCATTCCAGACAGGCGAGGGTTATCTTAACGCGCATGCCTTACACTTCCTTTTCCTCTGAATTGCCACGAAGTCCAATTTATCATAGTTTATTACCCATGTCAATAAAAACAAAACGGGCCCGTAAAGAGGAGCGCGAGCTACTTAACCATAGTTTTGCCCGCTGTCTGTAAATAAATGTCCCAATCCGGCAACAGGGACCGTGCCCCTGCATCAACGCACCATGCCGGGCATCGGTTGGCATGGTGCGTTCGGGAGTTTTATCCATAATAATGCATGGGCTGTGATTATTCAATAATGGAGGTAACGACGCCGGCGCCCACGGTGCGGCCACCTTCACGGATGGCGAAACGCAGCCCCTCTTCAATGGCAATGGGGGTAATCAGCTCAATAACCATATTAATATTGTCGCCGGGCATAACCATCTCTACC
>CALJJZ010000071.1 GCA_937973635.1 uncultured Bacillota bacterium | reverse complement strand
GAAAAGATCGTGGACCGCCTGGATCAGGAGTATGGTGAGACTGCGGCGGTAGATGCGCATCCCTTCTGTGTGGGTGAGATCAAGGAACTGTATCAGAGCCGGTCTGTCGATGGTGGTAGTATGCAGCTCGGCGAGCTCGTTGTCCACCAGTGCGGCTACAATGGGAGAGGGATAAGCGTGGCGGAATTCCTCACTGATGGCAAGGAGGCTGCGCCCCCCGTCTGTGGTCTTAATTTCCCCTCCCGGCAGCAAAACATCGACCTGGAAAGGGATGGGCCCATCGATCATCTAAGATTCTCCTTTTGTGCTACTGACCCTGCGTCTTTTATATTTAAATATTATAGTTTAAAACGTCTCCGCCGTAAATATATCAATGCCCAATGTTCCCGGCCACAGATAGGGCTACGGGGAAAAAGCCCAGCACCTCTGCCAGGGGTAGCCTCTGCCTCTTGGCACTTAAAATTTCTCCGGTAAAAATGTTCTGCCAGCGCTCAGGAGCAGCAGGAGGCAGCTGCAGCAACGTATCTGCCCAGCACTCCCGGCCCGTTGGCGCTTTAAGTTCCGTAAGCGCGGCGGGATTAACCCTGCGGACCAGGCGCAGCGGCAGGCGGGGCACAGCTGCCAGCACCCAGTTTCCATCAGCGTACCGGGCCAGAGCACAGATATGTTCTCTGCATGCCCCCGTTGCTTCGAGAGGTATGTATGCTCCGCAGTTGAACAGCCAGGGCCGGCTCCGGCGCAATTCCAGCGCCTTCCAGGTGATATACAGTTTAAGGCGACTGTCCTCCCATGTTTGCAGTAGCTCCTGGGCCAGCTCCGCCTCCGGCTCTCGCTGCTGCAGTTCTGTCAGCAGCTCCTTGCGCTGCTTAAAATCCACCGGGCGGCGGTTGTCCGGATCCACCAGGTTGTATAGGAAAAGCTCATTTCCCATGTAAAAGTCAGGTACACCGGGAGAAACTATCTTCAGTACAAGCTGAGACAGAGAGTTGAAGGCGCCGTAGTAAGCCAGCGGTTTTACCAGGCGCAGCAGATCCTCTTTGAAAAGGTTTTCTCCATTACTGTCATCCAGAATATTCCGGGCAAAAGTTAATAAAGCTTGTTCATAAACTTCGTCCGGTTCAAGCCAGTTAGTGTGAATTTTGGCCTCCCGGGAAGCCTTTACCAGGTAGCCGATCAGTCTTTCCCTGAACGCCCCTTCCTCAGCACTGTTCAGGGGCCAGGCGCCGATTAGCGTCTGGTAAAGGAAAATCTCTGTGTTGCCGTCCGGTACCGGCTGCCCGCCCAGCAACGGTTTTTTGGCGGCATTCCACCTCTGCCACTGGCGCACTCGCTCGGCCCAAATATCCGGTATTTCTGTCAGCAGGTTGAGGCGCGCGCGCACGTCCTCGCTGCGCTTGGTGTCATGGGTGGAGGTAGCGTTCATGGTATAGGGCATATCAGCGCGGCGGGCTAGCATGTGCCGGTGAAACTCCTCCACCGTTACGCTGCCCCCCGCCGGGTCACCCCCCACTTCGTTTAGGGAAAGGAGCCGGTTATGCACGTAGAGCGCCGTATCTTCAAATCCTTTGGCCATGATCGGCCCGCTGAATTGCTGCCAGCGCATGACGAAGGCAAGCCACTTCTGCTGCGCCCCCTGCGGCATTTCTGCGGGGAATTCCAGCAGCAGCAGGCGGCGTAAAAAAGCACGGGCCGGTGCAGAACTGTTACCGTAGCGTGCCGCTTGCTGCAGGGCTGCTTCGATGTACTGCCGGTCCCGGGATGTTACAGAGAACTCCCGTATGTAGGTTCTGTACACCGGCAAAGCTGCCGTGACATCAACCAGGGCTGCGGCAAGGTCATCGGGGTTGAGCCCTTTCCCTTGCGCGTCTGCTGCGGCTAACAGCACCAACATCTCCGACAGCTCTGCTATTTCTCCCGTAAAAAGCTCTCGCATTACCAGCTTTTTTTGTTCATATATTATGGCGGCAAAGTCTGCTTGATGGCCGCTTATTTGTGCGTAGAAGCTATCCAGTTGTTCCAGGCCTGGGGTGTCAACAAAAAGTCCGTTTAAGCTATTTAGAAAATCATAGCCCGTGGTGCCCGCCACCGGCCAGGCCGTCGGCAGTGTTTCTCCTTTTCCCAGGATTTTTTCCACTACCACATAAAAGGCTCTTCTTCCCGGAGAATGTACTGCTGCCTGCCCTGTCCCGGGCGGTTCAACCGTCGCTGTGCTATTTTCCCTTTCTGGTTCCCGGGCAGCCAGGTATTTCTGCAGGCGCAGCAGATAAGCTTCAGGGTCATAAAGACCGTCCACATGATCTATACGCAGGCCTGTAACCGTACCTTCCCTTACCATCTCCAGCACGCGACCGTGTACCGCCCTAAATACTTCCTCGTCTTCAATGCGCAGCGTCACCAGATCGTTGATATCAAAAAAGCGGCGGTAATTGAGCCGTTGCCCCGTTTCTTTCCAGAAAGCCGGCCGGTAATGCTGGGCGGCCAGCAGTTCATGAAAACGTTTCCTGCCTGCGCCATGGTTCCAAAAATGGAGCACTACGTCCAGGAAACCCCTTACTTCTTCCTCATCGTGATACAGCTCCCACAGCCTTTTCCCGGTCGGAGCCGCCTCTTTCCTGGTACCTTTGCTCGCTGCCCTGCCTATTGCTTCTGTTAAAACTGCCGGGGCCCCGGTTGTGGCTGTGCCGGTGCGGGTTTTTACTTTTTCAGCCAGGGGCTCTGCCAGGACCATACCGTAACTTGCCGGGCAGAGAGGCAGGTGATGTTCTTTATAAACAATTTCCAACCCGTCGGCCCCCAGGGCGAGCTTGAATTCTTCTTTGGAGAAAACGTCTGCCAGGGGAGAACCGAGAATGGGCAGGATCAGTTTGCCCGCTTCTGCTCCCGGCTTCCCCCGGTCCGCCTGCCAGTTAATATCAAATTTGGCGGCGTGCCCCGAATGCTGACCCCAGCGCAGGATATCCCGCCACCACGGGTTTTCCGCATTTGCCGCCATATGGTTTGGCACAATATCCAGCAAAAGTCCCATGCCATGCGCCCTCAGGGCAGCGGATAGTTCAGTGAAACCTTTGCGGCCCCCCACATGGGGATCGATACGCCGGGGATCAGTCACGTCGTAGCCGTGCTCGCTGCCTTCCCTGGCCTGCAGCAGGGGTGAAGCATAGAGGTCCGTTATGCCCAGAGCGTGCAGGTAAGGTATTAATGCTTCGGCCTCGTGGAAACCAAACTCGCTGTTAAACTGAAGGCGGTAGGTGGAAGCAGGTACGCGCAGGCCCGTCATTTCACTTTACCTCCCAGTCCGGTACTTTTTAACGCTCTTAGTACCGGCAGAAAACTGCCTGCACCTATTTTTTCTTAAGAAGCATAGGTCTATACGACCCCGTCCCAGAAGATACCCTGTCCACAATCATAATAGAAAAAGTGCGGTTGCCGGGGAATAAGCATAAAATTCCTTACCATATTAAATGTTCTTTGGTAAAATAAAAAAATAAGGTTCTATAAGGGATCTGTTTATAACAAAGATAAAAAATACCGGCAAAGGAATGAGAGCAAATATGACACTGCATCCCCAGGCCAAAGCATTTCTGGACTATTTAAAGTCGCTGGGCGGAGTGCCCATCCATACGCTGTCCCCGGAGAAAAACCGCAAAGGGATGGGTTATCTCATTAAAAAAGCGACCCTGCCTCAGCAGCCGGTGGCAGCTGTGCAGGAGCGGGTTATCCCTGTGCAGGATGGGGAAATCAAACTGCGCCTTTATACGCCCGGGGGTGAAGGGCCTTTCCCCCTGCTCGTCTATTTTCACGGCGGGGGTTGGGTCATGGGTGACCTGGAGACATTTGACGCTCCCCTGCGGGCCCTCACCAATGCCGCGCAAACAATTGTTGTGTCAGTGGATTACCGCCTGGCGCCGGAGTATAAATTCCCCACGGCGGTAAACGACTGTTACGCCGCAACCAAATGGGTCGCGGAAAACGCCTCTGCCCTGAACGGTGACGGGGCCCGCATTGCCGTCGGCGGCGAAAGTGCGGGAGGCAACCTGGCGGCAGTGGTGGCTTTAATGGCCCGGGATCTTGGTTTTCCGTCTTTATCTTGTCAGGTATTGATTTATCCGGTAACGGACCTTTCCCGGAAGTACCTGTCGCAGAGCAAATTCGACGGCTACTTTATCTCCAGGGAGGATATGCTTTATTTTGAGAAGCATTACCTGCGGGCGGAGGAGGACAGGCAAAACGTCTATGCATCACCGCTGCTGGCCAAGGATTTTGCCGGTTTGCCTCCCGCCCTGGTAGTCACGGCAGGCTATGATCCCCTCCATGATGAGGGAGAAGCGTACGCCCGGCGCTTACGGGAAGCGGGCGTTGCTGTTAACTATTATTGTTATGAAGATATGATCCACGGATTTTTCGGTTTCGCCGGCATGATGGACAGGGGGAAAGAGCTGATTGCTTTAATTGCCGCTTACTTACGGCAGCGGAGCCAGGAGGGTGTAGACATGGACAGCATCGGCCCTTGACATCGAGGGGAAAGCATGGTAAAAATAAATTAGCACTCTTCCAGTGGGAGTGCTAATTTGTGTCCTTAGGGGCCGATCACATTATTTCTAGAGAAAGGAGAGGGTTGTATGGCCAAAAAACAATTCAAAGCAGAATCAAAAAGGTTGCTGGATCTGTTAATTAACTCTGTCTATACGCACCGGGAGGTTTTTTTGCGGGAGCTTATCTCCAATGCCAGTGATGCCATCGATAAAATCTATTACCGGGCATTAACGGATGAGGCGGTGAGCTTCAATAAAGATGATTATTATATAAAGGTATCCATAAATAAAGCAAACAGGACGCTGACGGTAACGGATACGGGTATCGGCATGACCAAGGAAGAACTTGACGATAATCTTGGCGTCATCGCCAAAAGCGGCTCCATGGCTTTTAAAAATGAAAACGAGATCAAAGACGGGTACGAAATTATCGGCCAGTTTGGCGTGGGTTTCTATTCCGCCTTTATGGTGGCGGAAAAAGTTACGGTGATCAGCAGGGCCTTTGGCAGCGCTGAGGCTTATATGTGGGAATCCCAGGGCGTGGACGGTTATACCATCAAACCTTGCACCCGGGATGGATTTGGCACCGACGTAATCTTGCGCATCAAGGAAAACACGGCAGAAGAAAGTTACGATGAATTTTTAGAGGAATACAGGATTAGGTCCATTATTAAAAAGTATTCCGACTTTATCAGGTACCCTATCAAAATGGACATCAGCGGGCGCCGGCTTAAAGAAGGCAGCGAGACAGAATATGAGGATTACACAGAAGAGCAGATTATCAACAGTATGATCCCTATCTGGAAAAGGAACAAAAACGAGCTGACACCGGAAGATTATGCTAACTTTTATGCGGAAAAACATTACGGTTTTGACAAACCTCTGAGGCATATCCACATCAGCGTAGAGGGCGCTGTGAGCTACAACGCTATTCTTTTTATCCCGGAGAAAATACCTTATGATTACTATACCCGGGAATATGAAAAGGGCCTGGAACTCTACGCTAACGGGGTCATGATCATGCAAAAGTGCGCCGATCTGCTGCCCGATTATTTTAGTTTTGTTAAAGGGATGGTGGATTCGGAAGATCTCTCCCTCAATATCTCCCGGGAGATGCTGCAGCACGACCGGCAGTTAAAGCTAATCGCTAAAAATATTAAAGCTAGGATAAAAAGCGAATTGGAAAGCCTGCTCAAAAACGAAAGGGATAAATACGAGTTGTTCTGGAAATCCTTTGGCAGGCAGCTTAAATACGGTATTTACCGGGAGTTTGGCGGCAACAGGGACTTTCTGCAGGATCTGCTCCTGTTTTATTCCTCAAAAGAGAAAAAGATGGTTACCTTGGAGGAATACGTTTCCCGCATGCCGGAGGAACAAAAATATATTTATTATGCCGCAGGAGAAACGAACGAAAGGATCGAGAAGATGCCCCAAACGGAGCTTTTAGCGGAAAAAGGATATGAAATACTGTATTTTACCGATGAAATTGACGAGTTTGCCATTAAAATGCTCGGTGCCTATAAAGGGAAAGAATTTAAGTCCGTATCTGCCGGTGACCTGGGGATTGAAACGGCAACAAGCGCAGACAGCCCGGGACAGGATGGATATAAAGAGCTATTTGCCAAAATGAAAAGCGTCCTGGGGGACAAGGTCAGTGCTGTGCGGGCCTCCAAGAGGTTGAAGCACCATCCCGTCTGCCTTGCCAGCGAGGGAGAGCTCTCCATTGAAATGGAAAAAATTTTAAAATCGCTGCCTGCCAACCATGGTATCCAGGCCAAAAAAGTGTTGGAAGTCAACGTTAACCACGACGTGTTCAAGGTGCTGCAGGATGCTTACGCCAATGACGAAGAAAAACTCAAACTCTACACGGACTTGCTATATAATCAGGCCCTACTGATCGAGGGCTTGCCCGTAAGCGATCCCGTGGAGTTTACCAACAACATCTGTAAAATCATGAAATAGAAAGATAGCCCTGAGAACGGAAAAGGCGCCCCGGGACGCCCGCTCACTTTAGGCGGGTTAAAACAGGGGCGCCACCTTTATCTATGGCCTTTTTTGCCTTGCATTCTGCTCACTGGATACCGGCTAACTTTGTTTATATCATTTCCCGGAACGGCGGAAGGTTTTTACTGCCAGAACGGCGAATCTAAAGGCTAAGAGGGCATTGTTTTAGCAAAACATGTAAAGAATTACTGTACGTGAAGCCTGTTCATAAAGAGCAGAGCCGTAAATTGGCAGATCCACAAAACAGTATAAAGCGCCTATTAAAGGAGGGTGTTTGTGCCATGGAAAATTTACAGCCAACGCGAGAAGCAGCCCTGGCCCTGCTGCAAAAGTATAACGAAAACGATGCTTTAATCAAGCATGCCCTGGCCGTGGAGGCGGTGATGCTGCATTTTGCTCGCATCCTCGGCGAAGAGGACCCGGAGAAATGGCGTGTGATCGGGCTTGTCCACGACCTGGACTACGAAAAATTCCCGGAGCAGCACTGCCACAAAACGGGGGAGATTTTAAAACAGGAGAGCTGGCCAGAAGATTATATCAGGGCGGTACAGAGCCATGGCTGGAAAATTTGCACCGACGTGGAACCACAGGAGAGGATGGAAAAGGTCCTTTATACCATAGACGAACTCACAGGCCTGATTACGGCTACGGTGCTGTTGCGTCCCAGCCGCAGCATCCTTGATCTCAATACCAAGTCGGTGCTGAAAAAGTGGAAACAGAAAGGCTTTGCGGCTGGTGTGAACCGGGAAATCATTGAAGAAGGGGCGCAGATGCTGGGCATGGATCTGGGTGAGGTAATTGGGGAAACGATCAAGGGTATGCAGGCTGCGGCAGATGCATTGGGCCTGAGGGGGAACCTGTGAGGCGGGGAGAAGAGGTGCCTGACATATATCAAATTACTTGCAGGAGGAAAAAGAAATGGAACACGCCGCCAAAGAAAAACCAGCCCTTTTAATCATCGATATGGTCAAAGACAATACGGACCCAGAGCATCCCTTTCCCATTACGCCCTTTGCCCTGGCCATTATGCCAGCGATCAATGACCTGGCCGCTAGCTTCAGGCAGTATGGCTGGCCCGTAGTTTTTTCCACGGATGCTTTCCATGAAGGGGATTTTATCTTCACCAGCCGTATGAAGCCCCATTCCCTGGCAGGGACCACCGGTGCTGAGATTGCAGGGGGGCTCCATTATCTGCCGGAGACGGACCTCTGGTTGCCCAAGCCTCGCTTTTCTGCCTTTTTCCAGACGGGCCTGGAAAAAACGCTCCGGGCGCAAGGCGTAACCATCTGTGCAGTGGCTGGCATTACCTCCAATTTTTGTGTCCTGGCTACTGTTTTTGACGCCCTCTGCCATGATTTCAAGGTGCTCCTGCTGGAGGATTGTACCGCTGCCTTCCCTCCCGAGGTGCAGGAGAATGTAATGCAAAATTACCGGCGCACGCCCCTTTACCCCTTGCTCAGGGTGGCCTCGTCCAGGGAGGTGGAAAGGATCCTGTTTGGGGATTAAGCCATTTTTTGCATGCAGGGGCAACAGGTAATTACTTTGTCCCTAGATACAAGATGACAAGCAGGGTGACAACATGGGTGTGGCAGAAGTAAAGCGCTTTTTACAGGAACACAATTTCCCGGGCCAGGTAATAGAGCACGCGCAAAGCACGGCGACTGTAGAAGAAGCCGCAGCAACGCTTGGTGTAGAGGCAAAACTTATTGCCAAAACCCTGACCTTTGATTTAAAGGACAGGTATATTGTTGTAGTTATGCAGGGAGATGCCCGTATTGACAACCAGAAATTCAAAAACGTTTTTCATAAAAAGGCCAGGATGCTTAAGCCTGCCGAGGTGGAGGCCGTAACAGGACATCCTGTAGGAGGTGTTTGTCCCTTTGCCCTGAAAAATCCCCTTGATGTTTACCTGGATATTTCATTGAAAAAGTTTAAGTTCATTTATCCTGCGGCAGGAGCGGCCAATGCTTCTGTCAAAATTTCTCCGGAAGAGCTCGAACGGATCTCCAGCGGCAGATGGGTTGACATCTGCCAGGGTTAAGTGCCGGTAACAGCCGGTAACAGGTTGTACAGGCCATGCTGCATGACCGCTTATCATCCTCTGGCAGCTTTCTTTATCCTTATTCAGGGGAAAGGGCTTTTTCTACAGCCTTCAAAAATGCCTTGCTGGAAACTGTGGCGCCGGAGACGACATCTACTTTAGGCGTCTGTTGTGTTATGATGCGGTTGATGAGCTCGTCGTGTATTTGTTGCCTGTTTGTTGCCTGTATAGAAGCAATACGATGGTCTTTAACGGTGATTTCCACGGTATGGGCCCATCTGTATCTGTCAAACTTACCTGTATATACCCCATCAGGGAGTTTACCTAGGTCCACGTCATAGATAACCAGTTCTTGCATTTCAGAAAGTCCCTGGCTGGCAAATAATATTCCTGCCACGAGTATAATCACCAGGGCTATGGCGGCAATTTTGACAACCCGTTTTATTTTTCCCATAATTTTCACCTTTGCTCCTTTTCAAACAGCTGTTAAAATCCTTACCTGTTTGTTTCGCTTTTAAACCTGGCCAATCCTGCAAAGCAATATGCCTTGCTGGGAAATTAACGCAGCAGCGCTTTGCCCGTTTCGTCTTTTCTTACAAGCAGCAAGGGCTAAATAGGGGCCTTTGGAGGTTTAGCAAAAATAATGCAAAGAAATATTTGGCATGGTGTTGTGTTTATTGTTTTTGTTGTTGTGGCCTGTTTTACGGTATATTTTTTAACCTCATGGGAGCATCCCGGGGTAAAGAGAGGAACAGGTGATACCGGCAATGTCCCTGTCGCTCAAGAGGGAGAATTAACAGGCCCTGCCAGGGATGCCATCCCCAAAGGTGGTCAGGAGCAGGATGGTTTAACGGAAATTTTAAAGGAAGAGGAACAGAACGAAGAAGAGCCCATTCCCATAGCGGAGAATAAAGATATCCCCATAGCGCCTCCTCCCGGCACTGCAGGTGCGCCCCTTTTTCGCAGTGATCTCTGGCGCACAGGTGTTTATCAGGAAAGGGGGGTAACGGGGGAGCCGTCTGTGCAATGGACCTTCCAGGCAGGAGACATGCTCTATGCCTCGCCTGTTGTCTCCGGAGAGATGGTTTATGTGGGCAGCAATGACCACAATTTTTATGCCCTGTCAAAGGAAGACGGCGAACTTAGCTGGTTTTTCCAGGCAGAAAGTTTTATCCGCTCAACGGCCGCTGTTCATGGGGGCGTAGTCTATTTTGGCTCCCATGACGGTTACCTCTACGCCCTGGACAGCGGGACAGGGGAGGAGCTGTGGCGTTTCCAGGCCGGCAGCGGTATTGAGTCGTCGCCCCTGGTGGCCGATGGCACTGTTTATTTTGGCAGCTTTGACGGCCGTGTGTATGCCCTTGAGTGTACGACGGGTGAAGAGCTGTGGCGCTTTACCACCGGCGAGATGGTAGGTTCTTCTCCAGCCCTGGCCTACGATACAGTCTATGTGGGAAGCTATGACGGGCACCTTTATGCTCTGGAAAAAAGCAGCGGAGAACTCCTCTGGAAATATAAAACGGGGAACAGCATTTATGCTACACCGGCGGTATACGAGGGCAGTGTCTATTTTGGCAGTCTGGACGGCAGTTTCTATGCCGTTGATGCTGTGGACGGCTCTGGACAATGGAGCTTTAAAACAGCTGGTGCCATTGTCTGGTCTTCGGCAGTTGTAGAGGCGGGCATGGTCTATTTTGGCGCTTATGACGGCAATCTCTATGCCCTGGATAGCAAAACCGGCACGCAAAAATGGCGTTTCTGGTCAGGGAAGAGGAGCATTTATGCCTCTGCTGCCTATGCGGAAGGGACTCTTTATTTCGGGGGCCTGAACGGGTCTTTTTATGCCGTGGAAGCCCTTACGGGCAAAAAACGCTGGGAGCTGAAAACGGACGCCCCTATTTACACCTCAGCTGCGGTGGCGCAGGGTGTCGTCTACTTTGGCAATGATAGCGGAATATTATATGCCGTTGCAGGAAAAGCAGAGCATCAATGAATTTTAAATAAACTTTTTAAGGGCAAGCATTGTTGACGAATTTTTCAATAAACTGTAAACTAAAAAACAAATTATTTTTACAACAATGAAGGATAATCTATAATAAGAAGGAGGGGAAAACGGTGTGGAAGGAAAAGTATAAAATCGGTGTAGAAAGAATTGACCAGCAGCACGAAGAACTTTTTCGCAGGGTGGAAGATTTTATCAAATCTGTGCGCAGCGAAGGGGAATGGGAGCTTAAACAGGAGAAAGTAAAGGAAACACTGGAATTTATGAGTATGTATGTGGTTACCCATTTCGCGGATGAAGAAAAATACCAGCAAGAAATCCATTACCCTGGGTATGAGGAGCATCTTCAACTTCATATTAGGTTTAAAGAAGAGGTTGGCAAATATGTAGCTAGATTCAACGATACAGGTTTTGATGAAGAACTTGTGCAGGAATTTGGCGGTAAACTTATGGCCTGGTTGATTTATCATGTGGCAGGAGCTGACCAAAAAATAGGTGCATATGCGGCGAGGCTTGGAGGTGGAAAAGAATGAGAGCTGAGTGCATCAATTCTTTTTACAGAGCCACACAGGATATTTTTGAGCGGATGATGGATCTGAAAACGGAAAAGGCTGAACTTGGTGTAGTCGAAGAGATGATCGCGGGAAAAGAAGCAAATGTGGTTATTGGCATGACGGGAGACCTTTACGGGTCTGTCCTTTACAGCTTCCCCAAAGAGATGACGCTGGATATGGTAAAGATTATGTCTGGCATGGAAATGGATAAACTTGACAGCTTTGTGGCTTCTGCCCTAGGAGAAGTGGCCAATATCATCAGCGGAAATGCGGTTACTTACCTCAGTGAACATAATTATAGCTGCGATATTGTCCCGCCTCAGATCATCGTAGGGGAAAACAAATCGATTTCTATGGCTACGGATAAAGCGTTGAAACTTACTCTGAGGACTTCTATTGGCAATTTCGATATTAATATCTCCGTTAAAGAAAAAAAATAAATTGGACATTAAGTAAGCAGTTTAAAGTGGAAGGGAAATGGATGAAAAAGTATGCTGTAAACAGGCCCATTCTACGTACTTCCTGGATTTATTTGTTATGCTGGCTTGCGGCTCTTTCGGCTTTAATTACCTTGCGGGCTATGGGCAGCCCCTACTGGTTTTACCCTGTCCCCGGAGCCGTATTTCTCATCCTCTGGCTCATGTTGGCCGGCCTATATCCTAAGGTTGTTATGCTTAACGAAAAAGGCGTGGCTGTAACCATGATAGGCTTGCACAAAGCCAGGCTTATCACCTTCCCGAATCTGCAGGTGAAGGACAGGGAGGACCATTTTGAACTCAACAATGCCGGGGCTGAAATTGGTAGAAAATACTTGATCGCCAAAAAATCCCTTCCCGGGGAGCTGGCAGATTTTTTCCAGCAACAGCTTGATAAAAAATGAAAAGACAGCAAGCCCCCTGGTTTAGCTGAAGAAACTCAGTATGCGGGGGACAATGCGATACGGCATGGCCGCAGCTATAAGCTGGCTGACCGTCCCGGCAAGGTATAAATCGAGGGGCGGGCAGTAAAAAAGCCAGGCCCCGGAAGCCCCTGTATGCCCCAGCACCTCGGGCATAGGGCGAAGCGGCGTGAAAAGACGCGGCAGGCGAAAGCGCAGCATGCCCAGGCCGTACTCCATGGGCCAGCCGGGGCCGACAGGGCTAAAGGAGAAGCCGAACCTGTTCCACGTGCCTCGCATAAGCTCAAGGGTGGACGGCTGGTCAAAGATTTGGCCCTGCATTAAGGCCCGCATAAAGGTGAGCAGATCGGCGGCGGTGCTGTTCAGGTCACCAAAGGAGCGCATTGCCAAAACAAGATGGTCTAGGGCCTGATCCCTGTACCAGACCGTGGCAACGGGCAAAGATCCAGCCGGTGCACTTCCCGGATGGAAGGTTTGTTTTAAGCCCAAAGGCCGATAAATCATCTCTTCGAAAACGGCGGGAAGCGGTTTCTCCGTTACAGCCTCGATTACAGCGATGAGCAGCTGGAAATTTGTATCGGAGTAGCTGACCCCTTTTTTCTTTGCTTCCAGGGACTGGGGAGGAAAAAGTGGGGAATTTACCCTGCGCACAATCTGCATACTTTCTGCGATGGACCAGGAGCAGTCACCATCCTCGAGGAGGCGAGCAAAGAGGCTCTTTTCGCCTTTGCCATGGATGATGATATAGTCTGGCAGGCCCGAAGCATGACCAAGGAGATGGCGCAGTGTGATCCTGTCCGTATGGTCTACACCGTCACGGGTGCGGTGCAGGCCCTCAATCATACTTGGAGGCAGATACTTTGCCATACGCTCATCAATGGAGAGGCGTCCCTGCTCGTGGAGCTTCAGTATTACTGTGGCAATATAAAGTTTGGTTACGCTGGTAATCCAAAACGGTGTATCCTCCTGCATGGGTGTTCCAGCGGGGTTTGCCGTCCCTGCGGCGCCAATCCAGCGGAAAGAGCTGTCTCCGCGCTCGACGGCTAAGACGGCGTGCCTCACATGTTTTATCTGCAGGAGGCGTTGTAATAGTCTTTGCAGATGTCCTTCTGCAGCAGCTGCTTTTTGCTCAGACCAAAGGGGCTTTTTATCACTACCGGGCATAAATAAACACTCCTTTTTAAACCTGCAAGATCTGGGTTTTTTGGCATAATATTACTTTAGTGACTAGGTTTAGTGAGCCTGGGTTTGCTTTACTTATTTTGCTTGCTGCATACAGACCCTGTAGCGCTTGTATTAATTATATCATTTTTTGATACCTGTAATACAGTTGCTAATTTTGTCCGTTATGAAACTTGTTTAAGATGTTCCCCCGTGGTAAGATAGGCACAAACCGGCTTTTGGTGCAGGTGCGGCAATCTGTTTAAAGAAAGGGCGCTGTAAAGGTTGAAATGTTATGAATATAAATGCATTTTTATCTGGGGTCTAGGTAGGGCCACCACCAGGGAGTTAAATTAATATGGCCGGGAAGGTTGGGAACTTGTTGCGGTAGTATGGTGCTGGCACTATTTCCGGCGTGCCCTTGCGGGATAAATAATAATAAGGGGAGGCTCGCCAGTGGAAGGATACTTGCCCTTAATTGTGGCTATACTTTTATTTATCCTTGTGCATAAAGGTTTCCATGCTGTGATGGCGGCTGTTTCCAAGATGGGAGATTTTCCTAAAAATATGATTAGAGCCATAAAAGAACATTTGGTTCTGGGCTTTGCTTTGCTGAAACTTGGTTTGACAGCCATAGGCATACTCCGGCGGGGGTATTTTGGCGTCTTTTTGGGCCGTTATCTCCCTTTTGTATGGGTAGCAGCTATTATTCCGTATTTATGGATGGTCTATGTTAAATTTGTAGCCTGCAAAAAAGGATGATCTACATGAAGTATCGTCAGCTGGGGAAAACAGGTCTGAACGTGTCCCAGATTGGCTTTGGAGGTATACCAATTATCCGCCTTGATCTTAACAGCGCTGTTAATGTGCTTAAGTATGCTTTTGCCAGGGGTATTAATTTCTTTGATACGGCTAACGCTTATTTGGACAGTGAGATGAAAATCGGCCAAGCCTTAAAGGATAACCGCACCGAAATTGTTCTGGCGACCAAAACAGCAAAGAGGGATGGCGTTGGCGCCGTTAAACACCTTGAAAACAGTTTGCGTATGCTGCAGACCGATTATATTGATCTGCTCCAATTACACCAGGTTAGCAAAGAAGAGGACTGGGAGGCTATTTGGGGGCCGGGAGGTGCCATGGAAGGGTTGTCAAAGGCAAAAGAGCAGGGTAAAATCAGGCATATTGGGATAACTTCCCACAGTTATAAGCTTGCTCTTCGGGCCATCAAAACAGGGCTTTTTGCCACAGTAATGTTCCCTTTTAGCTTTATAGAAAACAGCGCCTCAGGAGAGATGCTTGACCTGGCTATAGAGAAGGAAATAGGTTTTCTGGCGATGAAACCCCTGGCAGGCGGGGTTATAGACAATGCTGCCATCGCCTTTAAATTTTTACGCCAATATCCTGAAGTTATTCCCATTCCAGGCTTTGATGCCACGGAATATATCGATGAAGTCCTGGCAATTTATGCACAACCCAACAATATTACCCCAGAAGATCTGGCTGTTATGGAGAAATACCGCCAAAGTTTAAGCCCGACTTTTTGCCGCCGTTGCGAGTACTGCCAGCCGTGTCCAAATGGTGTCTTTATTACGGCAGCAATAGGCTATCCCGTGGTTGTGAGGAGAATGTCTGCCCCCGTTGCGGTCCGCTTTTTAGATCGGGCTATGGGAAGTGTGCTAAACTGTGCCCGCTGTGGAGAATGCCTGGCGCGCTGTCCCTATAAGCTTGCTGTACCGGATATCCTGCAAAAAAATTACCAAATGTATGAGGAGCACCTCAAGCTCCTTGCAGAACAAAGCAAAAGCTCCTGAAGATGGTAACATTGATTCAGAAACATTTTTATCTCAAGAGAATTTATCCCGGGGAAGTACCTCCTTTGGCTTAAAACAAACGTTTATTTGGATGGCACAGCTACTTTATACTTTAGGAAGAACGGAGAACTAGAGATGAATGACCGTAAAAAAAACCTCTTTGTTACTTTTTTTGCCATGTTTACTTTTGGTATGGTGATGCAATCCATCCCCCCCGTCCTCGTTGCTTTAATTAAAGAGATGGGGATCTCTCATGCCCAAGGAGGATCACTGATGAGCCTGTACGCTCTGCCAGGCATTATTTTTTCTCTCCCCGGCGGGGCCCTGGCCGATCATTATGGCCCCAGAAAGGTGGGCATGGCTTCTTTACTGCTTATGCTGACAGGGAGTATGATTGTGGCTGTCGGTCCATCTTTTCCGGTCCTGGCTGCAGGCAGGGCCCTTGCCGGAATCGGAGGCACTACCATTGTCATTGCTTCTGCTCAAGCTCTTTCCCGTCAATTTTTTAACGATAAAATTGGGGCGGCCATGGGAATTTTTAATGCAGGGGTTCCGGCTGGGACAGTGTTTGCCCACAATGTTTTCAGCCGTGTCCTGGTCACCTGGGGTTGGAGAATGCCCCTTTTTTTCGCTGCCTTTGCCTGCTTGGTGATGCTGATTGTGTTTTGGAGATTTTCCGGTTTTCCCCAAACAGAGAGTGAAAGCAGCATGGATAAAGAGGGGAGAAAAAAATTGCCCCGCCTCTTTCTGCTGGAAGGGTTAAAAAATATCCGGGGGCAGCTGAGTGTTTGGCTGGTTGCCGTTGCCTGGATGTCATTTATCGCCGCCAGGATTGCCTCCCTTACCTTTGCCCCGGACTACTTTGCCTCTAGTGGTTACAGCATTACCTATGCCGGCTTTCTGACAAGCCTTTTTACAATGGCTTCCTTGATTATCTCTCCGACTATAGGCCACTTGTTGGACAGGACAGGCAAGCTGGAAAACTATTTGATCTTTGGCGGCATGATGCTTGCAGCACTGTATTTTTCTGTGGGTACGGCCTCGGAGGGGCACCTGTTTCTGGCCATTTCCATAGGCGTAGTAGCTGCTATTATGCCTGTTTCCATTTTCTCGCTGGTGCCAAAGCTGTTGCCCCGGGAAAAAATGGGCTTGGGTTATGGCATCCTGCGCATCTGTGAAAACACGGGGATTTTGGTGGGGCCTTTATTGGTAGGACTTATTTACGATTTGAGTAGCGATTATTTTTACGGCTTCCTTTTTATGTCCTTATTTGTCCTGGCTGCTGCCGGCAGCGGTCTACTTCTGAAACTGCAGCTGCGGGGTAGGAGCACTCCCTGTAATATGTAAAAAATAAAGGGAAAGAGGCAGGGGATTATCTGGAAGAGGGAGAAAAAAATATATAGCCAAGCAGGAGCATGACACAAAGTAATAAAAATATATGTTGCGTGAAACAAACCCTGAAAGGAAGGGGCGAAATTGTCCTTTTACGAAGCGTTGGGAAGGTATTACGACTCTATCTTTCCCTTGCAGCAGGCTACCCTAGTTTTTTTGATACAGAAGCTGGGGAAAGCAGATCAAAAACAGATTCTAGACCTGGCCTGCGGGACAGGTACTTATGCGCTGGCCCTCGCTGCCAGGGGGTATAACGTAACGGGCCTAGACCTGGATGAGACAATGATTCGGCTGGCACGGGAAAAGAAAGGACAGAGGAGGAAATCTGCCTGCGAGGAGGGCGGAGAGGTCTCTTTCCTGCAGGGGGATATGCTGGAGCTTTCAAAGTACCTGCAGCCCGGGTATGATGGCGCTTTTTGTATTGGCAATTCCCTGGTACACATGGAGACGCTAAAAGAGATCGAAATAGCGGTAAAGGAAATCGCTGCTGTCTTGCGTGCAGGGGCGGCCTTAATCGTGCAAACAGTAAACTACGACCGTGTTTTAAGTAAAAATATTAAAGCTTTGCCTCCCCTTGAAAACAGAGAGCGGGGCGTGTCCTTTGAACGTCTTTACAATTATGATCAGGAGAACCACAGGATTCTTTTTACGGGGATTTTAAAACTATCTGATGGAAGCAGCCGCACCCATACCGTCCCCCTTTACCCGCTGAAGCAACGGGAACTGGAAGGGATCTTGGCCCGGACCGGCTTTGGGCAGAGGGAATTTTACGGCAGCTTTAACGGCGAGCCATGGTCCGCTGGGGACAGCCCAGCTACACTTGCCGTTGCTTTTTTAGAATCTCTGGAACCCAGAGCGAGGGCTTAAGACTTAAAACAGCCATAAGCACAAAAATAAGTGCTGTTGCAGGATTAACGGAAAATCGGGCGAAATATTCCCTTAATTAGAGCAGAAGTTCATCCAGGTACAGGTTCCTATCTTATGTGAAGAAGGTGTTTTATGAAAAAAATATTTGTTATTGAAGACGATGAAGAGATCAGAGGCCTGCTGGAATATAACCTGAAGAGCCATGGTTATAGTGTAGTTTCTGCTGCTGGTGGCCGGGAAGCTTTGAGCAGGCTCCAAGAAGAAAAGCCCGACTTAATTTTGCTTGATCTCATGCTGCCGGAAGTGGACGGTTATGATATCTGTCGTATGCTTAGGGCCTGGGATGATTTTAAAAAGACCCCCGTAATTATGCTTACAGCAAAAAGTGAAGAGCTGGATGTGGTGCTTGGTCTTGAGCTGGGTGCCGATGATTATGTGACAAAACCGTTCAGCATCCGGGAGCTCCTCTCTAGGATTAAAGCTCATCTGCGGCGCAACGAAGACTCCACAAGGGGAGAAAACCAGGAGGGGCAAAACGGCGACAGTATTCTCAGGACAGGGGAGATCGTCCTAAAACAGGATGAGTATAAAGTTTATGTCCGGGAGAAACAGGTAAGCCTAACCCAAAAGGAATTTGAACTCCTGAAGCTGCTTATGGCTAATAAAGGCAGGGTTTTAAAAAGGGAGCTGTTACTGGAAAAAATTTGGGGCTATGACACAGAAATAGATACGCGCACGGTGGATGTACATATCAGGTACCTGCGGCAAAAAATAGAAGAAGATCCTGCCAACCCTCGCTATATTAAAACGACGCGAGGTGTTGGTTATATTTTAGAACACCTTTAAGTACTGCTGCCAGACCGAAAGGTGGCTGAAGATGCTGTGCGCAGTATCAGGTGGCGTTTGGTCCAGCTCCACTTCTTAATTGTTACCGTCAGCTTGCTCACAATCGGGGGGTACCTGATCTGGCGCCTCGAGAGCTTTTATCTCTCCAGCCTGGAGGCCCAGATTATCAATGAAACCCTCATTACGGCAGAGCTCATCAATAGCTTGTTTTATGAAGAAAACAGTGAACAATTAATTGATGAAATATGTAAAGTAATTGGCGCCAAAACAGGCCACCGTGTAACTTTTTTAGATCCGGACGGCAGGGTTATCGGGGACTCCTGGGAAGAAGCGCATTTAATGGAAAACCATCTTGACAGGCCAGAGATACAGGCTGCTTTAAGGCTGGGCAAAGGCTTTTCTCAGGGCTACAGTACGACCCTGACCAAGGAGATGTATTACGTAGCCCTTGTTCTGGAGGGGGAAAAGGGGATAGAGGGGATTATCAGGCTGGCTGTGCCTTTTTCTTTTATTCGCAACAATATCAGTCAATGGAGGACAATTTTAATAACGGGCCTTTTTCTAACCCTTTTTCTTTCCCTTCTTTTAAACCTGCGTTTTTCCAACAAAATTATACGTCCCCTTGAAGAAGTGGGCAAAGTAGCTAAGGCTATTGCTGGCGGTGATTTTAAAAAACGGGTTACGTACAAGCAGAATGACGAACTAGGCACCCTTGCCATGACTATAAATAATATGGGTGATAAGCTGCAGCAGAATGTTGAGCGCATGGCCTATGAGAAAAACAGGCTGGAAACGGTCATGTCTGTCATGACAAGTGGGGTGATCCTTTGTAACGAGCGGGGAGAAGTAGATTTTATTAATAATGCGGTGGAAGCTATCCTGGGTTTTGCCAAAGAAAAAGTAATCGGCCAGCCCGTTAATATTGCTTTTCGTAATTATCTCCTGTATAGCCAGTTGCAGGAAGTACTGGCGAAGGGAGAGATAAAAACTTTTGATTTAAACCTGTTTTTCCCGGAAACCAGAGTTTTCCAGGTGCACATGATCCCTATCATGAATTACGCGGCAAAGACAACGGGAGCGCTGGCCGTTTTATACGATATTACGGGCTTGCGTTCCCTGGAACGGATGAGGAGTGAATTTGCTGCTAATGTTTCCCACGAACTGCGAACCCCTCTAACCACGATTAAAGGTTATGCCGAGACCTTGTTGGACGAGACGAACTGGTGTGACAAGGAAACAGTGTCCCGCTTTTTAAGAATTATCGACAAGGAAGCGGAGAGGCTGGCACGTATCATGGACGATCTGCTCAAACTATCGCAGATAGAGAGCAACAAGGGCGTAATGAAAAAGCAAAAGGTGATCATAAATGAGACTGTCAGGGAAGCCATCTCTCTCCTTGAGCAGCAGGCTGCCGCAAAAGGCCTGGAAGTAAGGCTTGAAGCCGAGTTGGAGGGATGCAACGTCCAGGGCGATCCTGACTGGCTGTTGCAGCTTTTTATCGACCTCTTCGACAACGCTATCAAATATACTCCGGAAGGGGGGAAAATTGTTTTTACCCTTGGGAAGAAGGGAAATGAGTATACTGTGGCAGTTAGCGATACGGGCATAGGTATTGCTGCCGAAGACCTACCGTATATTTTCGAGCGTTTCTACAGAGCCGATAAGGCCCGCTCACGGCGCCTGGGGGGGACTGGCTTGGGTCTGGCGGTGGTAAAGCATATTGTAGAAGCCCACAACGCCCGCATTGAAGTAAAAAGTGCCCCAGGGGAGGGGAGTACCTTTACAGTTTTTTTCCCCCCGCTATAAAGTAAATAATTAAGCAATTAGGTTGCTCTGTTTCTTAAACTGCTTGCTCCTTTTTCTGTGGCCCCTATTTTAACCTTGTCTTAACATGGATTTAACTTTGTTTTAACTTTTTTTTCGTTGTCCCTTAACCTTTACCCCGTATAATTTTTTTACACGGGGGATCGACCCGAAAACGTAAAACAATTAGGAGGGACAACAGTAGTGTTACGTATGAGTAGGGCTATGGGAAAAAAGAGAATGTTTTTATTTACGTTTGTGTTGCTAGTGTTAGTTGTGTTGACTGTGTCCATGACTGGTTGCGGGACGCAGGCAAAAGCTCCGGAACCACAGGCAAAGGCTCCAGAGACGCAGGCAAAGGCTCCAGAGACGCAGGCAAAAGCTCCGGAGACAACAGGGGGGCAGGGGACACAGGCAGGGCCACAATCGATCCAGATCAGGGGTTCTGATTCAGAGGTGAACCTTGTACAGAGGCTTGCCGAAGTGTTCATGGAGGAGAACAAGAATGTGCAGATTGCCGTCACGGGCGGTGGTTCAGGCACGGGAATAGCAGCTTTAATTGACGGGACTATTGATATTGCCAATTCATCGCGCCCCATGAAAGAGGATGAGATCAACCTGGCCCGCAAAAACGGAATTGAGCCGGTTCCTGTACGCTTTGCCGTAGACGGTGTTGCCGTGATCGTCAATGCTGGCAACCCGGTGGAAGCCCTGAGCGTTACAGAAATTGGCGCTATTTTCAGGGGTGAAATTACGAACTGGAAAGAGGTTGGCGGAGAGGATTCGCCTATTGGCCTTTATGGCAGGCAGAGCAATTCAGGGACCTATGTATTCTTCATGGAGACGGTCTTAAAAGGTGACTACTCACCTCAGATGAGGAACATGGGTGGCAACGCCGACATTGTAGAAGCGGTCTCTGCGGACAAGACAGGTATCGGTTATGTGGCTATCGGCTATGTCACAGACGGGGGTAAAGTAAGGCCCGGCATCAAGCCCGTTAATGTTTCCAAAAACCCCGGCGAGACGGGATATTCGCCAATCATCTTGGAGAACATCACTGGCGGTAAATACCCCATTACGCGCCCCCTTTACCAGTTCCTGAACGGTAAGCCGGAAGGGGCCATCAAAGATTTTATTATGTTTGAGCTGAGTGAGCGCGGTCAGAAGATAATTCTGGAACAGGGTTTCTATCCTCTTACGGATGAAGATAAAAAGTTCAACGAAAATAGTTTGAAGTAAGACTTGATGAAGTAAGACTTGATAAATTAAAGATTCAGGTCCAAACCCGTTAACTGCTAGCTAGAGTGTAAGAAAAAAGGCTTTATCCTTGCAGGCGCTTATGGCGCTTGCAGGTGTTTGTGGAGCTAGACGCGCCTGCAAGGATGAAAGGGGTTCTGCCATGCATAACTTTAAAGAAAATATGATTAAAAGGTTCTTTATGTTGAATGGGTTGTTGTCTATTGTTATCCTGCTGGGCATTTTTTACCTCTTGCTCAGCCGGAGCCTGCCGGCGCTCCAGGAAGTCGGTTTAAAAAATTTTTTTGCTCCCGGTTATTGGAAACCCACCGCCTTTGCTACGCCCCAGTATAGTATGTTGAACCTGATCCGAGGCACCTTTATGGTAGGGGCAGGTTCTTTGCTTTTTGCTGTGCCCCTGGGCGTGGCCTGCGCTACCTACCTGGCGGAGGTTGCTGGTTCCAGGGAGAGGGAAGTGCTCAAGCCCATTATTGAAATACTGGCGGGGATCCCTTCTGTGGTGCTGGGTTTTTTTGGCTTGGTCGTCCTTTCTCCCATTATTGCGCAAATATTTGGCTTAAATAGCGGTATTAACGCCCTTAACGGCTCCATTCTGGTGGGCATCATGGCTCTGCCCACCATTGTAAGTTTGGCTGAAGATGCCATCTCTGCCGTGCCGCAGAGCTACCGTCATGCTTCCTTGGCCCTGGGTGCCACCAGATGGCAGACAATCTTGCGCGTTATTCTCCCTGCTGCCCTTTCCGGTATTATTGCCGCCTCCATGTTGGGTATGGGCCGGGCCGTTGGCGAGACCATGACGGTACTTATGGCAACGGGAAACGCCCTGGCCAAGCCCGGCTCTTTTTTTGATTCTGTCAGAACGCTCAGCGCCAACATTGCCATTGAAATGGGGGAAGTCCCCATGGGCAGCATCCATTATCATTCCCTTTTTTTTGTTGGACTTGTCCTCTTTATAATAACTTTTGTGATCAACCTGCTGGCGGATATTATTTTCCAGCGCTACAGGGAGGAATTCTAGAACAATGAGAGTGACAGAGATTTTAAAACAGGGGAAAATAATCAGTGGAAAGAGGCGCAGAGATTGGAGGCAGGAGGTGGCTTTTTTCTGCCTGCGCATCTCTATGCTCCTTGTCTTCCTGATCTTACTGATGATCCTTTTTGATATAACGCAAAAAGGTTTTGGCGTAATCAGCTGGTCTTTTTTGACAGAAGCACCCCGCAGCGGTATGAAAGAAGGAGGTATCTATCCTGCCATTGTGGGGACCTTTTACGTTACCCTAATTGCTACTTTTTTTGCTGTGCCTCTTGGTATTATGGCAGCTATTTACCTGAACGAATACGCGCTGCAGGGCAGGCTTAACCGGTTGATCAGGATTTCTCTGCGCAATATGGCCGGTGTCCCTTCTATTGTTTTTGGCCTTTTCGGTGTGGCCCTTTTTGTCCAGCTCATGGGCTTTAAGCCCTCTTTGCTGGCAGCGGGCCTGACCCTTGGCCTTTTGACCCTACCTGTAACCGTTACCGCGGCGGAAGAAGCCTTAAAGGCTGTGCCCAAATCGTACCGGGAAGGAGGTTTAGCCCTTGGTGCTACCCAGTGGCAGATGATCAAAACCCTTGTTTTACCCTCGGCCATACCTGGGATGCTTACCGGGGTAATCCTGGGCCTTTCTCGCGCTGCCGGGGAAACGGCGCCAATTTTGTTTACCGGGGCGGCTTTTTTCCTCCCTTACCTGCCCAATTCGCCTTTTAGCCAGTTTATGGCTTTGCCCTATCATCTTTTTATTCTGGCTACGCAGCACCATGATATTTCGGGAGTAA
Source organism: uncultured Bacillota bacterium (assembly GCA_937973635.1). Taxonomy (GTDB): domain Bacteria; phylum Bacillota; class Dethiobacteria; order DTU022; family UBA8154; genus UBA8154. The sequence goes on along the minus strand of CALJJZ010000071.1, from coordinate 8,361 downwards.
GGCCCTTGGCCTATGGGACGGCCTTTGTCCTGCTGGTACTCGTTTTTTTGCTAAATTTAAGCGCGGTACTGCTACGCTATCGTTATCGCAAGAAAATTAAGCAAGCCTGAAAAGAGAGGAGGAGGAAAAATGACGATTATCAACAGCCATTTGGAACAGAAACCCGTCCCCGAAGAAGAAAAAGTAAAACTTATTTCCATTGATACAGCTAAAGGCAAGCAGAAAGATGATTTGTCTGCAAAAAATAAAACAAAGGAAGTAAAAGTAAAGGTCAACAACTTTTCTTTTTATTATGGAGACAAACAGGCCCTGCAAAATATCAACATGGAAATTACTACCAACGAGGTGACGGCCCTTATTGGCCCTTCTGGCTGCGGCAAAACTACCTTCCTGCGTACGATTAACCGTATGAACGATCTCATACCCGGGACGAGGGTGGAAGGGGAAGTAATTGTCAGCGGACAGAATATTTACCAGCCTGCAGTGGACGTAGTTGAGTTGAGGCGTAAAGTGGGCTTGGTTTTTCAACAGCCCAACCCTTTCCCTAAAAGTATTTACGAGAATGTAGCCTATGGTCCTAAAATTCACGGCAAAAGAAAAAAAGAGGTGCTCGACGAGATAGTAGAAGAAAGCTTAAAACAGGCTGCTTTATGGGATGAAGTAAAAGACAGGCTTAAAGAATCGGGGTTATCCCTTTCCGGGGGGCAGCAGCAGAGGTTGTGCATTGCCCGTGTGCTGGCTGTAAAACCTGAAATAATCTTAATGGACGAACCCACATCGGCCCTTGACCCTGTGGCGACCCAGCGCATTGAGGACCTGATCCGTGAACTCTCCGCCGATTATACAATTATTATTGTAACCCATAATATGCAGCAGGCAGCAAGGATCTCAGATTTTACGGCTTTTTTCCTTCTGGGCGAACTGGTGGAGTGCGGCAGGACAGCGCAGATCTTTACCAGGCCTGGCGATACCCGTACAGAAGAATATATTACGGGCCGTTTTGGTTGAGTCTTCTTAAAAAGGGAGTTGGATAAAAAATGGATACGCGGCACGGGGATAAAAGGATCGTTTTTGAAAAGCAGATGGAGGACTTGCAAAAAAAACTTTTACAGATGGGTGACCTGGTAGAAGAAGCCATTGCCAGGGCCATTGAAGCTTTAAAAAAACAGGATCAGACCATGGCCGAGAAGGTTATCAATAATGACGATGTCATTGATCGGCTGGAGCTCAAAATTGAAGAGGGCTGCCTTACCATTATTGCTACCCAGCAACCCATGGCCAGGGACCTGCGCAAAGTGACTACTCTCTTTAAGATCATTATTGATCTTGAGCGGATGGCCGATTATGCAACGGATATAGCCAAAACAGTTATACGTATTGGCAATCAACCCTTAATCAAGCCTCTGGTGGATATCCCCCGCATGGCCAATGTTACCCAGCTGATGGTTAAAGAGGCCCTCGATGCTTACGTTAAGGAAGATGTTTCCCTGGCATTAAGCATGTCTCAACATGACGACGAAGTAGATACGCTGCATAAACAAATCTTCCGGGAGTTGCTGACCATCATGATGGAAAACCCCCGCACCATCACCCAGGCTACGCACCTGCTCTTTATTAGCAGGTACCTGGAACGTATTGCCGACCACGCCACAAATATTGGGGAAAACGTGGTTTTCCTGGTAACAGGGGAGCAGATGGACTTGAATTAATCAGGGCCTGTCTGTGCCTCGTCGCAGCAGCGCAGCATGGGGGGCATAGCTGTCCAGGGAGATCCTTTCCGCCTGGAGTTGCTGTCCATCCCGGTAAATATATTTCCATGTTTCTACCAGGTAGCCAGGGCTGCCGCCGATAACTTCTTCTTCACCGCTTAACAGTTCGGCAGTGTACTCGTACTTTAAGGGAGGTTCATAGGTTTTTAAGAATTTTGTAGCGATGCTGATCCTCTCTTCCAGCGGGACACCGTAGAAGGAGAAGCGAAGCGAGTCATTTTGTACTTCTGCACTGATCAGAATAAAATAGTCTTTATTATTGCGGAATTTCAGATCTTTATTTCCGTAAACAATGGTGGCATCCCGGCCCGGAGCGATATAGGGAATGGTCATGAAATGGTTGTGGCGCTCCAGGATCTCCAGGTCGGCAAGGAGCGCTGCGTTGTAAAGGGTGGTAGAAATCTGGCAGAGGCCGCCGCCAAAACCGGGCACCAACTCGTTGCCCCTCATGACAGGGGCTTTTTTGTAGCCCTTTTCTGGCGTGGTGTCGCCTATAAGCTTATTTAAAGAAAATATTTCCCCCGGGGCAAGGAAATGATTATGTACGGTAGCGGCAGCAAGTTTGATATTGTGGACACGGTCTTTGTTTAGAGGATCAAAGCGGGTGGAACAGGAACTGGTCAATCCCTTTATACCTCTTTCTGTGAGCAAGGATACGGCAACCTCCGGGGAAATAAAATCCCCGGGTATAGTTAAACTAAAGGGCACTTTTTTATTGTTAAGGTTTATTTGCAATTCCCTAAGAAATTTTTCTTTATGAATGCGATAACCATTTTGCTCCGGTATGAGGTCAGCTTCTGCCTGGCCTCCTGTATAGCGCACTTTAAAAAAGGCATTTGCCGGGTCCAAATTGAAAGTTTTTTCCAGTTCCCTCCAACTCCAGGCAAACAAGCCTTCCTCCAGGTAATAACTGAAAGGGATGAAGATTTTTTCCCTCTTAAGCCTTAATCTTTCACCGTAGGTTAGGGGCCAGGTATTTTTACGGCCCGGGACGCAGGCGCTTTCAAAAATAGCCTCAGCCCGGGGGATAATTCCCATTTCCCTTAAAGCAAAGGATTTTATTTTACCCTGGGGGCCTGCCAGTTCAAACTCTATTGCCTCTAGGGTTTCCTCCAGGCCAGCCAGTGTTTTGCCTCCCAGAGAGATCCCCTTTAAATAGACTCCTGGATAAATCCTGTTTTTAAAATATAAATAATCGAATCCTGCCGCTAGAAGGAGCAACAGCAATATAATTAAAACAATTGTTACTTTATGCTGGCGCATTTTTGAAAGTAAGCACAGCCTCTTAATTTTCAAGGGGGAAAGACACCGTCCCCTCTGTGCCTGTTATTAGCCACATATTCCCCGTTCCAGTTTACCAGAAATGCTTTGCCTCAATACATTGGACTTCCGGGCGCACAACGGTGAAAGGTTCTTGCAGAACCATTTGTAGCGCATTTACATCGGGAGGCCTCTGGATAGGGTTTAAAAAGAACCTAGGGATAATCCTGGCATGCAAGGAATAATATTCCTCGCTTCCGGCAGGTGCGAAGAAGAGCCCCAAGTTAAAACTGTAGATATCCATTGATTCAAAGTACCTGAAGAGACGTTTGAGGCCCTCTGCCAGTTCGTCTATGATGGTTTCATCAACATCGAAAATAGTGTGGATCTGCGGGAAGACGCCCAGAAATTCACCCATTACACCTAGTGGCGTGTAAGCGCTGAGCCAGCAACTTCTTGCCAGCTGGCCAATAAATCTTTCACCCCGTTCTGCTTCTGTGTTGCATAACTCTTGCCAAAAATTTTGTCTGTATCTTTGAAAATAGCGTTCGCTGCTTTCCAGAGTTTTACGGTAGAGGTTTCCCGGGAGATCGCTGATTATGACTTGCAAGTGGGGATGAATGATGCCTCCGCCGGAAGGGGGCATGTAATTCCAGGAAATAATATGGTAAGCCAATTTTCTTTCTTTTGCTGCGATAATCTGGAAAAAATCCAACCCAGCCCCAAAAGCATCTTTGATGAGGCTGTGTGTTAAATTTTTCAAAGGTACTACATGGTTGCGGCTCATTACTGCCAGGGCGCTAAATTGGTCGTAAGGAGAGATGTTAGGAAGCAGAGTTGTTTCGCCTCTATGTAGATGCCCCTGTGGCAATAACTCCTGGGGATAACGCGGGGTTAGGGTTTCTATATTCGAGGGGCAGAAGGGGCAGCGGCTGCGGTTTTCCGGAGTGTCCCAGGCCGAGAAGTCCTCCTTATGCGGCCTATATATGCCGAAGTGAGCCAATCTGCCGCTGTCGCCTGTAAGGGGGTCAAAACGGACCTCTGTTTCTATTACCTTACGGGCAAAATCTTCTCTTGGGTCCATGATGGTTGTTGTTACTATTTTTGATTTGAAGTCAATCATACAAGATCACCCTTTCAATGGATATATATGTGCTAATTTTAAAGACTGTACTTTTAGATGTTATAATTTTACTGCTTATTATTTGTGCTGGCAATGGATCGCTGCCCCCAGTGAGGCAGAAAATGGTATGAAATTCGGACTGGACAGGGGAGATAAAAAAAGGTTTAATTTTGGTGAAGGCTAAGAAAAAGATGTGTTTGTTTTGGAAGGACGGTTGGGGCTAAAGATGACAGATATTTTCCTCATTTTTTCCGCTTATTTAGTTGGTGCCATTCCTTCAGCCTATCTTTTTGGACGGTGCCTTAAAGGTATTGATCTGCGCCAGGCAGGAAGCGGGAACATAGGTGCAGTCAATAGTTTCAGACAGGCGGGTTTACTCTGCGGTATATTGACCTTGGGTGTCGATATTACCAAAGGTTATCTAGCTGTCTGGCTGGCCATACGCTACGGCTGTCTACCTCTCCTGCCTGTACTGTCTGCCTTTATGGTCGTCCTTGGCCATAATTATAATATTTTTCTCGGTTTTAAGGGCGGCAAAGGCCTTGCCAGCCTCCTTGGCGCAATGCTTGTCCTTTCTCCTGCTACAATTCTCTGCGTCCTGCCGGCAATGGTTATACTCGCGTTGTTTAGCCGGGATACAAATACGGGAGCAGGGCTGGGCATATTATTTCTACCTTTTGTGTTATTAGTGGATAGAGGTCAGGGGGGTTATTTTTTTGTTGGTATGGCCATATCCCTGCTTGTCGTAAGCAGGCACCTACATGATTTTCGTGCTTATCTGCAGGGCCGCAGGAAACTTATATAAACCGAGGCGGCAGGATATTTATTTTTATGGGGAAATTTTCTGCAGAGGCACTTAAGGGAAAAGCGTGAAAGGATGGTAAAAAAGCATGTCTAAACCGCAAAAAATTAACGAACGGGTATTTTTAGTTGGGGGGCCGGAGCTGACAGACAGCAGAGATTGTTGTGTTTATTTGGTGGACGGGGGCAGCGAACTCGCCCTGATCGACGCCGGAGTTGGTGCTTCCTGCGGGGAAATAGTGGAGAATATCCGCAAGTTGGGTCTGGATCCTGTTCAACTAAAGTATGTGGTGGCTACCCATGGGCATATTGATCATATTGGCGGTCTCCATTATTTTCAGTCGTTGGGGGCCAGGATTGTTTGCCATACGCTGGAGGAGGGGGCAATTAGCGAAGGTAGGCCCGAATTAACAGCGGCCTGGTACTATAATGTAAAATACCAGCCGGTAGCTGCTGACATCATCCTCAAGGGGGAAGAGGAAACCCTGCCGGTGGGGGAGCTGACACTGTATTGCCTTTTTACGCCTGGCCACACGCCAGGTGGAATCAGCCCTTACCTTGATGTGGCAGGGAGCAGAATTTTGTTTGGCCAGGACATCCACGGCCCCTTTGATCCTTCCTGGGGCTCGGAGATGAATCAGTGGAAAGAATCAATGCGAAAGCTCCTCGGCCTGAGGGCTGATATACTATGCGAGGGGCATTTCGGTATCTATACTCCTGCAGCCAGGGTGCAAAGCTATATTGAATCTTACCTCAGGCAGTACTAAGTTTATGCTTTGTTAAAGCTTATGGTTAGCTACCAGCGACTATGTGGCCTTTGTGTACGTCTGCAGTATCATGGAATTACCACCTAGCAAAAAAGCTAGCAGTTTTTTTCAACTAGGCCTGCTCCTGGCCTGGTTTTTTGCTTGAGCCAAAGGCGAAGATAACGGTATAATTTATATACACAGGGGGTGACTTAAAGTGGAGCGCAGGGTTTTTTGTCAGGCGGCCCTGCTGATGCTTCTCCAGCTGGCCGCCGGATGCAGCTTTGAAGATGGTTTTTTGCCGGATAAGCCTCCCGCTGAACAGGCCAAACTGCCTGAGCCCAAGAATAGGAGCGAGGGATCAAAGGAATCAGATGTGCCAAAGGAGGGAAATGGATTGTCCCAGGTAGCTGTGGTGTCAACGGAAGACCGGACAAAAGGAGTAGAGCAATGCCTGGAAATCTGCGGTCTGGATGTTTATGGCAAAAAGGTCCTGATTAAGCCAAATTTTAATACTGCCGATCCTGCCCCTGGTTCTACACATAATGATACGTTACGTGCACTGGCTCGCTGGCTGCAACGGTATGGAGCGTACCAGCTTACTATCATTGAAAGGAGTGGCCCGCCCCTGACTAAGGATGTACTGCAAGAAAAAGGTATCTTTGAACTAGCCGAGGCGCAGGATATGGATATTATCAATATAGATGATTTGCCTGAAAATGATTTTGTTCATTTTAACAGGGAAGGTTTCCACTGGCAGGAAGGATTTCTCATCCCCCGTATAATTACGCAAGGGGAAGCCCTTGTGCAGACATGCTGCCTCAAAACCCATGCCTTTGGCGGCATATTCACTATGGCTTTAAAGTTGGCTGTGGGCCTAGTGCCGCGCCGGGGCTACAGATATATGTCCGAGCTGCACGGTTCACCCCACATACGCAAGATGATTGCTGAAATCAATGCTGCCTTTACACCGGAGCTGACAGTAATGGACGGGGTTGAGGCCTTCGTGGACGGGGGGCCGGCCGTGGGCACAAGAAAAAAAGCAAACATATTCCTTGCCAGCCGCGACCGGGTTGCCCTTGATGCGACTGGAGTTGCTATGCTGAAAAAACTTGGCAGTAACCGTGCTATTATGGATCTTCCTGTGTTTGCCCAGGAACAAATTGCCCGTGCTGCCGAACTGGGCCTGGGTGCTGCTTCACCGGGAGAGATTGAACTGGTCCCCGCAGAAGATGAAAACAGCCGCCTTTGCGCTGCCCAGCTGGAGGAAATTCTTCATTTATCCTGACAGATAATAGGCTTTAGTAGTAGCGATATTTGTGGCACAGCCTACGCCTGTGTTTCTTGCCAAAGAGCTTACTCTTTAAGATCACATGGATTCTAAGCAGGCAGATTAACCCTAGGAATCCTGCGGGTAAATAGTAACTAGATATTTTCCCGTCGGCACCAGCAACGGTATATTCGTTGGCTACCATTATTTCCTCTTCCGGAATATTTAAAGCTACTTTTCCCCCTACCATAAACACAGAACCTAGGTGGGGATACATGGTCTGTTGCGGTTCTTTTAAGTTCAAGGATACTACTACCTGTAATGTGTCACTATGGCGTTCTAAAAAATTGTAATTAATTTCCAGATCATCAGGAGTTAAGCTTTTGTGTAGGAGTATGACCTGGTTTCCCTCTTCAATATATAACTTAAACCCCGGTAATGTTGCTTTTAAATCTTTAAATTCAAGTTTAACCTCGTGGAAGCTATCAAAGCCATAATCTAAGAGTTTAATCGTATCTTGGTAGTTGCTGTCCCTGCTCTGGTTGTTCATTACCACCACAACAAGGCTTCTTTCTCCCTGTGTGGCGGCAGTGATCAGCGTATGATTGGCCTGGGAGGTCCAGCCGCTTTTGATCGCGGAGACCCCTTCGTAGCGGGTAATACTGTTTAAAAGAGGATTTCTGCTGTTCAAGTGCCTGGTTTCCGGTTGTTTGTTAGTAGGCGGGATCTCATAGCTTGCGGCACTGAAAATTTCTGTGAATCCAGGTATTTTAATTGCCTCTGCCATGATTTTTGCCATGTCATAGGCAGTTGTGTAATGCTCCTTATGGGGCAAACCGTGGGCATTGACAAAGTTGGTTTGCCTGGCGCCGGCATCTCTGGCCCTTTCTGTCATCAGGCGGGCAAAATTTTCAAGGCTGCCGGAGATATGCTCGGCGATGCCATTGGCCGCATCATTAGCCGATGCTATGGCAAGGGCATACAGTGCCTGCTCGAGTGTTAATTCTTCGTCCACATCCAGGGCAATATGGGATGAGCTCCTGCCAATGGAAAAAACAGCCTCGTTACTCATGGTTATAATGTCTGTTAAATTTCCTCTTTCCAAGGCGAGCATGCCTGTCATTACTTTGGTAATCGAAGCGGGGTATTGCCTTTGGTCTATATTTTTACCCCATAGAACTTGTCCCGTTTTAGCATCCATGAGGATAGCTGCTTCGGCAGTAATGCTGGGAGGCGGGGATGCTTCTGCTGCTTTTACTCCGTATGTTCCGAAAAAAAGGCCCAGCATAATCAGGTATAAAGTATAGCCCTTTATATATTTCATGAAATTTTCTCCTGTTATTTAAAGCACCTGTAAATATGCAATAATATAACATCTGTGCTCAAACAAAT
>CALJJZ010000070.1 GCA_937973635.1 uncultured Bacillota bacterium | reverse complement strand
TCCTCGCTTTTGTTTGGGAAGATGAGGCTCGATTAACGCCCACTCTGTGTCTGATAAATTCTTCCAACCCATCCCTATTCGCCTCCAACTCTCAATCACAACCACAGCATCTTATCAGAAAATTACCGGATGAGTTCTACTTATCTTGCAGATGACTTTCTTCTATACGCTGGTTGCGCTTTATATTTTTGATGGATGCGTCTTAAAAAGACAGTGGTGTTGCACTGCGGAATATTAAACAGGTGGCTAACAGACGTTGCCATGTCTTCCTGATTAAATCCTCAAACAAATTGTTAAGTGTTAGAAATAATCAACGTCATTTAACAGCTGCAATACTTTTGGCAAACCTATTGCCTTAGGTTGCAGTGCGCATAGTAAAAATAAAGAAGGAGGTGGCCGGACCGCTTATAGTTTGCCACGTTTGGACTTGGCCTATAGAACAGTACACCGATGGATGTAAGTAAAGGGTTATGAAATTTATTTGTGCAACACAGTAGAGAGAAAATGAAAGGAAACAAGCACCATGATGGATAAAAAACAATTACTGGCTTTGGCATTATCGCTTTCTTTAGTAGGCGCTTCCGCGGGTTCGTTAACCCATGCGTCAAAGTATTATCCGCCCTCCAATGGAAATAGCGACAGCTCCGATAATTCCGACAATAGCGTAACCGACGCTTATAACGACAATTCGGATAATAGTGATAACTCTGACAACTCCGATAACAGCGATAACTCGGATAACAGTGTCACCAATTCGTGGAATAACAATTCCGACAATTCCGATAACTCGGATAACAGTGACAACAGCGATAATTCCGATAACAGTGTTGATAATGCTTACAACGACAACTCCAACAACTCGGATAATTCGGACAACTCCGATAATAGCGACAATTCGGACAATAGCATCACGAGTTCCTGGAACAATAATTCCGATAACTCAAATAATAGTACAAACGATTACTCCAATAATTCGGACAACTCCGATAACAGTGATAACTCCGACAATAGCGTCACGGGCTCGCTGAACGATTACAGTAACAACTCCGATAACAGCAACAGCAGTGACAACTCTAACAACAGTACCAACGATTACTCCAACAACAGTGACAACAGCGACAATTCCGATAATAGTGACAATTCGGACAACTCCGACAATAGTGATAACTCGGATAACTCCAATAACAGCACCAATGATTCCTACAACCAGGACAATTCAGACAACTCCGATAACTCGGACAATTCCGACAATTCGGATAACAGTGACAATTCCGATAACTCCAATAACAGTACGAATGATTCCTACAACCAGGACAATTCAGACAACTCCGACAACTCGGACAATTCCGATAATTCGGATAATTCCAACAACAGTGTCAACGACTCCAATAATGACAACAGCGTAAATGACTCCAATAACGATAACTCCGACAACTCGGACAATTCGGATAATAGCGACAACAGTGTAAATGATTCCAACAACGATAACAGTGACAACTCCGATAATAGCGACAACAGCACCAATGATTCCAACAATGACAACAGCGACAACTCCGATAACAGCACCACAGAGCAAGGTGGCGGAAAAAATATCATTAACGTGGATGACACCTTGTTTGGCAACATCGACTTTGGCGAAGGCGGCCCGATTGACTTTGGCGCGCTGAATACCGGCATCGTTGATGACAGCATCTTTGGCGAAGGCAATGTTGTAGGCTACGGCGACCTGCTGAACGGCAACGGCGTCCTCGGCGATATGAGCAGATCGTTCTTTGACTCCGACAACAGCGCCATCTTCGAGAACGTTGGCGTCGGCCTCAACAACAGCACGGTTGAAAACAGCGATATTAACAACAACAACACCGAAGTGAAAACGGGTGACGTTGTCAATATCAACGCAATCGGACGGTAAACCAGCATACTCCGAGTCTCGCCGTCTTCGGCGGGACTCGGATTTTTCCAAAAAAATGTTTCATTCAGTGGAAGAGTCTTTTCAGGGTCAGAGAGAGACAAATAGGAGTCTAAAAGATGGTTTTATCGGGTTTTCGCTTTAACCGGCCGTTCTCCAAAACCTTGCCCATCAGTTTTACCTTACTTTCAATGCTTGCGTTGTGCCAGGCCAGTTGGGGGCAGGATAACATGATGTCTCAAGCGGATATGTCCGCAGGGGAGAATGTGAATACCGGTATCATCAGCGGCAGCGATGCCGGGGAAGTCCCAATTCAAGATGGGGCTGCAATGGACAGCGACGGCACACCTGCTTCAGGGAGTTCATCCAATGGCAACATGCGGGCGGATAATACGGGCGTTGCCATCAATGGCAGCGAGGTCAAGGATTCCAATATTAATAACAACGAGAATAATTTAAGCACCGGTAACAATACCAACACCAACGTCATTTCACCGAGAAACGACAATATTGTTGCTCCTACCATGCTGTCGCCTGCCTATAGCTCCGGGGGCAACGCGGTGATGATGCTGCCGCGCAACCCGTTACCTATGCCCAACGCCATGGTGGGCCGCTCCAACTTTGGGTTGCAGTTTGGCTTGCAAAATAACCCCATACTGGGTTCACTGGGCGGTGGCAATGGCAGATCCAACGCATTGGGCTGGTTTATGCAAGCGGGCCTTACTATTCCCTTTGGAAAGATCCCGAGTGTGTTTAAGAATAACGACAGCCGCTTTGATGATTTGCGGCGGGCGGGGCTGGAGAACCAGCGCAACGTTTTGGGCCGGTTAAGCCCGCAGGAGCCTGCACCGCGTTTGCAGTACCAAAAGGAAGTTAAAGGCAAAATCACCGGTATGGGAGCATATAATTACGGTACCTTGCCTTCCGCAAAGCTGGCCTTGCCGCAGCTTGATGCCGCTGTGGCCGACATTAAAGTGCCCCAGCCCAAGCTGATTGCCTTAAGCGGCGCAGACGTATTTACCAAGCCCCTAAACTATGGTGATCCGGTTGGGGCGGTGGAGCCGGGCACAGAGTACGCCTATCTTGGCCATACCAACTCCGGATGGGTTAAAATCCTGCTGCCCAACGGCAAAACGGGTTGGACCAGCACCGAGTTTGAATACATGAAGAATGACTTTACGCAGATTGATAACTTGGCGGTCGATCCGAGCGCCAAAAAGGATCAGCGGGTGGGCGAGGCGTTAAAAACGTTACCCAAAAAGCCAACCACCTCTTCTGCCAACCCGGAGAAAGTGAGCCTGGTGAAACATGAAAACACGAATCGCCAAAAGTAATGCATCTCAATTTAGAAGCAAGCTCGGCGTACCGCGTTTGTTACAGATTCAGAGGCCATTTTCGCGTCTAAAAGCCTTCTTGGGCCTGGGGATTTTTATTCTCCTTTTGCTGGCAAGCCCTATGCCTACCGTTGAAGCGCGATCCGCATTTAGCCCTTGGGAGTTTGACCAGGGATTGCAGAACCTGGTTTATGGTGCAACCACCGGGGCCGACCTGGTGCGCATTATGGGCGAGCCACCGGATGATATCGTTCGCGATGAGCAGATGTATCCGCTGATTGAGAACCATTATTACTTTGATGAGGGGGGAACGGGGGCCGCGACGGTTTTTGTTTTTCAAAATAATTTCCTGGTTGGCCTCCTTTATAAATCGCCCAGCAACCAGTTTGTGGATTTAACCTCGTTTCTGCCGAACAACGGCGATAGCCGGATTAACAACCAGATTATGGGCGGGTTTCGCGGGTTTTTCCCGAATTACCCGGTTTATTGGTAAAAACGTTTTCTCTACACACCAGTCAACAACTATCCCTTTCCATAGCAATATGGAAATGCCCTCTTTTAAAACAGAGGGTATTTTTTTATATCTGGCAAACAAGCAAGCGCCCTGTTTTACAAATTAGACGAATTACGAATAGCAAGCACGAAAACTGCTGACTATAATAACCTTGCGGCCCTTTGCTCGCCCATTCGTACCAAGGTTGGTTGTATTCGCTATATAAGGAGCTGTAAATGCGCATCGCACAAATTGCCCCGATTTGGGAAACGATTCCGCCACGTTTTTACGGTGGTACAGAGTTGGTGGTGAATCTGCTGACCGAAGAATTAATCCGGATGGGACATGAGGTTGTGCTGTTTGCAGCCGGCGGCTCCAAAACCAGTGCCCGACTGGTTGCCGGCAGCGATTTTCCGCTGCGGGAGCTTCCCGAAAAACTTCCGCAATATGCGGATCAGGCGCATTCCTTGTACCCCGGCTCCCAGATTTCCGCTTTTTACGAATTAAAAATGCTACAGCACGTGTTTAATATGGCGGATCAGTTCGATGTCATTCATAACCATTTAGGCTTTATGGCGCTTCCTTTTGCCAGCCTGAGCAAGACGCCGGTTGTCACGACGCTGCACGGTGCCTTTAAAACGGATACTCTGGCCACGTTTTGCGAAACCCAGTTTTTCAAATCCTTTCCAACGCTTCCCATGGTGTCCATAAGCGATTACCAGCGCAAGCCCTGCCCCAACTTAAATTATGCCGGCACGGTTTACCATGGGCTGGATGTCAAAAAGTATTACCCTTCCTTTACCTATGGAGACAAGCATTACCTGGCGTTCCTGGGCCGTTTTTGCGAAGAGAAAGGGCCGCACCACGCCATCCGTGCCGCGAAGGAGACCGGCTGGAAGCTGATTATGGCGGGCAAGGTGGATTGCGATGATGAGCAGCAGTTCTTCAAAACCCAGATTGAGCCTCATATTGATGGCGATCAGATCCAATACATCGGCGAGCTGGATCATCCCCGCAAAGTGGCGTTATTGCAAAATGCGGCGGCCACGCTTTGCCCGGTAACATGGCCGGAGCCGTTTGGCCTGGTCCTGATAGAGTCGCTGGCATGCGGCACCCCTGTGCTGGCCATGCGGCATGGCTCCATCCCGGAGATTATTGCCCATGGGCAGACCGGCTTTGTTAGCGATACGGTGGAAGAATTAATTTCGCATATCCGGCAAATTCCGCAAATTGACCGGCGAATTTGCCGAAGCCATGTGGAAACCCGATTTTCCGTCCAGCGAATGACATCGGATTACGTGGCGATTTATCAACAATTGGCTGCTGCGTGACAAGCTACCCACATTAATAGTAAGCACCTGCTGCCGGTTTCATCCGACCTGGTTGCCAAGCGGGATAACCCGCTAAGGGTCTTACAGAGGCCGGGCGGGTCTATTGCCTACTAGCAAAGGTTATACGCCTTATTCAACACGTTCAAGTTATTCGCTACTGGGACATCCTATAAACGGCGTTCCCTAACTTTTTTGGTTGCTTAATGACTTCTGTTGAGCTTTGCGACAAAATATTCATTTTTGTGACTTGGCGTACTCCAAGCTTCCTTAAGCTCATCTGACATCCATGTATCCTTGATGCTACATTTTTCAAAGCCGCCGTGCTTAGTATACAAGCGCTGGGCCTTGACGTTCTCCTTTTCAGTATCCAGATAAAGTTCCGTATAGCCTAATTGTTTCGCATAATCCACAGCCTTCGTAAGTAATTTTTTACCCAACCCTTTTCGCCGATAGCGTTCATCAATGGCAAAATCCGTTATCCAGCCTTTGCCCGTAAACTCGGTAGCTTCCCACGTGTATCCCGAAAACGGGCTCAGAACCATTCCACCAATCACTTGATCTTTGTCTTTTATTATCACAATCCGCCCCTTTGGATGAGCGAGTACGGCCTTATAATAGGCACCCGTCAGCTCATCAGTAATCAGATCGAGTTCTTTGCGTGATTTTGCGTTAAAAATCCGGGTAATACGTTCCAGCGGATTGTTTGTTTTAGGTTCCGAATTAAAAATCCTACTGGCCAAAGTTTTAAAATCAGCGAGATCCGTTGGTGTGCAATTGGTCATAAATAACGTATTAGAGGGGACAGTGTTTCTGCCAAAACGGGAAAAAGTATCGACTGCTTTTGTAGAAATCCTGGATGGATAGTGTTGTGGGGCTTTGTGCGAATACAGGCTGTGGGGAAGAGGATTAAACCGAGTAGTTTGAGGGGTCATTTGCAATGATCCTTTTGAGTGGAATAAACTGATTAAAACTCTGCAATCTGTTTTGTTGTTACCCATCTAAAAATGGCATTACAAAATATAGCTCAAATCTCTATAACCAAATGACAAAATATAACGTAGTGGCCCAATACTGTACTATTAACTTTTGCAGGAGTCCGGGCTTTTGGTCAAAAATCGCGGCCTCTTGGCAGACATTATCCACATGGTCATCGTCTCACATGGGCTATACCGTTATATTGAATAATGAAAGCGGACCCATTTTCAGCAAATCATAGGGTTACTCGTATGCTCCTGACGCAACCCAATAAGTTCACGGTTTCCAACCGGACGATTAAAAACAACCACCTTTTCCTGGTGGATACAATGTATGGTGAAATCCCCGCGGGGAACGACTCCGGGTTAGGCTTGTATACGCTGGATACCCGTTTTCTCAGTTGCCTGCAAATTGCGATGAATGGAACGCAACCGGTTTGCCTGCTGTCTTCGACCGAGGTGGGGTATTTGTCCACACTGGTTTATACCAACGGGCAATTTCAATCCCTTGATGATAATAGCCAGGAATGTGTTGTGGATGAGGAAACCATTCAGCTCAAGCGGGAAACCATCCTGGACGGAGCCCTGTTTGATAAATTCACTCTATCCAGTTACAACATGGCGCCTGTCAAAATCGAAATAACCCTTCACTTCGATGCGGATTTCCGCGATATGTTCGAGATCCGTCACCTGGTGCCGTATAAAACCCGAGACCTGCAAATAGAAAGGGAAGGCGACAACGCCCTTGTGTTTCGCTACCCCAATAGCACAAAAACGCTGGAAACCCGCATTCTGTTTAAAGACTTTGCACCGCGATTTATCGACGACCGAACCATTGTGTACGAGAAGTTGATTTACCCGCTGGAAAAGCATGAGTTCAATATCGAAATCCAGATGCTGAACCACCCCACGGAACCGGTGTTTACAATTGCCGAAGGATTTGAGGATGCCCGCAAGCGTATCGATCTGTCCAACGATGCCTGGTGCGATGAAGTGACCCAGTTCGAATCGGACAACGATGATTTTAACGAGATGCTGGAGCGAAGCCACAAGGACCTGCGGATGCTGCTCACCCAGTCCGATGACGGCAGCCCGTTCCTTGCGGCGGGCATCCCCTGGTATGTTTGC
>CALJJZ010000069.1 GCA_937973635.1 uncultured Bacillota bacterium | reverse complement strand
CCCAGCTCAGAGAGCCTATTGGGCTGAACACTACCGACGCAAGGGAACATTGCCTGTGTCCGTCGTGAATCCTAAAGGCGGCGGCTCTGGAAGCCGGACGGATAAGATTAACCGGATTCAGCAAGGCGGCGGGAGATCTCCTTCAAATTCAAATGAAACCCGCCGGAAATCCTTGGGCATTGATTACTGATGTATTCCGTCTTTCTGGCCGATCCGCCCTGGCGCTATAACAGCCGGGCGAATCATAAGACGCGCTTTCGCGGTGGGGCTTGCGGTCATTACGGCCTGATGAATACCCAAGATATTTGTGATCTGCCGATTGCGGATCTGGCCGATGAAAACGCCGTTCTGTTTTTATGGGCCACTTTCCCCATGATTCAAGACGCTTTTAAAGTCATTGGAGCATGGGGCTTTGAATACAAAACCATTGGCTTTACATGGGCCAAGCTGAACCCGGTTACACCTACGCCATTTTTTGGAGTGGGCTATTACACCAAAAGCAACGCTGAGCCCTGTCTTCTGGCTACCCGAGGCAAGGTATTAAAGCCAGCCGTCAATACGGTTTCCAGTCTGATCATTGCACCCCGGCGGGAGCATTCCCGGAAACCGGATGAAGTGTACCAACGCATTGAGCAAATGTATCCCAACGCCCGCAAGCTGGAATTGTTTGCCCGAAACAAGCGGGAGGGCTGGGACAGTTGGGGAGACGAGATTGTTTCCGATATTCAATTAGGAGACCTACCCCATGCAACTCAATGATTTGCCGAAAGAATGGGTCTATTACTTTGCTTCTCCTTATTCATCCGATTGTGCCTACGTGCGCGAAGTGCGCTACTTGGATGTGATCAAAGTCGCAACCGATCTCATCCGCTTGGATTTCACCCTGATTGAGCCCATTGCCATGAGCCATCAGCATGCCCAACGCTTCGGCCTGCCCGGCACGTATGCCTTTTGGCAGAAGCGGGACCGAAAATTTATCGATCTCTGTGATGCGGTGATCGTGTGCTTACTCGACGGCTGGGATCAATCTATCGGTGTGACCGATGAAATCAGCTATGCCCAAGAGCAAGGAAAGCCGGTGTATTACCTGAACCCGGCTGATTTGCGCTTGGTATCCCAAGAGAAAGCCCAACGCTATGCCGTACATTAAGACAGAACTGAGAACCTATCTCCTCAATACCACGCTCCAAGACTTGCTGAAAGAGCCTAAAGTGCTTCAAGCCGGGGAGTTGAATTTTTTGATCTCTACCCTTCTTTGGTCGGTGTTTGAAAGCAACCCGTGCTACCAGAAAGCCAATGAGATATTAGGGGTGCTTAGCGCCGTGACGCTAGAGTTTTACCGCCGAAGAGTGGCGGCTTACGAAGATCAAAAGATTCAAGAGAACGGCGATTTAGAGCTGAAACGGTGACAGGATATGCCCAAGCCATTTTCTGAAATTTATAACAGCGATAAATTCCGTAGCCTGAGTCCGGATGATCAGGACTTTATCATTCGGGATTACTACGATACGGTCGTCACCCCGCAAGTCAAAGCCAAGGGGCTGGCTCAGGAAGACGCCGACTTTATCCGTAACGACTACTTCAACAAGTACAAGCCTCTCACCCAACAACAACCGAAGCCCGAAGAGCCCAACCTTTTTATGTCCACGCTTACCGGGCTTGGAAAAGGGCTGGGCCGAGGTGTGACGGCTGAAGGCTATAACCCGGAAATCCAACAAGGAGAGGAAGGGGCGGTGGCGGTCGGAGATTTTGTCGCAACCGCCGGGGTCAACATTCTGCCTTACCTGGCTGGGCCGGGTGCCGGATTGGCCGTCAATACCACGTATGCCGGAGCCCGCGAGTTGAATCGGGAATTGAACCAGGGCAAGCGCTTGGATCAATTGAACCCGGTTGCCATTGGCGGGCAAGCCGCATTAGGAGCCTTGACTTCCAAGTTGCCGCCCGCCGTTGGCAGAGGCTTGATTACCCGTGTCTTAACCGGGACTGGCATGGGTGCGGCAACCTGCGTATCTGGTCGAGCCATTGAGCAATGGGCGGATACCGGCAAGGTAGACTTTAGCGATCCCTCGATGATGCAAGCCGCTTTGTTTGGCGGCACCATTGGCGGCGGCGTGGGAGCTATGAGCAGACCCAGAGCGCCCAGAATTCAACCGAAACCGCAACCTCCCATCCAAGAGTCGCCCATTGGCCTGAAACCCTTGAGGGTGGTTGAATCGCCTCGCGTTGAAACCAAAGTCACCGGGCGGATTCTGAAACCGGAAGAAGCCCAAGGCATCCAACAGCAAGTAGAGGCTCCTCCAACCCAAGAACCCTCTTTGGAGGCGCTGTTCTCGCCTGATGAAGTCCAAAGAATCCGGGAAGCGCATGGCCAGCTCGGTAATATTAACCCCACCCATACCATCAATACCCCGGAACGCCAGCAGCTCAGAACCCAGCTTACGGATGAACTATATGGCTCCGGTGCCCCTCGGAAAGAACGCCGGATTGATCTGGTGCTGGGCCTTCCGGCTTCCGGGAAATCTAGCGCTCTGGTAGAACCCCTTGCCAAGGAGCATGGCGCGATCATCATTGATTCAGATGCGGCCAAGGAAAGACTACCGGAGTTTCAAGGCGGCGTGGGAGCCGGAGCCGTCCATGAGGAAAGCACCCAGATCGCGGCTAACCTGCTTGGGCGAGCTTTTGATAACGGGGATAACATTGTTCACCCAGTAGTCGGGCGGGATCTGGATAAGCTACGCGCCATGATCCAGAACTTCCAGGAGGACGGGTATCAAGTCCATCTGCATCATGTGGATCTGCCTTCTGAGGAAGCCGCACGGCGGGCTTACAACCGGTATCTGGAAACAGGCCGGTTTGTAGACCCGGAATATGTGTTGGGCGTGGGGATGAAACCCAAAGAAAACTTTGCTATTCTAGTAGATGAAGGAGTCCCGCATGGATATTCGGAGTATTCCAACGATGTCCCAAGAGGCCAACAACCCACCCTTATCCGAAAGGGAGAAGCTGATCCAGCAAGGCTACGACCCCAAGTATCTGGTGGATCTGCCCAACGGCAAGACGATCTACGACTTGGACAGCGTACAGATGGATTCGACCCTCAAAATGTTCGAGGCTCGCCGCAAAGCCCGCAAGCCTCAAACCTGACGCCACCTAAAGCAAATATTTATCAGGTTCCACTCCAGGAGATTCAAACCGATACGGCCCGCTTTCAACGGCGGGCCGCTCCGTTTAATGAGGAGCATGTCAACCGGATCGCCCAGAACTTTGACGAAGCCCGGCTCTCACCGCTGACCGTTTGGAAAGATCCGGCCACCGGGGAAACCCTGCTTTTGTCCGGGCACCACCGTCTGGAGGCCCTCAAGCGTGTTGGGAAAGGAGAGGCTCCGGTCAAATATTTTGAAGGCACCGAGGAACAGGCCCGCGATCTGGCAACCTCTTCCAATGCCCAGCATTTAGAATATTCCGATCTGGAGAAGGCCCGGATCATTGCTGAAGATATGGCCTCCGGGAAGAAGATTGATGAAGTCTCGAAACAGTTAGGGCTTTCCGTATCCAAGACCCGCGAGATTGCTACATTAAACAATCTGCATGGGGATTGGGTGACGCACTATGACCGGCCCGAAGTCAAACCGTATGCCTTAACCATTGCCAAAGCCTCTCATAAATACGGCTTATCTGAGCTGGAGCAACAGCAGCTCTTTCAATTTCTCTTCCAGGGCGATAATGCGGCCAGTGTGACCCCTAGCAAGCTTAACCAACTCATTGAGCTGTCCCATAACTACAAGCAAACCCTTGGCGGTACTGATGGGGAAGTGCCGGGGCAATCGACGCTCTTTGATACCCAAGTCTTTCAGCAGACCACCGGCAACGCGCTTGAAAATCTACTCGCGCAATCAGGCAACTTGAACAAGCAACTGAAGGCCATTGCCAGCCTGCAAAAGCAACTGGATAAGATGGAAAAAAGCGAGCTGGTTCAGCCCAAGAGCACCCGCATTCTCCGAAGCGAATTGGCCCAGGCGCAAGCCAAGCTGGAGCAGCAATTACAAGACATCGGCTTTGAATTTCAAAAGCCAAACCAGACTCAGGAATTGGCTACCAGTCTGAAGCAAACCCAGGCCAATGAACCGATCCCGATTCGCAATCTCAAAGCATCCGCCCGGCAGGCCCAGGAAGCCAAGCAGGTTCGCAAGCAGCGGGCTAAAGCGGAACAAGCCGGGCACATGCTCAATCCCTTATCCGCCCGTCCTCGCTTGCGCTCTCCCTTTGAGCCGGTGGAAAGCCAAGCCTTCAATCCCCAAGATGCCCAGGTTAAAGATCCGCTAGGCTCAACCCGTCAAACGCCTAGCTTGCTAGATAACCTGAAAGAAGGGCTCAAAGACAATTTCAACTACCTGCATGCCGTGAAAAACAAGACATGGCAAATTGGTCTGAAGAAGGTTCAGGGGGAACGCTTCATCGCTGAAGTGGACAGGCTACGCTCTCAAAAGGAATCCGGGTACAAGCAAGCCGAAGGGAAGATTAAAAATGCGATTGAACATTTGGAAGATGCTCCGGGCTATTCTGCAAAGCAAAAGCTGGATGATGCAACCCGCTATCTGCTTTTGTCCGATTACGTCCGGCGCGGCCAGGAAGGGCTAGACCTCCCGCAAGGGATGACGCTTGATGAGGCCAGGGAAAGCCTACAAGCGATTACCGGGCATATTCGCCAGCATACCGACGTTCGTAAAACAGTGGTGCATGTCCGCCAGCTCTTGAATGAAATCGGGGATGATCTTGTTAAAGCCGGAATCCTGGAAACCCGCCGGAAGCAGTATTTCCCCCACCAAGTTTTAGAATATCTGCAAGAAACTTACGGTCTACCTTCTCATGTGAAGTATCCCAAGCGCGGTTATACCGTGCAAGCCAAGGGTTCAGAGAAAGAAATTGAAACGGATCTCATTACGGCCTTGGAACAGCACCTTAAAGCCATTGCTCGCCACAACGCCGTTGACGGGTTTATCAACCGGACGCTGAAAGAATATGCCTTGCCGAACTGGAAAGCGGGGCAAAAGTTACCGGATGGGTTTGTAGAGTATCAGCCCAAGACCGGACGCAACTACTTTGAAGCCTATACCATTCCTGAGCAATCGGTGATGAATGCCACCTTGGAAGCGCTCATGGTGGAAAAAAGCCCAAAGGTTACAGTTCCCTTGAACCGGGTGCGTAAGGTATTGGCGGTGGGACAAGAATTAAAAAGCTATGCCATCCCAGAAGAGATTGGCCGGTATATGAACCAGCTTACCACCCCGCAAAACCCGAATGAGATTCAAAAGCTGGTTACTTCCATTACCCGAACCTGGAAAGGGTTTGTGACGGCCAATCCGATCAACGTCTTTGGATTGCTGGGTTACAACTTGAAAAACGCTTTTGGCGACTTTGAAGCCGCGCTTCGGGATGATCCGGGGCTGACTAAATATCTGGGCCGGGCCATCCGAGAAATTATGCAAGCCAAGGGCGGAAAACCTTCCAAGGAATTTTTGACGGCGGAAGAGTGGGGAACCATCGGCGCGGGCTATTATGGAAGTGAACTCGGCTTGAAAGGCGATTTCCATTTCTCCCGCCGCTTTTCGGATAAACCGCTTGATAAAGCATTAACCCGGACCCCTGGTGTTAGTGAAATCTCAAAGCTCGGAAGCAAGATCAACCAGGGCGTCATGGATCTGCAAACGGCCCGTGAAGATATTCTGCGCTATGCCAAATTCCTCAAGGATATGGATCAAGGCTTGGAACCGTGGCAAGCGCATATTGCCAACGGCAAAACCTTTGTCAATTACAATCATCTGACCGATTTTGAAAAGCGCGTTTTTCGGGATGCCTTGCTTCCGTTCTACACGTTTTATAAATATAACCTGCTGAATTGGGGTGCTGCCTTCACCGGTCAACGTGGCGGGAAAACCGCCGCAAGAGCCTATGGTTTGGCCTTGGGTGTGCCCTTAATGGGAGCTATCTGGAACAACATTCAGTACGGGGATATTGAGCAGGAGATCCAAGATAACAAAGGCGAGCGTTATATCGCTGAAACCCCGCATATTATCACGCCTTTTAAGGATTCCCGAGGCAATCACTATATCCTCCTGTTTCCAACGGCTTCGGCCCAAGCCTTGCAGTTTGCGGGTTTGTCCCGGCTTCCCCAGCACTTGGTAAAAGCCGTCTCGACCGGAAAGGTGACGGAGGAGATCAAAGGGCAAATCGGCGACTTCTTTTCCCGTTCTGGCCGAAAGGGAGACTTGCCGCTTCCCGCTCCCCTGGTGGAAGCTTTGGAACTGTCCAATCCGCATCTGAAAGAAGGGGCGGAACAGCTCTTTAATTGGGATCTGTATCTGGACCGGCCTATTGCGCGGGAAGGGGATGATGTGCCTGACTCCGAGAAGGCCGGTGCAAGACTGGCTCACCTTGGCAAAACCGTCTTTCCGCCGGGCCTTGGTCCCAAGCTCCAAAACCTAACCAGTCCGCATAAAGATCCCTCTCAAAAGCTCCTGGATTTAACCGGTGTTGTAAAAACACCGGATATTTATTCGTGGTCAGACTTGAAGGAAGAGGAGAGGGCATTTCAGGATGAGAATATCCGGGTGAAAACCCCGGAACTCAACAGCCTGAAAGAACAGATCAAACAAGCCCGGTTCGATGAATCCAACGATCTGATCTTTAATACGCAATTTGATGAGCAAGGCCAGCCAACCGAACAAGGCAAACGGTACGGCCAGCTTTTGAAACCGTCTCAGCGCATCCGGGTAAAAACCTTGCTGGAATCGGTTCAGCAAGGCAACGGACTTTCCTATAAAGGGTTACTCAAAGACTTGAAAGCCCTGGATGCCGCCTACCAGCAAGCAGGCCCGGAACAAAAAACGCAACTGAATGAGATCAAGCAAAGTATCCTTTCTGATCTGGAAACGCTGAAACAGAACCGCACCAAGCGCCTGCAATACGCGGTTCAAACCGTGTTGCTGGAAGATGATCCGAAAGAGCAGAACGCCATTTTCAAGGAACTCACGCAAGACTAAAACCCAAGAGGGTCTATAGATGCCGATTAGCCGACGTACCACGTACACGGCCAATACGTTAATTGATGCCGTGGTACACAACCAGGAACATGATGACTATGTAGCCGGGATTAACCAGAACTCAACGGATATTTCCAACCTCGGCAACCAAGCCGTGAAGCTGACCGGCGATCAAGTCATTAATGGCACCAAAGGGTTTGTTAATGTTCCCTATACCACGGGTGGCGATCCCACGACTCCCAATAGTCTCACCCGCAAACAATACGTGGATGCCGCCAGTAAAGGAGACATTTACGGCCCGGCTCCGGTTTATATCAATGCCAACAGTTTCAAAGTGGACCGGTTCTTTGTTCGCAATGATGAGAACGACGGCATCATTGAGCTGACCAATCCATCCATTATTGACATGGGCCAGACCGGGATTAACGGGATTGCCGTCTCTGGGGATCTGGCAGGCACCATTGGAACGGGCGGTGTTTCCTCAACCACAATTAACGGGGTAGGAACCAACTTTACCGGGGAGCTGTTTGTCGGGGATGTCATCTGGACGGCTTCGGGCGGCAGGCGTATTACTTCCATTATCAGCGCGGTTCAATTAACGGTGGAAAGCGCCATTACGTTAGCAAATGGAACGACCTACCGCCGGGGCGGAGAAGCGCCCAACACTTGGTATTACCTCTATGCCGGAACGGATTTTGGAACGAACATCGGCTTATTGCTTTCCACTCGTAACGTCTCAGCAGGGGAACAGCTTTGGGATACGTCATTCCCAAAAATCCGGCAACTGCCCTTTGCGGTTCGCAATGATGCCAATAGCAACCTGTTGAAATTCTGGGTCAATACCGGCTGGCCGTTTCGCCCGGAAATTTATTATGATGTGAGCTTTGATACCGCCTTGGCATCGACTGACACCAGGGCATTGACCGCTGGAGCTGCAACCGCTTTTACGGCGGTCAATTGCGGCAACTTTATTCCTCCCATTTCCCAAGTTGGCCTGTTCCACTTGGGCGTCAATACGGGAGCCAACTCCATCTACCTCCGCCCAACTGGTTCCGCTAGCAATGGGAGACGTGCTTATCTGGCGGCTGCCGGAGCGGATCTGGATTTTGGTGCTATGCAAGTCAATAGCAGTCAACAGGTGGATTACAAGGTGATCACCGCTGCTAACACGCTGGATATAGACGTTCTTGGGTTCATCGTAACTGAGGTGAACTAATATGTTCCATCTGAAATTGACGGAGCGGCAGATTGACCGTATCCGGCAAGTAAAGCCTGTCTTTGTGAAAGCCCAGAAACTAACCGGTGTTCCCTGGCAAGCGGTAGCTGCTGTTTGGTATCGGGAAAGCTTTTCGGTAACGCCTCCCAAAACGCCGGGCGGCTCGTTTCAGTTTGATCCCATCCTGAACCCGGTTACGCAACGCATGCTTTTAAAGCGCTTTACCCAGCTATCGGATGCTGAGATTGAGCGCTATGTGGATAAAGGGTGTAATGACTTTGAGGCCGGGGCGATTTATGCGGCCTGTTGGCTAAGGCTGAAAACCAAGCCGGTCATTACGCCGGGTGTGTCTGATGACGTGATAAAAGACGCCTTCTATGGCTATAACGGACGGGCTTACGGCTCAGCCGATAGAAGCCCCTATGTAATGAACGGCTTTGATGAAAAGCATAAAGACATGGTGTTGAGAGGAACCATACCCGACGGCAATGGAGGCCGCAAGCGGGTTGAGATTGTGGATAAGCGGCCTGGAGCTTTCACCGTTTACAAGCAATTGAAATCCCTCAGCATCTAGGAGTTAAGAATATGGCTCGTAAAATCGTGGCCGTCCACGGCATTGGGAAAGCCCAGCCGGGGTGGTCTGACTTGCTGCGCGTGGATCTCGATATTCCAGAAGAAGACTGGATTGAATTCAACTATGACGATCTGATGGATCGCTCCTTTTTTCATCGGGTTATCGTGGGAGCCGCCAAACTCTATTTAGCCAAAACCTACGGCCCGGAAGCCGCTTTTATTGCCAGCGGCGCGGAAGAGCATGTGAACGATCTTGTTTCTTACTTTGTGATGAATGGCTCCCGGCTGGAGATTCAAGTTCGGCTCAAAGGCATTCTCAAACAATACCCGGATGCGATTGTGATCGGTCACTCGTTAGGCTCAGTTGTGGCCTATGAAACGCTCAAGAACTTTGATTTGAAAGCCCATACCCTTTTTACCTTGGGATCGCCACTTTCCAAATTCACAGTGAAAAAGTTTCTGAGGGTTCCTGAAAAGAGCCGTCCCAATGTCATTAACTGGTTCAACGTGTGGAGCCGCTTTGATCTGATCAGTGGACCAATCGAGGGGTTGGGTTGCGAGAAAAAAGATCAGTTCAGGATCAAGAACTCCCACAACCTGATCAAATACGTGGACTCCCAGAAGGACCGCATTCTACAGATTTATAACGAAAGCCAAGATGAAGGGAAAGCATCATGACACGCTTTGCTCCTTTACTGGATCTATCGCATAAAGAGCGGGCAGTAGGTCTGTTTATTACGGACTTGCATTACCCGGCCAATGACCGCGAATTTATCCGCCGCTGCTTCCAGGGCAAGTATGATTTTGTCCTGCTCGGCGGGGACATTACCGAAGGTGTCACCCTCCATTCGCCCGGTGCCTCTGTTACTGGCCCTTCTGAGAAATTGGGTGTCGCTCAGTTTGAAGAAGATTTGAAGCTCCTGCCTGCCAAGGCCCGCAAAGAAATGGTGTTGGGCAACCATGATAACCGCTCGACCCGATCTACCGGCCAAGACATCACTATTCTGGAGAAGGTCTGCGAGTATCACGGTATAGGCTTTTCAGGCAACCATACTATTCTGCCGATTAAGGTAGGGGATTCTCTCTTCAAGGTTTTTCTCACCCACGGCGGCGGTTCAGGCGGAACAGAGCAAGCCGTTCTCAATACCCTGAAACGAGCCCGAGACAATGTGGATGCGACTTGTGACCTCTACCTCTGCGGCCATTATCACAAGTACGTTTGGATGGCTGAAGACTTCCGAGGCTCTACCGTCAAAGGTGGACGGGCTCACCCCTATAAACGGATTCAAGTTTTAGGGGCTTGCGGCTCGCCCATTGTCTGGGAGGAAAGTTATGCCGAAGGCGGCCCGAAAGGGAAGCCTTTTCGCTCCTGCTCCATCCGGGCCTTGGAGATTGAACTCATCCCGGTTCCGCCCAGCAACCACCGCAAACAAAAGCAGATCCAGCATCGGATTATCTTCGATTAGGGGTTTCAACGATGGATAAAATTATTGCCATTTCCGGCAAGCAATTTGCCGGGAAGGATACCTTATGCCAACTCCTGCTCAAATACCTGCCGGATTACCGGCGTGTGGCCCTGGCGGACGCTTTGAAAGATGAGTATGCGGAAACCGCCGGGATTCCTCGGGATCAGGTGGATGTGCTGAAGGCCCGCGATCCCAAAGTGCGGGGCGAGCTGATCGCTTTGGGAATGAAACGGCGGGCGGAAGACCGGGATTATTGGGTTAAGAAAGTGCTGGCTCAGCCCGGCAACAAGATTGTGACGGATCTCCGGTTCTTGAACGAGCTGGAACGGTTCAGGGGCCAGAATGCTTTCACCATTCGGATAGAGGCCAAGCGAAGCGTTCGGGCCGAACGGGGTACGCTCTGTCATGAGCAAGACCCATCCGAGATCGAGTTGGACGGCATCACGACTTGGCGGCTTGTCACTCATAACAACAGCTCGGTTGAAGCCTTGGAGAGGAAGGCCAAGCAGATTGCCCAAATCGTTGTGAGGTCTCAACTATGAAAGATTTAACCAAAGCCATCACGGGAAGTATTCGCCTTTTAAACTTTCTGTTGCTGCTTTTTATTCTAAAAATTCTAGTCGGATTCGGATTGGGCTTGTTTGCCCTTTTTGCCCAGATGACAAGAGTAATACCTAGTTCCAGCTTGATTTAAGCCGATCCTGCCGTCCCTGGTGGTGGACTATAAAATCCATAAGAAGCCGACAGCCATAGCGATTCGATAAAAGCCGAATGGTCTTAGACTCCAGCTTTGTAGCAGATGGATAAAGACTCGTATGGCGATAATGGCGGATACAAAGGCCACAATAAACCCCAACCCGAATAGCCAGAAATCGTTCGGGCTCAGCTTATCCCAGGTTTTAAAGAGATCATAGCTGGTTGCCAAGAACATGACAGGGACAGCGGCAATAAAGGAGTATTCTGCCGCCAGCTTTCGATCCAAACCGGACACCATTCCCCCGATAATCGTAGATGCCGAACGAGACATACCGGGCCATAAGGCTAAACACTGGAAAAATCCGATCCGTATGGCTTGCGGAAATGAAAGCTGATCCAATGATTCCATAGAGGACTGAAATTGAAAACGCTCTAAAACTAGAATAGCAATGCCTCCTGTGAGCAAGGCTAAAACAACGGTAAACGGATTGAAGAGGTAGACTTTGATAAAATCATGAGCTAAGAACCCCACAACCATAGCAGGGAGGGAGGTAACAGCCAAAAGTATCCAACCTCTCAGGCCAGCAAAGTCTCCAGCATTCCCATTTTGAAATAGCATTTTGAAGCGTTGATGATACAGGACGACGACCGCCAAAATGGCCCCAAGTTGAATAAATACATTGAACGTATCAACAGCCTCACCTTTCAGACCCAATAGGCTGCTGGTCAAAATTAAGTGACCGGTTGAGGAGATTGGCAAGAACTCGGTCAAGCCCTCAACAATGCCCAGGATAACAGTATCAAGATAGTTCATAAGTCTCCTCTAATCCGGACATGACCGGCATACATAATTATAATGCCACTTGATAAGGTGGGTGGTTTGCAAGCAAAGATTGCAGGATTTCCGTTTTTTCCTTGTCAGAAGCGGTAAAAAAGGCATCCGGCATTTTCTCTTTCACGACATCCATACGAAGCGCAGTACCTCCACCTTCGAGGAAATAGATGGCATAAGCTTCCTTTTCGGACTTATCCATGCTGCCGGGTGCGGGTGGCAACAAAATATGGTTGTATCGGAAAAAAGTAAGCCGCTTATTTTGATAAGTTAATTCGCTCATAGAAAGATCAATCTCCGGTCGATTATTGTTTGTTATTCAGAATTTCCTGTATGGCTTGAAGCTTCATGGTATTGTCGGTTGAGTGGAAGCCTTGAGGCAATTCGGCTTCCGTTATCTCTATAGCAATCACCTTGCTTTGTGGGCCTGAAAAAAATAGGGTGTAAAGCAAACCATTCGGGGAAATCCGGCAACTGACATAAGTGACGGGCCAGTCTCGGAAGATAAGTTGTTCTTTTTTCTTCCTGCTCATGCCTACCTCTTTTCGCTGATGTATTGAAGTTCAACCGGAAATTCGTTTTGATAAGGATCGGATAGCCGATGAATCGTTTTGGGCAAATTTTCCTGGCTAAGATCCAGTATGTCTTGTAAGGCCCGATTTTTCCGCCATTCGTCCAAGGCATAAAAATCTTGTGGTATATCTTCTGGATCTAGGGCAATATGAATTAATACGCCATCTTCATCTACAAAATGGAAGACAATTGTATTGTCTTGTTCATCTGCATTGCTCTTTTTGATGACTTTGTTGTTAAAAACAAAGGTAACGGCCCTTCCAAGGTATTCAAGTGACATTTGCATTCTCCTTCCTGCTACACATGACGTGTCGGGACGCTGGGCTGGTTGCCCTTGGATTTATGGCTGGTATGCCCCGCATTATGGGATTGCGGCTTCCCCGGCTGCATACGGTTCTTGCCCTGGTTTTTCATTTGCTCTACAAGGCTTGCCTCCATAAATTCCATTTCGCACTCAGGATGCTTGATGATTTCAACTTCCAATTCATCTTGCAGACGCTTCAAAAACGCTTCCTGGTTAGGCGCTACCAGCGTCATTACAACCCCATCTTCTGCGGGCATTTCAGCAAGAGTCTGAACATAGGCATCCACATTCGGGAGCTGATAATTGATCAGATAGGCTACTTGCTGATCGCCAAGCCCCTGGCCCATTGCGGGAGTTGTAATCAACAGGCGCAAACGCTGGTTGCTCCAATCTGCCATCACCTTCTCCCGAGCGGATGCCGGGGTATCGCCATGCAGACTGCCCGCTGAGAATTGACCTTGAAGCTGTTTAGCCAAAGCGGCGACATCTTTCTTGGTCTGGCAAAAAACAATGCCAGTATGCTCGGGCATTTCCATCAGCATGTTGCGGACCACTTTGAAGCGGCCCAGGTCCGGGACGATATAGTAATAATGTTTTGCCATCATTTGCTCCTTTGCTGCTTGCAGCCATTCACTTCATAATCATTAAGAATCTGTTGCAGGACAGGTTTTTTCTCCTCCCAGTCTTCGGAGAAGTAATCGCTGGGAAGAGTGCTTTCATTCACCTGAATGGTGAGCGGCAGACCCGAACCATCCGAAAAGTAGAGCGTATGGCGCGTGTCAGGGATGCCATTCCGCGCATCACTTGTAGGTGGCGTAACCTTTGTGCTGCTAATGAAATAGACATGTTTCTTTTGAAACATGAAACGAAACTTGTCTTCCTTGTATGTCAAAAGAATAATCTCCTTAAAATTTGCTACAACAAAACGTGCAGCAAATTTAAGGCGGATCGATTTGACTCAAAAAAGTCAGGTTTTCAGGAAGCGCTTTTATAAAATCTCGAATTTCATCCCGGACCCGACGATTAATCTCTAATACTTCCTCCCTTGTTAGCATACGGGATGTATCAACGGGATCAGGGAAATAGACATGAATAACCTTTGTTTCAGGTGAAAATGCGGGCAACTGGTCTTTAATCAGGGCACAAAGTACAACGACGTAATCAAAGTGGTACTTGTCCAGTGTACTCTTGTTTATGGATTTCCCATGATTAAACTCAAGCCCTTCCTCTCGCATAGCTTGAGTGGCATACATATCCAACTCGCCTTGATGAAACACCCCCAAGGCGTAGGGCTTAAAGGAATTCTCTCGCAGCTTTAGCGTCCAAGCGCGGGCCATTTTACTGCGGAAGGAATCGTTGCAGATAAAAAGAATTTTGGAGCGATTATCTGCTTGTCTCATACCATCTGCGCCTAATGGACAGGTGGGGTTGGGTGAAACTGAACATTGGGGTTTTGCTCCAACATGTAATTGAGTGCCCATTCGCCTTTGAATAAAGTCATAGGGCGGCCTTGGGTATCTTCGGCCCGCCGAGCGTTTACAATCCAGTTGATATTCTCAAGCGCGTCCTTGGAGCCAGTTAGCCAGCGGGCATGGGTATATTCAGGCAAGGGATCGAGAACGGTTTCCACCCCGTATTCCGCTTCCAGGCGATATTGCACCACTTCAAACTGTAGTTGCCCCACTGCGGCTAGAACAAGACTCCTTTGCCCGATGGCATCAAAAAGGTGGAGGATCTGGATTGCTCCTTCCAGGGCAAGCTGCTGAATGCCTTTAGTGAACTGCTTGTACTTGGCCGTATTTGGATTCCGAAGAAGCGCAAACACCTCTGGAGAGAAGGTTGGAACGGCTTCATAACGAATGGTTTTGCCCGTACAGACCGTATCGCCAATGGAGAAAAGCCCTTGATTCGAGGAAAACCCGACAACATCCCCAGCAAAACCCTCATTGAAGGTTTCTCTTTCTTGACCAAACAGCTTGTGAGAATGCGATAAGCGAATAGTCCTGCCGGTTCTGACATGCTTTACGGACATATCCCGCTCAAAGCGCCCTGAACAGACCCGCAGGAATGCGATGCAGTCCCGGTGTTGGGGGTCCATATTTGCTTGAATCTTAAAAACATATCCTGAAAACTCTTCCTGATCCGGCTCAACAACCCCATTCTCTTCACAGAGCCTTGGCGTGGGGGGTGGGGCCAGCGGCAGAAACGTATCCAGGAATAATTGAATACCGAAGTTGGTCATGGCGCTGCCAAAGAAAACCGGGCTCATTTTCCCAGCAAGGTAATCTTCCCGGCTGAACTCGTTGCCCGCCACATCCAGAATCTCAAGCTCTTCCAGGAATTGTTGATACTCCATCGGGCTTGTCATTTCAGCCAAGGCCGGGTCATGCACGTCCTTCACTTCAACGGGCGCTTTGTAGCTCCCATGTTCTGTCCGTTGGAACAGGTGGAGTTCTCGTTTCATCCGGTCATAGACACCCTGGAAGCTGGGACCGGAACCAATCGGCCAGTTGAAGGCATAGGTCTGGATACCGAAGGTCTTCTCAATCTCATCGAGTAGTTCTAAAGGCTCCCGACCAAAGCGATCCAGCTTGTTGATGAAAGTGACTACCGGGATTCCACGGAGCTTACAGACTTCAAAAAGCTTTCTGGTTTGGGTTTCAACCCCCTTGGCGTTATCAATCAGCATAATCACGCTATCAGCCGCCATCAGCGTTCGATAGGTGTCTTCACTAAAATCCTGGTGGCCGGGGGTATCAAGCAGATTCACCGTAAAACCGTTGTACTCAAAGTTCAACACGGTTGAACTAATCGAAATCCCACGTTGGTGCTCCAACTCCATCCAGTCAGAAGCCGTCTGTCGTTGTCTTTTCTTGGCGGCTACGGAACCGGCGAGCTTCACCGCCCCACCGTAGAGCAGAAACTTTTCGGTGAGCGTGGTTTTCCCGGCGTCCGGGTGGGAAATAATGGCGAACGTGCGGCGCTTTTGCACCTCATCCGTATAACGCATCGTTTTAAACCTTTTGGAATCGTTGCTGAAGGCTTCGCCGAACCTTTAAAAGGTTCAATCAGGCTCCCCGTTCAGCTTTCGATTGTCTTGAAATGGGTAAACTCAAAGAGGGCCTATGCAGGCCGGTGATGCGTTAGAAATTACGGTGGGGTGAGAATCATGAGTTTACTTTACCTCTACTTTCAGGAAACCAGATTTCACACCCTTTGTCAATCGAACGGGAAAAAGATCAGCCAGACGATAGAAAAATAAGGCCCCGCCCAACCAGAGCTGAGCGGAGCCTATGGGGTGTTTAGTCGGCCTCGAATGCCACCAGCATGGCATCCTCGTTCCGGGTGTGGATGTATCGCTGAGTTACCTCCAAGCTGCTGTGTCCGGCCCAAAGCTGTACCATCGTAATAGGGATCTTCGGGTTGTTGGCCCAGCGGGTGATCCGGTAGTGCCGGAATGAGTGAGCAATAAAGGGAATCCCGCACTTCTCGCTAATATTCTGGAACCGTTGGGCAACACCCCTACTCTTCAGCGGGGTATAGCCATGCTTCGGGTTAAAGGCCCAGAAGACTTGATTCCCGCTGACTTCAGGGCGGTGCTTGAGGTATTCCCGGACAGCCTCTTGCGTCGGTTTGGAGAAGGGGACATATCGCGGTTTGCCTCCCTTGCCGCACCGAACATAGACAAAGGCGGATTTTGGATCATCGCTGAACCGGAGATCCCCCAGCATCAGATCGCACATTTCCGAGTTTCGCAAGCCGGTTGCGGCCAGGAAGAGAACCAGCGTCCGGTTAAGGATTCTCTGATAAGCGCAATGGTTGTCA
The DNA here is from genome assembly GCA_937973635.1 of uncultured Bacillota bacterium. Classification (GTDB taxonomy): domain Bacteria; phylum Bacillota; class Dethiobacteria; order DTU022; family UBA8154; genus UBA8154. Next base: position 7,294 of record CALJJZ010000069.1, on the reverse strand, counting down.
TCACAAGACTTCAGGATGGGCTCAATATCTTCCTGGTAGATGATCTGTTGCTTCGGATGGTAGTAAGGGCTCTTCTTGGGATACAAGTCCCTAATTCGCCGGTATTCATCCCGATCCAACAGGTCTTTGTGAACCAGGAACTTGGCGAACGAGGAGACTGGCGCATGCTTATGGACCCGCATGGTTTTCTGCATCACCGCCGTTTCAAGCAGCCACGTTTCAAGGTGCTTGCTTGAAATCTCTTCCCAGCGCGCAAAGTATTTACGGATGAAATCGACTTGCGCCTTTTTGTAGTTCTTTGACCAGGGGCGCGTGTATAAACCCTCTTCCCGCCACCTGATCCACTCGTCAACGTATTGGGAATGATTGACTTGTGGACGTGACAACTCGATCCCGCCCTGGATAGGGGGAATATTTTCGACGGCCATTACAGACCCTCCCATTGATGGGCCGCCGGGTTCGGTAATCACTTTTGGGGATTCTGCTAATCCACATACATAATATATCTTTTTTCCACACCTGTCAACCCTTTTCTCAACAGTGATTTTCCCCTCCTTCCGTAGGCGAAAGAAACTGGAGCGGGGAAGTTCCAGGTATTGAATGGCTTCATCCAAAGACGCGAATTGGGTTTGCATAGCAACCTCCTGGTTGGAGGTGAGGCCCAAGCCTCAGTCTGCTAGACAAACCCAATTCTCAATGTCGTTTTGAGAGTGGTGCCCGTGGTCAGAGTCGAACTGACATGATTTCTCGGCCGCTTTTGAGGCGGCTGCGTCTACCATTCCGCCACACGGGCAGGCACACTTTAATTATAGTTTCCTGAATCTTCTTTGGGAAATGTGAAACCAAAAAAGTCTCAAAAAGTCTCACTCGATTTTCACTATTCTTTTTGAAGATTCGCTCCTTGTGCACGTTCCGGCTGACGCAACCGGTTTTGAGTCGAGTGCGTCTACCAATTCCACCATACCGGCAACGCAAGTTAAGTCTAGCATCATTAAAACGCGGGTTCAACTAAAAGCTGAAAGGCCTGAAAACCGGGGAAATGAGGTGATATCTGAAAAAGTTTGCATGAAAAAACTCCACAGGTAGGACTCGAACCTACAACCGATCGGTTAACAGCCGATTGCTCTGCCATTGAGCTACTGTGGAATAACTTGATAATACTAACGATACATGGAAGTTTCCGCAAGATCAACGGTTATTTGGTGGAATTGTAATGTCCCCTTTTCTGGAAAACAAATTCACGGGCCATGATCAAGAAACGACAACTGTCGCAGGATTGTTAAGCATTCTATCCGGTTCGTTTGTGTCGGCCATCAAATCCCGAATGGCATTCACCACATTCTCGGCGGCATGGCCTGCCCCCAGGGAATCCAGCACCTGGTTGTAGTGCTTCTGGGTTTCCTTTATGGTTCGAGCATCGGTTAAAAGGGGCAACATACCATCAGCAATGGTTTGCGGCGTCACCCTGTCCGGAAAAAGCTCCGGCAGGAAGGCATTACCCTCGCCAGCCAGCATGTTGGGCAAGGCCAGGTGTTTCACGTTTTTATACACCACCTTAAATCCGATGGTGTTGATCCAGGAGAGCTTGTACATCACCAGCACCGGGGTTCTGTAGCAGGCGGCTTCCAGGGTCACTGTCCCGGCAGCCACCATGGCCGCTTTGGAGAGCGCAAGAACCGCCTGGCTCTCATCTTCCACCACCCGGAAAATAAGCTTGTCCGTGTAATGCCTTACGGAGGCCAGCGCCTCCTGGAATACCGCATCCGGCACGGCGGAGGATCGGGCCAGGACAAACTGTAACCGATGCCCGGTATTGGCCGCAATCAATGGCAGGGCCTTGATCATAGGCGGCAGGTTATGCGTCATCTCCATCCGGCGGGAACCGGGAAAAATGCCCACGATAGGCTGGCTGTGATCCAGCTTGTGTTTGCGGCAAAAAGCCTGGCGATCCGGGGCGGGGGCGATATTTTCCAGCACCGGGTGCCCCACATAGGTTACCGGGATGCCGTGCGAGGCATACAATTCCACTTCGAACGGGAAAATGCAGAAAACATGATCGACAAACTTTTTGATTTTGAAGATACGCTGTGGCCGCGAGGCCCACACTTGCGGCGGGATGTAATAGAACACCTTGATGCCGGTCTTGCGCAGGCGCTGGGCTATCCACAGGTTAAACATGCCGTAGTCAATCAGCAGGACGGCATCCGGACGCCAGGCTTTAAAATGGGTCAGTATCTGCCGGCCCAGGCTGTAGTGTTTCGGGATGGAACCTACGAAGCCCAGCCCCGCCACGCCCATATGCTGCTGGGTTTCCAGCATTGTTACGCCGGTTTCCGCAATATGGGCGCCACCAATGGCCTGGATTTCAACGTCGGGCATCATGGCCTGCATGCGGCGAATTACGGCGCTGCCATGCTGATCGCCCGAGGCATCCCCTGTAATGATAAATAACCGGCTCAAACGCATACGGCCACCACCGTCATCTTCCAGCGATTGGCTAAATGTACCATTTTTTCCTGCTCCAGGACAAGGGTTTTATCGGCCTCGACCGCCAGGACGGACAGGCCTGCCTTCTTCATAGACGTTAAGGTTCGCGGCCCAACGGTTGGGATATCGAAGCGGGTATCCTGGCCTGGCTTTTCCACCTTGACGACAACACCGCCATTGCGTCCGGACCATTTCCGCGTCCTCAGGATAGCCTGATCCGTCCCTTCAATCGCTTCTACTGCCAGAACCATGCCGTTCTTCACCACCACGGTTTGCCCCACGTCCAAACGGCCCATCTCCTTGGCCAGGTTCAGCCCCAAGGCAATATCCCGGGATTCCTCGGCGGTCGGGGGCCTTTGGGTATAAGTACCTGCGGGGATGAACAAGGGCTTCAGGAAATCCCGCTGCGGCAGGATGGTCACGCCCACCTGCTCCAGCTCCCGGATGATGGCCCACATCAAGGCGTCGTCGTTAAAGTCCTTCTGGGCACGCCAAAACTGGATAGCCCGGCTGTCCAGTAACGGGGATTGCAGCATGATCCACTTGTTAATCTTTCCGGCGAAAATGGCATCGGTGATGCCGTCTTCAACCAGAAAGCGGAAAATCTTATTCCAGAGGCCGGGTTGGATAAAACGCACCCGCTGTGTGGGGATTAGCGCTTTAAACGGCGCAAGGTTGCCGCGATCGATGGTGTAGACAAACAGCTCCCATCCTTGGTCAAGTGCTTCCCGGGCGGCCTTTACCGGCAACTCCCCCGCGCCGGAGAATAAAACCAACCGTCTGCCTGTGTGTAATGCCATTCAACCCTGCACTTCAACTGCTGCCTGTGGTGGCAATCGTAGCCCAAAATAACCCAATACTGCAAGGCGCCAGGCCTTGCAGTTTAATGGGTTGAGTTTCCCTCTTAACCTGCCGCTTGGCGTTAGTGGTAAACGGGTCTCCGCTGTTCGGAAAAGATGACGGCTGCCGCCCCCACCGTTATCAGCAGGTGCAGGACGTTATCCGCCATATTAACGTGCATCAGGCCCAGTAACATCCCGCCATCCGGTGTCATCACGAAGCCTAATACCGTCACCAGGCCATAAACCAGTAACAAGCCCCAGGTAAACATCATGGCTGGGCGAAAATCCCGCGCCAGGCCGGTTGCAATCCCCAGAACGCCAGACACGATATGGATCATGTTATGCACCGGATCCACCGCAAAAATGCCCAAAAGCTTGCCGTCCGTAACCAGCGGATCAATAAACCCCAAAATCCCAATCAGCAGAAATACCACACCAATAATTAAGGCAAATTGTTTGAACATAATGGTTCCGCCTCCTTGTCATCCTGTCCCAACCTAAGTACACAGTCCCTCTAAATAATACTGTAGCGCTTTCAAATTGCCGCGGCATTGCACATCTATCCAATCTTCCAGGCTTGGGCCACCTTGTGGACAAGCTGTCCAATTACCGCAACGGGGAATGCAAAAGCCGATAAATTGGGATTAAATGGATCTACTGTAATAAAAGTTGTTGTGTTACCTGCATTTCGCCCTGATGGGCAACATCCGTACCATCGCAGCCAAATAAGGAGAGGAATAATGCAACGCGTACGAGACCTGATGACCTCCAACCCCAGAACATGCCCGGTTGACGGCAATATTCTCTCGGTGCTGGAGATTATGAAGAACGAGAACTGTGGTATTGTGCCCATCGTGGGGCAGGATCAAAAGCTGCAAGGCGTGCTGACCGATAGGGACATTGCCCTGTGCATTTTGGAGAAGGCGAACCAGACGCCGGATCAGATCCGCATCCAGGATTGCCTGAAGCAGGAGCAATTGCTAACCTGCCGCCCGGACGACGATCTCCACCGTGCCGTGAGCGTGATGGAACAGAACCAGGTGCGCCGACTGCCTGTTGTGGATGAAAACCAGCGCGTTATTGGGTTATTATCTCAGGCGGATATTGTGCTGAAGAACGAAGATCGGGCCGAGTCCGCCGAATTCGTCCGGGAAGTTTCCAAGCCGCGCCAGACCATCGGGTCTAACCCTTAAGTAAGTGACAATTTAAAAACTTCGACAATGTGAAGCCGCATGCAGAACGCAACTCCCATGCGGCTTTGCCTTTGTTTTAAGCCTAGGATGCCGCCAGTTTGGACTCCATCCGGGTAATGCCTTCCTGTGTCAGCTCACAATCCGGGTCGATAGCCTGGGTTTGCCGATAGAAGGAAAGGGCGGATTCATAATTTTCCGCGACTTCGTGGCAGGCTGCGATATAGTACAGGGCCGTGCCGTCGGGGCCAAAGCGATCGACGGACTGCTCGAACGCCGCCCGGCAATCCTCGAAGTGGTTGAGCGCGTAATACAGCTTGCCCAGCCAGAACAGCACATTAAAGCGCTTGCTCACGGTAAACAGGTTATCCCGCACCTTGTCCATGGCCGTAAGGAGTTCTCCCTGGAGGATTTGCCCTATGTTCGGGACAGCCCGCACCAGCTTTTCCCCGCACAGGTAAAGCACAATAGGGTCGTAATTGCACAGCTTCAGGAAGGCCAGGCAGTCCTTAACCACGTTGGACGGGTTCTCAAGGTCGTCATACTGGATAAGCATATCCTGGCAGTAGTAGAGATAATTCATCGGGTTTTTCTTGTCCACGATGTCTGAAAAGTAATAGCGGGTTTTCTCAAATGTGGCGGCTGTCTCGCCGTGCAGGATGCCCATGGTGGTTACAATGCTCAGGTTATCGCCGTAGGTCGCCATAAAGGCGCCGCCCTGGTTCTCAAAATAATGGCCGATGGCCTGGTAATTCACCATGTAGGAAAAGGCGCCTTCGTGCGGGGTAAAGGCTTGCTCCCAGTGGCCTTCCACATAGTGCGGGCTGACGTAGCCTTTATCCGAAGAGATCAGCACGACCTGGTTTCCGCTAAGGGCTTGCAAATTCTGGATGCACCGGAAGGCCCCAATGGGAAAGAGGACGCTGGCCTGTTGGTATTGCTTGAGGTAGAAATCCAGAATCTCGTTCAGATGCGGGTCTTCATACATGGCGGGTGGTACAGGCTGGAAGGTTTCTTCCATCTGGATGTCCCGCAGGTGAAGGCGTTCCGGGGGAAGGGCTGTCTCATATTCCCGGTGGAAGGTGAAGCGCGCTTCCAGAAGCGATCCGTTGTCCACCCGGTATAAATCCTGGCGGATGCTATCGAAGAAATAGTTGGCAATGGCGATAACCGGGTTCTTCACCGTCGTGGCATCCAGGGTTTTTCCGGAAAGGTTCAGCTTGAGCTGGGTGTCCGTTTCCGGTCGAAAAACCGCGAAGTCCAAAATCTCCGCCTGGATATACGGTTGAAAGTACGGGTTGCTTTTCCACTCGTCCACAATTTTTTCGGTAAAGTCCGTCATCACGTAACAGATCCGAAGTTTCTTGAGGGATTCGAAGTAGTTGAGCTTGTTTGCCAGCTCCCGGATGAGATAAAAGCTGAAGCAGCCGGATCCGGTCGCCATTTCCAGGATGTAAAGAGGCTCATCCGGGTTGAGGTGGGCCTGGTAATCCAGCAGGTAATGGATAATCAGGTCAGCATACACCTCGCCGATAAAGGCATTGCTGGTGGGATAAAAGGGAATGTCTTCCCAGGCCTCAAGCCCGGCGTTCTGGTAAAATTCTTCCTGCACGCGCCATAACAGGCATTCTGAAAGCCGCATGTCCTGCTCTAACGTCTCAACGGTTTTTGTGGTTTCCATGGGGGCTGTCTTTTCCAGTATCAGCGTTTCCGGGCCATTGTTCTGCTCTGGCGCGGGATGGCTGGCCAACGGGTTACGGAACTTGAGAAAACGATTGGAATTACCGCGGTTTTTTTTCATCAGCCTATCCTGCCAGCTTTTGCATATTGGCGTGAGTTAAGCCGGATGCTTCCAGCACGGCCTGTAGCCCTGCCTTAAACTCATGGCTTGGGGTAAAGCCCAGCGTCTCGTGGATCAGTTCGATATTTGCCAGGGAATGCCGGATATCTTTCCGGCGTTCCGGCCGGTATTCCGGTTGTAAAGCTCTCCCGGTCAGTTCGCTCAGGGCTTCGATGAGTTGATGCAGGGTAATGCTGTTGCCGCTGGCCACGTTATATACGGAGAAGGCAGTCGGCATTGGCTTTAGCGCCAGCAGGTTGGCCTGCACGATATCTTCCACGTAGATAAAGTCCCGGGTCTGGAAGCCGTCGCCGTAAATCACGGGGCTTTCGTTCGCCAGCACCTGGTTCACAAAATTGGTAATGACCCCGGAGTATTGCGACTTGGGATTTTGGCGCGGGCCGTAAACATTAAAATATCGGAGGCATACAATTTCCATGTCGTATAAAAGCGAATACATCCGGCTGTAAAGCTCGCCGATATATTTGCTTAAACCGTAAGGATGAATCGGCATGGCCGGGTAATGTTCCTTGCGCGGTTGCAGGGAATCCGAACCATAAATGGCGGCAGAGGAAGCAAACACCATTTTTTTAACCCCGTTTCGTCTTGCGGCTTCCAGCACGTTGAGAGTTCCGGCCACATTATTTTCGTGTACCAGGTGCGGGTTTTCAATCGATTCCGTTACGGACGAGCATGCCGCCTGGTGGTAAATGACATCCACATCGGCAAAAACGGATTCCACTTCTTCCAAATAGCGAATGTCGGCCTGGATATAACGGATTTGGGAGAGGATGGGTTGCAGGTTGTCCAGTTTTCCGGTTGACAGGTTATCCAGCACCGTTACCTGGTGCCCTTGCCGCAATAAGCCTTCCGCAAGGTGAGATCCGATAAACCCCGCCCCCCCTGTAACCAGACAATGAGGCATCGCTTTAACC
>CALJJZ010000068.1 GCA_937973635.1 uncultured Bacillota bacterium | reverse complement strand
ATATTGCCGCTGAGTTATGGACAACGGAGGAGGGTACTTATCCATGCAGGGAGTTAAACAAAGAAGGCGCTTTCATTACGGCTGGGTTGTCATCTTCAGCGGCATGCTTACGACCATAGGTGCTCACGGGTTCGGCCGTATGGCCTACACGCTGATCTTGCCGGAGATGCGTGAGGGCCTGGGCATTACCTATGCCCAGGCCGGTATCTTGGCCACGGGTAATTTTATCGGCTATCTTATCTTTGGTTTCCTGGGCGGCATGCTGGCAGCACGCCATGGCAGCCGTATGGTGATCTCCCTTTCCCTGGCACTGATGGGTGTGACCATGATCCTCACCGGTATGGCCAAATCCCTGGAGCTGGCCCTGTTTTTGCGTTTCCTTACTGGACTGGGTAACGGGGGAGCGTACGTCTCCGCCATGTCTCTTGGCTCTACCTGGTTTGACAGGCGCTATAGCGGCTTTGCCACGGGGATTGTTTCCGGTGGTATTGGTGCCGGGACGCTTATTTCCGGGCTGCTTGTGCCGGGCATTCTCATTGCTTACGGCAACACAGGCTGGCGTTACGCCTGGTTTTACCTGGGTGGCCTGGTGCTGGCTGTGGCCTTGTTATGTTTTATTTTTCTGCGCAATCGCCCCGCGGATCTGGGCCTGCAGGCTGTGGGAGCTCAAGCCTCGCGAGAGATTGAGGCAAACCCGCCGGGGCCTGACGCGCCCCTTGGTAGCGCGCAAAAACGCCTGTCTACTTTGCAGTGGGAGCTGGTCTATAAAGTTAAAGCAGTCTGGTACCTGGGCCTAGTCTACCTGATGTATGGGTTTTCCTATGTTATCTATATAACCTTTTTTAAGGCTTTTCTTGCCGATGAGATAGGCCTTTCCGCCGTGCGAGCCGGCTCCATGTGGGCTCTGGTGGGGGGGCTAAGTGTTTTCTGCGGGGTGATCTGGGGCAGTATCTCCGACTTCCTAGGGAGAAAGTATGGGGCAGCCCTGGCCTATTTTACCCTGGCTACGGCGTACCTTATTTTTGCCCTTTTTGATACGCTGCCTACCTTTTATCTATCTGTATTCCTTTTTGGTCTCAGCGCCTGGAGTGTACCTACGATCATGGCGGCGACGGCTGGCGATTATGTAGGCCCAGTCCTTGCCCCCGCCGGTGTGGGCTTTATCACGCTTTTTTTTGGCCTGGGCCAGGCGCTGGGTCCCTGGTTGGGTGGCCTGCTAGCTGATTATACGGGGACTTTCAGCTACTCCTTTATCTTGGCGACGGCCGTATCCCTGGCCGGCGTGGCCGGTGCCCTTTTCTTGAAGAAAGGGGCTACTGCTAAAGCTGCCATGGACAGATAAAATCTCTGACCCCTCTCCCTGCCGATCAAGTTTATTCCTGTTCCTGTACTGGCAGGCCAGAGCTCTGGGGCAGATCTTCTTTTTCCAGTAAGGGGAGAGTAAGTAGTACCCGCGTCCCTTTACCCGGAGCCGTCTCTATTTTTAACCAGCCGCCTGCCAAAGAGGCCCTTTCCATCATCCCCACTAGTCCTAGGGCTTCTTTGCTTTTGGTCAGCACCTCCTGCAGATCAAAGCCCTTGCCGTCATCCTCTATGGCTACGGTAACGCTCGTCGTGTTTGACTGTAATGTGATGTTGATATTTTGAGCTTTGGCATGCCTTATGGCATTGGTCAGGGCTTCCTGGACGATACGGTAAAGGGTCGTTTCAATGGCCGGGTCCAGCCTGGAAAATTTCATCTCCTCATTATCATAATGTATATTGGCGCCCGTGTGTCGGGCAAGTTCAGTGATATATCTCTGCAACGCCTGATCTATGCCCAGTTTATCCAGGGCCATGGGCCTAAGCTCGTAAGACAGCTTCTGGATCTCCTCCAGGGTGTTGTAGATTATTCCCCTGAGTGTGCTGCTCAGCTTGCGGATCGTCTCCAGATCGTCGCTCTGCTGGATCGTCTTTAAAATTAAGAGCAGGCTGCTCAGGGACTGGCTGGTTTCATCATGGAGCTCCCGGGCAATCCTTTTTCTCTCTTCCTCCTGGATGTTGATGATTTTTCTGAGCAGCTGGATACGGTTGCTTTCCTTTTTCTTCAGGCTTTGCTGCAACTTTTGGTTGTGTTCCCAGTTTGCCTGTAGGCTAGCCATCATGCGGTTAAAGATATTACCCAGTTGCTGGATTTCATCTCCCTCTCCAAGCGCTGGCTTGATACCGATTTTTTTCAGAAAAGGAGCAATCCTGCTCGGCTTGGCTTCTCCTTGGCCGGGGGAAAATTGGGGATTCACGCGCTGAGAGAGGTCGCCCAGCTCTACTTTTTTCATGGTGTCGATAAGCTGGTGCAGGGGGTTTGTAATTGTGCGGGAGAGGGTATAAGCGATAACAAGGGCCAACAAGATGCTTAAGATAGAAACAAGGGCATATTGACCGAGGGTGTCCTTCTTCATGGAAATGAAAGGTGCTTCCGGTATGCCCACAAAGAGCATACCTATGATCTCCCCCCGGTCGTCCCTGATGGGCTCGTAGGCGGCCAGGTAGCGCTGGTCGATAATCGTCGTCATGCCCAGGTAGCGCCGGCCCTCTCTCAGGACTATCTCTGCCACTTCCGCCGCAACTGGTGTGCCCAGGGCTCGCTCGCCATCTTTCAGGCGTATGGAGGTGGCGATGCGCAGATCACCTAAAAAAACGGTGGTATAAACCCTAAGTAAGGCTGAAACTTCGTCGACGTATTTTTGATCCCGGTTGAGCAGGTCTCCGGCGATAAGGTAAAAACGCCTGTGACCGCCTCTAGTGAAGAAGGGGACCGAGGCCACCAGGGCTAAAGCCCTCATTTCTTCTGTTTTTTCTTCGCTCCTCGTCTCTACCGTTGCCGCGGTCCTTACTTCAATCCTTGCTTGGTGTACCAGCCCTTCAGCAGCCAGGAAGTCTTCGTCCAGCACGGCGATGCCTTTGTGCATCTGCTTCCCCAAGTATCTGTACATAAAAGAGCCTTCCGGCAACTTTTTTCCGCTGAGGTCACCGTTATTGGCGCTGGCGACAATTGTGCCGTCGGGTTCCACAATATAGACAAAGCTAAATTCCCGGCGGTTTTTTATCTCTATTAAGAGGTCCCTGAGGCCGGGTTTTCCGTACAGATCCTGGAAGGAGGTATTGCAAGAGAGTGCGTCCAGATAAAGGAGGAGCATCTCTTGCCGGCGGTAGAGCATCCGCTGGGCTGCATCCAGGTCTTTGGTGATGGCTATTCTCGCCTGTTCTTCGACGCCGGTGTTAAAAAGGCTGATGGAGATGGAGCCTGTTATGGCAATGATCATGAAGATAAGCAGGATAAAGCCAAAAAAATAACTGAACCAGATACCAGGTTTTTTAAGCATTATAACTCCCCGGTTTTTGTTATTGTTGTCCTGAAAATACGATATGGGAGCTAAAAGATTAACTAGCAAATTCTGGGCAGGGGGGTGCCTGCCAGCATCTGCATGGGCCTCGTCCCGCCCAGGGCGGTACGCAAGAAAAGGTTCCCTTTACCGGGCCTGACGGCGCCGATAATAGCGGCTTCGTTGCATAAGGGGTGTCCTTTTAAAGTATGAAGCACGTCTGCAGCGGCGTTCTCCTGCACGACCAAGATTGCCCTGCCTTCGCAGGCCAGATAATAAGGATCGACGCCGGTGATCTCCGCGATGGCCCGGACCTTCTCCCGGACGGGGATACTTGTTTCTTCCACTACCATATCCACGTCTGCTACAGTGGCAAGCTCCTTTAAGGCGGTGGCCAAGCCGCCCCTGGTGGGGTCGCGCATGACCTTAATTTGGGGAAAATACGGCTTTAAAGGCTCTAACAGGTAATAAAGGGGCGCGCAGTCGCTTAAAGGAGCTTCACCGGGCCCAAGACCTAGCCGTGAAGCCATAATAGCGGCGCCGTGGTCGCCGATGCTGCCGCTGATGATGATCTGATCGGAAGGTTTTATGCTGCTTGTCTCCCAGTGAACTTCCGGCAGGACCAGGCCGACGCCGGAGGTGTTAATAAAAAGGTTTTCCGGGTCGCCGGTGCTCACCACCTTGGTATCTCCGGCCACGATGGGCAGATCCAGCCCCTGTGCCGTCTCCGCCATGGAGCGGACGATCAGCTGCAGCTTTTCCCTGGAGATCCCTTCCGGCAGGATAAAGCCCGCTGTCAGCCAGAGGGGTTTGGCTCCGCTTACCACTAGGTCGTTGACCGTGCCGCAGACGGCCAGCTTCCCTATATCTCCTCCCGGGAAAAAAAGGGGTGAGACCACGAAAGAATCGGTGGTAAAAGCCAGCCGTTGGCCATTAAGTTCCAAGATGGCCGCGTCCCCCTGCTGCTGCAGCCAAACGTTGTGCAATAAAGGGAAAAACGTCTCCTGCAGGAGCTGGTGAGTTAAAAGCCCACCGTCCCCGTGGCTGAGGATAATTATATCTTGTTCCTGTTCTTTATGATATCGGTAAATTTTGCTGACCTCCTCTGTACTGATAATAAGCTCCGCAGGCTCCTTCTGAAGAGACCATACAGGGCCCGACGGGGTTTAACGGCGAGCAGATCCTGCCAAAAAAAGGACATTCAGGCGGAAGCAACCTGCCTGTAATGACCTCCCCGCAACGGCAGCCTTCATAGGTACAGGGGAGGGCGGCGGGCAGAGCGCCGGCAAATTTTTGGGAGGCATCAAAGGCTTCCCAGGTCGCGGCAATACCGAGACCACTGCCGGGAATGTCGCCCAGCCCTCTCCACGGTGTTGCAACGGGCACAAAGCACTTCTTGATAATCTCCCTGGCGGCAGGGTTGCCTTCTGGTTTTACCACATGGGGGTAAGCGTTGTAAAGGCGGGGCTTCTCTTCCTGCAGGCCCAGCAAAACCTGGAGGAGGCCGGTCAGCAGGTCTAGGGGTTCGAAGCCGGCGATTACGGCAGGAAGGCCAAACCTTTCTGCGATAAAAGCAAAGGCCCCGCTTCCCAGCACTGCAGAGACGTGCCCCGGCAGGATGAGGGCATCCAGCTCGCTTGCGTAAAGGGTAAACAGCGCCTCCAGCGCGGGCGGGACAACTTTCAAAGCGCTGTAAAGGCTGAAATTGTTTAACTTCTGCCTTGCTGCCTCCAGCAGCACTGTCCCTATGGTCGGCGCCGTCGTCTCAAAACCTACCCCCAGGAAGATCACTTCTTTTTGCGGAAAAAGGGCAGCTTGCTCCAGTGCCTCCAAGGGAGAATAACAGAGCTGTACGGCGGCCCCCTTGGCCCTTTCCTTCTCCAGGGTGGTGAAGGAACCGGGGACGCGTAGCATATCTCCAAAAGTTATAATAATTACGTCTTCCAGCCCGGCCAGGGAAAGCATCTGGTCCAGGTCCTGCTGGTGCGTGACACAGATAGGGCAGCCAGGCCCGGAACGGAGGTCGATTACGTCTTCCAGCAGGGAAGAGATCCCTGAGCGAGAAAAGGAGACGGTATGGGTACCGCAGACCTCCATAATTTTTAGCTTTCTCCCTTTACGGGCTGCTGCTTTTTCTCCCCTAACCCGCACTTGTGCTAGCAACTTGCGGGTGAGCTCCTGTTCTGTAGCGGCGTTCGCTTTTATCTGCATATTCTATTTGCCTCATTTCTCTTCCTCTAGGGCGATCAGCATCTTTTCCAGGTAGTGCATACGTTCCAGAACTTCTTCCGTATCGATCACTTGTATAGCAAATCCAGCGTGCACTAGCACGTGATCCCCTACAGCCGCTTCCGGTACCATCTCCAGGCGCACCGTGCGCCTTATGCCCATGGTTTCGGCAACGGCGGTAGAGCTGTTTTTAATCTCTACGATCTTCATCGGTATCCCCAGGCACATCTTCTTTCCACCTCCAGTAGGCTACTGCGGCCTGCCCCAGGGCCAGGCCCCCGTCTCCGGGGGGCACTTTGCGGTGGTGCAGCACCTGCAGGCCCTGCTTTTCAAAGATTTGTCTCGTCCTGGCTAAAAGGTAAGGGTTGTGCCAGGAACCGCCGGAGAGGGCCACCGCTTTCAGGCCTGTGCGCTGCGACACCTCTGTGACAGCGGTGAAGACGGCAGAGGCAACGGTGTCGTGGAACTTTCTGGCTATTTCTGTTAAATCTTTCTTCTGGTTTAAATCTTTGATTATTTCGGGGAATACAGGTGTAAAATCAAGTTTGCCCTCCTCTGCCAGGTAGGGGTACGGCTCCAGGGGGAAGGAGGTATCTTCTTCCCGCAGTAGTTCCCCCAGCTGGATGGCTGCCTGCCCCTCGTACGTGTTTTCGTAGCAGATACCGAGGAGTGCTGCCACGGCGTCAAAGAGGCGCCCGCAGCTGGAGGTGGGAATGCTGTGCAGCCCTTTTTGGAGCATGGCCTCCAGTACGCGGTACTGTTGCCCAAAACGGGCGCCAAAAAGGGAGGAGGCATAAGCCAGCCCTTCTTCGCCCAGGGCCTCATGGAGGTAGCCCACAGCCATACGCCAGGGCCATCTAATCGCCCCTTCGCCGCCAGGCAGGGGCACATAGCGCTGGTGGTACTCCCTTTGAAAAGCGAGGTAATCGCCGCTGATAATCTCCAGGCCCCAAACGGCGCTGTCCAGGCCGTAACCGGTGCCATCCAGCACAGCGCCAATGGCCTTCCCCTGCCAGCCGTTTTCTGCCAAGCAGGCGGCAAAATGGCTGTGGTGGTGCTGGACGCCATACTTGCGGGCTCCCTTCAGTTCCCGGGCCAAGGTGGAGACACGGTAGTGGGGATGGAGATCATAACCCACCACTTGAGGCTTTAAAGCAAAGAAACGGAGGAAATGTTCCAGGCTTTCCCGATAAAAGGAGGCACTTTCTTCCGTCCCCATTTCGCCCAGGTGCTGGCTGAAGATGGCCTGGCTCCCCTTGAGTAGGCAAAAGGTGTTTTTCATCTCGCTGCCGGCGCCGAGGACAGGGACCGCAGCTGCGAAAGCAAGCTTGATCGCCCCTGGGACATAGCCGCGGGAGCGGCGCTGGTACTGCAGTTGCCCGTCCACCAGCCTGACCACCGAATCATCGCACCTTTGCACAATATCCCGGTTGTGCAGCAAGTAGTAGTCGGCAATACCTTGGAGTTGCGCCAGGGCTTCCCCGTTGTCTTTTAAGATAGGCAAGTCGGTGGGGTTGGCGCTGGTCAGGAGCATTATGTCGAAAGGCCCTTGCATGAGCAGGAAATGCAGAGGTGTATAGGGCAGCATAATCCCCAGGGTGGCCAGGCCCGGGCTGATATTCTCAGGTAGGGGGCAGCAAGGCCGCTTTTGCAGCAGCACGATGGGGGCAGCAGGAGAAAGGAGGGCCGCTTCTTCTGCCTGGTTATAAAAACAGTATCTAGCTATTGTCTCCATATCCCGGCACATCAAGGCAAAAGGCTTAAAAGGACGGCCTTTTCTTCTCCTTAATTTTTCTATTACCTCTTCCCTGGCCAGGCAAGCCAGGTGAAATCCACCCAGCCCTTTGACGGCAAAAATATGGCCTCCTTGCATCTTTTCCCAGAAAAATTGCCGCCAGTTATCTGCTGTAACCACCGTTTCGCCCTTTTTGTCCTGTATCTCGACCCGGGGCCCGCAGGCGGGACAGGCTACGGGCTGGGCATGGAAACGGCGATCCAGGGGGTCATTGTATTCCCGGGAACAAGCGCTGCAGAGAGGAAAATCCCGCATGGAAGTAAAGGGGCGGTCGTAGGGTATATCCTCCACAATGGTAAAGCGCGGCCCGCAGTGAGTGCAATTAGTAAAGGGGTAAAGGTAACGCCTGTCTGCGGAATCCATGGTTTCGGCCAGGCAGTCCGGACAGACGGCAAGATCCGCAGGAATTAAGGCCTGCCGCTCGCTGCAGGTTTTGCTCTGCAAGATCACAAAATCTGTATAATACCCCGGCTGCACCTCCCGGGAACGCACCTCTTCGATAACGGCCAGCCGTGGCGGGTGTTGCAGGAGATTCTCACAAAAAGAGTGTACTTGTTCAGCTTCGCCCTCAATCTGTAGGATGACCCCTTCGCTTTCGTTTCTGACCCAGCCTTTAAGGCCGAAAGCATGGGCCAGGGAGAAGACATGGGGCCTGAAGCCGATCCCCTGCACGACCCCTCTAATGGTCAGTTCCAGGCAGGTTATTTCCTTTTTTCTGCCAATTTTTGCTCCAGCCAGTGGCACCAGTTTTCCACTCCTTCACCCGTTTTTACCGAGAGAGGGAAGATTGCGCCTTCAGCATTAAGTTTCTTTAGATCCAGCATCGCTTGCTCCAGGCTAAAATTTACATATGCCAGCAGGTCTGTCTTGGTAATCAGCGTAGCCTGTGCTTCTTTAAAAGCAAGGGGATATTTGCGCGGCTTGTCGTTCCCTTCCGTCACACTTAAAAGGGTAACCCTTAAGTCTTCTCCCAGGTCGAACTCGGCGGGGCAGATCAGGTTGCCGATATTTTCTACAAAGAGCATTTCCGTTTGTAGCAGCGCAGGGGAGTCGCTGGTCAGCAGCTGCCCGATCAGGTTGGCCTCCAGGTGGCAGCCGCCTTCCGTGTTAATCTGCACAATTTCCGCTGCCCAGGGCTTAAGCCTCTCAGCGTCCTCTGCCGTATAGAGGTCTCCTTCGATGACGGCAAGGCGATATCTGCTGGAAAGACGGCGCAGCGTCTCTTCTAGTAGGGATGTTTTGCCGCAACCAGGCGACCCCATGATATTTACCATCAAAACTCCATATTGCTCTAGGAACCTGCGGTTATCCGCCGCATTGTTGCTATTGGCCTCGCGCAGTTTTTTGGCCAGGTAAACGCGCACGCTTATTCCCCCTCGTAATAGTCAATGTAAACATCTCGGCCCTGGGGAAAACAAGAAGCCGGTTTGCCACAGGCGGGGCACAGGAGGAAAGGGAGCTGGGGCTCAAAGAGAGTCGCACAGCCTGTGCAGCGGCTCTTTGCTTCTTCCACAGCGATCTCTACCTGTGCCCCTTCCAGGATGGTCCCTTTTGTAGCATACTCCAAGGCAAACTCCACGGCCTTGGGACTAGCAGCGGAGAGGGCGCCGATTACCAGGCGGACAAAGGTAACCTCGCGCAGCCCTTTTCCTTGGGCGTCTTTGGAGATAATTTCGATTAAGGAAGAAACGATGGACAATTCATGCATCACAGCTCAAATAGGCTTCGATAGCCCGCCTAATTTTCTTTTCGATTACAGGCATTTTTTGCAGCAGCTCTTCGCTGAGCCCATAAGTATTGCCTAGCTCCTTTATCTGCACGCCCAGGATAAGGACCTCTTCAGGCACCATGTCAGTAGCTTTCCCCAGCTGGAGCAGCTGTAAAACTCCCGGCTGGTGTGTGGAAACTACTCTGGCAGGAACCACCTTTTGCAGGTCTGCAGGGCTGAAGACAAATACCTCTCCTGCTTCTGCCTGCATATCTACGGCGTCGATGATGATGATCCGGGCATATTCCTGAAAAAGGTACAGCAGCCCCAGCCCTGTAGTCCCGCCGTCGAGGACATCGGCGCCGTTTTTCCCATGGTAGAAGGGGACCAAGTTCCTGGCGATGACGGAACCGATACCGTCGTCTTTGCAAAAAACGTTGCCTATGCCTAAAATTAGCACCTTTTCTTTAACCGTTTCCTTTTGGTGAAGGTTATCTGCTTTAATAATCATCGTCCCCTCCTTAACTGTAAAGGCCCGCTTCCCTCGCTCCGGGGAGCGGGCCTTCTTGCTTCACCTGACCTCCTGTGCGACCTTCTTTCTTTAAAATATGTCTCTCTCTATCTTTCCAACACAGTAGCATTTAAAAAACCGGAGATAGATTAATTTTTTTGTCCCCCCTGGGATGGATCACGTGGATGGCGCAGGCAAGGCACGGGTTGAAGGAACGGATCACACGGCCCACGTTGATGGGGTTGTCGGGATCGGGCACCGGTGTCCCGATAAGGGCTTCTTCAATGGGCCCCAGCTGCCCCCTGTCGTCGCGGGGCGAGAAGTTCCAGGTCGTGGGCACAACCATCTGGTACCTCTCTACTTTTTTGTCGGCAATGGTGATGAAGTGCCCCAGGGCGCCCCGGGGGGCCTCATTCAGGCCTGCGCCCTGGCCCTTCTCCACCGGCTCCCACTTATCCGTATCGTGGATGAGGGCGTTGTCTCCTTTGGTATAGAGCCCTGTTTCTCCCACCAGCTGCAGCAGCTCGTCCACCCAGGCACCGATGGCATCGGCCATGACCAGGGTGTCCAGGGCCCTGGCGGCGTGGCGCATGACTGTCCCAGGGCGTGTAATGTTGTACGTCCTTAGTAACTCCATGAAGGGAGGATACTGCATAACCAGCATCCGGGCCAGGGGCCCTACTTCCATGGGCTTGCCCTGGTAGCGCGGTGCCTGCACAAAGGTATAGGCCCTTTGTTTTTCCAGGTCCACTTCCACCTTCCGCTCAAAGGGATGAGCAGGTCTGGCCTCGTCCTTATACCAGGCATAGCCTACTTCTTCCGTGATCTCTTCCCGCTTAAAGGGCAGGACATTGTTAAAGTCATTGTCAAAGATTACGCCGCTGGGGAAAAGATACTTAGTGCGGCTGCTGTCCAGAGCAAATCCTCCGTAGCTTAGGTAATGTCCCGCCGTGGCACCTACTGAGGCTTGTTCCAGGGGGAGCAGGGGCCCCGTGGCCAGCAGCTTGGCGTCGGGGAGGTAAACGTTTTTAACAAAGGAAACAATCTCCCTGATTATGCCCCGGAAATGCTCGATCTGGCTGACAGTGGGGATAATGGTAACGCCGCCGGGGATCATGCTGGCATGGTGCGGCTGCTTGCCCCCGAAGATGGCCGCAGCCTTTCTGCCTTTGGCCTGGATCTCCAGGGCTTTGAGGTAATGGTAGACCAGCTGGGTGACCAGGTCCGGGTCGCCTACGCAAAAATCATCGGGAGGGTAGGTGGGCAGAAGGGGATGGAGGTCCCCTGCCTCCGCCAGCGCTTTAATTTTTTCTTTTATGGCCACCAGCTCTGGGACGTTGCCCTTGTACTGCAGCACTGCCGTGGCGTCGATATAATCTAGGGCGGTAAGGTGATAAAAATGGAGCACCCCGTCATGCAACCAGAGGGCGCCCATCATCAAGTTCCTGATTACCCGGCCCATTTCCGGCACGGTGGCGCCTTGTGCCTCCTCGATTGCCATGCAGGCGGCCTCCCCATGCACGCCTGTACAGACGCCGCAAGCCCTTTCCACCACATAGGGCACGTCCCGGGGGTCTTTGCCGAGGACGATCTGCTCTAGACCCCGAAACATGGTACCGCTGCAGCGGGCATCGACGATGACACCGTTTTCTACCTCTACTTCGGCCTTGAGGTGTCCTTCGATTCTGGTTAAGGGATCGACTACGATCTTAGCCATGCTTTACCTCCCCTTTTTCGCTTTTATTTTTTTTCAAGGTGTTTGCCGCTTTATTAGCCACCACCGGGGCGGCGGCGATGGCGGCGCCGAGGATTACAGACTTGAGATCCAGGCCGCTTTTTTCCGGGGGAACCGGTTGTACCGGGGCCGGACCCGGGGTTGTAACGGGTTGCTCTGTGCCTTTGGGCTGTGGCACAAAAAGAGGAGCATAGAGGGGGGCAAAATCTGCATAAAACTGGGGTTGTACGCACCCAGCGCAGGGGGCTCCCGAACGGATGCAGCTACTTACCCCGTCGTTCCAGAAGTTGCGGTTGCAATCGGCATAGGTTACGGGGCCCTTGCAGCCAGCGAGGAGCAGGCACCAGTTGGCCGTGGCCGGGTCGTTCCAGTCGGTAAGGAATTCTCCCCTTTCATAGAAAGAGACACGAGGACAGGTATCATGTATGTTGTGGTTGCCGAAATAAGCAGCGGGCCTGCCGGCTTTATCCAGGGCGGGGAGCTCCTTGAAGGTTAAGTAATAAAGCAGCGTGCCCATCAACCAGGCCGGGTTCATGGGGCAGCCAGGGACGTTTACCACCGGCTTATCTTTGACTACTTCTGTTACACCTACCGCTCCCGTCAGTCCGGCCCGGGGAATGCCCCCGTAAGTGGCACATGTGCCCACGGCGACGACGGCTTCGGCGTTTTTGGCTGCTTTTAATACCAGATCTTTAAAATCCATCCCCTCCACGATGCAGTAACGGGGGTCTTCCAGGGGGATGGAACCTTCGATAGCCAGCAGGTAACCTTCTTCTTTTAAGGTTTCTGCCAGCACTTGGGCGCTGATGTGGCCGGTATTTCCTGCGATGGTGGTGTTAAACCGCATGGAAACCATGTCCAGCAAAATCTCTGCTGGTCCCGGGTTAAACGAGGAGAGGAGCGAAGCACTGCAACCGGTACAACCCTGCCCTTGGATCCAGATCACCGGCTTTTTCTTCATTGCTTCTTGTGCTGCTTCAGCAAACATCCAACCGTAAGAACTATCCAGACCCAGCATTACGGCGGTGGCGGCGCAAAACTTTAAAAAAGCGCGCCGGGAGATCCCTCTGAACTCCAACTTGGTCAGACTGTTATCTTCTTGTTTTAATTGTTTGCCCATCATCCTAAACCTCCTTTGTCATCATTTCAATAGCCCCCTGCGGTTAAACAAGGCATACAAGGCTACCACTGTTACTTTTCCAGGTAAACAAAAACCCCCCCTTCCCTGGTTTTGAGAGACAATGGAGTCAAATTTAAATTATGGCTTGCTGCATTACCGGCACTAAGGCACTGACCTGTTGTCGGGCAGTAGCAGCGGGAACAGCGCAGGCAAAAGAGGTGGTTGTCCGGCAGCCGGTATTGCAGCATGCTGTTGTCATAGGGACAGAGGGCTTTGAAAGCATTATCTGCTTTATCTGTAATAAATACCCAATAGCCCTGCAAAAAAAGGAGTCTGGGAAGCGCCTCTACTGCGTCGAGAGTAATAGCCCTTACCCAGGCCCCTCCAGGCATCTTTTTTTCCACTTTTTGGGAGAAGGAGCTCAGCAGTTCTAGACCTGTGTTGGTAAAAACACCGGCTAGGTACTTAAAAAAGTCTTTTCTTTCCAGTTTTTTTGTTGCCATCTTTAACTCCGGGCTTGCTGCTGCTTAAAAACACCAGCCAAAGCGAGATTTATACTCTCATAACGATTTTATCTTAGCATAAAATTAATTAATGGTAAAGCCCCCTTAATTAGAAAATTTTATAGGTTAAATACCCTTAACGTACATGTAAAAACCCGGGCTGATTGGACCCGGGTCAGGATTGGCTTTTGCAAAGGGAAGAAATTAAAACATTTCCTCTGAGTAGGCCAGTAATTTGTCCGCCATCATACTGATATTTTGGACAGTCTCCGCCACTTTTTGCGCGTCTTCGGCCTGGCTGCTGGATATCTCCCCGATGCTGCCGATGACTTCGCTGATCTGGTCGCTTACATTGCGCAATGTATGTAAGATAGCCTCAATCTGTTTTAAAGAATTAGTACTGTGTTCCGCCAGCTTCCTGATTTCATCCGCCACCACACCAAAACCTCTGCCTTTTTCGCCGACGCGGGCCGCCTCAATGGAGGCGTTGAGGCCGAGAAGGTTGGTCTGGCCGGTAATTTTTTTAATTATCTTTAAGACGCCGTCCGTTTCCGCCACTTCATTTATCAGCACTTTGGATAGCTGGGAAAGGGTATCGCCGATGGCTGAAAGCTCTTGGGCCTCCCCGGCCAGTTTTTCCGTGGCGGCACTAGTTTCCCGAATAGTTTTTTGCAGGTTGTCAGCCATATTTAAAAGGACGTCTTGTTTGTCCAGGGCCTGGGTAACGGAGATGCCGCCGACGATATTCCCTTTTTCGTCTTTAATCGGGATGCCGATCCCCAGATAAGGGAAACCAAATACTTCTTTGCCTACTTTTTTTACCAGCCTCTTGTTTGCCATTACCGACTGCCACAGGATGGTTTGTTCAGGGCAGAGGCCGCCCACTGTCTGCTTATGGTCGATTTTTTCGCCTGGGATATATTCCAGCAGGGTCTGGTTCTTATCTGCCACGGCAATAGCTACGTCTGCGTTGCTGAGTTTCTGGAAAAAAGGAGCTGCGGCGACAATACAATGGATAAGTTCATGTTTACCATTGTGCTCAGGCAAGGTCATCCCTCCTTCAAGGTAAAATTTTAATTCTCTTTTTTTTCCCTAAATTCCTGCTGCCATGGCAAAATTTTCTGTGACTTGTAGACTTTAGGCTTTTTTAATAAGGAAGATTGCCAAACCGGTAGCGGGCCCCATTGTTAATCCTGAGGGTCCTTGAGCTTTAAGCTGTAAGCAGCGGGGAAATATTTTTGGCTAAAAGAAGGGTTAGCATCACCCAGGTAAGGGTGGTTTCTTCTCAGCTCTGCCAGCGCCTCTAGGTCCAAGACGGCGGTAAGCAGCGCTTCCCGGTCAAAGTGCCGCGCTTCACAGAGGACACCGTCCCGGTCCGGCGTAAGCTCCAGAGGGGCAAAGACACCAGCCCTGCCGGTGAGGGTAAAACCCAGCAACTCGCCTACAAGGGCGCTTTTAAGGCCATAAACGGTGCTTTCCTGGACCCGGGGCCAGATACCCCGTAAGGCCAGCCAGAAGTTGTACGGCTCGGTATTGGCGATGGGCACGATCACTATCTCTGCGCCCTGCTGCTCCAGGGAGCGGAAAGTTTCAAAAAAGCTTGCGTCCATGCAAATAGGCATGGCCAGGCGTCCCAGAGGTGTCTCTATAATGCTGAAACGCTCGCCGGCAGAGAAGCCCCAGCTTTGCTCCAGAGGCATGAGGTGCACTTTGTCCTGTTGCCCTAACTGCATGCCGTCGGGCCCAAAGAGAAATGACCTGTTTCGTATGATTTTACCCTCAGGATAAGGGGAACTCCCTGCCATAATATAAATGCCGAAGGCCTTGGAGAGGCAGGCAAAGACCTGAAGAGCCACTCTGTTTATGAATGGCGCGGCAAAATGGAGCAGCTCTTCTCTGCTCGGCCTGCCGGAAGCCTGCTTTTCCAAGAGGGCTTGCACTCCCGGAAATAAGCCGAGGAGCTGCAGGGAGTTGTTCTCGGGAAAAGCCAGGAGCTGGACGCCTGCGGCGGCGGCCCGCTGCACATGCCGGTACATTTCGTCGGCGTAGTCCAGGGGGTTGTGGTACAACTTCGCCAACACCTGGGTGGCGCCTACTTTGATGTTGCGCCTTGTTAGCTTCCTACAGTTACGGGTAAACCAGAACCGCTTGCGCTGCAGGTGGCGCCTAATCAGGGAAGGACGTGTCCGCCATTTGAGTTGCTGTAAGAATAATTTTTCCTTAATTTTTATTTGCATGCTCCTCCTCCGCTGAAAGGCTGTCGGGGTAGCGGCAGAACGCCGGGTTTAAAAGCTTAAGCAGGGGATAGTTGCGGATGACCGCCCGACGCGCCTCCTTGTTGAGACTGGCTTCGAGATAGTTTGTATATGCCCCCGTCTCTGTGTCTCCGGCCAGGATACCGGTAAACCCGGCGGTCATTTCGCAGGGCGCGTGGATCAGAGAAGGTGCACCCCAGGCCCGACCGGGCAACGCTGCCACCAGCTGGCTTTCAACACAGAAAAACTGGTTTTGTTGTACCTGCTGCCAGCTGCCTGCCAGCTGCCGCCATTTGTTTTCCCCGGCTGCCAGTGCTCCGCAGTGGCAAAGGATCTCCGTTCCCTGCAGGGCTAGGACACGGCCCACCTCGGGATACCAGGCGTCTGTCCCTATGATGATGCCCAGTTTTCCCAGAGCCGTGGAGAAGGATGCGGCTGTGTCGCCGCGGGACCAGCCCAGTTCCCGTTCTTCCCGGGAAAGAAAAAGCTGACGCTGGCTGCCTCTTACCTCTCCTTTGTCAGAGATGAGCCAGGCTTCGTGATAGATCTGCCCCTCTTCCGTCTTTAAAACGGTACCGGGCACGAGATAGGCCTGCAGACGGCGAGCAATATAGCTATGCAGTTCCAGGTAATGATCCTGCCAGCCCGGCGGCAGTTCAAGGAAAGCGGAAACGGCCTGCCCAAAATCTGAGGCGGCGCCTAGGTCACCGCGGTGAAAGGCATAGAGGAGAGCCAGATGGGCAGGGAAAACGAGCAGGAAAGGCTCATTTCCCGCAGCGGGTTTAACGTGGGAGTAAATATACTCCAGAAAGCCCTGCCGCTGCCTAAAATCGCAGCCGGCAAAATTCAAGGCTGCCGCACGTATGAGGAGTCACCTCTTTACTTAAAGGGATCGATAAGGAAACGGTTTGCATCTATATTATCATAATTTATGGTGTTCTTTTTTAAAAGGATCTGCCTTAAATAATGCTGAATTAAATAAAAACCAGATCAAAATACCGGGGGCGGAAATTGTGCAGCGCGAAAAAGGACCCGTATGTGCGGCAAGGGCAAAGGAGATAACCTCCTTTATTGTCATGGATGTGCTGGAAAGGGCAAAGGAGCTGGAAGGGCGGGGCGAGGAGATAATCCACCTGGAGATCGGGGAACCCGATTTCGATACGCCTGAACCTATCAGAGAGGCGGCACAGCGGGCTCTGGCGGCGGGAGACACCCATTATACCCACAGCCTGGGCAAACTTACGCTGCGGGAGGCCATTACTGCCTTTTACCGGCGCAAATACGGTGTGAGCCTGGCGCCGGAGCAGATCATCGTCACCTCCGGCAGCTCCCCCGGGTTACTGCTGGCCCTCTCCGTGCTGATGGAGGAGGGGCGGGAGGTAATCCTGCCTGATCCCCACTATGCCTGCTACCCCAATTTTATCCGTTACCTCGGCGGCAAACCTGTTTATTTGCCTGTCCGGGGAGAGGAGGGCTTTAAATATCACCCCGCGGCCCTGAAGAAAGCAATAGGCCCGGCCACTGCCGCCCTGCTCCTCAATTCTCCGGCCAACCCCACCGGCGCTGTCTATAACGGCCACGAGCTGGCGGAGCTGGCAGATCTAGGTTGCCCCATTGTCTCCGACGAGGTCTACGGCGGCCTGGTTTACGGGGAAGAAGCGCACACCATTCTGGAATTTACAGAAAATGCCTTGGTCATCGGCGGGTTTTCCAAGGTCTATGCCATGACCGGCTGGCGCCTGGGCTATGTTATTGCGCCCCCCGCCTATGTCCGTCCCCTGCAGAGGCTGCAGCAAAACCTTTTTATCTGTGCCGCTTCCTTCGTCCAGGAGGCGGCCCTCGCCGCCCT
Organism: uncultured Bacillota bacterium; assembly: GCA_937973635.1. Lineage (GTDB taxonomy): Bacteria > Bacillota > Dethiobacteria > DTU022 > UBA8154 > UBA8154. Next base: position 16,997 of record CALJJZ010000068.1, on the reverse strand, counting down.
GACTCGGTGCGACAGCCACGTGGCTGCCATGGTGGAGATGTATGATCGCCGCCGCTGCTACCTGCTGGAGCGCCTGCGGGGCATGGGCATTGCGCCCCCGGTGGAGCCGAAAGGCGCCTTTTATGTGCTTGCCGATACGCGCGCCTATACCTCCGATTCCCTGTCCTTTGCCTTTGAAATCCTGGAAAAGGCAAAGGTGGCCGTGACGCCGGGCGTAGATTTCGGCCCCCATGCCGAGGGGCACCTGCGCATCTCCTACGCCAACTCCCTGGAAAAGATAGCAGAGGGCCTGGACCGCCTGCAATCTTTTCTGGCACAATCTAAAGCAAAAAAAGGTTAGCTTATTTTTTTAAAATATGCACGGTTACTGAGCGGGCGTCACCCTGGAGATCTCCTCCCATGCAATGGGCCAGCCCCAGCCTGGCGCCAGGCACCTGCCTTGCTCCCGCTTCGCCCCTTAGCTGCAGGGCGATTTCGGCGATCTGGGCAACTCCCGTGGCTGCTAGGGGATGCCCCCTGGAAAGCAAGCCGCCGCCGGGGTTGACGGGGATGCTGCCGCCAAGGCTTGTTGCCCCTTCTTTTAGCAACCTGACCCCTTCCCCGGGCCCGGCCAGGCCCAGCCCTTCATAATGCATAATTTCCGCAATGGTAAAGGCGTCGTGCAGCTCCACCACGTCTAGATCTTCTGGCCCGGCCCCGGCCATGGCGTAGGCTTTGGCGGCGGCCCGTTCATCCACCTCCCAGCCGGTGAGGGAGGGAGGGTTGGTATAGCTGCCGCTGAGCAGGACGGAAGCGGCGACATAAACGGGGCGGCTTTGGTAGCGCTTCGCCCTTTTTTTGTTGCAGATGAGCACAGCGGCGGCGCCGTCACTTAAAGGGCAGCAGCTCAACCTTGTCAGGGGCCCGGCGACAGGGGTGGAATTTAAAACGTCTTCTGTTGTAATGGGCTCGCGGAACTGGGCCAGGGGGTTTAAAGAAGCGTGGCGGCGGTTTTTTACGGCCACCAAGGCCAGATCTGCGGCCGTGGCGCCGTATGTGTGCATATAGCGGTTGGCCCTCAGGGCAAAGAGGGCGGGCACGGAAAAACCTGCCTGGGCCTCCGCTGCGCCTGTAGCGGCACCGCTGAGGATACTGTTTCCGGGCAGGTGCATCTTTTCTGTGCCGATGACCAGCCCTATTTCCGCTGCCCCGGCCTGGACGGCCAGGCAGGTCAGGTAAAAGGCGCTGGAGCCGCTGCTGCAGGCGTTTTCCAGATTAAGTACGGGGATCTTCTTGATCCCCAGCTCCCATAATATTTTTTGCCCTAGGGTAAATTCCTGCTGCAGGCTTGAGGCAAGGACATTGGCGCTGCAGGCAAGATCGATATGGGCGGGCCCTACGCCGGCATCTGCCAAGGCCTTTTGGACGGCTTCCGCAGCCAGGTTTTCCAGACTGAGCCCGGGGAAATACCCGAACCTTGTGATCCCTAGGCCGATTACCGCTATCTCCATCTTCCTTCACCTTTGTTTTCAGGGACGAAATAATAAGCACTTTGCTGCTCCGTTTTCTCCGGGGGTGGCTTGCCCGGCCCTGCGGAGAGGACGACGGGCGTGCCTATTTGCAGAAGCTCATCGCCAAAAAGGAGCCGCGCCGGGATGAGCATCCCGTCTTCCAGTAAAATGTAGCCTACCGTTTGCGGCCCTTTGCCGTAGGAGTCTCCCCGTGAAAAAAGGCGGCAGAAAGCAAAGACAGTCCCCCTCCGGGGGAGAGTGATCCTTTCCTGGATGGTGCTGTAACACTGCCCGCAAACGGTACGTGGGGGGAAGCCCTTTGTCCCGCAGTCCCGGCAACGGGAAGCAAGGAGGGCCGGCGTTTCTGTATTTCCATTCCAGAGAAGGCTGTCCCGGCCTGTTTCCGCCATTTTTACCACCGCTGCTGCTCCAAAATTTTAAAAAGCTGCGTCCTTTGGTTTGCGCAAGATCCCGTGGAAAAAGATCTCCAGGATCTCCGCCGAGAGCTGGTCAACGGAGAGGCTCCCGGATGGATTATACCAGAAATAGGTCCAGTTTGTCATGGCGATGAGGGAAAAGGCTACGGTGGTCAAATTAAGGGGTTTGAGCATATTTTTGTCGGCCAGCCGTTTTACTTCTTTTTCGATCATCTTCAGGGCTGTATATTTTTTGCTGTTTATGGCCTTTAGCTGTTCCGGGTTTAGCCTCTGGCTTTCTTTGTTTAAGAGCCCGATTTCCATTTTGTTGTCCAGGACTACCTGCAGTAAGCTGCGTGAGATGCGGGTCAGGTTTACCCGGGGGTCGTCTTCTGCTTTGATGGCAGTCTGCAAGGAGTGGATAAGCCTGTTCACCGAGCCATCCAGAATGCTGAAAAGGATGTCTTCCTTGTCTTTAAAATGGTAATAAATCCCGGCATTACTCATCCCCGCCGCTTTGGCCAGCTCCCTGGTCGAGGCATTGTCATAGCCCAGCTCATAAAAAAGCCTGGTGGCCGACTCGATGATTTTTTGCCTGCGGTCGGTGGCGCTGTCCTGGTTTGCATTAATGACCATCATTTTGCCCCCTGCTGCGCAACTTGTTTGTTGATGTTAGGTTATGGGAAAATACTTAAAAAAATCCGGCTGCTGCAGATTATTCCTTATACAGCAGCCGGACAAAGTTACTTTACAGTTTATTTATGACTAAAGACGGATCAGGTGAATTTAACCGCCCGGCCTGCCAGAAAAGCCTTCTGGTTCAGTTCCAGGAATCTAGCTGGGACCAGGCCCTTGATTACTTTGAGCCAGACCTCTTCTGCTCCACCGACGAAATTGGAAAGGGCGCCCAGCATGACAACCCCCAAGACGGCGGGGTTGCCCAGGTTTTTGCCGATTTCGGTGGCGTTAAGCCAAAACACTTTGGAGCCTTTTTTCGTCAGGATGGTTTCGATCTCCTTTTGCGAAGGGTAAACGGCTTTGCCCAGATTAACGGCTGGGGGCGGGATACGGTAGCTGTTGGAGAGCACAACCGTATCTTTGTTTAGGTACATGGGCCAGCGCCCTGTTTCCAGCATCTCGAAACCCACTAGGTAATCGGCTTTGCCTAGCTCCACAAGGGGGGAGTAGACTTTTTCGCCCCAGCGGACGTGGCTTTCCACCGAGCCTCCCCGTTGTGCCATGCCGTGCACCTCTGCTGTTTTGACGTCATACCCCAGCTCCAGGCCCACGTTGGCCAGGATGTTGCTTGCCAAAATAGTGCCCTGTCCTCCGACGCCGGTATTTAAGAAGTCTATTTTTTTCACCGGATCATCCTCCGCTTCCTTAAGAAATTGTTTCAGGCTTGCTTTTCTGATAAAAATTTTAGTTTAGTTCCGCACCGTGTTTTGTCTGCCTATTTTTGGATAGCATCCATGGGGCAGACTTGCTGGCAAAGGCCGCAGCCGTTGCAGAGCACCGGGTCAATCCTGACATGATCCTCTTCCTGTACCAAGGGTGAGCAGCCCAGGTCGAGGCAGGTGCCACAGTTGCTGCAGAGCTCAGCATCGATGTGCAGAGGAGGCCTGTTTGCCTTTTCCTTCAGGGCGCACGGCCTTAAAGCCACGATGACGGAAGGTTCTTCGCTGGCCAGGTGATCCTTCAGTATCTTGGCGAATTTGTCCATCTCGTAAGGATCGACCACGTCTACTTTTTTATAGCCCATGCTCTTGACAAGCTCGGCAATATCTACGCGCACTGTCTCCTCGTTTTGTAAAGTCATGCCCGTGCCGGGATGGTGCTGGTGGCCGGTCATGCCGGTGGTGCGGTTGTCGGCAATAATCGTGGTTGTAGCCCCTTTATTGTAAAGCACGTCCACGATGGGGTGCAGCCCCGCATGGAAGAAGGTGGAGTCCCCCAGCACAGCTACGTACGGCTCCTTTGTCTTGCCTTTGCCAAAGCCATGGGCCACGCCGATGCTCGCCCCCATACACCCGGTGAAATGCATGGCGTTGAGGGGAGGGGCGACGCCCAGCGTATAACAGCCGATATCGCCAAAAACGAGTACACCAGCTTCCCTGAGCACGTTAAACATGCCGCGGTGGCCGCAGCCGGGGCAGAGGATAGGCGGCCGGATGGGCAGGGCGGCTGCTTCTGGAGAAGGCTCCGCTGCAGCCTTTTCTTCCTCGTTCATCTCCAGCAGCCCTGCGGCGGCGGCGCAACGCCGGATGAGGGAGGGGCTGAACTCGCCGATCATGGGGAAGATCTCTTTACCCCTTACTTTAATGCCCATACAGGTAATCTGCTCTTCAAAGAAGGGATCTAGTTCCTCGATCACGATCAACTCTTTGACGCTGGCGGCAAATTTTTCGATCATTTTTTTCGGCAGGGGGTAAACCATGCCCAGTTTAAGGAAGGAAGCGTGGGGGAAAACTTCCCGGGCATACTGGTACACCGAGCCAGCGGCGATAATACCCAGCGAAGGGTCTCCCATTTCAATGCGGTTGAGGGGTGTAGTCTCGGCGTACTCGGCCAGCTTTTTAATTTTTTCTTCAATAATGGGATGGCGTCCCCGGGCAAAGGCTGGCACCATGACGTATTTGGCAGGATTCCTAGGAAAGGGCTTGGATTCGTAAGTGGCGGGCACGGCGTCCGGTGAGTAATCCACCAGGGAGGAAGAGTGGGAGGTCCTGGTGACGAAACGGATAAGTACGGGAGTATCAAAGGCTTCGCTGATTTCTATACCGATACCGGCAAATTGTTTGGCTTCTTCGCTATCGGCTGGTTCCAGCATGGGAGCTTTGGCGAACTTAGCATAATTGCGATTGTCTTGTTCGTTTTGGGAGCTGTGCATACCAGGGTCGTCGGCGCAGCAGACAATCATTCCGGCGTTCAACCCTGTATAGACGGCATAAAAGAATGAATCGGCGGCGACATTCAAACCCACGTGTTTGGTAGAGACAATAGACCTGGTGCCGGCATAAGCTGCACCGATGGCCACATCCATGGCCACCTTTTCGTTGGGTGCCCATTCGGCAAAAACCCCTGGATATGTGGCAAAATTCTCCATGATCTGGGTGCTGGGAGTACCGGGGTAGGCCGCTCCTACCTTAACTCCGCTCAGGTAAGCGCCGTAGGCAACAGCTTCGTTTCCCGTCATTAGTTTTTTCAATGCTCATTCCTCCTTGGCAGATCCTTAGCGAGCGCTCGCTTAGCCTTTATCTTAGCAAATAGACACGCAATTGTCAATATGCCTAAAAGTTTTTGCTGTGCCTAAATTTTTACGGACAGAGAAGGCCATAATGGCGAGCCGCCTCCACCAGGCCGAAGCAACCGGTCATCATCATGTTGCCGTGGGGGTTGACCAGATAAAAGCTCTGGCCTGCCGCCAGAGAGCGTCGGGGTCCCGTAACTCCCACGAAAGTAAAGCCCGGCGGCGTTTCCGGGTCAAGGTAACAACCGTGGCCTCCATCGTCAAAGACCTCTTTATGGGTAAGTTCCCTGCGGCACAGTTTGTTTATAATGGCGCAGAGCTTCCTTGTATCGAGGAGGCGCGTATGGTGTTCAAATAAGCCGAAAATCCTCTCCCCCTGGAGGAGCACGGCAAAGGTATGCTGGTTGCCTATGTTTACCAATACAACCCCTTGGGCGAGTCTCTCTTTTATCTTGTCATCGGCAAAGGAGCCCCATACGGCAGCGGCGCAGGTGTCCATCACCAGGGCGCCGGGCACAGTTTTTTGCACGGCCTGCATCCTGGTGAGGTAAGGAGGGGCAGTTAAATAAGCCAGCTCTCTGACTTTGCCCCCTTTTTCTATAAAATTTTTCCAGTGCTGAAAGCGGATCTCGCGGTTGCTTTTTCCCGACGGCGCTGCGCCGTGATCCTGGACTGCCACGGCCACAGCGCGGGGCAACCTGATGCCATATAGCCCCAGGGCCCGGCCAAGGGTATCTAAATCCACATCTTGCATTGTCACGGTCTCAAAGCCGGGAGGGGGAGAGTTTGCCAGCTCTATGCCCAGGGCCCTGACCTGGGCGAGGTCGTCTTTAATGGTTTGGGCCGCTTCCTCTTCCGCCGTAACGGGCAAACCTGCTTTGAGGTGTGCTTTGATGGCGCCGACGCTTTTGCCGCCGCCCATAATGGTGCCGCTGAGGTGCAGCCCCTTCCCTGCCTGCGTAACTTTGTTAATTTTTTGTGCTGTGATTACCGTAGGGGAAGGGAGGACAAGCTGGATATAATTTTCCGGGGTTTCCCCTGCCTCATAGATGAGGATGTCCTGGGTGCCTCCGCCAATATCCATGGCTAAAATCGCCTTTTCCGTCCTGTCTGTCATTTGCTTCAACTCCAAATTTGTAAAGTGAAAAGAAAAAAAATGATCATGGGTAGTCGGATCATACCATAACTGTGCAGCGGACTCAAAAGAAAATTCAAGAAAATTGGCGAACCTTTGGCCTAATCCTGCCTGTATGAGCATTGCTAAACAAAATAAAGGAAAATGAAAATACTTCAGACTACTACCATCAGGAGCTTATTTTATGATAAAATTAAGCCTATATTGATATGTCTTGCCAGGAGGTTGGCGTTAGAAGGAGGAGAGACGGCGATGAAGCTGCTGGAATACCAGGGTAAAAATTTATTTGCAAAATACGGCCTGCCTGTCCCCCGGGGGAAAGTGGCAGAAGATCCCCAGGAAGCGGAAGAGGCTGCAGCGCAGCTGGGGGAAAGGGTTGTTTTGAAGGCGCAGGTGCCTGTCGGGGGAAGAGGCAAAGCGGGCGGCATAAAGTATATTTCTCACCCGCAGCAGCTCTTTGCCGAGGCCGAAGCACTGTTCCGGATGGACATCGGGGGATTCCCCGTGGAGAAAATCCTGGTGGAGGAGTGGCTTGAGGCTGTCAAGGAGATATATATGGGGCTGCTTGTAGATGCCGATACCGGTGATATAGTCTTCCTCTTCTCACCGGAAGGGGGGGTTAATATAGAAGCGGTCGCTGCCAGTAGGCCGGAAAAAGTCTTTCGCCTGGCAGTGGATCCCCTTGCCCCTCCGCCCCTTTACAGGTTAAGGGCTTTTCTCCGCCAAGGCGGTTTCCAGGGCAAGATTTTAGAAGAGCTGACTAAAATTGCTGCCAGACTTTTACAGCTGTTCTTTGCAAAGGAATTGCTCATCGGGGAGATAAACCCCCTAGCCATACTTCCAGACCAACGCGTCTTGGCCTTAGATGCCAAAGTAGAGGTAGACGATAACGCCCTTTTTCGCCAGGAATTTGAAAAGAAATTCTGGGAAGAGCAGGACCTCCTGGAGAAGGAAGCCCGGCATATCGGTGTTACTTATGTCAAGCTCAACGGCTCTGTCGGCGTTATCGGCAGCGGGGCCGGCCTGGCCATGGCCACCATGGATATGCTGGAGGAGAGGGGATACGCGCCGGCCAATTTTCTGGAAACGGGCGGGGGCATTACGGAAGACCTCATGTACAATGCCCTTAAACTTGTTTGTAAAAACAGCCAGGTGGCCGGAGTGGTGATTAACCTTTACGGAGGCGTTAATCCCATTGAAAAAGGGGCAAAGGGGATTGTGCGCTTTGTGCGGGAAACGCAGTCCCCTCCCCCCATTGTCGTTAAAGCCCTTGGCAACAAGCAGGAAGAGTGCTGGGAAACCCTCCGGGAAGGTGGCGTCACCGTGGTCACTTCCGTCAAGACTGAAGATGCGGTGGACAGTATTATCAAGCTCATAAACTCCCGTAAGGAGAAGGGCGCAAATTTAGGCGGGGAAGAGGTGAACCGGGATGAGCATACTGCTTAACCATGAAACCAGGGCCGTGGTCCAGGGGATTACAGGCCGTATCGGCAGCGTTCAGACTGCCTGGATGCTGGAATACGGCACCAAACTTGTTGCCGGGGTAACCCCCGGCAGGGGCGGCGAAAGGGTACAGGGGCTGCCTGTCTACGACGATGTTTATGCAGCAGTGGAAAAACACGGGGCCAATGCCACGGTCCTTTTTGTGCCGGCTCCTTTTATCCGGGATGCCGTCCTGGAAGCCATAGATGCCGGCATCAAGCTGGTGGTGGCCATTCCCGAGCATGTTCCCCTCCATGATGTGCTGCGCATGAAAAGCGCCGCCGAGAAAAATAACGTCTGGCTGCTGGGGCCCAATACACCCGGCATTATCAGCCCGGGTATCGGCAAGCTGGGTATTATGCCCGGGAATATGTTTATGCGGGGGCAAGTGGGGATCATTTCCCGCAGCGGCACCCTTTCCTATGAGATGGCCGGCCTTTTAAAGGAAGTGGGGCTCGGTCAGAGCACCATGGTCGGCGTGGGGGGTGACCCTGTGGTGGGTTCGCGGATGGTGAAGATCTTACAGGAATTTGAAGCGGACCCCGAGACGGAGGCGGTGATTATCGTGGGGGAGATCGGAGGCAATGCGGAGGAGGAAGCAGCCGCATTTATCCGGGAGATGAAGAAGCCGGTCGTCGCTTATATCGCCGGCCGCACCGCCCCTGCGGGGCGGAGGATGGGCCACGCCGGCGCCATTATCAGCAAAGGGCAGGGGACGGTGGAGAGCAAAATCAAAGCCCTGGAAAAAGCCGGCGCCATGGTCGCTTTTAAACCCAGCGATGCCGCCCGCTTAACGAGAGAGTGCCTCTAAAGGGAACCGCGAGATCATTCTCGTCTGGATAAAATAAAAAGTTATATTTGGGAGGAAGAATCTATGGCTTTAAAAACAAAAGAAGAGTACATTGAATCTTTGCGTGCCATGAAACCCACTGCTTACATGTTTGGCGAGCGGCTCACCAACGTGGTGGACAACCCCAGGTTGCGGGCGGGCATAGAAGCGACGGGGGCGACCTATGAGATCGCCCACATGGACGAATTCCGCGACCTGGTAGTGACCCAGAGCCCCCTCATCAATGAGCCGGTCAGCCGTTTTACTCTGCCGCCGGCCTCCATCGAAGACCTGGTAGCCAGGGTCAAGCTGAACCGCAAACTGGGCGGCTGGGTCGGGACCTGCCACCAGCGCTGCACGGGGCTGGATTGCCTTTCCACCCTGGCCATCGTTACTTATGATATCGACAAAAAGTACGGGACGTCTTACTACCATAACTTTATGGAATTCTTAAAGTACGTCCAGAAAAACGACCTGACCTGTAATGCAGGCGTTACCGACGTCAAAGGCGACCGCTCCAAAGGCCCCAGCGACCAGGAGGACAAAGACATGTACCTGCATGTGGTGGAGCGCCGCCAGGACGGGATCGTGGTGCGAGGTGCCAAAGCCCACCAGACCGGCTCCCTCTCTTCCCATGAAATTGTCGTCCTGCCCACCCGGGCCATGCGTAAAGGGGACGAAGACTATTCTATCTCCTTTGCCATCCCCGCTGACGCCCCGGGCCTCATCCACGTGGTGGGGCGCTCCACCCTTGATATGCGGGAGCTGGACGGCTGTGATATCGGCAATACCCGTTATTCCAAGTACTGCCCGACCCTTATTTTTAATGACGTCTTTGTCCCCTGGGAGAGGGTCTTTATGTGCGGCGAGACCGAGTTTGCCGGCGAGATGGTCCTGCGCTTCTCTTCTTTCCACCGCCAGAGCCACGGCGGCTGCAAGGCGGGGAAAATCGACTGCATGGTGGGGACGGCCCTGATGATGATGGATTATAACGGCACAGCCAAGGCCAGCCACTTGAAGCAGAAGGTGATCGATATGGTCCACCGGGCCGAGACCCTGTACGGCTGCTGCCTTGCTTCTTCCTACGAAGGCAGGCAGGAACCCTCCGGGACTTATTTCATCGATACGGTCCTGGCCAACGCTTCCAAAATCCATGAAGGCAGGGAGATGGCGGAGGCAACCCGCCTGATGGTAGATATCTGCGGGGGCTATGTGGCCGACCTGCCCTCGGACCGGGACCTGGCCAACCCTGAAATCGGTCCCCTGGTGAAGAAATACCTCAAAGGGGCCGACGGATATAACGTGGAAAACCGCATCAAGCTTTACCGCCTGGCGGAGAAGCTCGCCCTGGAGAGTGCCGACACGGTTTCGGACATCCACGGCGGCGGCTCACCGGAGGCGCACCGCGTTACTATTTTCCGGGAGGTTAACCTGGAGGAAAAGAAAGAATATGCCAAACGCCTTGCCGGCATCACGGATTAGAAACAGGCGGGCAACAACAATACTAAAAAATAGGGGCGGCGTGCGGGGGCCGGCTTTAAAGGAAACCGTCCCCCGCCTGTAACTGTCCCCCGGTTTGCTAGTCCCGCCGCAGGAGGCGGCGGGAGGGCCCTTTTCAGGGCTGGACGAGGTAACTTTCAGGGAGCGGGAGATTATGTTTATGGCACAGGGCAGACAGCTCGGCAAAGACCTCCTGGTGCACGGGGACACCGTCTTTCATGTTTTGCTCCCACTGCAGAAACTCTTTTTCTCCGGCGAGATAAATCTTGTCACAGCCCTCGGCCAGGGGCGCATTCTTCAGCTCAGCGATAAAGCTGTCCATGCGCTCTTTAAAAGTTGCCGTATCCATAAAGGCTTCTATCTGGATGGCGGCCACAAAATGGCCGACGCCGGTAGGCTCGGGGCTGACCCTGGCATTTAAAACGCCGGAGAGGAAAGAAGAACCCGTGAGCACCCCGGCGAGGATATCAATGGCTGCAGAGAGGCCGTACCCTTTATAACCGGCGGTTTCCGCGGGTCCGCCCAGGGGAAAGAGGCCTCCGCCTTCAAAAATTTGTGCGGGGTCCGACGTGGCCAGGCCGAGGCTGTCAGCTCCCCATTCAGGGGGAACCTTGGCCCCTTTGCGCTTATAGACCTCGATCTTCCCGATGGGTACTACGCTGGTGGCCATATCAAGGACAAAGGGCCGGGATTGGCCGGCCGGCACGGCGATGCTGAGGGGGTTTGTCCCCAGCAGCCGCTTCCGGGAAAAAGTGGGCAGGGCCAGGGGCTGGGAGTTGGAGAGGCAGATGCCGATCATGCCTTTCTGCAAGGCCATCATGGAGTAATAGCCGGCAATGCCAAAATGGTTGCTGTTTTTAATCCCTCCTGCACCGAGGCCAAACTGCCTGGCCAGCTCTATGCTTCTTTGCATGGCTTTATAGCAGGCCACGTGTCCGAGGCCGTTGTCGGCATCCATATTAAAAGTGGCCCCGAAATTGCCGGTGAGCGTAAGGGCGGGCCTGGGGTTCAGGTAACCCCGCTCCAGCCGTGAGAGGTAATAGGTATAGAGGCGGCCAACGCCGTGGGATTCTATGCCCCTTAAATCGGCCGTGACCAGGACATCGCTAACAATAGCGGCGTGGTCGGGGGGGACATCATATCGCTCCAGCAGCTCCGCCACAATTTTTTTTAACGCGGGAGCGGGAATTTTTATGTATGCCTGGGTATCATTCTCCATTTTTCCATCTCCTCTTTTATGCAATTTTAGTTTTCCGCCTTTTCTATATATACATTTATACTATCTTAAAGAGCCTGCTGGTGCAAGGAGAACCGCCCTAGCGCCTTTACAAACATTTAAGGAATTTTTTACACAAACCTTGCTCATTTTTAAAGCATTTTTAACAAAAGCAATGTAAATTTAAAACCAAGGAGGTGTATCACCGCAATGGAAAAAATCCGCACTTTTCTTTTTGATCTGGACGGCACGCTGCTGGACAGCAAAAGGGCGTTGACCAACGTCATCTACGGTTTGTGCCAGAAATATGGCGTAGCGTCAACGTACGAGGAAGTGGAGAGCCAATTTAGCCTCTCTTTCCGGCAGATATTGGAACAATTTGAAGCCAGCAAGAGGAAAGAGGTGCTGGACGATTATTTTAAGTGGATGCTTCAGGCGGAGAGAAGTCCCCGTTTGTTTCCCGCCATAAGGGAGAACCTGCAATTTTTAAGGTGCAGGGGCAATAGGCTTGCGCTGGTAACCAACAAGGAGAGGTTAATCGTGGAAGAAAACTTTAAAAGGCTAAGGCTGGAGGGACTTTTTGATGCCGTGGTTACAAGCTGTGATGTGCAAACTCCCAAACCCTCTGCCGAGCCCCTGGAAAAAGCGCTGGCGCTGCTCCGGTCGCCCAAAGAGGAGGCCATCATGGTCGGGGATTCGCTTTTCGATGTGCAGGCTGCGTATAACGCCCGCATACCCAGCGCGGTCCTAGACTGGTATCAAGATTATCCCCTGGAGCAGCTCAGGCCCACCTATTATTTTCACGATATCAGCGAGATGATGGCCAGCTTTTACCAGTTAACATTTTGTTAACAACAAAAATCATAGATTTATGGTAGAATAAAAGGCATACAGAACCGTGGCAGGAAGGTTTTTAATTTGTACAGAAAGGCAAAAGTTGCTTTATGGCGCAAGAAGATGCTTATTACCGGCGTTTCCTGGACAAAGGGCCAAAAGTTGTCGCCTTGGGAGGCGGTACCGGCCTCTCTGTGTTACTCCGGGGGCTGAAGGAGTATACGTCCAATATTACGGCCGTCGTGACCATGACCGATGATGGGGGCAGCTCCGGCCGTTTGCGCAGGGAAATGGGCATGCTTCCCCCGGGAGATCTGCGCAACTGCCTGCTGGCCCTGGCCGAGACGGAGCCCCTGCTGGAGCGTCTTTTCCAGCATCGTTTTAAGGGCAGCAAAAGCCTTAAAGGGCACAGCTTGGGGAACCTGATTATTGCCGCCATGACGGAGATGATGGGTTTTGAAGCGGCCATTCGGGAAATCAGCAAAGTGCTGGCTGTGCGCGGCAAAGTACTGCCCGTAACCCTCGACCCGGTAACCTTAAGCGCCAAATTTATGGACGGCAGTGCCTCTGCCGGCCAGACAACCATTGTAAGCTGCCATAAAGCCATTGAGCATGTTTTCCTCTCTCCAGGGGATTGCCGGCCCTTTCCCCATGTCCTGGAAGCGATTAACGATGCCGAGGCCATAGTCATGGGCCCGGGCAGCCTTTTCACGAGCGTACTGCCCAGCCTGCTCGTCCCCGGTGTAAAAGAGGCTATACGTCATGCCTCCGCCCTCTGTTTTTATGTTTGCAACATTATGACTGAACCGGGAGAAACGGAGGGGATGAGCGCCTCGGATCACGTGGAGGCCCTGTACCGCCATGGTTGCGGCGACCTGGTGGACGTGGTTATTGTCAATAACCATACGGAGATCCCTGAAAGGCTGCTGGTAAGATATGCCCTCGAAGGGTCGACGCCGGTCATTGCCGACCTGCATAATTTTTCCCGCTGGAAGCTGGAGGTTGTACAGGCTTTTTTACTTTCCGGCGGTGAGCTGGCCCATCACCACGGCGGCAGGCTGGCCGGAATAATTCTGGACAGGCTCGGTGAAAAAAATGCATTTCAAAAATAATCTGGACGACAACCTGCGTTTTATGCTTTTGGAAATCAAAAAGATGTTAGGCAAAGCACAGGAGGCCGTGGAAAACCCCCAGCGGCTGGCTTCAATCCTTGCGGAGATGAGCGTTAAGGACGATTATATTGATAACCTGAAAATAGTGATTAAGAAGAAAAGTTATGGCCAGATCTATAATGCTTCTACGCAGGAATCCATCCTGGTGGAGAAGATGATGGCCGTCAATGTTATTACGAACAACCTGGAAAAGATCGCCGATCATGCCCTGCAGCTCGTCACGCAACTAACCCATTTAACCGATCCTCATTATATCACCAATTATGATTATCGCTCCTATTTTCAGGCCATTAACAAGGCCATCGACCATATTGAGCAGGCCTTTTTCCACAACGACAGCAAGCTGGCCATAGATATCTGTAAGGCGGAGTTTGCATTGGACGATTTTTACCTGCGGGACTTTGAGCAGATTAAAAGGGAACTAAAAAAAGGCAAAAATTTGGAAAACCTCCTCTCCACCATGTTTGTTTTCCGGTATCTGGAGCGCATCGGGGACAGCCTCTTAAATATCGGCGAGGCAATTATTTCCAGGATGATGGGCAGCAAAATGCGCATTAACCAATATATTTCTTTAAAAGATTCCCTGGAGACAGGGGAGGAGGAGATCGGTTTTCATGTGGAAAAGGTAGGGCTGGACGCAAAAAGCGGCTGTCAGATTGGCATTGTCTCTTCCGCTTCAGAGAAAATCAGGGAATGCGTCTTTAAAACAGGGAACAGGCAGAAGATCTTGCTGGAAAGGCGGAACTTGGAGTACTGGCAGAGTTTGTTCCCCGGGGCGGTCCCCAGAATATATAGTTATAATGAGTATGGAGAACACGCCTCTTTGCTCATGGAGCTGATGCAGGGTCTGGACCTCAAGCAGATTATGCTGCGTAATGAGGAAAAATTATTGCAGCGGGCTTTCCATGCCTTTTCCTTAAAGCTGAAACAGATCTGGCAGACAACAAGGGCCGAGGGGCCATGTAAACCCCGTTTTGTCTCCCAATTAAAGAAAAGGATTGAAGATGTTTCTACGGTTCATGCCTCCTTTATAAATGCGTATCAAATCGGGGAGATGCATATTCCCGATTTATATGCTAAACTGGAGGCTCTAGCGTATCTGGATGACGAGCTGACAGTCCCTTTTACGCTGCTTATCCATGGAGATCTTAATCTGGATAATATTATTTATAATGACCTTGAAGACAGCATTCATTTTATTGATCTCTACCGCTCCCAAAAGGGAGACTATGTGCAGGATATCACCGTTTTAATCGTTTCCCTTTTCAGGTTGCCGGTCTTTACGAGGTCTTTCCGGAAGAAAGCAAAGGGGCTTATCCGGTATTTTCTGGCTATGGCCCGTGATTTTGCCGAGGAGCAGCAGGATGGCACTTTTCCCCGGCGCCTGGCCCTGGGTCTGGCCCGTTCTTTGATCACTTCCACTCGCTTTGAACTGGGGAAAAAATTTTCCCAGCAGATGTTTATGCGGGGCATGTATCTGCTCGATCAGCTTAGCAAGTACCGGGGCCGCGAAGGGGAATTTAACTTTAATGCAAAAATACTTGAATATTAAAGGGAGGGTAAAATGAGGATCGGGATTGTGGGGATTGCCGGCGGCTGGTCTTCGGAAAGGCTGGCAGCGGCGGCGGAGAAGCAAACGGGTAGCCGCCTGCTTATACACATGGAAGACGTCAGGTGGGATTCGCAGCAAAATACATTGTGCTACGGCCACCTGGATCTGGCCGCCTTTGACGCTTTAATCGTAAAAAAAATCGGAGTGAAATACTCTCCCCATCTCCTTGACCGCCTGTATCTCCTCGATTTTCTACATAAACGGGGCACCAGGGTGTTTTCCAAACCCTCGTCCATGCTCCTTGCCCTAGACAGGTTGTCCTGCACTCTAAAACTAAGGGCCCATAATATACCCATGCCCCCCACGGTTGTCACGGAAAGCGTAGAGCATGGCTGTGAAGCAGTGCTCTCTTTTGGCACGGCTGTATTTAAGCCTTTATATTCCAGCAAAGGCCGGGGCATGGTGGTCCTCTCGGCCCTTGACCCGCAGCTTAAAGAGAAGGTAACCGCTTTCAAAAACGCAGGGAATACACTTATGTATATCCAGAAAAAAGTAGATATTCCCGCTCAAGATTTAGGCGTAATGTTTTTAGGAGGAAAGTACCTGGCAACCTATGCCAGGCTCCGGGCTGCTGACGCCTGGAATACCACCACGGTAAACGGCGGGAGGTATGCCCCTTTTGAGCCTGCTCCCGAGGTCGTGGAAATAGCCGCACGGGCTCAGGCGCTGTTTGACCTTGATTACACGGGGGTGGATATTGTAGAGACGGAAGCCGGGCCGCAGGTTTTTGAGGTCAGCGCTTTTGGCGGGTTTAGGGGTCTGTATGAGGCCTACGGCCTTGATGTGGCCGAAAAATTATTGTCCTACGTCCTGGAGCAGATAAATGCGTAAACCTTTTTTATCGGAGCTGCTCGAGCTTTATCGCGCTGAGTACCCTCCCGTAGATTTTTTCTGCCTGAAGATGCATGATCTGACCATTAAAGTCCGGGTAAATAGCCTTGCCCTGTCCGCTGCTTTAAAACGGTATTTTAAATATTTTTTGTGCGCGGAAACAAAGGCCGATCTGGAGATAACCGCCGTTGATGCGCCTCCTCCCGACCTTTCAGCTTTTGTTTTCCATAAAAAGCAGCCTGAACCGGGAAAGAGCATAGTTAAGGAAGAGTATGTGGATCTGCAGGACGGCAGAATCGTAAGAAAACTTTTGACGGGTATGGTCTTCCTCTTCAACGGCGCTGAAAATATGGCCATAGGCCCCAGCGTAGCCAACAGCAACCAGGTGATCAATTTTATCAACAACCGCTTTATTGAGCGTAAATTAAACGACGGCTTGTTCCTTCTGCACGCTTCCGGCGTTTGCAGCGAAAGCAGGGGTATTGCCCTTTCAGGTTTTGCCGGGAGGGGAAAATCTACCCTTGCCCTGGGCTTGTTAAATCAAGGGCTGTCTTTTGTAAGCAACGACCGCCTTATGGTGGAGGACGGCTCCCCTTGCCCGGCTATGGTTGGGGTTGCCAAGTATCCCCGGATTAACCCCGGGACAATTATGCATAACCCCAGGATTAAAACCATCCTCAGCCGGGAGGAAAGCGCTGTCTATAGCGCCCTTGACGACGAGGCGCTCTGGCGGGTGGAAAAAAAATACGACCTTTTTATCGAAGAAATCTATGGTACAGGTAAATTTAAAATAGCTGCGCCGCTGCACACCCTCTTTATTTTAAACTGGCGCCGTAAAAGCGGAGCAAAGACAGCCGTTACGGAGATCGACCTTGCCGGGAGAGCGGATCTTTACCCTGCCTTTATTAAGGCGCCGGGCCTTTTTTATCTGCACAGAAACCCTGCGGGACGCCCTTATTGCGGGACAGATGTCGTAAAAGTGCTGCATAAGTGCCGGGTCTTTGAAATCACGGGGGAGCTTGATTTTGCGTACGCCGAGCAAAAAATACTTGATTTTCTCTCTCAATAATGCTTAATTTTTAATTAAAAGAGTGTGTTCAGAAAGTCTCCAAGTGAAGTAAGTAGCAAGCCATAAATAATTTAGCAGGCCATACCATTATTGCTAAATAATGCCATTAATGCTCTTTGAAAACACCAATAATCGGCAGGCTAAAGCAGTCCTCCTTCCCT
>CALJJZ010000067.1 GCA_937973635.1 uncultured Bacillota bacterium | reverse complement strand
TTAGCCACTGGCGAACCGCCTTTCCACCAGTGAAACCTCTAGGTGGTTTGGAATCGGGACGAACGGTAGGGAGCGATCTTATCCATGTTATGTCGAATCTGCTTTAGGCCTTTGCCCTGCCGAGAGAGCGTACGACAAAGGCCCCGGGGTCCCATGCCACATAGGCCACACGAACTGTACCCGTGACCATGCTCCCGCCGTGCGGGCCGTTATCCGACAAATGCTGACATAGGGAGGAAAGCTAATAGTCAAATGTTAGCCTTCCTGCGTCGAACTCCTTAAGAACCATCTCGGCATCAAAGCCCAATAGTCCACCGCAGGCCGCGATCTGTTCTAACACCCTCCGAGCATCATCGGGCTTCCAAAAAAGGCTGTGCGACGCTGCCCACAAGCGCACGTTTGGGTCCGAATCTGCCATAAGTCTGAAAATTGCCTCTCGACCATCCGAAGTGGCACGTAAACTTTTGTACAGTTTGTGAAGGCGATCGTGGGCTTGGTTTGCCTTTTTTGGATCATTCCGGACAGAGGTCTCGATGGCAGCGGTGCGATAGTCTTGAAGGCGTTCCTCCAGGCCGTCTATCTTCATCGCGTAACCCTTTCACGGCAACTGCTCACCCTCGATCACTTTCTCGAGCATCATTCTACTGAATTTCGTCTGCTCCTCGTACTGACTTATCCCCAGTTTTTCGCCTCGTCTAAAATCGCATGCAGTAAGGCAGTA
The DNA here is from genome assembly GCA_937973635.1 of uncultured Bacillota bacterium. Lineage (GTDB taxonomy): Bacteria > Bacillota > Dethiobacteria > DTU022 > UBA8154 > UBA8154. The sequence continues at coordinate 3,140 of CALJJZ010000067.1, read as the reverse complement.
ACTGCTTGGAAGGCCGTCAGCCGCAGTCGTCGAACCATTTTCCGGCCAATGAAAAATAGCGCACAGGCCGTAGGGCGATGGTTGCGCCACCCCATGTTGCGCAGGTAATACTTCACAGGAGGTGATTGTTGCTCCACCCCAGGCCGGGCCGGTAATGCTTCCTGGAGGGCGATGGTTGCTGCATCTCATCTCAGCCGGGTAATAGTTCATAGAAGGTAATTCCCGCCCCCCCATCGTCGGCGGGTACTGCTTCCTGGCCGTCAGCCCAATCCCCAAAAGCAGCCAGTACGCCAAGCTCACGATGAGCAACACCCGGTCGAACAGCACGGCTGCCATAGTGTTCATGGCGGCTGCCTCCGCGAGTCGTGGTTAAAAGGACTGGTTTTCAAGCGAAGCTTTTCGCCAAACGGGGTTTTAACCTTTTACCAAAAAAACGACTTGCGAGGGACCGCCAGTTTTTTCCGCCGGGCCACAAAACTGGGGATAAGTCAGATCTCAAACCCCTTGAAATCATATGGCAGGGTATTGTTTTATAATGTCAAATGGTGGTTTGTGCAGAGGTTCCTTAAGCCAACGAGTTCAGGTTACGCAACTGGCCTCACCAGCGGCTATCTTTGACAGACTTTGACCTATTTGCGAAACGTGAGGGGAGGCATCGACCATGGTATTGTCGTTCGGCGGATCAGAACGGAAATGGTGTTGGTCTTATGGCGCCTGGTTAGCGGGCTTGCTGCTGATAACCCCTTGCCAACGGCTGTCCGGGAACGAGAATCCGCCATTTCCAGGAGAACGCGGAAAACAACTTGACCTGGCGTGCCGTGACGACATTTGGAGTCGCGAGCCAAAGACGTTTTTGGAAAAATTCGTCCGCGTTTCCCGGGACCAGGTCGTTGCGTTCGCCCTGTACACTCACGAAAACGGCGTTCTCAAAATCACGGCGCAGCTCTACCCTTTAAAGCCGGAAGAGCCAAGAGAGGTCCGCCTCGCGTTTTGGCAAGATGGAGATTGGCGTGAAGTCGCCCGGGCGCCCGTCATTTATCCCGGTTGGTCGGCCCATTTTCGGCTCACGGCCTGGGACAATACCCGCCGGGTTCGCTATCGGGTTTGCCATGGGGAAAAGGCCAGCTTTGAAGGTGTGATTCGACCCGATCCGCGTGATAAGGATGAAATAGTGGTCGCTTCGCTCTCATGCAACTCCAATGCGGATCGCGGGGATCGTCAGGAGATTGTCGAGAAGCTTATCAAGCAGGATCCCGATCTGCTGTTCTTTGCGGGCGATCAGAGTTACGACCATCAGGAACATACGGCCGCCTGGCTTTTGTGGGGCTGGCAATTTCGCGAGATCATCCGGGATCGACCCACGATCACCATTCCTGATGATCACGACATCGGTCAGGGGAACCTCTGGGGTGAAGGCGGGATCGTCGCCGACTATCCGGCAGGCGATTCCGGCGGGTACTATTATCCCCCGGAGTACATCAATATGGTTCATCGCTGCCAGACATCGCACTTGCCGGACCCCGTGGATCCGGCGCCTGTGGCCCAGAGTATCTCGGTGTACTTCACCCGGTTGCGAGTTGGAGGAATAGATTTTGCCATCATTGCCGATCGTCAGTTCAAATCCGGTCCCAAAGGGAAGATCCCCAAAATGGGTCCCCGTCCGGACCATGTGACGGATCCAAACTTTGATCCGAAATCCATTGACTTACCCGGCCTTCAACTCCTCGGCAATCGCCAGATGGCTTTCCTCCAGAGGTGGACGCAGGACTGGCAGGGTGCCGTGATGAAGGTCATGCTCTCACAGACCGCGCTTTGCGGAGCAGCCCATTTACACGGGTCGAAAGACAACCGGCTGATCGCCGACCTGGATTGTAACGGCTGGCCGCAATCAGAACGAAACCGCGTTCTAAGGGTCCTGCGCCAAGCAGCGGCCTGCCACCTTTGCGGCGATCAGCATCTGGCCGTCGTTGTTCAACATGGGATCGAAGAATTCCGAGATGGACCCTTTGGATTTACGAATCCCGCAATCGTGAATAGCTATTATGGCCGGTGGTGGTCGCCGGCCGACGAGAAACCAGGCGGTCGCCCCATTCCGGGCAGCCCGTTGCCCTGGACCGGCGACTATTTCGACGGCCTGGGAAATCGCATCACCATGTTTACGTATGCCAATCCGGAGCTCGGCACGAATGCCGCACTCCGTAAAGCACAGCGCGACCCGGCGGTTAATCGTGGCGATGGATATGCCCTCGTGCGATTCCGCAAATCGGACCGCAGTATCAGGTTTGAATGCTGGCCCCGTTTTGCCGACCTTTCTCAGGGAGATGCCGCCCAATATCCGGGCTGGCCCATTAAGATCCATATGCTTGACAACGACGGCCGCAAACCGACCGGACACCTCCCGGAGTTGCAGTTCCAAAATGTCACGGATCCGGTGGTTCAGGTCATCGATGAATCAAATAGCGAGATCCTGTACACGCGGCGAATCATAGGTAAGCGCTTCCGCCCGCCGGTCTTTTCAAATGGTCCGTTTACGATCAAAGTTGGGCGCGACCGCCCGGACCAGATAATCGCCGAACACCTCACGCCAACGCCCGCTGAGTCGGCCCTTACCGTCAGAATATCAGGCCAGTAATCGACAAACGTCGCCCGGTTTCCTTTGGTTGTGCGGAGCGCAACAGGTGAAGCAGGGTACTTTCAGCAGGATCCGCAGCCAGATTGAAATTTGGCGACCGGATTACGACGCCTGCGGGAGCCAGGCTATCCGAAGGTCGTGGTCTGCGCCATCGTCGTCAGCGGGGCGCGGTCGCCACGTCGCCCGAACAGTTTCCACCACCAGTTCACGTTTTGCCTGTCCTATTTGTTGCCGGCGATCCTTTCCTTGGGGGGATCCTCACACGTGGTCGTACCGCCAGGTCCAAGAAAGCTGACTTATCCCCAGTTTTTTCGCCTCGTCTAAAATCGCATGCAGTAAGGCAGTAACTGCTTGGAAGGCCGTCAGCCGCAAACGTCGAACCATTTTCCGGCCAATGAAAAATAGCGCACAGGCCGTAGGGCGATGGTTGCGCCACCCCATGTTGCGCAGGTAATACTTCACAGGAGGTGATTGTTGCTCCACCCCAGGCCGAGCCGGTAATGCTTCC
>CALJJZ010000066.1 GCA_937973635.1 uncultured Bacillota bacterium | reverse complement strand
GGTAAAGGTGAGGAGGATCTGGTATATGGGGAGCAGGTCCACGGCAGCAATGTTGCCCTTGTTGACCATACGTCTTGTGCCGTTGTCCCGGAAACGGACGGTCTGGTTACCGCTGCTCCGGGGCTTGTGCTGGGCGCCTTTGCCGCTGACTGCTTGCTTGTTTACCTGTGGGATAGGCAGGTCCCGTCTATAGGGTTGGTCCATGCAGGCTGGAGGGGTACGCTTGGCGGCATTGTTTATAAAGCCGTGGAAAAGATGCAGCACCAACTGGCAGCCCGCCCGGAAAAGATCCAGGCTTTGCTGGCGCCCTCCATTGGACCCTGCTGTTATGAAGTCGGCCCCGATCTCATGGAAATTGCCGGCAAAGCAAACTGGCGGGACGCGGCCGTATTTTCCCCGGCAGGAGAAGGGCGGACTTTTCTTGATCTGCGTGCCACAAATAAAAATATTTTGCTTGCGGCCGGTTTACGTGCTGACAATATAAAGATCAGCAGTTTATGTACACGCTGCAACCCTCATTTTTTCTATTCGTACCGTGGATCGGGAGGGAAGCTTACGGGCAGTCAGATGGGGATATTTTTTTTGATAGCAGGGTGAAAAAAGTGGCTGCAGTAAAGCCTCAAAGCGGGAAGTTGCGCGTCATTAAAGGAGGAAGAGATGCTTCAGGAGGGAAAAAAGCCAAAAAGGGGCGTTCTGCCCATATCTTACTCATCATTTTGGCTTTGTTTCTCCTCTCCCAGCTGTTGTTGGGATGGATCTGGGGGACATTAAACCGTAGAGCGGGGAAGTATGTCCTTGCAGAGGAGGGAACTATAGATATATATTTTACTGCCGGCGGGATTCTGACCTTTGAAGAAGAGCTTGTCTTTGCTCCCTGGTCAGGTTTTGTGTATTACTATGTAAATGCGGGGGAAAGAGTGCCCTTGGGCAAAGAAGTTGCTGTTATTTCCTCACTCCCCCGGGAAAACCTGCAAGCTGACGGGGATAAGGAGTCCGAAGAGGGCAACTACCTGCAGCGTTTTCGCCGCTGGTTGCTGGACGACAGGGGTTTAGACGAGCAGGGGACGGCGGAGATATTTTTCCCCCACAACAGGGAATGGGAGATAACGGCGCCCCGTGCGGGTATGGTCAGCCTGCGGGTTGATGGCTGGGAAATGTTTGGACCAAGCAGCTCTTTTGTTTACCTGGAGGAGGAAGCATACCGGGAAAAAGAGCCTTCCAGCCAGTTCCTGCAAAACGGCGGGCAGGTCTCACGTTTTGCCCCGATAATGAGTATAATTAATAATTATCGCTGGTATTATAGTGCGGTTCTGCCTGCTAACCCGGGAAAACAGGTGGCGGCGGAAGCCAGTGTAAAGCTCCTTTTCGATTTTGCCCCCTTACAGCCTGTATGGGGAGATATTGTTGAAGCCAGGGTAAATGATGAAGGGAAGATGGAGATTACCTGGAGCATTGACCAGGCGGCCGGAGATTTTTATAACCACCGCTGGGCGTCGGCAAAAATTGTTTATGGTTATATGGAAGGGGTACTTCTCCCTAAAGATGTCATTATTGAAACAGAAGGGGAGACAGGGGTATATATGTTGGAAAAGGGCAGGATTGTCTGGCGCGAAGTGAAGCTGCTGGCAGAACAGGAAGGATCGGTGCTGGTGGACAACCTCAGTCCCTATGAAAGGGTTATTGCCCGCCCCGGACGGGTTAAAGACGGACAGCGTTTGCTGTGGTGAAGGGAAGGAACGACGGTTATGCTGGAACAAAACCTGAAAATTATCCATGAGCGTCTGGCCAGGGCAGCCCATAAACGGGGGGCCTCTTTGAGGGATATTACGCTGGTGGCTGTGACTAAAACGGTCCGGGAAGAGCAAATTATGCAGGCCTTCACCCTGGGGGTCAGGCATTTCGGAGAAAACCGTGTCCAGGAAGCTCTGCCCAAAATAGCGGCTCTGCCGTATCAGCTCAACTGGCATTTTATCGGCCATCTGCAGACGAATAAAGTAAAGCAGGTGGTGGAGCATTTTTCTCTTATTCAGTCACTGGACCGCTTTAAGCTGGCCGGGGCGTTGCAGCAGGAGGGAGAGAAACAGGAGCGTACTGTTAACGTTTTATTGCAGGTCAATATTGGTGCGGAAGAAAGCAAACACGGTTTTGCTGTGGAGGAGGCGGAAGATGCACTCCGGGCAGTGGCTGATTATTCCCGCCTCAGGGTTCAGGGCCTCATGGCCATTGCCCCTTATCTCCATAATCCTGAAGAGCTGAGGCCTTATTTCCGGCGCCTCCGCCAAATTTATGAGACGGTCAATATTCCGGGAGTAGAGATGAGATATCTTTCTATGGGCATGACCAACGATTTTGAAGTGGCCGTGGAGGAGGGTAGCAACATGGTCCGCCTCGGCACGGCCCTTTTTGGTGAACGGTAATAAATATAATTAAAACTTAGGAGGGATTGTCATTTTAGATCTCAGGGGTATGGTCATTGTTTTGTTCCAGATCTTTTATTACATGATTCTGGCGCGTATCCTGCTCAGCTTTTTCCCCGTTAATCCTTACAGCAGCCCTGTTCTTTTAAATATTGTACATTTTCTCCATCAGATGACGGAGCCTTTGCTCAGGCCTTTTCGCAGCCTGGTGCCTCCTTTACGCCTGGGAGGGGGCTATCTGGATCTTTCCCCTATCCTGGCAATTATGGTTTTATCCCTCCTAAGGAGAATTATTTTAGGTTTGTTGTAAAAAGAGGAGATGAAAGTGGAGTTTAACCACGCCGAAAATAAATGGGCAAGTTATTTTCATGCCCTGCTGGCGAAAGTGGCCGGCAGGAAACAAGAGCATATTACCCCCTTTGCCGATCCGCGCCAGCAGGAGATTGCGGGGCAACTTTCCCGTTCTTTCCCTGATTGTGCCCTTGTTTTTGACGGAGGTTATCCCGGGGCGGAACGGGCAAGGATTATCTTGTACCCCCGCGATTGGCCGCCGCAGCAGCACCGTGTCGCTACGCCGCTGCTGCTCAAGGGCAATTTCCCTCCTGGTATGCTTAACCACCGTGATTTTCTGGGAGCTGTCTTGGGTCTCGGCCTCAGGCGCGAGATGGTGGGGGATATTATTTGCCGGGAAGATGGGGCCATCGTTTTGCTGGTGCCTGAACTGGTTACTTTTGTTACCCAGAACCTGCGCCAGGTTGGCCGTTACCCGGTGCAGGCGGAGGCCCTGGAAGAAGTCCCCCTTTCCTTCCTGGAAGGGAGAGAAAGGGTTAAAGAGATCAGAGGCACTGTAGCTTCCCTGCGCTTGGATGCTGTGGCGGGTCTTGGTTTTGGCCTCTCCCGCTCCCGTATAACCCCCCTTGTAAAGGGGGAGCAGGTCAAGCTCAACCATCAATTAATCAGCCAGCCTTCCCGGGCGGTAAAGGAGGGAGACCTCATTTCCCTGGCGGGGAGGGGGCGGGTCGAAGTGGTTGAAGTTCTCGGGGAAACGCGCAAGGGTCGTATTTCTCTGAAATTGCGCCGCATGTATTAAAATTTCCATAACAAGCAGGATCATGGAAAATGTTGTCGAATACGAATAATTATTGAAGTAAATTCTGCCCGGGCAGAAAGGGGACAAGGATGCATGGGTCTGTCGCCTATAGATATCCAGAATAAGGAGTTTTCACGGGGGATAAGGGGTTACAGAGTAGACGAAGTAGATGAATTTATGGAGCAGCTGGCCAAGGATTTTGAAACGGTCTTGAAGGAAAAAATAGCTCTGGAAGCAGAAAAAAAACAACTTGAAGATAAGCTGGCCCAGTACCGTAAGCTGGAAGACACTTTGCATAATGCTATCATTGTAGCCCAAGAAACGGCGGAAGATGTTAAGCGTAATGCCAACAGGGAAGCGGAGTTAATCCGGCGCGAAGCGGAGAAGGAAGGCCAGCGCATTGTGGAAGAAGCGCGTTATAAAGCCAGCCGCATTATGGCGGAACATGAAGAAGTCATGAAACAGGCCCAAATTTTTAAACTCCGTTTTCGCTCTTTTGTGGAAGCCCAGCTTGCCTGCCTGGAACTGGAAGACTGGCTGAACCTGGAGCAGGAAGATGCGGAAAGCGAAGGGGCCGACCTTACTTAACGGTTGACAAGAGGAAGTTTTAGGTTAATAATTATCCTAATTGCGGAGCTTTTACATGCTTTGTCTGCTCCTGGGTTAGAATATGCTAGGATCAAATAGCTAAGAAAAACGAGGAACGGGAGAGTAAGTGTGGAGTTTCAACCCTTACAGCGAGCCGGAGCAGGTGGAAGCCGGCAGGGGGACTGCACTGAAGATCACCCGGGAGTTCTTGTTCCCAAAGCCGTAAGCAGGCGAAAGGCGGTCGGTAGGAACAGGCGCAGCGGCGGCAGCGTTAAGGCCTGAAGAGGGGTTATGGTAAAACTTTTATTGTGCGGCTATAACAACCGGGGTGGTACCACGGGTAATACTCGTCCCTGAGACGGGTTTTTTTTTGTAATGGCTCATTTGATGGCCCAAGATGCTTTGCTTGCCATCTCTATAAAGTTGCATACAGACTATAAAAAGGAGGTTTAAGCCTGGGTTTGGCCGGCATTGTTCCGGGGCGTGGTTTTATCTTCACCCGGTTCTTTGCCTGAATGTTTTTGTATATTTTTTACCAGGCGATTATTGCTATGGATTACAGCGGCACTTTAAATCTTCCGAAAACTGCTTTTCCCATGAAAGCCGGGTTGCCGGCCAAAGAACCCCATATCCTGGAATCGTGGGCGAATAACAGGATTTATGAAAAGATGCGCGCCAAGAGGAAGGGCAGCCCTTCCTTTATTCTCCACGACGGCCCCCCTTATGCCAACGGCAATATTCATATGGGGACCGCTCTCAATAAGGTGCTGAAAGATATAATCAACAAATACCGCTTTATGCGTGGCTTTGATATCCCTTATATTCCTGGATGGGATACCCACGGCCTCCCCATTGAACATCAGGTGATCAAAACAAGGAAAATAAAAAGGGAAGATGTTTCGGACCTTGAATTCAGGGGGATGTGCCGGGATTACGCCATGCAATACCTGGATGTGCAGCGGGAACAGTTTAAACGCCTCGGTGTTGTGGGGGACTGGGACAATTATTATGTTACCCTTGATCCTGCTTATGAGGCCGTTCAGATTGGGATCTTCGGCGAGATGGCCCGCAAGGGCTATATCTACCGGGGCATGAAACCCGTTTACTGGTGCCCCCA
>CALJJZ010000065.1 GCA_937973635.1 uncultured Bacillota bacterium | reverse complement strand
TTATGGGGGAAGGGCGCGGCTTCTGGGAGGGATGGGAGACAATTACAGGTATGGCGGCGCCGGAGGGCTGCCGGGAAAGCCTCAAACAGCAGATTATGGAGACCTTCGAGGAGATCTGGCAGCGCCGCTATGAAGAGGAGGTGCGCCTCTTTCCAGGGGTACGGGAGCTGCTGCTGCAGCTAAAAGAAAAGGGAGTTAAAATTGGCGTAGTAACATCTTCCTTTTATATTAAAAAAATGGACCTTTTCCGCAGAGCGGGCCTGGTTCCGGAAGAGCTTTTTGCCGCGGTGATCACACGCCACGATGCCGCCAGGAAAAAGCCCCATCCCGAGCCCTTTTTCCGCTGCCTGCAGCAACTGGCTGTGCCGGCACAGCAGACCCTCTGCGTGGGGGACTCTCCCTGTGACATCGCCGCCGGCAGAGAAGCAGGCCTCTTTACCCTGGGAGTGCTTACCGGAACAGGGACAGTGCAATCCCTGTGCAAAGAAGGGGCCGGGGCCATCATCGGCCAGATCGCCGACCTGACAGAGCTCCTGGAACTCACGGACTAAAGGCGACAGGGGACGGTTGCCCCGCATCGCCCCAAAAAAGCAAAGGGGGAAAAAATGATGGGGTAAAGCTGATTACGTTGGACTGGGAGGGGACACTGGTTGATTTCCAATGGGACCTGGCCGGGGCGGTGGCGGAAACAACGGCCCTGCTGAAAGCAAAAGGGATAGGCGAATCCTTTTCCGGTATGGATTATGCCGCCATCTACAATACCGTCCAGGAAAAGGGTCCAGCCTGGGGTTATGCTGACGGTTCTCTCCTCGCTCTGATCGACGCCGTTTATGACCGCTATGATCTCGATGCCGCAGCGCGCTGGACCACCTGTGAAGATCTTGCCCAGACGCTGCAAGAGCTTAAAAGTTATAAGCTGGCCCTGGTCACCAATATCGGGCGCAGGGCCCTGGAAAAGCTCCTTCTGAACAATGCAGCCCTTGCCGGCAGCTTCGGCCTTATCCTGACAAGGGACGATCTCTCCTACCTGAAGCCCCACCCCCAGGGGCTGCAGAAAGCCATGGCCTGGGCCGGAGCTTTGCCGCAGGAAACCATCCATATCGGGGACAGCCTTTCAGACCTTTTTGCCGCCCGCAACGCAGGGGTTAAAATCGGTATCGTGCTGGGCGGCCAGAATACAAGGGAGGCGCTTTTACAGGAAAACCCCGACCTGGTCCTGGAAAAGCTGAGCCACCTTCCCGCAGCCCTGGCGCAAAGGGGCTAGACCAGGAAAGCAATTTGGGGGAGGATAGACTGTGGAGATTTTTGTGGGAAGAAGGAGAGAGATCAACAAAGGCTACTGGATGAGCTTTGAGAACCATCCGCGCCTGGAGGAGACGAAAAAACATATTTACGTCCGCTGCCTCCCCTGCCTGGAAAACCTGTCCGCCCAGCTGAAAGAGGCGCCCCGCAGCCTGAAGCTGGAAAACCCCCTTAACTGCTGGAAGATAGTGGTCGTCCTGGACAGACTGGAAGAATGCGTAGAGCTATTATGCCTGCTGGAGGAAGAACCGCCTGCAGGGGAGATCTGCATCCGGGGGCGCATGGGCACCAGCGATAAAAAGAACCCCAAGGTGGTGACGATCTTCCAGATGCTGAGCGAAAAGGAGCGCGATGCGCTCCTCGCCCATCTCCAGAAACTGGCCCCCCGTATCAACCCTGGCTGTGCCCTTTTCTTTGAACGGGGCTGCGGCGACCTCTACGCCTCCCTCTGCGGCGATTGGCGCAACTGGCAGGGAGAGACCCCCATCGTCAACGGACAGCTGATCCCTTTTATCCGGGAAAAAGTAGACAAACTGCTGCGCGGGGAATATTAACCTCGGAAATATTACCTCAGGCCACGGGGACGTTTTTCCGCTTGTGTTTTGGGTTCGTCCCCGTGGTCTGCCCTTCTCAGTGGAGACGGATGCCCTGCATCAGGCCGCGGGCGATCAGTTCCGTAGCACTCCCTCTGGGTGCCACAGGCGCCTTTGGCTTTTTGGTCCAGATAGATTCCTGGCGCGTCTGCAGGATAATGATGTTACGAGGAAAGACCAGGTCGTCGTCAATGGCCCACTCAATATCCTGGGCCACGCCGTAATGTTTCTCAATACGCTTGCCAATCCGAGCCAGCTCCAGGACTTCGGCGTCGCTGAGACAGGCAATGTTACGCCTTTCCGGCGGGACATCCCGGGGGATGACGTCTCCCTGCGGGCCGCGCACCAGCTCTACTGCCTTATCGCAGATGGTTTTCTGCGTAATTTCCAGGGTTACCTTATCCAGAATAAATTTGTCCGGGGTAACCTGGCCGCTTACCAGGCTTTCGCCTAGGCCCCAGCTCCCCTCGATAAAGATGCGGGAAGGGTCGCCGTTTACCGGGTCAAGGGTAAACATTACGCCGGAGCACCTGGCATTAACCATTTTTAACACGGCCACACCAATGGGAGATGTCTCCAGGGCGAGGCCGCGCTGCAGGCGGTAAGCCATGGCCCTGGCATTGAAGGAGCTGGCCCAGACTTTAATCACGTGGTCCAGCAAGCTCTCATAACCGCAAACGTTGAGGAAGGTGTCAAACTGACCGGGCATACTTATAGGCCCGCTGGACCTGACAGCCACCGCCGTCTCGCTATCGCTGCAGACATGGCCAAGCTCTTCATAATAGCGGCATATTTCCTCTTTAAGTTCCCCGGGCATCTCCTTGTGCAGGATTACATCGTTGATAATATAGGAGCTTATCTCTTCAAATTTGCTCACGTCGCTCAATAGTTCCTGCTTATGCTTTTCCAGAACCTTTAAAATTACCTCTTTAGCACCACTGCCCTGCAAAAATGTTTCATAAGCCTTGAGGGTTAAGGCGAACCCTGGAGGCACCGGCATTTTCGCCTGCAGCATCTCCCCCAGATGACAGCACTTTCGGCCTGCGATCATAGGGTCATCTTTGCTCAGTTCATGTAGCCATAAGACGTTGCTGGTTTCTTTGCTCATTTTTTAACCCCCCTGTGAGGTAAAGCCAAAATTTTCACCTTTTTAATTTTTACACTATACAAACCCTGTTTGATGTTGTGACTACGTTTAAAGGCTTTTGTCTGGCCTAGCCGGAGGAACGTCTAGCGTAGAACGACCCTCCGGCCAGGCGTTTTCAGTTACTATTTTAGTTATATTTATTTTATTAAAGTAACCGTGCCTTTGTCCCCGTCCACACGCAGCTTCTGGCCGGTCTTGATCACCGAGGAAGCAAGGCCCGTGCCCACCACCGCAGGCAGACCATATTCACGGCAGACAATGGCCGCATGGGACATGATTCCGCCCACGTCTGTGATCGCAGCGCCGATCTTGTTGAAAACGGGCGTCCAGCTCGGCGAAGTGGTGGAGGCGACAAGGATCTCCCCGTCCTGCAGCTCGTTGAGCTGCTCGGGGCTCCGGATCACGCGGGCAATCCCCTCCACCGCGCCAGAGGAGGCGGGAAAGCCTTTGATTTCCGTCACATCTTCCGGCGAGACACCGCTGGCATCAAGCCAGGACTCAATGGAGCCGGTGGTGATACCCCAGAGCATGATAGTGAAGGGCTCGTTGACCACTTCCGGCGTAACGCCCACCGCCGGCGGCGGTGTGAACTGGCGGAATTTCTCGATGACGTCTTTGCGCCAGTCAATCTCCGCCCGCCAGTACGAAGGTCCCCGCGGCCTGACCCCGGTGGCCCAGGAGGTTACCAGGTCGTAGAGGGCCTGCTCCAGCTCATAGCGGTTGAGATACCAGATCTCTTCCACATCTTTAAAGAAGCCATGGTCCACAAAGATCTTTGCCAGCTGGCGCATCTTCTGCCAGAAGACACCGTGGAACCAGTGCTCAATATAGAAGTTGTGGTCCTCCACGTAGGGGAAGCAGGTTTGGGCTACGCCCAGCAGCTGCTGGAAGGTCGCCTTGTCGTCTTCGTTGCTGAGCAGCTCGGTGTACTCCTTGACCAGCTTCTCCTTTGTCTCCCTTACCTGCTCAATGGGACGGTCGATGCTTTCCCCTTTTTCCAGCATTTCAATATAATTCTTGATGTTGCCAAAGGGGATCTCCACCCTGTCGAACCAAGTCCAGTGGTTGTGGTACCAGCCCGTGCCCGTGGACATGTAGAACCAGGGGTACTGGGCACCTTCAAAGGCCTTGACCCACTCCCTACCCTTTTCACTCTCGCCAAGGGCTTTAAGGGCATCATCCAGCTTGGCGCTCTGCCTAATCTTATCCTGGACCCCCAGCTGGACCGCCAGCTTGGCCAGCTCCCTCAGGTTTTCATCAGGCTTGAAGAGGATCACATCAACACCGCCCACCATTTTAGAGAGGGTACGGTCGTCCATGCCAGGGAAAACTTTCTTGCAGAAATCGGCCAGAATCACGTAGGCGGCATAGCCCAGGTTCAGGAACTCAAAGTGGTACTGCCATGCCTCTAGGCCATAATTGATCAGTTCGTTGTACTTGCGCACCAGTTCAAAGCCACTGCTCATGCCTTTGCCTTCAAAGACCACAGACTCGTCCTCAAGCTGAGGAAGGGCGTTGAACTCCATATTTTCCACTGTCTTAATGAGCGAGGTGACCTTATCTTTCCACTTACCGTAAAGCTCGTCCCAGTTCTGGTAATAGTAGCCGGCCCGCTTCATGAAATCGGCCACCCGCTTCTCGATTACCTCCGGATCCTCTATGCCCACGGGCGAGATATAGAGATAGCCGTTAAGGATACGGTGGTCGATCCCCATGGAGGCAGGGATGGAAAAGATACGGCTGTTATTTTGAGAAAGGGCCATATACCAGGCTTCGTCCCAGATCAGGTCGAAGGGATACATGGGCTCAGGATAATGCAGCCCGTCATAATACCAGAATGACTTATTTTCATACTCTTGCATTTCCTTGTCTTCTGTCGTAAAGATGTAGTAATAGGGATACATACGCTCCCAACCTTCAGTGCCCGGGACAGGGGGCACCTCATGCGGACTTAAAAAACCACGCTTTTCTGTCATCCTCTTTTCCCCTTTCATTTTTTAATGGCCACTGGCTGAATCCTTACCAACAACTGCGTCCCAGCTGGAGACGCGCCACAGGAAACAACGGCCGGCTTGTGATGCCTTGCTTACAGGCAAAAGGGCCCTTTTCCCCCCCTTAATTATTAGTTAGCTAGATATAACTGCTCAGGTATGTGTTCCCCTGTGGCGCAGGCAACCCTACACCACCACGGCCAAAGCTGAGCAGGGGCAAATATTTTTGGCTTCTTTCATCAGACATTAAGCAGGAATTTCCATACTGGATGGCAAAGTCGGCTGTCGCCGCTGCAGGTGTGATGGTTGGAGCAACGTGTAGATGATGAAGTGGCTAAGACTGGTGGATTTTAGCCGGCCTGACATGCCCTGTCTGTTATCTTACCCTCCGGCAGTTACGTTTCCGAAAAATCACAGTTTATCAAGCGCATGGCCAGCTGCAGCTGCAGGCTGGTCTCTGGTTCTTTTAGGTCCAGGCCTGTAATTTCTTGAATCCTGCGCAGCCTATACTTCATGGTGCTGGGGTTGAGATAGCCTTGGCGTGCCGCTTTCAATACATTGCAGTTATACTTGTAAAAGAGGCTTAAAGTGCTCATGAGCTGCGTCTTGTGTTTCTGGTCGTAACTGATGAGCGGGCCGATGGTCCGCTTGACAAACTCGGCAAAGTGGGTGGGGTTGATCTCAATTAGGGAAAATACCCCCAGGTCATCATAGGAAACGGCCCTGTTTTTTAGGTTCAATGCTTTCATTACGCTTAAGGAAGTAACAGCATGGCGGTAAGAGACAACACAATCTTCCAGCTTATCGCAAGGCGTGCCCAGACCCATCCACCAGTCCCCTTCCCGCACCATGCCAGAGAGCTGTTCCTTCAACGCTTCGAGGAGCAACTTCAGGTCGTCTCTCCTTTCTTTGTTCTGGAAGGAAACCACAATTAAGATATGGTTGTTTTTCGTGAGCACAACGCCGTGGGGGAAAGTGTCAAGGCAATACTCCCGCAGGGCCTGGTACAGCTCCGGCCGGCTCCGGTCATCCCGCCCCGGCGAGACCTCCACGGCTATAACCTGGAATGCTTTTCTTAAGTTAAAGCCCAGCTGCAGGGCGCGGTGGCGCATCCATTCGACAGATTCAAAGTTTTCATCGAGGACGTGCTCGATAAAAGTCTCTTTTAAGCGCTTGGTCTGTTCAAAAGCGGCCCGCTGCTTGAGCATCTCCAGGGCAATGATGGTAGCGCCCTGCTCCATGGCCACTTTATCCAGGGGCTTAAGGGCCCGGTGCGCAATAACGGCGGTAATTAACCCCATGTTCTGCTGCCCAGCCACAATGGGGACCAGGTACTGGGTCGTGTTTAAATCCGGGTATAGCTCCACCGGCTTTCTTTCCTGAAAAAGAATATGGACCTGGTAGCTGTAGGCATCGTCTGCAACCAGCTGTTTTCCGCTGACAAAGGCCTGCACTTCACTGTTGATCGTTGTGGCCCTGACGTTGAGATTATGGTCTTCTACCTGGACGGGGGCATTGATAAAAGCAGCAAGGGTCTCGCAGATCGCTTCGATCCCTCTGCCCCCCAGCACCAGCCCGGTCAACTGGTTATGCAGCTCCAGGGACTTTTCCAAGATAATATGCTGCTTCCTCAGTATTTCGTTGACCCGTTCCAGCTCGTCGAGCTTTGCCTGCAGTTCCTTGTCGATTTTCTCGTAAAGGCGCGAATTTTCTAAAGCGATCCCCAGCTGGGAACCTAAAATCATCAGCAGATCCTGGTCGTCCTGGGTAAAAGAAGCCTCCTCGCTTTTATTGGCCATGAGCAGGGCACCGATAATTTTCCGGCCTGCGTAGAGGGGTATGCCGAGGAGATTCCTTTTTACTGTGTAGAAACCCAGCAAGTCGTCGGCGTTATAGTAAGTTGAGCTGCGGTTGATCACTTCGCCCTTTTGCAGGATTATTTCGATTGCTCCCTGGGGTTTTTGCACTATTTCTTCAAACAGCTCTTCTTTGGCCTCGTCGGAGAAAGTGTAGTGCTTTACGATCCTCAAGCCGTTTTCTTTTACTTCTTCCAGGGCGAGGAGCCCTGCTTCCGCCGCCACCAACTTTTTAGCGTATTTGATAATTTTGAGGGGCAGGCTTTCGGAGTGCAGCTTGGAGTTCAAGATCACGGAAGCTTCACTCAGGGTGCGCCACTGGAGGACCCGTTTCCGCTCTTTGAGCAGCTCCTGGCGCAGCAGCTCCACTTCCTCGGTAAGGGAAGCAGCGGCGCCGCCCTCCGCCGCCGCGCCCGCGGGAGCAATTTTTTCAGCATCTGGGGCTGGAGTTGCTTTGGCAGCTCCCGGAAAACTTACGATATTGCTGTTTTGTTTCATCAGCTTAACCCTTTCCTGCAAGGAATATTGCCTCTTTATTGCCTTGCCTAACAAGCGTTTCTTATGGCAACTTTTCAAATTTTTTATACTTTAAAAATAAGTTACCCTAACTTTTTGGCGGTGTCAATGGCTAATTTAGGGGAATTTTTACCCTACTAGTTTAACTACTTTGGATATGTTTTGCCCAAAAAACACCCCCTTCCCTGTACCCCTTACACCGAGAGGTCTTTAAAAGAAAAATCTTTATTTGTCCAAAGTGGTCATATTCTGCCTCTAAATTTTGCACCAATTTAGCCATTGACACGCTAGATGGGCTAAGATATTTTATTGTAGAAAAGTGCGAATATTTTCTACTGTCCTGATTATATAAACTTCACTAATATTGTTTAGTTTAGTTCAGTTATTATTTGGTTCAGTGCTCCTTTAGCCCCATCTCCCCATAAAACTGCTTAATTGAACAAATAAATCAGGCTTCAAGGGGATTTCCCCGGCCAGGTATTGGCCGGTTTGGCAGTATGATCAAACAAGGGAGGCTTTAGTAATGGATTTAAGAGGTTTTATCCACCGTTGTGAGGAAATCGGGGAACTAAAGCGCATTACGGCTGAAGTGGACTGGAACCTGGAGATCTCCCACATCTCCAAACTCAACGAAGAAAGGGGCGGACCGGCCCTGCTTTTTGAGAACGTAAAGGGCTACAGCTCGCCGGTATTGACGGGGGCTTTTGGCACGCCCCGGCGCCTTTCCATCGCCATGGGGATGAAAGATACCTACTCCATGTGCGACCTCTCCAAAGAGTGGATGAAGTTTTCCCTGGGTAAAGTCATCCCCGCTCTGGAGGTGGCCACAGGCCCCGTCCTGGAAAACGTGGATAGCGCCGAGGACGTAAATCTGGAGAAATTCCCCGTGCCCAAGTTTTACCCCTTGGACGGAGGCCGCTATATCGGCACCGCAGTTTTCCTCATTGTTAAAGACCCCGACAGCGGCAAGGAGAACCTGGGGACCTACCGTATGCAAATGCTGGACAGCCGCCGTTGCGGCGTGCAGATCCTGCCCGGCAAGCGGGGCGAGCGCATCATGAAGAAATATAAAAAGATGGGGCAAAAAATGCCCGCAGCCGCCGTAATCGGTTGCGATCCTCTGCTCTTTATGGCGGGGGCGCTGCAGCAGGAAGGGGTCAGCCAGTACGACGTGGTAGGCACGATTAGAGGGGAACCCACAGAGTATATTATCAGCGACTATACCGGCCTACCCATCCCGGCCACGGCGGAGATCGTGCTGGAGGGCGAGATCGACCCCAACAACCTGCAGCCGGAGGGCCCTTTCGGCGAGTACACAGGTTATTATACCGATGAGATCGACAAAGAGATCAAAAAACCGTGCCTGGAAGTGAAGCGCGTCCTGCACCGCAACAACCCCATCCTCTGGGCAACCTCTGTAGGCAGGCCCGTAACAGACATCCACATGCTCCTGGCTTTCACCCGCAATGCCTCCCTCTGGACCGACCTAGAGCAGATGCGCATCCCCGGCATCCAATCTGTCTATATTCCCCCTGAGTCCGCCGGCCGTTTCTGGGTCATCGCTTCCGTAAAGCAGAGCTATCCCGGCCACTCCGCCCAGGTAGCCAATGCTATTATCGCCAGCACCACTGGCAGCTACGGTGTCAAGGGGGTTATTGTAGTTGACGACGACATCAAAGCCGACGACATCGGCAGGGTGCTCTGGGCCATGTCCGTGCGCTACGACCCTCTGCGTGACACCGAGATCATCAAGCGGGGACGCTCCACGCCCCTGGATCCTGCCCTCGATCCCAACTCCAGCAAGCTCATTACCTCCCGCATTTTAATTGACGCCACAACCCCGTACGAGTGGGAAAATAAGCCCGTGGAGATTGCCCTGGACAAAGAGATGCTGGCCAAGGTCCAGTCCCGCTGGAAAGAATACGGGTTCTAAATTCAGCCGGCATAAAGGAGCCATGAGCCTGTGCCCCGCACCATGGTGCGGGGCACAAATAAAGGAAATATAGAAAGGGGAAAAGAAAAGATGTCTTTTGGAAAAAATTGGGAAGACGCCGTGGAACGGGCTAAAAAAGTCAAGCTGGTGATCTTTGATGTGCACGGGGTGCTTACGGACAATACGGTCATCTACGACGACAACGGCAACCGCCTGCGCGCCTTCTGCCACGAGGACGGTTTCGGCAGCAATGCCCTGATGCTCTGCGGCATCGAGATTGCCATTATCACGCGCAAATCCAAGACCGTGGCAGCGCGTATGGCAGACATTGGCGTCAAGCGTTACTACGAAACCAAAGAAAAAGTGGCCCAGTATGAAAAACTGCTGGAAGAATTGAATATTACCGACGAAGAGGTTTGCTACGTGGGTGACGAAGTGATCGACCTGGGGGTAATGCGCAGGGTAGGTTTCGCTGTGGCCCCCTCCGACGCCAAGCGGCAAGCCTTGGAGGCAGCCCACTGGGTCACGGAAAAGGCAGGGGGCAAAGGCGTAGCCCGGGAACTGGCAGAGATGATCCTGATCGCCCAGGGTAAATGGGACGCGTTCTGTGAAAAAGTAACGAGCAAGGGGTGGTGATAAAAAACAAAAAGCAGGCTTGCAGGGCCAGTTATGCAGCTAGTTGATTGTCATGAATCTAATTATTAATCTAATTATTAACTTTTTGCTTATCCCAAACACGGAGGTGGAAAAATCTTGGCATTTAAAGACAACCGCGAATATATTAAGGCCTTGGACGCAGCGGGAGAGCTGGTCACGATCAACCAGGAGGTAGATTGGGACCTGGAAGCGGGGGCCATCGTGCGCAAGGTATGTGAAGAGCAAGGCCCTTCTCCCTTGATGAACAGGATCAAAGATTATCCCGGCCACCGCTACCTAGGCGCCCCCATATCCACATACAAAAAACTGGCCATCTGCCTGGGGCTGGATCCTAATAGTAGCATCCCTCAGATTGCCACCGAGTACCTGAAGCGCACCAACCGGCCGCCGGTAAAGCCTGTCCTTGTGGACAAAAAACAGGCCCCCTGCAAGGAAAATATCCTCCTGGGCAAAGACGCCGACCTCTTCATGCTGCCGGCACCCATGGTGCACGACGGCGACGGGGGGCGCTACCTGGCCACCTGGCACTTTGTTGTCACCAAAGACCCGGACAACGGCGACGTCAACTGGGGCATGTACCGCCAAATGTGTTACGACAGCTATACCATGACGGGTCCCCTTTTGCCCTTCTCCGACGGCGGCAAGGTTTTCCACGGCAAATATAAGCCCCGGGGCCTGCCCATGCCCTTTGCCACCGTCATCGGGCCTGACCCCCTCTCCGCCATCGCCGCCTGCGCCCCCTCCCCCATCCCCGAGTCGGATTACACAGGGATGCTCATGGGCAAACCGGTGGAACTGGTCAAGTGCGAGACCGTGGACCTGGAAGTGCCCGCCCATGCAGAAATAGTCATCGAGGGGGAGATCTTGCCCGACGTCTCCTTGGAAGAAGCGCCTTTCGGCGAATACACGGGTTACCGCACTTCCCCCCGGGACTTGCGCACATGCTACCGGGTTAAAGCCATCACTTTCCGCAACGACCCCATCACCACCATCTCCAATATGGGTGTGCCCACCGACGAAGGACAGCTGCTCCGCTCCTTCTCCCTCTGCCTGGAGATGGATGCCCTTTTGCGCAGCCAGGGTATCCCCATCACGGGGGCGTTTATGTGGCCCGAATCGACCCACCACCTGGTCGTTATCGGCGTAAAGCCCATCTACTCCAACATTGCCGCCCAGATCGCCCAGCTTGTTTTCGGCAGCAAACTGGGGCCATGGTTCCACATGGTCGTGGTGGTGGACGACCAGACAGATATTTACAATTACAACGAAGTTATCCACGCCCTGACCACCAAGTGCCATCCCCAAAAAGGGATCCATATCTACGAAGGCGCCGGTACCCCCCTCTACCCCTTCCTCAGTTACGAGGAGCGCCTGAAGATGGCAGGGCCCAAAGTGGTCTTTGACTGCACCTTCCCCATCGACTGGGATCCCCTGAGTGAAGTGCCCCGCCTTGTCTCCTTCAAGACAGTTTACCCCAAGGAAATCCAGGACAAGGTCTTGGCCAACTGGGAAAAATACGGCTTTAAAGCCAGGTAAAAGGAGGTTATAATGATGCTGCATTACGACGTTTTTGTGAACAGCCTGGCAGACCTGCCCGAAGACAAGGAGTTGCAGCTGGCCTTAAGGGACCTGACCCCAGGCAAGTATAAATACTGTTATAAAAATGTTAAGGCCCTGGTTTCCCCGGACCCCAAGAAATATGAGCAGGGGCTGCAGGTGCGTTTTGGCCGCGGCCAGATCCACCCCGCCCCCTATTCCATCAAAGTCCTAGAACAGGTGGAGAGGATCCCGGAACGCTGGAGGTAGAGCAAAAGCAAATTGGAGGTAGATTAAAATGGAGGTAGACTTACGCAGCTTTTTGCGCCAGCTTGAAGCAGCAGGGGAGCTGCTGCGCATCAAAGAAGAAGTCAGGCACCACTTTGAAGTTACCGCTGTGCTCAAGGAAGTCCTAGGAGAGCAGGGAGGCCCGGCGGTACTTCTAGAAAACGTGAGCGGCTACGGGGGGAAAAAAGTGGCGGGCAACCTGCTGGCAAGCCGCCGCAAGCTGGCCCTGGCTCTGGACTGCGCCGAGGCGGAGCTGCGGGAAGTTTATCTGCAAAAACGGGCAGCCGGGCTGGTGCCGGAACTTTACCAGGGCCCGGCACCCTGCCAGGAGGAAGTAATCACAGGAGAGCTGGACTTACCAGCTCTCCTACCCGTTCCCCTCTTCCACGAAGGCGATGCCGGGCCTTACATTACAGCGGGGGTGCTCATGGCCAAAGATCCCTTTTCGCATAGACTGAATTCGGGCATCCACCGGCTGCAGCTTAAAGGGAAGAACCGGCTGGGCGTTTTCCTGGCCAACCCCCCCCTTGCTGACTATTTTAAAAGCATGGAAGAACAGGGCAAACCCCTGCCCGCCGCAGTGGCCCTGGGGCTGCACCCGGCTGAAATCCTGGCGGCTGCCGTTACCCTCAAACACGGCTTGAACAGCAAGCTGGAACTGGCGGGAGCCCTGGCCGGCCGGCCTGTGCCCCTGGTCCCGGCCAAAAGCGTGGACCTGCCTGTGCCGGCGCTGGCAGAGATCATCCTGGAGGGGGAGATCATGCCTGGCATTAGGGAAAAGGAGGGTCCCTTCGGCGAAAGCACGGGCTATTATTTTGAAAATGTAAGCCCCATCATGGAAGTACGGGCCGTGACTTGCCGCCGCAACCCCGTCCTTGCCGTCATCCCTCCCTGGGGCATCGAAACAGATATTATCCTCTCCGCCTTCACCGGGGCAGAATTATGGCAGGAGCTAAACAGACAGGCGCCAGGGGTACTGAACGTGGCCTACCTGCCCGGATCCCTGACCTTCCAGGGTGTAATCCAGGTGGCCCCCTCCCTGACACGCCAGGAGATACGCCGCATTATCCACCTGGCCCTTAACCTGGATCGGCGCCTGAAGCATGTCATCGTGGTGGATGAAGACGTGGATATTTACAGTTTCCGGGAGGTGCTCTGGGCTCTGGCTACCCGTTTCCAGGGCGACAGGGACCTCATCGTCCTCTCCGGCCTGGAAGGTTACGTCATCGATCCTTCCGTGGAAAACGGAGAAACAACCAAGCTGGGTTTCGATGCCACCGCCCGCCCGGGGGGGCCGGCAGCAGAGCGTTACCGGCGCCTTACCCTGCCCCGGGCCGCTGCGGCGAGGGCTAAAGAAATCTTGCAAAGGAGGCCTCAACCTTGAAAATTATCGTCGGTATCTCTGGGGCAACAGGCGCAATCTACGGCGTGCGTATCGTGGAGGAACTGCACCGCGCCGGTGTGGAAACACACCTGGTAATTAGTGACGTGGGGAAAAAAACCATTGAACTAGAAACGGGATACACGGTCAGACAGGTAGAGGAGATGGCCGCAGAGGTGCATAGCATCTGCAACCTGGCGGCCTCCATCTCCAGCGGTTCTTTCCGCACAGAGGGCATGATTATCGCCCCCTGTTCCATTAAAAGCCTCTCCGCCATTGCCAATTCCTTCAATACTAACCTGTTGATCAGAGCGGCCGACGTGCAGATCAAGGAGAAAAGGAAGCTGGTCATGGTCGTGCGGGAGACGCCGCTGCACCTGGGACACCTGCGCCTCATGACCATGGTGGCAGAAGCAGGGGCCATTTTGCTGCCGCCCATGCCCGCCTTTTACCACCTTCCCCGGACCCTAGACGACATCATCAACCAGACGGTGGGCAAGGTCTTGGACCAGTTCCATATCGAACATAACCTCTTTAACCGCTGGCAGGGCATTTAAAAGGGCTACCATATCTTTACAAACATCTCACGGGAGGCAGACAGTATGCTGAAGAAAAGCGGCTTGTCAATTGGCCTGAAACAAAGGTTGTTGCTGTCCGGTGTATTAGCAGTAACAATCCTGTTCCTACTAATAAATTTATTTTGGTTCATGCCACTAATCAAGACAACCGCCTTAAAGGCAGGGGCGGAGTTCTCCGCTGTAGATGCAGTGACCGGCGCTTATGGCAAAAGCTTAATCCCGGCCGCCTTTTTTGTCGCCTTGCTAGTTTACATATATTTCTCCTTGCTAATAAGATCCCTTTTGGGGCGATTAACTAGTCTTGCCCTGGCCGTGGAGAAAATGCAAAACGGCACCCTCTCTGCAGGCCCTTCTGCTGAGCTCTCGCAGCTGCCGGAAGAGTTTGGAACCCTGACAAAGGCCTTGGGAACATTAAATAATTCTCTCAGGGCCATGGTCCTGGAGATAAAAAGGGAAATAGACACCATGTTCTCCGCAGGAGAATCCTTGGCCGCATCTTCCCAGGAGATGAGCGCTTCACTGCAGGAGGTAGCTGCCTCGGCAAATGAATTTGCAGAAAATGCGCGCAAGATGCATGAAAGTACCCAGCAGATGTCTGAAGTCAGCATAGACATCGCTTTGCAAGCTGAAGGCGGCAAAGAGGCCATCGAGGCTGCGGTAAAGACCATCCAGCAGACGAATGAAATAATTAAAGAGCTAACCGGTGCCGTCAATAATTTAAACAGCCACGCGGAAAAAATAGGCGTTATTGTGAACATGATCAAGAACGTCGCCGCCCAAACAAACCTTCTGGCCTTAAATGCCGCCATTGAAGCTGCCAGGGCCGGGGAGCAGGGCAGGGGTTTTGCCGTAGTAGCGGACGAGGTGCGCAAGCTGGCAGAGCAGTCAGGAAAGGCCGCTTCCGAAATTGCCCTGCTGATCAGCGATACCCAGAAAGAGAGTAAAAATGTTGTAGACAAAATGGCCTACGCCGCTCAAAAAGTCCAGGAAAGCTCAAATGTTATCCTCCAGACAGGCGAAAGTTTAAAGAATATTATTCAAGGCGTAGAGAAAATTGTAGAAAAAATTGATATCATCGCCACAGCTTCCGAGGGGGTAAGCGCAGGAAGCGAGGAAGTATCCGCCGCGATCGAAGAACAATCGGCCACCATGGAAGAGATTACCGCCTTGGCCCAGGAGCTGCCCCTTACCAACGAAAAGTTATTGGCTGTGCTGGACCGTTTTAACGCCGCCTCAAAAACAAAGTAACTGCTTTAGCAAAGGCGAAGCGGCCACAAACACAAAAAAAATCAGCTAAAGGAGGTGGCCA
Organism: uncultured Bacillota bacterium; assembly: GCA_937973635.1. GTDB lineage: Bacteria > Bacillota > Dethiobacteria > DTU022 > UBA8154 > UBA8154. Next base: position 42,250 of record CALJJZ010000065.1, on the reverse strand, counting down.
GGGAACTGCAAGGAAAGGGAGGTGAAAAGCATTTTTTGGCTAGGCCCAAGGCAGCATAAGAATAAGATGATGGGGGTAAGAAAATGAAAGCCACTGATTTCGATTTCTCCAAAGACTTAAAATTTAATCTTGAAACAGGTTTGACGATGTTTAAAGACAGCAGGCTGGTCATCTTCGATACCAACGCCATAGGGTACCTGCGCAATAAGCTCATTGACGAAATCGGCTGGTCCAAAGCCAGGGAGTTTTTTCTTAAATTTGGCTTTCAGAACGGCTTTGCCGATTTCATGCAGATGAAGGTCAATTACACTTTTGACAGTGAAATGGATCTTCTAGCTTCCGGGCCCGTCATCCATACCTGGGAAGGGGTAGTCAAGGCCACTCCTACCGAAATCCGTTTTGACAGAAATAAAGGTGAGTTTTATTTTACAGGTATCTGGTCCAATTCTTATGAAGCCGAACAACACCTGTCGTACTTTGAAACAGCTAAGGAACCTGTCTGCTGGTCTTTAATGGGATACGCTTCAGGGTGGTGTTCAGGCTTTTTTGGCGCAAAACTCATTGCCATAGAACCCGTATGCGTAGGCAAAGGGGACGAGAACTGCGGATGGCTGATCCAGCCGCCTGCTGCCTGGGGTGATGTGGCTAAGCCTTATATTGAGGCCCTGCAAGAGTTCAGGATAGGAGATGATTAATTATGGGGGAAAAATTATTAAAATATTATAAGTATGTTGCTGACCAAAAAGGGCATACGGGAAAGCTGCAGCTTGCCCAGGCAACAAAAATTTCTCCAGTTTTGGCCGCTACAGAACCGGACAGCCCGGAAACAATAAATATTTTTAAAGCGGCAGTGGAAAAAATAACAGGCTCCACGGCTCCCCATTTTTAATCTTTAGTCTTTGCAGTTAGCCCAAATGTGACCCCGCCGACTCGGGTACCCATGCCAGGGAGCGGGGTCTGCTCTAGTTTAAGTTTTTCAAATATTTTTAGCATTATATATAATATAACTTGACAAAAATTTGCGTAAATTATATATAATAAGAGGAGAGAATAAAAGAAAGGGCCACAGCACCTCCATGCCAGCCGCTGCAACAAGATCTCTTTAAAAAATAATAAGGAGGAGTTTGGATGGAGAAGGATGTTTTTTGGGGCAACACGCAGGCTTGCGGGATCCTGGGGCTGTGTACCGTGGTCATTCCCCTCAGTGCCTTGAACCTCGGGTGGATACCCCCCGAAGGGGCACCTATTATTATTCCCTGGCTCCTTTTCGGCGGCCTGGTGCAGGTAATTTGCGGGATCATTGATTACCGCCGGGGTGGTTTGTTACTGGCTACACCTCTGGTCCTTTTTGGCTTTATGCTCTGTATTACTCCTGCTTTCGGAGAAATTATCAAGATCTGGACCAAAAGCCCCGCACCACCTTACCTTAACGGTATCGGCTTTTTAGTGGTAGCCGCTTATGTTCTCGCCCTTTTATATGCCACAGGACTTGTCAGTTCGACTGTTTTTTATCTTGTTGTTTTGCTTGATGTCGGCCTCTGGATCGTAGGGCTGGCTATGCTCGGCGCAGTGGGCGCGGGCGTAGCCACAATCGGCTGGTACTTACTGCTGATTTTTGCCCTGGGCATGGTCTACGTGGCCTGCGCCATCTACCTCAACGAGGTCTTTGGCCGTGTGGTGCTGCCCCTAGGCGCACCGCTGTTCAAGCCGCCGTCGGCTAGCGTCTCCGGCTAACAACCTTATTTTACCCCTTTCCTGTTTGGAGACCCTTTCAAACCCCGGGGCTGCAGGACCATCATAAACTGCAGCCTCGGGGTCTGTTTTCTTCGGCCAAAAGTGTTATAATAGGGCGGGAAGGGGGCGTTACTTTGGCAAACAATGTGCGCAGGATCTACGTAGAAAAACGCAAGGGTTTTGATATTGAAGGGCAAAAGCTTTATGCCGATCTTAAAGAAAACCTGGAAATAGCAGGGCTTGAGGGCGTAAGGGTCGTTAACCGTTATGACCTGGCCGGCCTTACGGAGGAAGCATACGCTGCCGCCCGCAGCATCATCTTTGCCGAACCGCCCGTAGACCTGATCTACGAGGAAGAGCTGCCGTTGGCTGAAAATGAACGGGCCTTTGCCGTGGCCTACCTGCCCGGGCAATTCGACCAGAGGGCCGACTCGGCGGCCCAGTGCGTGCAGCTGCTCACCCAGAAGGAGCAGCCGCCCATCCTTTCGGCAAAGGTAATTGTGCTGCGCGGCCGTATTTCTGATGCTGATTTTGAGCGTATCAAAGACTACTGCATCAACCCCGTAGATTCCATGGAAGCGGCACTCTCCAAACCGCAGCAGCTGGAACCGGCTTATGCACAGCCCGGAGACGTGGCTGTGCTGCACGGCTTTATCACGGGGACGGACGCTTTTCTCCTGGAGCTGCAGCAGTGCCTGGGGCTGGCCATGGGCCTGGAGGACCTCCTTTTCTGTCAGGCGTATTTCCGGGATACGGAGAAAAGGGAGCCTACCTTAACAGAGCTCAGGGTCATCGATACTTACTGGTCCGACCACTGCCGCCATACCACTTTCTTAACTGTTATGGAAAATATTTCCTTCGAGGAAGGGTATTTCACCGCCCCCTTTAAAGAGGCGTACCGGGAATACCTGCAGTCCAGGGCGTATGTCTACGGGGCAGAGCAAAAAGAGATCTGCCTTATGGACATGGCCCTGCTAGGCATGAAAGAGCTCAGGCAGCGGGGACTGCTCCCGGACCTGGACGAATCGGAGGAGATCAATGCCTGCAGCATTAAAGTCCAGGTGGACGTGGACGGCCGGGAAGAAACGTGGCTGGTTATGTTCAAGAACGAAACGCATAATCATCCTACGGAGATAGAACCTTTCGGCGGGGCGGCCACCTGCCTGGGCGGCGCCATCCGCGACCCCCTAGCGGGGAGGTCCTATGTCTACCAGGCCATGCGTGTCACCGGCAGCGCCGATCCTCGGACCCGCGTTGCCGACACCCTGCCGGGAAAACTGCCCCAGCGTAAGATCACTACAGAGGCAGCGGCCGGTTACAGTTCTTACGGCAACCAGATCGGGCTGGCCACGGGGCAGGTTGCAGAGCTGTACGACGAAGGTTTTCTGGCCAAACGCATGGAAATAGGTTTTGTCCTCGGGGCAGCGCCCGCAGAAAACGTGGTGCGTAAAACTCCGGCCCCCGGTGACGTCATTATCCTGGTGGGCGGCAGGACAGGGCGGGACGGCTGCGGCGGAGCCACCGGCTCCTCCAAGGAACATACGACGGCTTCCCTCGCTTCGTGCGGGGCGGAAGTGCAAAAAGGGAATCCGCCTACGGAACGCAAGCTCCAGCGGCTTTTCCGGGACCCCCGTGTCAGCCGCATGATTAAAAAATGCAACGACTTTGGCGCCGGCGGTGTTTCCGTAGCCATCGGCGAGCTCACTGACGGCGTAGAGGTAAACCTGGATCTGATCCCCAAAAAGTATGAGGGCCTTGACGGCACCGAGCTGGCCATCTCCGAATCCCAGGAGCGGATGGCCGTAGTCGTGGATGCCGCCGAGGCGGAGATCTTCCACAGCTATGCCCGGGCCGAAAACCTGGAAAGCACCGTGGTGGCAAAGGTGACGAAAGAGCGCAGGCTGAGGATGTCCTGGCGGGGCAAGCTTATCGTCGATCTCAGCCGCGATTTCCTCAATACCAACGGCGTCAGGCAGAAAACCGCCGTCCGGGTGCTTCCCCCCCTGCCGGAGCAAAATTATTTCCGGGAGCTCCCCGGGGCCATAGCAGCAGCCCTGCCGGACCTCAGACGGGCCTGGAAGGCAAACCTGGCGGACCTGAACGTGTGCAGCCAGAAAGGCCTCGTGGAGATGTTTGATAGTACAATCGGGGCAGGTACTCTGCTTATGCCCTTTGGCGGCAAGTACCAGGCCACACCGGCCGACGGTATGGCCGCCCTCCTCCCCGTACGGGAGGGCGAAACCAATACCGCTACGCTAGCTACTTTTGGCTACAACCCCCAGCTTGCCAGGTGGAGCCCCTTCCACGGCGCCCTCTACGCCGTAGTAGAGGCGGCAGCCAAGAGCGTTGCCTTAGGGGGCAAGTACGAAAAAATACGCCTGACCCTGCAGGAATATTTCGAGAAGCTGGGGCGGGAGGCGACCCGCTGGGGCAAACCTTTCAGCGCGTTGCTGGGCGCCCTCCTGGCGCAAAAAAAGTTGGGCATCCCCGCCATCGGCGGCAAAGACAGCATGTCCGGCACCTTTATGGAGCTGCACGTCCCACCTACCCTGGTAGCCTTCGCCGTGAATACACTAAAGAGGGAGCAGCTCATCTCCCAGGAATTCAAGCAGGCCGGCAGCAAAGTGGTGCTCGTGCCCGCTCCGCGGGATGCCTTTGAACTGCCCGATTTTGAGCAGCTGAAAAGCAATTTTACCCGCATAAACAACCTGATGAAAAAGGGGCTGGTGCTGGCCGCCCATGCCGTCAGAAACGGCGGCATCGCCGCCGCCGTAAGCAGGATGTGTTTCGGCAACGGCCTGGGTATGGCTTTTAAAACGGTACTGCCCGAGGAGACCCTTTTTGCCCCCGGCTATGGCGCGCTCATCCTGGAGATAAAGGAAAAGGCCCCCCTGGCAGAGCTCTTTGGAGAGACGCCTTACGTGGAGCTGGGCGTTGTTACGGAAGAAGCCGCCATCCTGGTCAACGGCACGCGCCTTCCCCTGGCAGAGATCTACGCCGCATGGACGGAAACCCTGGAAAAGGTGTTTCCCACCCGTACCGGGGTAGAGAAGAAGCAGCTCCGGGAGATCCATGACACCAGGAGAAATACCAGGAGACCGGCGCTATCCCTGGCCCGTCCCAGGGTTTTCATTCCCGTTTTCCCGGGGACAAATTGCGAATACGACTCAGCCAGGGCCTTCAAGAAGGCTGGCGCCCTTGTAGATACCATGGTGATGCGCAACCTTTCCCCCGCCGATGTGGAATTTTCTATCAGGGAGATGGCCAGGCGCATCGGCAAGGCCCAGATTGTGATGCTGCCCGGCGGTTTTAGCGCCGGCGACGAGCCGGAGGGGTCAGGCAAGTTCATTGCCGCTTTTTTCAGGAACAACCGTATCAGCGAAGCGGTAAGGGAACTCCTGCAAAACCGGGACGGGCTGATGCTGGGCATCTGCAACGGTTTTCAAGCGCTGATTAAGCTGGGCCTTGTACCCTACGGGGAAATTGTGGCTCTGGACGAAAACAGCCCCACCCTTACTTTTAACCAGATCGGACGTCATGTCTCCACCATCGTGCGGACGCGCGTTGTTTCCACCCTCTCCCCCTGGTTCAGCAACGTGGAGGCGGGCCATATTGAAACCATCGCCGTCTCCCACGGCGAAGGGAGGTTTATCGCCGGCCCGGCGGTACTGGAACAGCTGATACAAAACGGCCAGGTGGCTACCCGCTATGTAGACCTGGAGGGAAACCCGGCCGCCGAGATGCCGTACAACCCCAACGGTTCCGTGGAAGCCATAGAGGGGATCACCAGCCCCGACGGCAGGGTGCTCGGCCGCATGGGCCACCCGGAACGGCTGGACCCCGGGCTCGCCCTCAATGTGCCCGGAGATAAAGAGCAAAGGATTTTTGCCGCAGGGGTAAAATATTTTCAATAACCGGCAACAACCGGGTTGCCAGCGTTTTTCCAGTATGTATTAATGATGGAAAATCAGGCTAAATTAATAGGTACTGGAGGTAGATGCTGTGGAACCTGGGAACAACCTCTTTAACGCCCTCCTGGAAAAACTGCAGGGCCTGCTGCGTACGGAAACCGTCCTAGGAGAACCGCTGGCACTCGGGGCCGTGACCCTGCTGCCCGTTTTGACAGTAAGTTTTTTCCTGGGCGGGGGAGAGGGAGGCCAAAAAGAAGAGGGAGTGTTAGCGGCGGGCAATTACGGGGCAGGTCTGGGCTGTAAAATCACGCCTGCGGCCATACTGATCTTCAAAGAAGGGGAGCTTACCGTTGTGCCGCTGACCGCCACAGCAAAGTCACCGCTGGAGAAGATCGTGGAGATGGCGGAAGGTTTTTTAGACAGCAAAACAACCCCCGTGCCGTCCGGGACAACAACGCCGGGCGAAGAGGAATATGCCCGTCTTTGAACCCATTCCCAGGAGCGCGATCCCAAATTTGTCCGTCCCGGGCCCTCCCTGCTTTTCAGCCGCCGTTTCGCGCGGCGTCAACGCGGGCGATGGCTTCCCTGATTAAGCCGCTGATCACCTCGTTGCCTGCTATCAGGGAGACCCCCCGTTTTTCCAGGTAGATGATCCTGCCCCCCGCCTCCTGCACCAGCAGGGTGCCGGCAGCCACATCCCAGGGAGAAAGGTTCAGCTCCCAGAAACCGTCAAAACGGCCGGCCGCCACGCAGGCGAGGTCGTAGGCAGCGGCCCCAAGGCGGCGCAGCCCCCTTACCCGGGGCACAAAGTACGAAAAATAATCTGCGTTGTTTTCCCGGTGCGTCCCTTTATCATAGGGGAATCCCGTGGCCAGCACACATTCCGAAAGCTCGGTCTTCTGCGAAACCCTTAACTTCTTGCCGTTCAGCCAGGCCCCCTTCCCCTTTAGCACCGTAAACATCTCCTCCAGAACCGGCTGGTAAACAACGCCCAGCACGGTTTCACCCCGCTGCTGCAAGGCCACGGAGATGGCAAAAATGGGGATGCCCTGGTAATAATTGTTGGTGCCGTCAAGGGGATCAATAATCCACAGGTACTCCGACTGACGGTTGATGGCTCCGTATTCCTCCGAAAGGATATCATGGTCCGGGCAGATGGTATTGATACCCTGAAGGAGCAGCTTCTCCGAAAGCTCATCCACCTCCGTGACCAGTTCGGCCCCTGAATGCTTGCGCTGCATCCTCAGGCCGGCCTCCCCCAGGCGTTCCTTTTGCATCCTGCCCGTTTCCCGGATATACACCAGCAGTTTTTCCATTACCTGTTCAAGGTCAAGCATTTTAACTACCTCTTTTCTTCTCTCCCGCCCCTGCCGGGCAGGATAGATCCTGCTCCCCCTGCCCGGAAAAAAGGACGCGGCGGCGCGGCCGGCCACCGGCAAAGACCTCTGCGCCTCCCAGGATACGGGCACATTCTTCCAAACGGGCTGGATCGGCCGGGGTGACCCAGTCTTCTGTGCCTGCCCGATCCAGCGTGTTCAGCTGCAGGCTGTCCGGCCCGATAAGGCGGGCAGCTTCCTGGAGCGCAGTCAGCTCCTGCGGCGTATCGTTCAACCCCGGTACAATGAAAACCTCCAAGGCCAGTCTGCCTTTGTAGCTGCGGCGGAAGCCGGCCAGCCCGGAGATAAGCGCCGCGCAATGCAGGCTCCTGTGCGGGCGGTTGACCTTCTGAAAGACCTCCTCTGTAGCCGCATCAAGGGAAGGCACGACCAGATCCGCAGAGGCAAGCTGCTCTTGCACCTCCGGCCGCATGAGCAGGGTGCCGTTAGTCAGCACGGCCACCCTGTAGCGGGGATAACGCCGCTTTAAGGCGTCGATTATCCGGCCAATCCCGCTGTGCAACAGGGGTTCCCCCGAACCGGCAAAGGTCAGATAATCCAGGCAGGGCTGCCGCGACAGGAATTGCTCCAATTCCGCCAGGACAGCGGAGACGGGCACATATTCCCTGCAGCCGACCGTAAGGTCGGTGGTCTCGCCGCATTCGCAGTAAACACAATTAAGGGAGCATGTTTTAAAAGGGATCAGGTCGATACCCAGAGAAACGCCCAGTCTGCGCGAAAAAACGGGGCCAAAAAGATATTTCCACCCGCTCCTGCTGCGGCTCATCTTCCAGCTCACTCCTCTTTGGGCCAGGGAAGGGCTCCGGCATCTTTTTTTTATCTTACACATCCTGCGCCCGTACGGTCAACTATTTTTCACGGGAACTTTTCCCCCTTTTGCCCGTCAAAGGATCAAGAATCAAGCAAAGGGAGGTAAACTTATGACAAGCAGCAAAAAAACTTTCCTTGTTACCGGCGTAATTTTGCTTATACTTGCAGCCCTGCTCTGGACAGGAGGCAGCCCCGGCGCAGCTACGACAAACCCGGAACCCCCGGAGAGGATTATCCGGGTATACGGTGAAGCCGAGTTAAGCGCGCCCCCCGACCAGGTCGTCATTGTGCTGGGGGTAGAGACAAAAGGCAAAACAGCTCAGGCCGCCGTGGAAGAAAACGCACGGCTGATGGAACAGGTGCTGCAGGCCCTTCTGGGGACAGGGCTGAAGAAAGAGCAGTTAAAAACAGGAAATTACCACCTTTACAGTTACCGGGAATACTGGGAGCCGGTGCGTCCCCTGGACCCGCTCCAGCCCCAGGTCGAGCCGGAATACAGGGACCTTTACCGCGCCTATAACGAGCTGAGCGTTACCCTGGAAAATCTTGACGCTACAGGCGCGACCATTGATACGGCAGTAAAAGCCGGGGCCAACCAGGTGCAGTCTGTCCGCTTTGAACGCAAGAACGCAGAAGGGCTGAAGCTGCAGGGTTTAAAAGCAGCCACAGCCCAGGCAGAGGCCAAAGGCAGGGCTATTGCCGACAGCGCCGGGATAAAAATTAAGGGGATCAAAAGCCTCCAGGAGGAGTTCTCCTCCTATACCCCCTTCCGGACCAAGCTAATGCAAGATGCCGTTATACAAGAGGTGCATACGCCCATTATCCCCGGGGACATCAACGTGCAGGCCCGGGTTGTAGTGGAATACTACTTCTAATTCTAAGAAGGGACAGACCCCTGGCGGCAAAGGGCCGGGGGTCTTTAAGCCTCAAAGCTCCTCCTTAAGCCTCCAGGGACTATTCCAAGGGGAGGACTTTTTCCAGCTGGATCAAAGCAAAAAGCCTTTTTAAAAACGCGCTGTGTACATTGATAATCCTCAATCCGCCCTGGGCTTCCCGCAGTTTTCTTTGGGTAAACAATATTTTCCCCAGGCCGGAACAATCGATGTGGCAGACATGGCTAAAATCAAGGGTGATCTCTTTGACGCCCGCCGCACAAAGTTCCGCCAACCTCCGGCCCAGCTCCTCTGAGTTCGTTATATCTATTTTATCGTAAAGAGTAACCACGGCAGACGCTGCTGTTTCCGTCACCACCATAACCCGTTTAAACCTCCCGTTAACGATACCGCCTGAAACAAACGGCTTTCCCTCTATATATATCGCCCTTTCTCCAGCCTTGTTAATGGGAGAATCCCTGGAAATAAATAACAGTAAATTAATTTTATTTCCCCTACCCCTTTCCTTCTTTTTTGCGGAAAACTCTGCTATACTATAAGCAGGCCATAAGTGCAGGCTAACAGCAATAGGGGAAAACAACAAATTTACGTTTTCTAACATAAGGAGGGCTTTCATTGAAGAAAATTGCCCTGATCGAACCTCAGACTTCAAGGGGACATGTTTTCAGCAAATCCCAGATGCCGCGGCTGGGTCTGCCCATCTTGGGGACAAAATTAAAGGAGGCCGGTTTCGATGTGGCCATCTATGTGGGGCCTGCCTTTGCCCTGCCCTGGCGGGAGATCCTTAGGGCCGACCTAGTGGGCATCTCAGCCATTACGCCCACGAGCCGGGAGGCCTACCGCATTGCCGCTTACCTGCGTCATGCCCATATTCCCGTAGTCATCGGCGGCATCCACGCCACCTTCTTGCCCGACGAAGCCATACAGTATGCGGACTACGTGGTGAGGGGCGAAGCCGACTTCACCTTCCCCGCCCTCGTAGAGTGCCTGCGCGCAGGGGAAAAGCCGCTGCATCTGCCCGGCGTTTCCTACCATGCCGGAGGGGAAATCATCCATAACCCCTGCGCACAGACATGGGTAAATGTGGAGGAGCTGCCCATACCTGATCTTTCCCTCTTTGCCCGGGGCGGCATCCGGCGCTCCGTTCCTGTCATGACTTCCCGCGGCTGCCCTTTTAACTGCACTTTCTGCAGCGTTACACCCATGTTTGGCAGGGGTTACCGCTACCGCTCCACGGAAAGCGTGCTGCAGGAGCTGGCCCTTTACAGGGGCCGGCACGTATTTTTCTGCGACGACAATTTTACGGCCGACCGCCGCCGCAGCCTTGAGCTGCTGCAGGGAATGATCGACCGTAAAATTAACCTGCGCGGTTTTGGAGCCCAGGTCCGGGTGGAAGTGGCCAGAGACGACGAGCTTATGGCCCTGCTGCGCCGCACAGGGTGCCATATTGTTTACCTGGGCCTGGAATCTATTAACGAGGAGACCCTCAAGGTCTATAATAAAAGGCAAAGCGTGGAGGATATAGCCACAGCCATCGGGCGTTTTCATGCCTACGGCATCAGGGTGCACGGCATGTTCGTCCTGGGGAGCGATATGGACACGGTAGAAACAATTAGGGAGACGGTAGATTTCGCCCTGCAGCTGCGTATTGATACAGTGCAGTTCTTAATGCTTACCCCCTTGCCAGGCACGCCCCTTTTTGCAAAGCTGGAACAGGAAGGGCGCCTGCTCACCCGCGACTGGGAGCTTTACGACGGGCACCATGCCGTCTTTCAGCCGGCGCGCATGAGCGCGGCAGAGCTGCAGGAAGAGACGGTGCGCGCTTTCCAGCGTTTTTATTCCCACCGGCATATCCTGCAAAACTTTTTCTTTACCGGCTGGCCCTCCGCTTTGTACCGGGGACTGGGCTGGCTGCTGGTCCGGCGCTTCATCAAAGAAAACCACTGGTACCGCTCCTTCCTTCAGCAGCTGCAAACCGTAGCCGGCCGGCGCGTACCCGTACTCTACCGGCGGGTTCAGGCCATAAAGGATAACGGCAGGCAGATGGCCGACTCCTGTTACCTAAAAATTTTTATTGCGGAAAACAGCGGCGTCTTTTACGTGAAGCTGCGCGGCTTCCTTAACCGTTTTACTTTAAAAGAAATAAAACGCTCCCTGCAGGGCCACCTGCCAACCCGTTTTTTCCAGCTGGTAGTAGATACGCAGGAGCTTAACTTTTCCTCCAGCCGAGCTTCCCGTTCCTTTTCCCGCCTCCTTGATCGCCTGCAGAAACGGGCCCGCCGCCTGCAGCTTATCTACAGCGCCGGCGAGCGCCCTCCTTTCCTCACCTGGCGCCAGTATTTCTCCAAATTTTCCCGCTTTGAGCTGCTGCCCCATAAACGCTAGACAAAGCAGGCCCGGCTCCCCGTTAAAAGCAAAAAAAAACAGGGACTGGGCCTGCCCCTGTTTAAGATATTTTGTAGGAGGTTAGGTTTTAGCAAGGTTAAGGTTGAGCCAAAATATTTTCACTATTTGTATTATACAAAATAATTAGCCTTCTGGCAAGGGGACAGCAGAAAAAAATAGGTTATTTTTTCTTAACATAATTAATTTTTCCTGCCGGGAGGCGTAATATTTTTGACATTTGGGGTTAAACTACAAAGGCAAGGCAAAAAGGTCCACCATGGCCGGGTTAAGATTGTGGTCAGGTCAAAAAAATGGCTTGATCACAGTCGACCAAAAGTTGATCACAGGTCAAATGCCGGCTTGTGATCAGCCAGCGGGCAGATCATGTTACGTCCGGCCAGGGCTCCGGGATGGTCAGGGAAGATCATCCCGGGGTCAAAAAGGATGTAACATGGTCGAGCGCAGATCAGTATGAGTCCCCGTTAAAAAGTTAATATTTTCAAACCTGTGTGAACACAATTGAGAATAAAGGAGATCGCTGGCGGTCGGAAGATCGCCGGCGGTTTCCCCGGGAACTTATACTGGTCGAGCCAAGGTTATGCCAGGTTCATAATCGGTCTGTTACAGTCAAAGGACTGTAACAGGCTGAAAAATGGATCTGTCCTAGCCGGAAGCCAAGGTCATAGTGGGCTTTTTTGCTTTTTTTAAAATTTATGGTTATTTTAACCCCCCTGTTTCCTTTTTTTACGGGAGATAATGCCGCCGATACGTCCGGTCTGGCGAGAAGTAAGACCGCCCCACCCTTTTGCTTTTACCTCCTCCAGCAGGCCTAGCTCCCGGGCGACTTCTTCTTTGAGCTTCTCTTTCAGGAGCTCCCGCGGAGTGCTTTTCCTTGTTTTACCTGATTTTGCTGTCAATTTACACCTGCCCCCTTTTTTGCTTATTCTAACTCAGGGGGCGCACTCCTATACCTTTGCGGGTTGGCCGGTCGGCTTTACTTAACCTGTAATGCTAATCCTTCCCCAGATCGACCGTCTCAAAGACCCCCTGCAGGGTATCGACAAAAAGGAGCCGCCCGCGCATTAAATCTTCCCTTCCCAGGAGGATCTTCATCGCTTCCTGCACCTGCAGGGAGGCCACCAGCGCCGGGGTGGCCGCGGGATTTCCCAGCTCCTTCTCGATGCCGCGGTCCGGGGGAGAGGGACCATAGATCCTCTCCAAACCGGGATCACCGGGGAAGATTACTGCAAGCTGCCCGTAAAACTGGGCAATGGCACCATGCACCAGGGGGAGGCGCAGTTCCCGGCAAAAACGCTGCAGCAGAAAACGGGCCCCCAGGCTGTCCAGGCAGTCCAGGACAACCTGGCAGCCCTCAAGGATCGTCCCCGTATTCTCCGGCGTGATAAAGCAGGGGAAGGTTATCAGTTCAAGGGCGCTGTTGACCTCTTGGAGCCGCACGGCAGCGGCCGCCGCTTTATTTTGGCCGAGGTTTTTCTCTGTAGAGACAAGCTGCCGGTTCAAGTTGCTTTCGCTGAAAGAATCTCCGTCTACCAGCACGAGGGTACCCACGCCCATACGGGCCAGCAGCTCGGCGGCAAGGCCTCCCAGCCCTCCCAGACCGATAACGGCAGCCCGGGCTCGGAGCAGCCGTACCTGCCCGGTAGGGCCGCCAACAGTCCCCAGGTTGCGCTGGTAACGTTCGGGAATAACCCCTTTTTCTAGGGCAGCGATCTCCACCTCTTTAACAGAACAGGCGCAAATTCTGGCAATCTCCCGTACAGAAGCCAGGGAAAGGGAAAGGTAGCTCTCCCCCCCGGGCATCACCGCCTCCCGGGCCTGCGCCCTAATCAGTGCTGTCAGTTCCATGGCGCTCCGTTTTTCCTTCTCTATTTCAGATCATCAGTTTCCCCTTAAGCGTTTGCCCTGTCCCTGGACCCTCAACCGCCGGCAATGGGCGGGAAAATGGCCACGCGGACGCCGTCTTGAAGGATATAATCCGGCTCCTGACGCACGCTGTCCACAAACACCTGTTTGCTTTCCTGGGGCGGGATCTGTAAGATCTCCAGCAAAGAAGCAATATTGCTGCCCTCAGGCAACTGCACAGGAAAAGGCTCAGAAGTATTCCCATAGGGATTGTATTGACGCAGTGTGGCAAAGAGGGCCACATTGACCGTAATCATGGCAAATCACCTTCATCCCGGATCTAGCGCCGTCCCTATTGGGGGCGCTCTGGGGATCTGTCCCGAATTTCAGCTACAAGCCGGGGCATGACCTCTTCCGCTTTCCCCTGCAGGAATATATCCACCGTTGTGGCCGTAAGCCAGGAGGGTTCAGGGTTTACCTCGATAATCAGGGCGCCGTGGCTTTTGGCCAGACCAGGTAGGCTGGCTGCCGGTTCCACCATGCCGGAGGTGCCTATGACCAGCATTGCCTTACACTGCTGGCTCTCCACCCGGGCGCGCATCAAGGCCGCCGGCGGGATTGCTTCGCCAAAGAAAACAGCGTCGGGCTTGAGCAGGCCGCCGCAATCAAAACAGGGAGGCGGCAGGACCTCCATATTTATCTCCTCCAAGGGGTAAACAGCCCGGCAGTCCAGGCAAACTACCCGGCTGGTGCTGCCGTGGAACTCGATCACCTCGCGGCTTCCCGCCTTCTGGTGCAGGCCGTCCACATTCTGCGTAATTACACCCTGTACCAGCCCCAGTTCCTGCAGCTCCGTGATAGCATAATGGGCCGGATTGGGTTTGGCAGTCATAATCACCCCGGCAATTTCCCTGAGCATAACCCACGACGCTGCCGGATCACGGCGGAAATTGTTAATATTTACTACGACTTCGGGATCATATTTTTCCCAGAGCCCACCCTTGCCCCGAAAGGGACGGATGCCGCTGGCCACAGAAATACCTGCTCCGGTCAGCACCGCTGTTTTTTTAAACTTCAGCAGGCCGTCTGCGGCCTTGCCTAGTTCTGTTTTAAAATGGTAAGACATTCCTGCTCGATCCCTCCCGTTTTCCCCCAGAGCCGTTCCAGGTTGTAAAAAGCCCGGACCTCCTGCTGGAAGATATGGACGACCACAGCACCAAAATCAAGCAAAATCCAGTCTGCCGCTTCATAGCCCTCCACGCGCAGCAAAGGGTAGCGCTCATCTTTCAGGTTTTCCCGCAGATGGTCGCAGAGCGTACGTGCCTGGATTTTGTTTGTCCCGCTACAGATAAGGAAATAATCGGCGATCAGGGATAATTTACCAATTTCCAGCAGGGTTAAGGCCTGGGCTTTTTTATCCTGCAATAAACGGGCCGCCTGCAGGGCAAATTCCCTTGCGTCCAAAGGCAATATATCCTCCCCCTTAGTTTAATTTTAATCTAATTTAAAATTCTTGCCGATAATTACCGTGACCATGGCAGGGAAATCCTTAAGCTCTTCTTTTAACAGCTCAGCACCGGGAATATAAGCGGCCACCTCTTTGGCCGGCTCTATCTCTGACTGGCGGGCGATAACCCGGCTCATGGGGTAATCAAAAGAATCGGCATTAGCCACGTTAACTACCTGGAACCCTTCCTCCCGCAGCAGCTCCGCCACTTTCGCCGCAATACCCGTCACACCGCTGCCGTTTAACACCTCCACGGTAATCAGCTCCCGCGGCAGGATAAAATCCCTGCCCAAGTTGGCCATCAAGTAAGAGATAAGGCCCCGTTCTGGCTCAAAATAATACTCGCCGTCGATCTGGCGGCGCCAGACACCGGGGATATTGATGACCTCGTGCTCTCTAAGAGAAAAGGCCTCTTTGAGACCGGGGTAGAGTCCCTGCAGCTCTTTCCAGGTCAAATTGGTATCAAGATAGGGGAGAGCCTTTCGCAGGGACCTTGACTTGCTGAAAATACCGCGTTTTTCTCCTATCAATTCCACCAGGTTGCTCAGGGCCTGCATACGGTACATGGCCCTGGCCAGAGGTTGGTCCTCGGCTTCGCCATGCAAAAAATAGTCATAATATTCGCTCCCCTTTAAATTATAACCCCGGTAATTGATGCCGCCTCGGTAGTCTACCAGCTCCGGGATGCCGCCGTAATCTATCTCCAGAAAGTAATGTATGGGCACGCCGAGGAAATAGGAAAGCTGCTGCAGCAGGAGCTTTGCGCCCCCTTCTTCATAAAAATGAACAGGGAAATAAAATGTCTCCCTCTCCAGATGTTCCGTCGTTTCCTGGCCTGCCGTTGCACTGCTGTTATCCATACGGTTTAACAACATCTCCCCCGGGATAAAAATAATATGGGGAGAGGTACTGCCCGGGGGATAATTGAGCAGGAAAATATCTTCCAGGAAATATTCCCCTTCCTTTGTATAGACTCCATAGATAAGGTAATTGGCGCCCTTCTCCTCCAGGGGAGCTTTACGCAGGGCCAAGGCCCATGCGGCATTGTTCTGCAGATCCCGGTGTGCGCCGCCGAAACGAAAGCCGATTAATAAAAGAGCTATAAAGAGAACCAGGGCCAGATAGAAGTAGATGCGGCTCAGCGGCATCCCGTCCCTTTTTCTCATCCTTCTAGATCGCCTCTCCATGGTTTTCCTCCAGGCTATCTTCCCGTAGAGACATAATCAAGCTGTTACGAAACTCAACGGAGGCCTCATGCAAGAGCCTGCCTCTTTGGATAACATGGAAGATAGTCATCTCCACAGCGGCCAGCAGGGCCTTCTCCAGCTCTTTGCAGTGAAAGGCCACCTCCCGGACTTCCTCTACACCTTTAAAACGCCGTCCGGGTTCAATAAAATCAGCCAGGTAAACAATCCTGGAGAGCATGCTCATCTGCGCGCCGCCCGTCGTATGCTGCCTGACTGCTTCCAGGACCTCCTCGTCATGCAAGCCCAGGTCACGCTCCAGCAGCCATGCTCCCACAGGGGCGTGAAGCAAAGCCGGTTCCTGTTCCATTAAAGGGTGCAGGAGCAGGCCGTGTTCCCGCGCCAGGCGCAAGAGCTCTTCCCGGCTGTAGAGCTTGCCGTAGTCGTGTATTAATCCGGCCAGGGCCGCTTTTTCTGCATCAACGCCATATTTCCTGGCCAGCACATAGGCCGTCCTTTCCACGCTCCGGCCGTGGCGGTAAAATCTCAAGCTGCTTTTTGCCTGTAAGAATTTACGGGCTGTCTCCCTCTCCATATCATCACCGGCTTCTTCGCATAACCGTCCGCATTAAGGTGCGTCTGCTGCCATGTATCGTCATATATCTATTTGACAGGGGCAAAGACATTCCTGCTGGAATTTACTAAAAAATAAAAAACTGTAACTAAATGAAAAAGGCAACTTTGCAGTTGCCCTTTTTTTTATTCGCGCGGCTTGGCTTCATTTACCACCAGTTTGCGCCCATCTATTTCGGCCCCGTTCATGGCCTCAACTACTTTTTCTACGTCTTCGTCTCTGACCTCCACAAAACCATACCCCCGGGAACGACCGGTAGCCCTTTCCGTAATAATGCGGCAGCCCAGCACTTCTGCATGGTTGGCGAAAGAATTACGGAGCTCTTCTTCTGTAGTTCCCCAGGAAATGTTCCCCACATACAGGGTTTTCATCATTGTCACCTCGCTTCCCGGCATTACGGAACTATCCCCGTATATTATGCAACACAAAAAACTGGTTTATACGAAACCTCACCTCCCGGGAATAATGCCGGCCGGTAACATGGAGAAGAAAAACGGGAACCTGTGAAGGACCCAAAAAACAAACCCTGTACCGCAACGGCTCATTTTTTTTGCTGTCCCCGTTCGTACAGCAAAAGCACTGGAAAGAACCTATTTTTCAACATCTTATCATCATAGGCCAGCTTAGTCAAGGGAACGGGGGATATACAGCCTGTTTTTATGAATATATTGCTCCACAGGATCGGGCGTAAGGTAGCGGATCGTCTTGCCCGCAGCGACACGGCGGCGGATCTCCGTAGAAGAGATGGCCATGGCCGGGACCTCCAGCAGGTGGACATGGCGCATAATTACTTCGAAGGAATCTCCAAAAACTTCACGCAGTTTATGCAGGGAATAACCGGGGCGCGAGGTGGCGATGAAAGAACAAAGTTCTAAAAGTTCTCTATAATCTTTCCACGTCATGATGTCGATGATGGCATCGGCGCCGGTAATAAAATAGAGGGTCAGGCTTTCGCCGTATATTTCGTGAAAACGGCGGACCGTATCCACGGTATAAGAAGGGTGCTTGCTTTCAATCTCCAAGCGGGAGATGGTAAATTTAGGGTTGGCCACAACGGCAAGCATGGTCATAAGGTAGCGGTGTTCGGCATCGGTTACATTGCGCTTGTCTTTATGGGGCGGCTCGCCCGAGGGCATAAAAACCACATGGTCAAGGTTAAATTGCTGGCACGCCTCCTCCGCCGTAACGAGGTGCCCCATGTGGATGGGGTCAAAGGTCCCCCCCATAATCCCCAGCCGCAGCTTTTCTCCAACGTTTTTTTTGGGCAGTAAAAAGCTCATTTTAAGTCACTTCCGCTAGATAAAAGATAAACTCATGGTCTCCGATCCTTACCGTATCCCCTTCTTTGATGCCCGCCTCAAGCAGTGCCCGTTCCACACCCAGCTCTTCAAGCATCTTCTGGAAATATTTCCTTCCCGCCGCGCTGCTCAGATCGGCACGGCGCACCAACCTTTCCACTTCGTCCCCGCTGACTAAGTATACGCCCTTTTCCAGCCTGACAGCCATTTCCCGCCGGGGCAGGGGCGGAAGGTAGATGGTTTCCGCCTTCCCTTCTTCTTCCTCCTCCACCGGCAGGGAACGAAGCTGTTCCTGCCAGAGCCGATAAACAGCTTCCAATAAGGGCTTAACTCCTTCCCCTGTAACGGCAGAAATAGGATACAGCTCCCCTTCACCCTGTATTTTCCCGGCAAAAACCTCAAGGTTGGACGCCGCTGCAGGGAGGTCCATCTTGTTGGCGGCGATAACTGCCGGCCTCTCCAGCAGGGAGGGCAGATAACGGCGCAGCTCTTCCCGCAGGGCCAGGTAGTCCTGAAAAGGATCCCTCCCCTCTGTACCGGCCAGATCGAGGACATAGATCAGCACCCTCGTCCGCTCAATATGCCTTAAAAACTGATAGCCCAGGCCCACGCCGCAGTGCGCCCCTTCCACAATCCCCGGCAGGTCGGCCACAACAAAGGAACGCTCCCTGTCCAGGGTAACCACCCCCAGCTGGGGAATAAGCGTGGTAAAGGGATAATCGCCGATCTTGGGCCGGGCCGCGGAAATGCGGGAAAGGAGCGTGGACTTGCCGGCATTGGGGAAGCCCACCATGCCCACATCGGCCAGCAGCTTCAATTCAAGGATAAGGGTCCTTTCTTCCCCTGCTTCGCCCTTCTCCGCAAAGCTCGGGGCACGGCGCCGCGCCGTGGCAAAGGCCGTATTGCCCCGCCCCCCCCTGCCGCCCCGGGCGACCACAGCCCTCTGGCCATGTCTGGTAAGGTCCGCCAGCAGGTTGCCTGCTTCATCTTTTATCTCCGTCCCCGCAGGCACCTCCAGGATTAAAGGTGGGGCGTTTCTGCCGTGCTTGTTTTTCCCTTCCCCGTGCTTGCCCGCAGGGGCACGCAGGTGCGGGCGGTAGCTGAAATCCACCAGCGTGCTGCGGTGTTTGTCTGCCACCAAAATGACGTCCCCGCCGGCACCACCGTTGCCGCCGTCGGGCCCTCCATGGGGGACGTACTTTTCCCGGCGGAAAGAAACAACGCCGTTGCCGCCGTCGCCGCCTTTAACATATACTTTAACCCTGTCAACAAACAGCTCCATACACCACCGTTCAGGAGACGGGTCCAGGGGCGGCCTGAGGCAACACCCTGCCCGTCCCCGCTTGTAAGAAAAAAACCCGGGGTTCCCGGGCTTGAGTTTATCAGCTTAAAGGATAAACACTTACTTGTTTACGCGTCTTGCCCAGTCGTTCAAAGGTTACCTGGCCGTCCGCCATGGCATAGAGGGTATCGTCCCTGCCCCTCCCCACATTAACGCCGGGGTGGATGCGCGTGCCCCGCTGCCGGGCGATAATGCTGCCCGCCGTAACAACCTGACCGCCGTAACGCTTGATGCCAAGCCGCTTGGCATTGCTGTCACGCCCGTTACGGGAGCTGCCCACACCTTTTTTATGAGCAAATAACTGCAGATTAATGTGGCGCATATTCCTGCCCTGCTTTGCGCTCTCCTGTGCTTTAAGGTGAAAGCAAAACAGGTTTTCACCTCCTTGCAAATATTTTGACTAAAGCTGCCGTGCTACGGACGGCTGAAGTTTTTCTTTATGGCCGCCCGCCCAGGCTTTTCCATATAGCTTACGTTTTCAGGGTAAGCGCGGGCTGTCTCCCGCAGCCCCAGCAGCATGGTCTCCACCAGCAGGTAAAATTTTTCCCCTTTTTCTGGATCCTGCCCCAGCTCTGCCGGCATAGTCAAGAGCAGGCGGCCTTTTTCCAGCTGCAGCGGGGGTTTGAGGCCCACCAGGTCCTCCAGGGCGAAAACCACTGTCTGCACAAGCATGGATACGGCGGCACAGACGATGTCCCGGCCGGGGTCGGCAAAAAGGGCATGTCCTTCGATCCTGACGGAAACGGGGCGACTCTGCCTATCCCTGCGCACCGACACCCGGATCATCTAAGCGTCCTGGCTGCCCGTCTCGATTTTCTCAATATACAGCTCCGTGTAGGGTTGACGGTGTCCCTGCTTGCGGCGGTAATTTTTTTTGGCCTTGTACTTATAGACGATGATTTTCCTTCCCTTGCCGTGGGACTTCACCCGGGCCTTTACCGCTGCGCCGGGCACGGTGGGGGTGCCCACCTGCAGCTTCTCCCCTTCGCCCACGGCCAGAACCCGGTCAAGGATAACCTCTTCGCCCACTTCTAGGGGCAGCCTCTCCACGCGGCAGGTTTCGCCTGCGGCCACGCGGTACTGTTTGCCCCCGCTCTCCAGAATAGCGTACATAGTATGCTCATCCCTCTTTACATCATTCTCGCCGTTCAGGGTAAACTGCAGCCTCTAGCGGCGCAATTTTTAAACCAAGACCCTGTCCGTGCGGCTAAAGATACTCAATTATCTTAGCATAAGCGCCTGTAATTGTCAATAACCTGGAAAACCGCGGATTATGCCGGGCTGCCGGAGCTTTGGGGGCTCCACCTTTAAACATACAGCGGTAATTAAGACACAAAGCAGGCAGAAACAGGGCGCTTCAAAAGTTGCCCCTTTCTGCCTGCTCAATTTAAACGGTACCCAGGAGGTGTATTAGCGTTTTGCTGCCGCCAGGGCGTTCTTAACGGCATCCATGGTTTTTTGGGAGGTGCTGGTAGCACCGGAGACAACATCAACTTCCGGGCTATTTTGCTCCACTATTGCCGCCGCCAGGGCTTCGTGGGCTGCCTTAAGTTTGGACCCGTCAAATACGCCTTCCACGCCGTAGCCTTCATAGTCTTTAAAACCTCCCCAGCCGTCATATTCAACGATGGCTACATCGGTAATTTTATCGCTGGCCAGAGTAAGGGTCACTTCAACATAGCTCCGCATATTGGCATTGGCCGAGACAGCAGTAAAACTGCCGTCTTTGTATCTCTGTCCCGCTGCGGCATCGCCGGCGGCACCTCTATCAACACCATTTCCACAGCCGGCCATCAAACCGGCCGTAAATACTAACAAAACCGCAAAGATAAGTATTCTCTTCATTTTTCCCCCTCTTTTACTCTTTTAAAAGATTTAAAATGGTCATACTCCCCCTTAAAGCAACAACATACGACAGAGACACGATTTTTTTAAATCTTCCTCCCTCCCCACTTTTAATAAAATTTATCATGATATAAATTTTATCAAAATAATTCCGTTCTCAGAAGCCCTTTTGCAGGGCAATGAAAATTATTGACCGCGCAGGGGTCTCCTTCTATAATCTAGGCACGCCAGGAAGAGCTAGCATCGTCCCGTTACGTTGTCCGGCTCACCCGGCAGGGGGGTATTGTGCCCCAAAAGGCAAAGGGGATGGATCTATGCTTGATGAGAAGACGTTACTGGAACTACAGGAATATGTGTACGGACGCTTGGAGAGGCCTACGCTTTTTAATTGTTATGAGCTGGGGGATATTGTGGACAGGTATGCGGCAGGCGGCGAGTTTGATACTTACGGCAAAGGCAGCCGGCCCACATTTCGGGAAGTTTTATATTCTTACATCCGCAAAAAAGGAGTTGTGGATGCAGATATTTTTCACGAGGCGGGCATTGACCCGAAAGATTTTTCCAGAGCAGAAGACCCCCTTTATAAACCGGACAAAAAAACGGCCCTCGCCCTGGCCATAGCCCTTGGGTTAAATAAAATAGAGACGGACAGGCTGCTCGGTGCGGCCGGTTATGCTTTTTCCAACAGCGATACCTTTGACCTGGTCATCCAGTTCTGCCTGGGCAGGGGGATCCACAGCAGGGATAAAGTCAACCAGGCCCTGCATATTTTCGGGTTGGAGCCGCTTTTAAGAGTATAAAAATTTTATCCCCGTTTTTTTAAAGCTCCCGTGTTGCAGGCCAGAATGGCCAAGCTTCCCAGCTTGGCTGCCGCTAGAAGGAGGAGCGTCTGCCAGAGGCCCAGGAGGGGAAAGAGAACCAGGGAGATAAGCAGACCGGCGCCCCATCCCCCCAGGAGATCAGCGGTATAAAGCAGACCAGCCACCTCCCCTGTCTTTACTTTGCCGGGAGAAAGCAGCTCTGCGGCAGAGGGGAACTGGGCTCCCACAACCAGGCCCGAAACGAGGCCGTAAAGGGCCAAGGGCGTAAAGAGCATCCCTCCGGGGAGACGTCCTGCCAGGGATTGCAGGAGAAGGGCAAAGGGATAAAAAGCGCCGAGGAGGGCAATCACACCACCTTCAAGGCGGAGGAAAAAAGTTGTTTCTCCGGGGCCTCCGCTGCGCCCCAGGCTCCAGGCTCCTCCTAAAAATGTACCCAACATAAAAAAAGCTACCAGCAGCCCCATCATCTGATAGACAAAACCGTAAAGGCACTGCAAAACAAAAAGCAGCAGCAGATCAAAGGCCATCCCCGCCGAACCGCTGGTACATATGGCCCAGGCCAGCATAAGCCCGGGGCGGCGGTACCATGCCATAAAGATAAACAGTAAAGCACTAACAGCCAGGACCAGGAACAGATACTGCCAGAACGCCACTTTTTCCAGTGCCGCCAGAAACCGCAAGGCCCCGGGGGAGAAAGCGCTGCCCCAGTAAAGAAGGGCATAGTATAACCCCGCTGGATTCAGGTCATAGTTGAGGCGGAGATGGGCTCTGCTTTCCAGGAGAGCCCCTTGCAGCCGCTGCCCCCTGTAGGGGTCAAAGCGATACTGCAAGTATGCTTCTGTAATAAAGCTGCCGCAGAGACCACGCTCCTGCAGCCGCCCCTCCAGAGCGGAAGGGCAGAGGAGAAGGGGAAAGTTAGAAGCCAGGAAAATATGCTGCTCCCCGGAGACTACTTCCACATGCCGGAAATACTCCCTCAAGGTCCAGTAGAGGCTTCCATTTAAAAAAAGGAGCTCCGGGCTCAGGTATACGTCAGATCCCGGAGCGGTAAAAGCCAGTATTCCTCCTTCCCTCAGCCTTTCGGCTGCCAGGGAAAAGAACTCCGCTGTAAAAAGGCGGTTGGACTGCAACGTCTCCGGGGTGATAAAACCAAGGACGATCAGATCAAATTTCTTTTTCTCCCGGGAAAGGTAAAGTCTCCCATCCATCCGCTCCACGGAGACCTGTGGATCCCCTAATTCTTTCTCCGTTAGAGGAGTGGGAAAGGCAGCTACAACCTCCGGCAGATAGGGGTCTAGCTCTACATAGGTAACGCGCCGAACCGGGTGCTTCAGCATTTCGTAAAGAGCTCCTCCCGGGCCGCTCCCCAGCAACAGCACCTCTTCCGGGGCCGGGTGCGCGGCGGCGGTTATATGGATATAATCGGCGATCATGGCCGTATCAGGAAAAGGGACAGTGATCAGGGGCCTGCCGTCATAAAAAAACGTATATTCGTTTTGGCTCTGCACAACTACAATGTTGCCGTAGGGCGAGTTCTCGTAGTGGACGACCTCCTGCCCCCTCCACTGCCGCTGCAGGGAAAGCTCGTGCAGCAGCGTACTTATATTAGGAACAGCTGCCAGAAATAAGACAAAGCAAACAGCCGCCACCGCCGGCCAAGCCGTGCCTCTTTTGCCGTTGGCCCGAGGAGGGAGCAAAAAAAGATAGAGGGCGCCCAGCAGATGAAGCACCGCAAGGAAAACGGCGAGCTCCATAGTATGATAGCGACCCGCCAAAAAAAGGGTAAAGAGCACGCCTCCTGCCAGCGTGCCCACAGTCTCATAAAGGTAAACTCTCCCAATGGGGGACTTCTCCACAGCGTATGCGGCCAGGAGCCGGGCGCCGACGGGGAAAAGGGCTCCGTGGACAAAGGCCGGCGGCCCGACAATGAGGAGGGAGGAGAGAAAAAGAGGGGCCAGGCCTGCCGTTTCGCCGGGAAGTAAGTCAAAAAAAATAGTCCTCCCCTCCCTGCTGAAAAAAAGAGCCGCAGGGAGAACAAGGGCATATAAAGAAAGCAGGGAGCCGTAAAAAAAAAGAGGGGCGGCCTAAGGCCCTGATGCTCCTCCTGCCGGCAACCAGCGCGCCTAAAGCCTCCAGAAGGAGCCAGTTGGCCAGGACAACCCCCATGGTAAGCTCGTTGCCGTAGAACGCTATCAGCAGTTCCCGTATAAGAAGCAGCTGGCCCACCATGCCTCCCAGCCCAACTACGGCCACAATAGCGAAGAATCCCTTTGCTCCAGAGGCGGAGAAGCCGCGGCGCGGCAATGCAGGAAACAGGTTTAAGCCCAGACCCCGGGCACCTCCTGGCCGCAAAATTTGCACCTGCCCTCCTCCAGATTGATCTCGTGGACAGTAAAGTGGACTCTCCCGATCAGCACTTCACCACAGCCAGGACAGTAAGTAGAGTTAAACTTGTGCCCCGGCACATTGCCGATGGAGACAAACATCAGCCCTTCCTCCCTGGCGAGGGCATGAGCAGCCTCCAGGGTCTCCACGGGAGTGGGGGGAAGATCCGTCAAGCGGTATGCCGGGAAAAACCGGCTGAAATGCAGGGGCGTCTCCGCTCCCAAGGTCCCGCAGATCCAGCGGCACATGGCCCTAATCTCACCCAAGTCATCGTTGAGGGTAGGGATAACCAGATTAACGACCTCCAGCCAGACCCCTTCTTCTTTGATTATCTCCAGGGTTTTCAGCACGGCTTTCAGCTCCCCCTGCGAGACCGTCCGGTAAAAATCATCGCTAAACGCCTTCAGGTCAATAGTAACGGCATCCACGTACTGCAAAAGGGGGCGTAAAGCCTCCGGGGTCATGGTGCCATTGGAATGGAAGACAACCCGCACACCCTTTTCCGCGGCCACAGCGGCAATGGCGTAAACGTACTCATAAAAAACCGTAGGTTCGTTGTAAGTAAAGGATAGGGAAGGGGGTCTCCACCTGTCCAAGGCTTTTTGCACCACCTCCTCCGGCAAAAGTTCATAGTAACGGCCTATTTCATGGATGCTCTGCTGGGAAAGGGGCCAGTTGTGGCAGAATTTGCAGCGGAAGTTGCAGCCTGCCGTGCCGATGCAAAGAATCTCCGTGCCGGGGAGAAAATGGTGCAACGGCTCTTTTTCCACCGGGTCAAACTGCACGGCAGAAGGGCGCCCATAGACGATATTGTATAGCTCCCCGCCGACGTTTTCGCGGTTCAGGCAGAACCCCACGCCCCCTTCCGGGACAACACAACCCCTGAAGCAAACGCTGCAACGCACGGCATTGTCTTCCAGTCTTTCATAAAAGGCCGTTTTTTGCCGCCGTCCCGGCGCCGATAATCCGGCATCTCTATCAGGAGCAGGCGCTCCGAAGCGGTTATTATTATCTCTTTCCGCGGGAAAGGCCCCGGGGAAGATCCTTTCCACACCGCAGCCGGAAGCAAAGGCCAGCAGGGCAAGGCAGACCAGGCGACAGAAATGCCTCCTCTCCATCTTTTCACCTCCAGGTCATTTTGGCGCCGCACGCCAAAGACTGTAACCTTTTCAAAAAGGTTGCCAGGCTGGTCCCTGATATATATTTTAACGCATGCTTACCCTTCCCGCCATATCTAGGCTCAGCGCACATGGCTGCGCAGGGCCTGCCACATCTCCGGCGTAACCAGGCCCAAACGCCAGAGGGCGATGCCGTTAAGGCCGTATCGCTTGGCTATGCCCAGCTTGGCCTTTATGCTTTCCGCCGTCTCGTAAGGGACGCAGATGCCGAGTAGCAGTTTTTGAGGCGGGACAACCTCCGCGGCCATCTCCACGGCCTGCAGCACGAGGCTCACCGGCTCCGGCCTGAGGCCGTAGTCATAGGCCATGATGATAATGCGGTCGGCAATCTCCCCCAGGGCCCCGTAGTCATAGCCCCGGTAGGCACTGTTGGGAGGGTGGATGGTAAGGGTCAGGCTTTTATGGGCCGCTTTCAGTTGAGCCGCCAGTGCACGGACAAAATCGGTCAAGCGCTGCCGGGAAACATGTAAATCCTCCCCGGCCCTTGCCAGGCCGTACTCTTCAAAGTTGAGGTTGACCCCTCCATAAAGGGCTGCTTCCTCCACAATCTCCCCAATCAAGCGGGCGGAAGCGCCTTGATCCGCAAGGAGAGAAGAAAGGGTGCCGTACCTGTCCATGATATAGATGGTCATCTCCGTTTTTAGATTATACTTCTGCGCAGCCAGGAGCACATTCTCCCAGCCGGAGGGGCGCTGCCAGCCTGTCCAGCTCCGGGTAAGCAGGGCCCCCTGCTCATCAAAGCTGTACCACCCCAGGGCCAGCTCATCAACCACATCTGTATTTCCCGTATCTGTTTCGGGATAAGCCCTCCGGAAAAGGTTTGTCCAGCTGCTCGTCCTGCTGTCGCCCAGGGCATAAAAGCCGACCACAGTCATCTTTCTGGGGCCGGAGGTAATCTCCACTCTGGACGTGATCGGATCCCAGGACACATGGCAGTTAAAGGCTTCGCTGAAAAAGCGCAGCGGGATCAGCGTCCTGCCGTCCAGAATTAGCGGGGGAACATCCAGGGAAAAGGCCCTCCCGTCAATAAAAGCCTTCCTGCTGCCAAGCTGCAAGACAACCCGGGTTTCCCCGTCCGTTGCTTCCACCGTCCGGGCCGCGCCGTCCCAGTACACCCTTACATCTAAGGCCTCTGCTACAGCCCGGAAAGGGACGAGCGTCCTGCCGTCCCGGAGGACGGGCCGAACATCAAAAATTACGGGGAGATCGTCGATCAAGACCAGGATCTCCCGCTCCTGTTCCCCGGCAAAGGCAGGTAAGGGGCAAATGCTGCATACAAACAACGCCAGTATAAATAAAGCCGCAGGAAAAAAGCGCATAGGCAACCTCCCTTAATTCAATAAAAATAAAATATAAACAGAAAAAGGGCCGCACCCTTTATTCATAAGACGTATCATCGCCTGCTTGGTTTTACTTTTTTGCTTAAATTTAACCAGGAACAGCCCAGCCTTCGGAGAGAAAAAAGGACTTTCTGCAAAAAACAAAGCAAGAAGCCGTTAATAGCTTGGTTAAAATTAATCGCGGGCTGTAATGGCTTTAAGCACATAATTTTTGTCCTTTGCAGTTTATAAAAAATTGAGATATAATGATAATAAATATCAGTATCATGTTATTGCAATTAATTAAGGAGGCCTTTACGTTGTTAATGAAAAGAAAAGGAAACGTTTTTACCCTTGCTCTAACCATCCTGCTGGCCGCCGCCCTGTTCTTCGGCGGCTGCGGGGGAAACCAGACCCGGCAAGCTCTCCCTGCGGGCGACGCAGCCGCGCCAGGGGATACAGCTGCTCTGCCCGAAACGGGCAGGCTCGTGGTCTATTCCAGCCGCAACGAAAAATTTGTGCAGTCGCTCCTGGACAAGTTTGAAGCCGATACAGGCATCGCCGTGGAAGCGCTGCACGGCGCCAACCCCATGCAGCTTGTGGAAGAAGCGCAGAATGTGCGGGCGGACATTTTAATCTCCAACGATTTCGGCGCCCTCGGCTACCTGGACCGGCAGGGGCTGCTGCAGGGAGCAAACCCCCGGGGTATAGAAAGTATCCCGCCCCTTTTCCGGGCCGACGACAATGCTTACTTTGCCCTTTCTTTAAGGGCCCGCGGTTTAATCTATAACAAAGATTTAATCAGCTACGCAGCGATGCCTAAAAGCAATGAAGATCTCTTTGAGGCCAGGTGGGCGGAGGTTCCGGGCGGCTACGCCATTACCCGCGGCGGCAACGCCGGAATGATCGGGCATGTTTCCGCCCTGCGTTACCAGTGGGGCGATGAAAAGACCGCCGCGTGGATCGCCGCCATCAGCACCAACGCGGCGGGTATTTACGAAGGGCATGGCGATATCCGCAAAGCCGTGGGCCGCGGCGAGCATGCCTTCGGCCTGGTAAACAACTATTATTTCCACCAGCAGCTCATGGAGCCGAAGCACAACAACGTGGGCTTCATCTACCTGGATCAGGGAGAAGGCCAGATGGGCGCCATCGCCAATGCAGCCGGCGTAGGGCTGGTGAGAGGCGGCCCCAACCCCGGGAGCGCCCTTGTCTTCCTGGAGTGGCTGCTTTTGCCGGAAAACCAGGTTATGTTTGTGGGCGAATCGCTGGAGCTTTTGATCAACTCGCAATACGGGGCAGCTTACCCGCCGGCCGTTGCTCCCCATGTGGTGGATTTTAAAGACCTGAAGATCCAGGAGATGTCCCTTAAGGAGCTGGGCAACTATTTCGAGGACACAAAAGCGCTAATCGAGGCTTCGGGCCTGGCCCTCACTTTAAAATAAAAAATAATTTCTCTGGTTTGGAAGAGTCAGATGATTAATAAAAGCAATTTAACGGAGAAACCCCATAGCAATAGGCCACAGCGGCAGCACAGGGCAATCAGCAGAGTTGGGGAAGACAGTTCCCCAACCTGCCGCCCTTTGTTGATCCTGCAAAGGATCTGGCTGTAGATCTGGCAGGGCAATCCGCCGGGGCCCTTTTTGTTCCTTTTTGGTTTACTGGTGGCCCTGGTCATGTCCATCCCCATTATTTATGTAATCTTGCGTTCCCTTTTTGCCGGGGCGGAGCGTTGGCTGCGTCTCCTTGACCAGCGCATACCTGAACTGCTGTGGAATACCCTCTCCCTGACCGCAGCCGTCACGGTCTTTACCGTGGTCGTCGGCGTGGCCCTGGCCTGGATCGTAAGCCGCACCGATATACCGGGGAGAAAAGCCTGGCAATGGCTCCTCGCCCTGCCCCTAGTCATTCCTCCCTATATAGGGGCGGCCACCTATATTAGCGCCCTGGGAAGAAGCGGCCCGGTCCGGGAGCTCTGGCAGGGATCTGCGCTGCTGGTCAACCTTTTCGGCGATTACCCCCTTAATCTTATCTCTTTCTGGGGCGTGTTTTTTGTCCTGAGCCTCTTTACCTTCCCTTACGTCTACTTGGTGGCCGGGGCCTCTTTGCGGAAAATGAACCGCAATTATGAAGAAGCGGCCCGCTCCCTGGGCTTGAACGCCTGGCAGATATTCTGGAAGGTAACCCTGCCCTTTTTACGTCCGGCCATGGGCGCCGGGGCCGTCTTGGTTTCCCTTTACGTCCTTTCCGATTTCGGCGCCGTGACCATGCTCAGGTATGTAACCTTCACCGCCGCCATCTATTTCCAGAGGGCCGGCTTTGATACCGCCTCCGCCTCGGTGCTGAGCCTGGTCCTGATGCTTTTAACCCTGGCGGTCCTCGGCATAGAGTCCCTCACGGGCAAAAAAAGCAAATACTACCAAACAGCCGGCACCTACAGGGAACCAGCTACGGTAAACCTGGGCCGCTGGAAGCTGCCGGCCCTTTTCTTTGTGGGCTGCGTCTTTTTCTTCTCCGTCCTTTTGCCCCTCGGTATCCTGGCCTACTGGGGCAGTTTGGGCGTACGCATGGGGGCCCTCGACCAGCGCTTTTTCGCCTTTGCCTTTAACAGCTTAAAGGTTTCGTCTTTTGCGGCACTGCTCTGCATGCTCTCCGCCATGCCGGTGATCTATCTGAAATCCCGTTATCCTTCGGCCATTTCAAGTATGATCGACCGCCTGGCCTACGCCGGCTACGCCCTTCCCGGAGTTATCGTCGCCCTGGGTTTTATCTTTGTCTTTAACAACCACCTGCCGGTCCTCTACCGCACCTTTTACATGATCGCCCTGGCCTTTGTGGTGCGCTTTTTGCCCCAGGCCATGCAGGCCGGCGAAGCGTCCCTAAGCCTCATCTCCCCCCGCATCGACGAGGCGGCGCGCAGCCTGGGCTGTCCCCCCTGGCAGGTGATGTTTAAGGTCATTCTGCCCAATATGCTGCCGGGGGCCCTGGCCGGCGGCGCCCTAGTCTTTGTTAGCTCTCTCAAGGAGCTCCCCGTCTCTTTGATGCTGCGCCCACCCGGTTTCGATACCCTAGCGGTCCGCGTTTATTTTGAAGCGCAGGAAGCAGCCTACCACTTGGCGGCGCCGGCAGCCCTGCTGCTCATTTTTGTCTCCCTGATTCCTCTGCGCTACCTTTTGAGCAAATACTAGCAAGGAAATATTAGGCGGTAAGAAGATGTCTGCCATCGAACTTATTGATGTGACCAAAACTTATGCGGGCACCGCTGCGCCGGCGGTGCAAAACCTCAATTTATGTCTGGAAAAAGGCGCCATTATCAGCCTGCTGGGGCCAAGCGGCTGCGGCAAATCCACCACCCTGCGCCTCATCGCCGGCTTTGAACGGGCCGAGAAAGGGACTATTGTCCTGGACGGCAAGATCGTAAGCGACGAGAACACCTGGATCCCGCCGGAAAAACGGGGTGTGGGCATGGTCTTCCAGGACTACGCCCTTTTCCCTCACCTCGACGTCTTTAACAATATCGGCTTTGGCTACAGGGGCAAGGATCTAAAAGAGAGGGTAAGGGAAGTAATCGCGCTGGTAAACCTCCAAGGCTATGAAAAACGTTACCCCGGGGAACTCTCCGGCGGCCAGCAGCAGAGAGTGGCCCTGGCCCGGGCGCTGGCCCGCAGGCCCGTGGTGGTGCTGCTGGATGAGCCCTTCTCCAACCTGGACGCCGATTTACGGGGCCTGATGAGGCGCGAAGTCTCCCGTATTATTAAAGCCGCCGGCGCCACAGCCGTCCTGGTAACCCATGACCAGAAAGACGCCCTGGCCATCTCGGACAGGATTGTAGTCATCAACGGCGGAGTTGTGGAGCAGGTCGGCACACCCCGGGAAATCTACCAGTTTCCCGAAACCTCCTTCGTCGCCACCTTTGTCGGTCAAGCCAATATTCTGGACGGCTTCCTGGACGGCAACGGCCATGTCGTTACAGCCATCGGCCTTTTCCCGTGCCGCCATACCCACGGGCTGCCGCCGGGAAGCCCGGTCAAAATTTCAGTCCGTCCCGACAGCCTAGAACTGGCGAAAGAGGGCGAGATAAAAGGAGTAATTGCAGAAACCGTCTATGGCGGAGATACGGTAGAAGCAGTGCTGGAGCTCCGCGACAACCAATTTCGCCCCTGCCGTCTCCTTGTCCACCTCCACCCGGAAGAGAAAATTAAAGTCGGGGAAAAAGCCTCCTTTAAGGTACTCCCTGACTTTGTAGCCGTAATTAAAAGATAAAATTTATCAATATATATTTTCAAAATATATATTTTCAATATATTGACATATTATAAAAGATATTGTATTGTACTTTCTATTAAAAAATAAACAAAAGGAGATAAAAGACTATGAAAGTTCTAATCGTCTTTTATTCCCTGTATGGGCATGTCTACCGCCTGGCAGAAGCCATGGCCGAAGGGGTCAAAGAGGTTCCCGGAGTAGAAGCGCTTTTACGCCGCGTCCCGGAAACCCTTTCCGAGGAGATCCTTAAAAAGATGGGCGCCCTTGAGCCGCAAAAAGCCTTTGCCCATATTCCCGTATGCCAGGTAGAGGAGCTGGCCTCCGCCGATGCCATTATTTTCGGCACGCCGACGCGCTTCGGCAATATGTGCGGCCAAATGCGGCAGTTTTTGGACGCAACGGGACAGCTATGGGCAAAAGGCGCCCTGGTCGGCAAGGTCGGAGGCGTCTTTACCAGCTCAGCCACCCAGCACGGAGGGCAGGAATCTACCATTTTGACCTTTCACGTAACGCTGCTCCACCATGGGATGATCCTGGTCGGCCTGCCCTATACCTTTGAGGGACAGATGCGCATGGATGAGATCACCGGAGGTTCCCCTTACGGAGCATCAACCATCGCCGGAGGCAAAGGAGAGCGTATGCCCAGCGCCAACGAACTAGCTGCCGCACGCTTCCAGGGCAAGCATATCGCCACAATCGCCTGGAAATTAAGCCGCTAGAGGTTCTGTAGGGTTGATTAACAAATTTGTTTAAAAAAAATAAAGGGAGTGTTGTTATGTCAACAAAGACCAGGCAAAATTTATTACATAAACCGCAACCTGCAGAGCACCAGGAGGTCAAAGGTACACAAGGTACCTCCCCCAAAAGAGCCTTGCGCCGTTGGAGTTTTGCCGTCGCCTGTTTTATCGTTCTGGTGCTGGCTGTCTCTGCGGCGGCTTCAAACGGCCTATTGCAGAGACAGGTCACTATTTGGACACGGCCGGACCTCTCCCTCACCTTGGACGGCAGGGAGGTCCAAAGCGATGTTCCGCCTTTTATCTTACAGGGGCGTGTCTTTGTCCCCATCCGTTTTGTTTCTGAAGCCCTCGGCCTTGATGTGAAATGGAACGAAAAAAACTATACGGTAGAGATCTCCTCGCCGGCAGGCACTCCTTCCGGCCCTGTAACCTCCATTGCCATCCCGCCGGAGCCAACAAAGGAAGTCCTGGCACGCCTGCGGGAACTCTCACCCAAAGAACCAAATACCGCCGCCATTGATGCCGCAACGCGCGAAGCGGGTTTTGCCCCGGTTCTGCTTAATTACCATCTGGCCAGCCGCGCAGAACTGCCCGTAGGGCCGGCGGTTTACCTGCCGCGGCAGATCTCGGAGCATGACGGCGGCCGGGAATCACTCTGGACCCTGGAGCAGGGCAAAGAAATTCTGACGGGCATTTATGTTACCGGAGACGGCATTGTTCTGCGCTACGTCAAGCGGGAGAGCGGCCGGACAAAAGAGGCGGCAGACGGGGATCTGTTTAGCACGCGCCTGACCACCGCGGAAGGAAAAACTTTGGCCAGAATTGAGGGAACCTTTAAAGCCCTGGATCGGGATGTCGGCCTGGCCGAATTGGAAAGCCTCAAAGTCACCTATACTGCTCCCGGCTGGGAAACGCTGAATGTGGAAAAAATCAAAGTCCGCATCTGGCTTTTCTGGAGCAAAATAACAGTTACTATTGAAGTAGCTTCATAATTCTGCTTCTTTATAAGGCATAAACCAAAAACATCTCCGCTTTTTGGTCAGGCCGAATAAAAATTATTATATAAATACATTACTCATTTGAATTTTAACTATTGAGACCTCCGCTCCTTTTGGGGAGCTACGATACGCGTTGTTTGGAGGTCTCTTTTCTCTTTCTAACTGCTAAATTCTCCTGCTTAGTTAAAGCTTTATACTACCCCTGTGCGGGGGGATGACAAGTCTCACTTATTAAGGTCGTGAGCTAACCATTGGTTTTAACCCACGCCCCCGTATTTGGAATAAAAAAGAAGTTGAAATATTGGATTGCTGCCATGTTTTAGCGGATAATTTTGAAGAATTCAGGGCAGTCTACTACACAAACGCGAAGCTACTTCTCCCCCTCTTCTTCTTTTTGGCGCAGCAAATTGGCTTTTTTTTGTTTGAGCATATCGCTCAGGCCGGCAGCGAGCTCTGCGCCTTTCTTCCCGGCTTTTTTGGAGGCGTCCCAGGCGTTTTGGGAAGCGCTGACAATAAACTCCTGCCCGTGGCGCAGAGGCCTTGTCCCTGCCTTTGTGGCCGCTTTAAAGACAATTTTGCTCACAGTGTATGCCGATGCGGAAAGGACTTTCCCCAGCAGGGAGGCGGCTTGAAAGGCGGCGCTCCTGCGTATGGCGCCTTTTTCCGGCCTGGTCAAAGAGGCGCAGTACATTTTGGTTATGACCCCCACCCTCAAGGTTAAAAAAGCATTGGCAGAACCCTGGATGACGGCATTGGTTACGATGTTGGCCGCAGCGGTAAAAGCCGGTGTCAGCGCAGAGAGGGAGCTGCCCATGACGGAAGCGATGACCGGTTCCAGCTGTTCTTCCAGTATTTCCAGGTTTTCTATTTTACTGGCAAGAAAGGCCGTGGCCAGCACGTTGCTGTAAAGGTAGGTCAGCTCCTTTAAAGTGGGGCGCTGGTGGTACAGGGTCGTTACCTGCCAGATCATGCGGAACTGGGCCAAAAGGACAATTAAAGCATCCAGAGCGCCGTACTGGGAGATGGCGGTCATAATAAAGACGTTGGCAGCACCGGCTTTTATTTTCTCGTCCGCCTTTTCGTCTAATACCTTCAGGGCCCTTTCCAAACTGGAAATATCGCCGGCATCGACGGTAAGTCCTTTAAGGTGGGGGTTCTGGGAGAGCCGCCTGCTCAGTTTGCAGAGATAGTCATGATAGGCTGCACCATCCGTCTGCTCCGGCGGGAAGAGGGCCCGGGGCATCCTTCCGATCCAGAGCAGGGGGATGATGATAATGCCGGCGTAGATGAGCAGCAGGGCATACAAAACAACCCGCCCCAAGACGGGGCTGACATTACCGGCATAAGAGACAAGCTGGACAGTCTGGTTGATCACAAAAAGGAGGAAGAAAAAAGTGAGGATCAGGACAATGATCCCTGTAAGCTGTTTAAGGTAACGCAGCATGGTTTTCACCCCGGTTTAGTTTTTGTTTTTTTCTCTGTTCTGCCGCCTTTTACAGGCCTCTGGCAGGAAATTTCCCGTGTGTGGACGAATTAAGCATTTTAAAAAGACAATGTCAACCAGCGGGAGGCCGGCTATGCTGCCCCTACGCGACTCCATCCTCTACCATGGCCCTGCTCTGGGCACAAAAATGATCCTTTACACCTGTATCATTGTGTTTTTTTTCCAGTTATCCCGGGGGCCCGCAGCCTTTGGCGAGGGCATCTCTGCCTGGGGTTTTATTCCCGTTTCTTTCTGGGCCAATCCCGGCGGCGAGTTCTGGCGTATTTTTACCAGCATGTTTATGCACGGCTCCCCGGGGCATATCTTCGGCAACCTCTGGTTTTTATGGGTCTTTGCCCCTGCCGTGGAAGGAAAGCTGGGAGCAAAGCGGTTTTTGCTCCTGTATTTTATGGCCGGCGCCGGCGCAGCGCTGCTGCAGGCCTCCTTTATGCCTGCCAGCACCCTCCCCATGGTAGGGGCATCGGGGGCAATTTCCGGCGTGCTGGGGGCTTATCTGATCATCTTCCCCCGGGCTTTCATCCTGACCATCGTCCTGCCTTTTATTTTCTTCTCTTTCTGGATCCCTGCCTTCTTCTACCTGGGCTACTGGGCTTTCCTGCAGCTTCTCTACGGACTGCTGGGTATCCCGGGAGTGGCCTGGTGGGCCCACCTGGGCGGTTTTCTGCTGGGGGTCTTCCTTACCCCCTTTGTCCGCCCGCGGCGCAGCTACCGGGCCGATCCTTTCTGGGAGTGCTGGCGGGGTTACTGTTAACCGTTAGCTGCAAATAAAAATAAAGGAGAAGGGAATGAACGCCGTGGAATCCATCTTTCCTCTGTTCTGGCTTTTTATCATCATCTCCGCCCTCACCCCGTACCTGCAGCAGCAGCTCCTGGCCACGGCCAGGGCGCGGAAAATCGCCGAGCTTGAACGGCAGCGGGGCAGCAGGGTGATTACCATGATCCACCGCCAGGAGGCCTTCAGCCTTCTGGGCATACCTCTAACCCGCTTTATCAATATTGAAGACTCGGAACAGGTGCTCAGGGCTATCCGCCTCACGGATAAAAATGTCCCCCTGGACCTGGTGCTACATACCCCCGGCGGGCTGGTGTTGGCGGCAGAACAGATCAGCGAAGCGCTGATGCGCCACCCCGCCAAAGTGACTGTCTTTATTCCCCATTACGCCATGTCCGGCGGCACCCTGATCGCCCTGGCCGCCGACGAGATCGTCATGGACGAGAACGCCGTCCTCGGCCCCCTTGACCCGCAGCTGGGCCAGTGCCCGGCAGCCTCTGTCTTAAAAGTAATGGAGCTGAAAGAACCCAAAGACATGGATGATCAGACGGTAATGCTGGCAGATATGGCGCAAAAGGCCATGCGTCAGATCCAGGCGGCGGTTAAAAAACTGCTGCTCAAACACCTGCCCGAAGAGAAAGCCACAGCCATAGCCACAACTCTTACCGCCGGCACCTGGACCCATGACTACCCCATCGACGTGGAAGAAGCCCGCGGTATGGGCCTCAACGTCTCCACGGAGATGCCCGCTGAGATATATGCGCTTATGGATATGTATCCCCAGCCCCGCACCGGCCGCCCCAGCGTGGAATACAACCCGGGGCCCGTGTACCGCCACCACGACCAGGAAAGGAAGGGGCGTTTCCGGGAGTAACCCTTGCGGCGCCGCCGCAGAGAGAAAGCACCTGCTTTGCCGCCCGTTTAAGCCAGGGTAATTATGCCCTTTAAGGGCAGCGTTTCGCGCGCCAGCTCCACAAAGCTTTCATGGTGGGTGAAGAAAAGTACCTGTGTTTTGCTGGCAAACTCGCCCAGCACCTTCAGTGTTTCTGCGGCCCTGAGACGGTCAAAATTTACCAGCAGGTCGTCCAGGATAAAAGGCAGGGGCTCGCTATGTTCCAGGTACCTTTCCAGGCTGGCCAGGCGCAGGGAGAGGTAAAGCTGGTCCAGGGTCCCGTCGCTCATACCGTCAACGGCAACCCCTTCCCCGGAGGGACGCAGGCCCAGGAGCACGGGGTTGTCTTTTTCATCGAAATCAATTTTTAGACCGGCAAAGGAACCCCTGGTCAGCCGGGCAAAAAGCCGCCCCGCCTGCCTGATTACCGGGCTTTGGTTTTCCTCCCGGTAACGCTC
Organism: uncultured Bacillota bacterium; assembly: GCA_937973635.1. GTDB lineage: Bacteria > Bacillota > Dethiobacteria > DTU022 > UBA8154 > UBA8154. Next base: position 6,117 of record CALJJZ010000065.1, on the reverse strand, counting down.
GATGCCCCGGCGCAGGACCAAGGAGGCCAGGCGCAAACGCAGGTACTCCTCCGCCTGCACCTTTAGCCCGGCCAGCACACCCTGGGCTTCTTCTGCTGCTTCTGCCGCCTCCAGGGAAGTCCCTTCCACTTTTTCCCTGTATTCTTTTCTGGTAACGCCAAAGATCTGCTGCAGGGCATCCCGCTCCTCCCGGGCCGCCTTCAGGGCCTGCTCCACCTCCTCCAGCTCCCCGGAAACAGCATCGCCGTCAACCCCTGCTGCTTCGGCGATAATTGCTTCCAGGGAAAGGCCGCCGCTTAAAGACAAAAGGTCTTCTTCCAGGCCGGTTAAGCTTTTCTGCAGTTCCGCCAGCCGGGCAGCCTTTTCTTCCCTTGCCGGCAGCTCCTCCTCACTCTGGCAGCGTGCCTGCCGGACCAGTTCGGCAAGGCGGGAGTGGGCTTCCTGAAAATCCCTTTCAGCTTCCCTGTACGTAGCTTCTGCCTTTTCCAGCTGCCTGTTCAAGTCCTCCAGCTTGTTTTGGTCCTGAACAGCCTTTGAGAAGCGGGTTTGCAGCTGCGATACGGCATAGTCCGCCGGCAGCCCGGCCAGATCGGGGGCCAGCTTCTCCTGCAGCACGCGCAGGCGGGAGGTAAAGTCCACCGTGTATTTCTCCATTTTATCCAGGGTAGCCTGTCTTTTAAAAATTTCTTCTTTCTTTTGCAGCAGGCTTTCCAGCATCTCCAGATAGGAACGCACGGTTTCCGGGGAAAGCCCGGCCTCAAGGCCGGCCTTCTTCAACACCTCAAACCACCTTTTCTCCCAGGCCTCCAGGGACCTTTTTGCCTCCTCTTCCTCTCTCCGAGAAGCGGTCAGGTTTTCCTCTGTCTGCCGGCAGACGGCTTCCATGCTTTCCCATTTGCCGGCCGCAGCCTGGCAGTCCTTGTAAACATCCTGGGCCCTTTCCAGGAGCATTTCCAGGGACTCCCCCTCCCCCGGGCCGGGTTCACCCAGCCGCACAAGCTGCAAGGCAATCTCCTCCCGGTGCTCTGTAATAAGCTGCTCCAGCTCCTGCTCCTGCCGGCGATATGCCTCCAGTCTGTTAATGCCGTCCATGATTTCCCGGCACTGCTCCAGCCAGGCCAGCATCTCGGAGGGCGAAAGGGGGGTAATACCGGTTCCTTTCCAGATTTCACTCCAGCTCTTTTCCATTTCCCCTTTTTCTTGCGCCCGTCTTTCTTTCTGCTGCTCCAGCTCCTCGATTTTTTGCCGCCTTTTCTCCATTTCCGACAACAACAGGGCCATGCGCTCTACCTGCTTTGCTTCGTAGCGGAGCCTGTCGGCTATTTCATCAGCCCTGACTACGCTCAGCTCATAGGCCACTTCCAGGGGCTGGCCGGCGGAAAATTCCCGCTCTTCTTCCTCGTCCCTCCGCCCTTCCAGCCAGGCCCGGCGCACCAGGTGCCAGCCATGCTGGCGACGCTCTCTGGCCGCCTCCAGCAGCTCCGGGGTAGGCAGCTCGCCTTCCAGTCCTGCCCCTGCCAGTTGTTCCTCGTCGGCAGCCAGTTTTTGCCTTTCTTCTGCAAGTTTTTCCTCCACCTTGCCCAGGAGGCCTTCCAGCTCCCTGAATCTCTGCTCATAGGAGCGCACCGTTGCAGCAAGGGGCAGGGGTAATCCCGGCAGCTCCTCCAGGGAACCGGACCAGAGCGGGAGGGAACTTTTCCTCCTTTCCAGCTCCCTTTCCAGGGTATGGGCCAAAGAGCGAATTTCTTTCAGCTGCTGCTCCGGCTCTCCTTTTTTCCCGGCCCGCTGCAGCGCCCGGAGAAGCTCTGTCCCATCTCTGGGCAGACCGCTTTTTTCTTTTTCTTTTTTCTGCCTTTCCAGGGCATGCGTCAGCTCCCTTACCTGCTTCTTTGCGGAACTGTAATTGCTCCGCAGCTGGGGATAGCTGAGGCTCAACTGTTTGATCTCCTGCACCAGGACAGAAGGTATGCTTAAGGACGCTGCCTCCTCCAGCCTGGAAAGAGACGGGTTGATACGGTGCAGCAAAGAGAGGGCCCCCTCCTGCAGCTCTTGCATCTCCCCCTGCAGGGTGAAGATCTCTTTGACATAATTGCGGTAGGTATCAAGGCGCTCCTGCAGGGCGGAGATCACCTCCCCGTGTTCCAGGAGCTCTTGCGGCACCCTGATCCTTGCCTTTTCTTCTTTAAGCTCCCCCATTTCCGCCTCCAACCGCTTTTTAAGGGAGGCAGCAGCCCGGCGCTTATTTGCCAGTTCAAGGCGCTCCTCTTTAAAAGAGGAAGGGAGGGGGGGTATCTCCCCCAAGGCTTCGCGCTCTTCCAGGTACCTGCGGCGCCGCGCCAGCAGGGGGAGGGTATTTTTTAACCTTTCCAAGTGAGCCTTCTTTTTGACAAGCTCCCTCTCCCTTTCTGTTAATGCTTGCAGCTGCTGCTCTTGCTGAAAATACTTCCTCTCTAGCTCTTCCCATTTCCCCGGTTCCAGAGAGAGCTCGGTGATTTTTCTTCTAATCCCCAGGTAGCGTTCAATGCCTGCGTTAAGGGGAGGTCTTGAACCGCTGGGCTTAAAGAGCTCTGCCGCTTCTTTTTCCAGCTCCAAGAAGAGCTCACGCAAACTCCCTATCCCCGCAGCAGCCTCAAAGAGGGCCTCCCCCAGGGCACCCCGCCCTTTAAGGAGCTCCTCCCCTCCCCGGCGCAGGCCGCGGTGATCCAGGCCAAACATCAGAGTAAAAGCCTCCCGGCTGATGGAGCCCAAAAATTGCTGGAGGAAAGCTTCGTCCAGCACGTTGCCGACCCCGTCCAGGAGGGTATTTTTCGCCCCCTTACGGCGGACAAGCTGAAACTCCCTGCCGTTTCTATCCTCCAGGACAGCTTCAATACGCAGCCTGGCCGGGGGGTGCAGATAGGCGTCGGGGCTCCTCTGGGGTATGCCGTAAAAAAAATCCCTGATCGCCCTGAGCACCGTGGTCTTGCCGGCTTCATTGAGCCCGTAGACCAGGCTGAAGGCGCCGTTTTGCTCAAAGTCCAGTTCATAGTCGCTGAAAGGGCCGAAGGCTGCTAAATTAAGGCGCTTGATTTTCACCCTTAAGCACCTCCTTTTGCCACAGGCGGGAGAGGAGCAGCTCCTCTACCTCCGGCAGAAGCCCTCGCAGGTACTCCAGGTTCCCGGGAGCCGGCTCCCCGTCGGCAAAGAGCTCCGCTGGCAGGGCATTGTGGTCCCGCTCCAGCTCCCGGGCCAACTCCCGGAGAAGCTCCTCATTATTTCCAAACTCCCGTATATACTGCAAGAGAGCAGCCACGGGGCTGTCGGCAAACAGCTTCTCTGCCCTGCCCGGGGGAGCTGTCCCAATTTTTACTTTTTCCACCCAGACGCTGTCCAGCCCCCGCTCCAAGGCCATGGCCCGCAGCTCGTTGTTCAGACGCAGCCGGTCGCCGACCAGTTGGCTGTGCGCTTCACAGGAGCCGTAAATCTCCAGGCGCAGGGCCAAAAGGCGCCCCTCGCTTTGACCAAGCTCCCGGTCAAGGGCCGCTTTTGCCCTCTCTAAAACCTGGTCATAAGTCCCGGCGCCCCCAGCGTCTATACGGCAGAGGCTCCAGCGCAGCAGATCCAGGGATCGGTGCTCCACTTTCTCCACTTTTCCCCCTCTGACCTGTACCAGGGTACATCCTTTAGCTCCCCTTTCCCTAATCTGGCGGCCCTGGATATTCCCCGGAAAGACAATCCAGGGGTCCTCCCCAAGGACTTCCCTTTGATGGACGTGGCCCAGGGCCCAGTAAGCGTACCCCTTATTTGCCAGGTAGGCTATATCACAGGGAGCATAGTTCTCGTGCCCTTCCCTCCCCGTGGCGCAGGTATGTAAAAGGCCGATATTGAAATAACCCGGCAGCGGACCGGGATAGCGCCTGGCTAGATCCTCGCTAACGGCAGGCGTGGGGAAACCCTGCCCATGGACAGCCACCCCCAGCTCGTCCAGCAGTACGGTTTCGGGCTTGTCCGTGGCAAAATCTTTTACATTATCCGGCAGGCGGAGCCTGCGGGTAAGCTGGCTGGCAGCGTCGTGGTTCCCGCGGATAAGGTAAACTTTGATGCCCCCTTCCCTCAGCTTGGCCATCTGCGAGACGAAAAAAAGCCCGGTATGGTAATCGCGCCAGTTGCCGTCGTAAAGGTCGCCGGCAATGAGGATAAAGTGCACCTTTTCCTGCAGAGCAAGCTCCACCAGGTTTTGTAAAGCCTTTCTCACGGCGCCCCGCACAAATTTCACCGGCGCCCCTTCGTAGCGCTCCAGCCCAAGCAGGGGGCTGTCCAGGTGAATATCGGCAACATGGATAAACTTAAAATCCATCTTATCCTCCTGTCTTACCCTCTCTGCGTCATTCCTTTCAAAATATTCACACTTATTATGCCGGAGAGAAGGACTTAAGGCTTTAAAGTCACGTAAAAATTAGCCCAACAGCCTCTGCCGGTATTCTTCTATGATCTTTTCGATGGTAAAGCCGCCCATAATTAAATTTTTTTTCACAGCAAAGTCCTCCCATGCTTCCTGGTAGCCCACCTCACGTACTTTTTTTTCTTCCCTTTTGTAAAGTTGAGGGGCAATGATATCTCCCAGGTGGCAATCGTCACCCATGGTAACAAGCAGGGGCCGCTCCCTATAGCTCCTTGTTTCGTTTTTCCTTCTCACTACATTAATTAAAAAATCGGTAAACTCCCGGGACTGGGGGTTCCACACTTCATAACCGTCAACGTCGTAATCGGCCAGCAATACCGGCCAGAACTGTTCGGGGTGAGGAACAATGATGCCGCCGCCGATGCCCCTTACTTCTTCGATAATCTCCTGGACTTCGTAAAAATAATCAAGTTTAAAATTCCTTTTCATTATTTTTTTTACCGCATTGAGGAGCACCTGGGCACGGTCTACGAGTTTGTCCTCGAAATACTCCCTTAAATGCTGGAAGTAAAACCTGAGCAGCTTATTTTTCAGCGCTATGGGCGGGATCTCTGCATAATGCATCTCGATTAAATTTTTGAGCTTGGTCACATAGATTTTGGTAAAATTTACTACCTCGCTGCCGCAGCCTGTTTCATGGACAGCTTCCCGGAGCAGGTTTTCCCTTTTCTGATCGATAATCAGATCGATAAAATCAAATAACTGGGTAGACCTGTATTTAAAAGTATGGGCGAGCACTGCTTTTAACGTATCCGCGCTTTCTGCCCTGCTCTTTTCAAAATGCAGCAGCAGCTGGATTTTTAAGTTAAATTCCCTGGCATAGCAGTCAATCTCCACACCGCTAAAACGACCATAACTGAGCAGTTCGTTGTGTTGTGTCGGAATGACCAGGGCCTTTTCCTTATTGGGGTAGAGCAACTCAAGGCGCTGTTGGATTAAGTCCAGGGGTACTGTCTCCGGGTGCCAGTGAATGGCAAGGACATTCTTTTGGCGCGGGAAAACGATCTCCGGGCTGAGAACAGCACTAATCTGGTTTTCTGTAAGTTCGACGGAGATCAGGGATTTAAAAACTTCCCTGTCCCAGGCTGTGATCTCATGCTTTGCTTCAAGATATGCTTTTTTCTCCACTTTTTTTCGGTTATTCCGGCATGCTTTCCCTGTCTGCTCCGACTTCCTCCTGTCCTGCAGTTTCATCTTGCCCTGCCGCTTCCTCCTGCCCTGTCGTTTCTTCTTGCCCTACGGCTTCGATCTTTAAAAAAGCGTCCTTCTCTACTTGCTGCTCTGCAGCATCATCTTTCCATTCCAGTTTAAAAGCAATACGGGCTTTGCCTTCCTTCTTTTTTACCTTTATCTCCAGCTGCATCAATTCTTCGGGATTAACCACAATTTCTCCGTTGTTGTCGGCAAAACGCAGTGTCCCCCTCTCCAAACCGCGCAGGATCTCACGCAGCAAATTAACCACAGCTCCCCGGTCCTGGTAAGATTCATGTTTAAATTGCTGTTCGCCCATTCCCGTTACACCCCTTTAATTTTAAGAGATTTTTCATAAAGTCGGAAACTCACTATCCAAGTAGCTTTATGCGAGGTGGATAGTTTTTTTCACCCCCAAGCGGGGTGATTTTGCTTTTTGACGTAATTGCGTGATATCTTGTGATAGCACGAGATATATAACTAAT
>CALJJZ010000064.1 GCA_937973635.1 uncultured Bacillota bacterium | reverse complement strand
CGGCCCCTAACTCTGGGCCTGCTTCTGCATGAGTTGTGTCAGATGTTCAGGAAGCCTGCAGCGCGGGCTGCGGTATTCACACGGTTCAAAGCAAAACAGGCTGGTGGACATATATTTTTCTCCCCGGTCAGGGATGATGACGACAACTGTCCCTTCATCAAGCTGCTTGACCAGCTCCAGGGCGGCATAGAAGGCGGCGCCGGCGCTCATCCCAGAAAAGATCCCCTCTTCGCTGGCCAAAAGCTTGGCCATGCTGAAAGCATCGGCATCAAAGACATTTACTTTCTCATCAAGCATTGCCGGGTTATAGATGGCGGGAACAATGGACTCTTCCATATTTTTCAAACCTTGGATTTTATGGTTTTTATAAGGCTCTACACCAATGATCTTAATTTGCGGGTTCAGCTCTTTAAACCGGCGGGCACACCCCATTAATGTCCCCGTTGTCCCCATACCAGCAACAAAATGGGTAATTTTCCCCTCCGTCTGCCACCAGATTTCCGGCGCTGTAGTTTCATAATGGGCCAGGATATTGTTCGCGTTGGAAAACTGGTCAGGCATATAGTAGAGGTCGGGATTGCTACAGTATATTTCCCTGGCCTTTTCGATGGCCCCGTCCGTCCCCTTTTCTCCTGGCGTAAGGATAATGTTTACCCCTAGGGCCTCCATGATTTTGCGCCTTTCTTCGCTCATGCCGGCGGACATGGTGATCAGCAGGCGGTACCCTTTAACCGCCGCCACCAGGGCCAGCCCGATCCCCGTATTGCCGCTGGTAGGCTCAATAATGGTTTTCTCCGGAGTAAGTTCACCCGATTCTTCCGCCCTGGCAATCATATAATAGGCGATACGGTCTTTGACACTGCCGCCGGGGTTAAACCCTTCCAGCTTTACGGCCAGGGTCACTCTAGGGTTGGGATTGAGACGGTTGATGGTTACCAGAGGGGTGTTGCCGATGGTTTCCAGCAGGTTGCTCATAATCAAGTGAACCACTCCCCGGTGATCATAGTCATTGGCTTACGCAAGATATTATAACATAGGAATTTAAATTTGTATTGACAGCATTGAGGAAAGCCGTGTTATAATTAAGCGGGCCCGGGGGGTATTTATTTTTGCCTTCGCTATGCACGGCCGTGCATAATGCCCCGGCCCGGGGCAGGCAAAAAAATTGTCATTTAAAAGAGGCTATCTAAAATGCACTTTAATAAAGAAGGCATAAAAAAGTTAAGGGGCCGGGGAAACAGGCGGAGCCTGCTTTTTCTCCCGGCCGTATTGCTGCTCCTTTTCCTGGCCGTAGGCGGCCCGGCCCGGCCGGCAGAACCGTCCTTTAAAGCCGCCTCCCCGGTGACAGCCCCAAACAAGGAGGGCGAAGCGCTGGTGCTGGCGACGACAACCAGCGTTGCCGACTCCGGCCTTCTTGAGTTGCTGCTTCCCGTTTTTAAGGAAAAAACCGGCATTGAGGTCCTGGTCCTCTCCAGGGGTACGGGACAGGCCCTGGAGCTGGGGCAGCGCGGCGATGTGGACCTTTTGCTTGTCCATGACCGGCCGGCAGAGCTGAGGTTGTTAAAGGCAGGGTATTTTACAGACCGATATGACGTTATGTACAATGATTACCTGATCGTGGGGCCGGCCGCCGATCCGGCCAAGATAAAGGGAACAGGCGACGCCGTTGCCGCCCTCTCCTCCATCGCCGAGGGTAGCCATACCTTTGTCTCCCGCGGAGACGATTCAGGCACGCACCGGCTGGAACTGAAGCTGTGGGCAAAGGCCGGTATAGCCGATTTTGGCAGCTGGTACTTTGCCGTGGGTCAGGGGATGGGCGACACACTGCGGCTGGCCGGCGAGCTCCAGGGCTACACCCTCACAGACCGGAGCAGCTACCTTTTATTTAAAGACAGGCTGGAGCTGGAAATCATGGTGCAGGGCGATCCTCTGCTCTATAACCAGTACGGGATTATGGCCGTAAACCCTGAAAGACATCCCCATGTGAGGTACAAAAGCGCCCTTAAAATGATAGACTTTATGCTCTCCCCGCAGGGGCAACAGCTTATCGCCTCCTTCCAGAGGGGCGGGGAACCCCTTTTCTTCCCTGGCAGAGCCATCGAAGGCGCCGGGATAGACCAGCCGGAAAGGGAAGCGGAACCTTCGTCCCTGCAGCAGGGCCTGGGCGAAGCCTTTTACCTGATTATAAACTTTGATCCCTCCCTCTGGCGTATTGTACTGCTTTCTCTTCAGGTTTCGGGGCTGGCTGTGCTCCTGGGCGCACTGGCGGGCGTCCCCCTGGGAGTTTACCTAGGCCTTAAACCGGCGGAACGGACCCGCTACGTCAGCAAGTTCCTCTATACACTGATGGGCCTGCCTCCGGTGGTGGCAGGGCTGGTGCTTTATCTCCTCTTTTCCCGCACAGGACCCCTGGGCGCCCTGGGCCTGCTTTTTACGCCGGGGATCATGGTCATAGCCCAGTTTGTCCTCTCTTTGCCCATCATCACCGGCCTGACCATGCTCGCCATCCGCAGCCAGGACAAAGCAATACTGGAAACAGCCCTGACTCTGGGCGCCAGCAGGCTCCTTACAGCGTGGACAGTGGTGCAAGAATCCCGCCCGGCCATTTTTGGTGCCGTGGTTGCCGGCCTTGGCCGGGTCATGGCCGAGGTCGGCGCCGTAATGATGGTGGGAGGCAACATTGCCGGACGGACGCGGGTCATGACCACAGCCATTGTCCTGGAAACAGGTAAAGGGAACTTTGAGCTGGCCATAGGTCTGGGTCTGGTACTGCTGTTTATCTCTTTTGTCATCAACTCCCTGCTTTACCGTTTTCAGGGAGGAGGCAGAAGCAGTGTCTGGCTCTGAGGTTATTCTGGAGGTGGGAAACCTCTCCAAAGTGTATGATAGAGAGGTTTTGATGCTGGAAAAGCTCTCCTTTGAACAGGGGAAGATCTACGGCATTATCGGGCCCAGCGGTGCGGGTAAGAGCACCTTTTTGCGCCTTGTCAACCTGCTGGAGGCACCCACCACGGGCAATATTTACTTCCGGGGGCAAAAAGTAGCCTTAAACGGCAAAGCCAATCTGGAGCTGCGCCGGGAGATGACCATGGTCTTTCAAAAACCGTTGCTTTTCAACTGCAGCGTCCAAGAAAACATTGCCTACGGCCTGAAGGCCCGCCGCTATCCCCGGGGAAAAATCAGAGCACGGGTGGAAGAGCTGCTAAAAAAAGTGGGTCTTCAAGGTATGGCCCACCGCCATGCCACCACCCTCTCCGGCGGTGAAGCCCAGCGGGTGGCCCTGGCCCGGGCCGTGGCTTTCGAGCCGGCCCTGCTGCTGCTGGACGAAGCCACGGCCAACCTTGACCCTCCCAACGTGGAGCTCATGGAGCGCTTGATCCTGGATCTGAACCAGGAAACGGGCATGACCTTCCTCATGGTAACGCACAATATTTTCCAGGCCAGGCGCATCGCCCATGAAGTTGCTTTCCTTTACGCAGGGCGCCTTGTAGAGAGGGGGAAAACAGAAAAAATATTTACCTCCCCCCAGGACCAGCGCACCAGAGACTTCCTGGAGGGGCGCATGGTTTATTAGCTTCAAAAAACAGCGGCTGGCCAAAGTTTTCCCGGCCGAAGCTTTCAATAATCTTTGTCGCTTCCGTCCCCTTGATCCACCGGGCAAAAACAAGGGCTCCCCGGAAGTTTACCGTCGGTAGACGCTGCGGGTTGACCAACAACAAAGAAAAAACATTCTCCAGCTCTCCCTCTTCCTCCGCCTCTTCTTCCCGTCCCAGGAATATTTCCATCTCGCCCTGGCTGCGGGAAAGGAGAAAAGTGGCCCGGTCCACAAGGGTGTAAGCCCCTTTCTCCCGGGCTAGGCGCAGGAGGCCCATATTGCCGGCAATGCCGGAAGAGACCAGGTACCAATCGCCGGCCGGCTGGATACCGGCCCCTTCCCAGATCTGCAGTTCCTTTAAGTGAGTGCCGGAGCGGTCGCCGCGGCTGACAAAAGGTGCGCCGCTGGAAGCAATGGCACAAAAAGCCTCCCTCATAGCACCGGGACGTCCCCCTTTTTTTATCCCCGCCGGATCGGCAGCCGGGCCGACCAGGACAAAGGCGTTGGAGATCACAGGAATGGCGGCAACCCCAAAGCCCTGCCGCATAAAATCCTCTTCCAGCTCCGGGGCATGGGTCAGGGCCATATCCACCCGTCCCCTGCGGGCCAGTTCCAGCGCCCGTCCGCTACCCAGGGCGATATGCCGCAACAGGATGCCGCTGGAACGGAAAAAGGCTTCCTCCAGCACGTCCAGCAGGCCTGTTTCCACCGGCTCCATGGTACTGGCCAAAAGCAGATGCTGCTCCACCCCGGCGCCATCGGCCGTTGTGACGTCGCTGCCTCCCCAGTCCCGGCGCGTTGCCGCTCTGCCCATAAAATCTTCCAGCCGGCGCTCTACTTCCCGCTGGAAAGACCTGTATTGCTCCAGCAGTTCCCGGCCCTCGGCGCTGAGCACCGTCCCCCCGCCTTCAGGGCCGCCCGCCTGCCTGTGTACCAGCTCCAGGCGCAGGGCTTTTTCCGCTGCACCCACCATGCCCCAGGCATAGCGGTAGGAAATCCCCATGCGGGCGGCGGCCCGGCTGATGGAACCATATTCCAGGATATTTCCCAGCAGGTTGAAAAGGTCATTACCGGAGATGCGCTTTTCGCCCTCCAGCTCCAGCAAGACTTTAAAATCCCCGCTAAAACTTCTTTCCATCTTTTCCCCCCGGCAGCCGGCTCTTTGCTTCTATTATAACAAAAACTGCCGTAAACTCCACGGCTGCCTTAAAAAAACGCCTCCGGCTCTCTCCCTTTACGACGGAAAATATGCTACAATAGGGAAGGTATTGCAACAGGGAGGCAGGCTTGTGTCTTTTAATTACTTCGCTCTTCCATTGTTTTTCTCGCTGCTACTGATTATCGCCATGGCCGTTTTCACCTGGGAGCGGCAGGCAACCCCGGGCAGCAGGCAGTTTTTATGGTTGCTCCTGGCCTGCGCCATCTATACCTTTGGCTATGCCATGGAGCTAAGCAGCACAAACTTGGCAAGGAGCTTTTTCTGGCTGAAATTTCAATATTTTGGCCTAGCCCCGCTCCCCCCGCTGCTGCTCCTTTTTTCCTTCAGCTATACAGGCAAAAGCCGCAGCCTTAGTCCTTTTTTACTCCCGGTCCTTTTCTTCATCCCGGCCCTCACCCTCTTTTTTGTGCTGACCGGCAGCCATGCCTTTTACCGTTCCATCTACTGGCAAACAGAAGGACTCTTTCCCCTACTATCTTTCACCCGGGGACCCTGGTACTGGGTTCAGAACAGCTACATGGGCACAGCCATGCTGATCAGCAACTACCTCTACTACATGCTGTGGAAGAGCACAACGGACCTTTACCGTAGGCAGGTCGCCATAATCCTGAGCGGTTCCCTCATTCCCTGGGTCTTTCAAGCCATCTACCTGGCCGGGGGCATACCCTTTGGCCTTGATCCCATCCCCTTTGCCCTTACAATTACCGGTCTCTTTTTTTCCCTGGGGTTGTTTCGTTACCACCTTTTTGATCTGGTACCCCTGGCCCGGGCCGTATTATTTGAGCAGGTCCCGGATAGCGTGCTGCTCCTGGACAAAGATAACAGGCTGCTGGATTACAACCGGGCGGCGGCAAAGTGCCTGTGGCTTAATCCAGCCCACTTTGGCAAAAAGGTGGAATCTCTCCTCTCCAACCGCCTTGATCTGCCCACGCTGCAGCTCCATACAAACAGTGAAAACAGTTATGAAGTAAGGACCCATAGCGCCGGCACAGAAAAACCGGGCTATTTTGAGCTTATTAACTTCCCCCTTGAGGACAGTCATAGCCTGCAGCAGGGCCAGATACTCGTCCTTAGGGATATTACCAGAAGCAAAGAAGCGGAGTTGCAATTAAACCACCTGGTAGCCGAGCAAGAGCTGCTCCTAGAAAATATAGACATACATGTCTGGTGCCTGAAAAACAGGGAAACTTACGGGACTGTTAACAGTGCCCACGCTAAATTTTTCGGCCTAACCAAAAAAGACCTGGAACATAAAGCCGTATGGGAGTTTATGCCGCTCGGCAACAACCCGGAAATATATATCAGAAACAACAACCAAGTGTTTGAGGAGAAAACCCAGATCAAATCTGAAGAGTGGCTTGTGAACAGCAAAGGGGAGCGGCGGCTCCTAGCCATAACCAGAACCCCCATGCTGGATAAAGACGGCAACGTGGAGTACGCCATCTGTTCTGCCGTGGATATTACGGAGCAAAAACAGGCCGAGCTGCAGATAAACGAGTATTCCCTCGAGCTGGAGCTCAAAGGCATTGAACTGGAGTCCCTTTACCGTCACCTGCATGAAGAAATGCAAAAAGCGCGCCAGCTCCACGAAAGGACCTTGCCGGGCAGCCTGCCGCAGCTGGAAGGCCTCTCCCTTGCCGCACACTACCAGCCTACAGAGCAACTGGGCGGCGATTTTTATGACGTGATCCAGACAGAGCGCAGGCTTATTATCTACCTCTCCGACGTTTCGGGCCATGGCATAGACGGAGCAATGATGAGTTTTTTCATCAAAGAAGCCATCAACAGCTATGTCTCCTTAAAACCAGATGAGCTTGAGCCGCAAAAAATACTGGAACACCTCTACCACCAGTACTGCCGGGAAAATTACCCCGACGACTATTTTTTCAGCATCTTTCTCGCCGTATTTGACCTGGAGAGCAAAGAGCTCAGCTATGCCGACGCCGGCTTCCAAAACTCGCCCCTTTTGCACCTGGGAAACGGGGAAAAGCTCTCGCTGGTAAACAGGGGGCTGCCCATCACCGCGACCGTGCCGCTGGAGCTGCTGGATCTAGAGGAAGACCGGGTCCTGCTTACTCCCGGCTCTACCGTCCTTTTTGCCACAGACGGCATCTTTGAACAGACGGTGGACGGAAAGCAATTTAACGAATACTTGGCCGATGTTTTTTACGCCAACAGCAACCTTGCCCCCGCAGCCATAATCGCAGCAATCAACGAAAATTTTCGCCGTTTCAACAACGGCTCCCTACAGGGAAACGACGATATAACTTTACTGGTCCTGCAGCTGGAGAAAGAAAAATGAGCTACAGCGTCTTTGGTGAACTTTTTGTCCTAGTTTTGCTCGGAATTTTAGGCTGGTATCTGTTTGCCCTGCTCCATGCGCCTATGGCACCGCTGCTAGGTGCCCTGACCCTGCTGGCAACCCTCAAAACGTGGGGGTTAAACCTGTCCCCGGCGCCCTTTTTTTTCACTGCTGCAGTACAGGGAGGCATCGGCTTATTTGTTGGCAGTCGCATCACCCGCGAAACGCTCCGGGAGCTGAAAACGGTCGTGGCCCCAGCCTGTATCATCGCCCTCTGGGCGCTGGCTGTAGTGTTTTTTATCGGCGGCTTCCTCTCCAGAGTTACGCATCTGGATATCTACACCGCCATGCTCTCGTCGAGCATGGGCGGCCTACCAGAAATGGCCGTCCTGGCTGTGGCCACTGGTGCAAACGTCTCTGTGGTGATCATCATGTTTACCTTCCGCCTGGTCATTTCCGTCATCCTCTTCCCCCTTTTTTTTAAGTACTGGATCGCCCGCAACGATAAAGGTGCCCCTTTCCCCGAAAGGGCCGCCGCGCAAGGAACAATACATGAGTTCGATATCCGTGCCGTGCCGGGACTGCTGCTGCAGGGCTGCGCGGGGCTATCCCGCGGTCTTGGCGCATACTCTAACCTGAGAAGTACCGCCGTGCCCGTCTATCCCGTGCTGCGGGTGCTTTTTACCTTGAGTCTAGCCGTAGGCGGGGGGATGCTTTTAAATTACCTGGGGGTGCCGGCAGGGATGATGATCGGCGCCATGCTCTTTTCCATGGCAGCCTCCCTGCTGGGTGCTGGCATCCAGTCTCCTTCACCCAGTGTTTTCGCTTTTCTCTTGGTGGGGGTGGGGATTATGATTGCCGACAATATTACGCCAAATACCTTTGATGTCTTCTTTACCGCCAACCTCCTCTGGCCCATAACCCTTTCCACTCTGCTCATCTTTGTCAGCTCCTTTCTGGTAGCATACCTTATCCATAAGCTGGCCGGCTGGGATTATCCCACCAGTTTCCTGGCCGGCGCCCCTGCCGGCCTGACGGTCATGACTTCCCTGGCCATCAGCTATCATAAAAACCCCCTTTATATCTCCACCCTACACCTCTGGCGTCTTGTCGTCCTGAAAACAGCTGTACCGCTCATTTTTATGCTGTTTATCTAATTTTAAGCCTAAAATAAAAAATTACAGGAGGCACCGATGACAGCAAAATATCCTCAACCGGTAAAGGCATATAACAACCTTGAGTTCCTTAACAGCCCCGACGCGCGGACTATCCGCATCCTGGCCGAGTTCCTTGAGCCAATGCAGCGTTTCCAGGCCCAAAAAATTTACCATACCATCGTCTTCTTTGGCTCAGCCCGCATCCTTCCCCCTGCAGAAGCGGAGCAAAGGCTGGAAGACCTGATAGTCCAGGCGGGAAAAACCGGGACGCCGCCGAATGCAGCACTGTCGGAAGAGCTTGCCCTGGCCCAGAATCAGGCTTTTCTTTCCAAATATTACCATGATGCGGCAGACCTGGCCAAACGCCTAACCGAATGGTCCGAGACGCTGGACCAAGAGCAGCGTTTTTTCATCTGTTCCGGTGGCGGGCCAGGCATCATGGAAGCGGCAAACAGGGGCGCCATGGAAGCGGGCGGCAAATCCATCGGGCTTAATATCAGCCTTCCTATGGAGCAGCGCCCTAACCCCTATATTACCCCCACATTAAACTTTGAGTTCCATTATTTTTTTATGCGCAAGTTCTGGCTCGTCTATATGTCCAAGGGCCTGGTTATCTTCCCGGGAGGTTTTGGCACCTGCGACGAGCTCTTTGAAGTCCTGACTTTGATCCAGACCAAAAAAATCTTAAAAAAAATTCCCATCGTCGTCTACGGGAGCGATTTCTGGAAAGAAGTGCTCAACCTTGACACTATGGTCAAGTACGGCGTTATCGACAAAGAAGATAGGGAGCTTATCCGCTTTTGTGATACGGTAGCAGAGGCCTTTTTTTATCTTAAAGAAAAACTAACCGCCCTTTATCTGGAAAACGAATAAAACAAAAGCATTAATAAAAGATAAGGGGGGCGCAAGATAGCTGCCCCCCGCCTTGCCGAATATTATCAAAAGCGAAAACGGCCTATTTCAGTGTCTAGCTTTTCCGCCGCCGCCCTCAGCTCACGGGCCGCCAGACCAATTTCTTCCGCGGCAGCAGACTGCTCTTCGGTGGAAGCAGCCACCTGCTGACTGGAGGCGCTGAGTTCTTCAGCGGAGGCAGCCACACTCTCAATCTTGGTTAAAAGCCCTCTGATCGACTGGATAATCTGGCTAAACCTAGCAGCAGACTGATGCATAATCGCTTGTCCTTCTTCTACGGCCGCCGCAGATTCCCGCATGCCGCTTACAGCCGCCGCGGCATCATTTTGCGTCTCCAGGATCAGGCGCTCTATCTCTTTGGCCGACTGCGCTGCTCGCTCAGCGAGCTTGCGTACCTCCTCGGCAACAACGGTAAAACCACGGCCGTACTCGCCGGCCCTGGCCGCCTCAATGGCAGCATTAAGAGCAAGGAGATTGGTTTGTTCCGATATTTCATTAATAACTTTTACAATTTCACCAATGTTTCGGGAACGATCCCCCAGCCGGCCGATAATCCCGGCCAGCTCTTGGAAACTTTCTCCGATGGCTTTCATCTGTGAAAAGGCCTTTCCTATTTCCTTTTCCCCTTCTTCCGCCTTGCCGGCAACTTCGTTGGAATAACCTGCCATTTCCTGGGAAGAAGTGCTCATCTCCCCGGCCGCAGCAGCTACCTCATTGGCCGAGCTGGCCACATCCTGGATAGAAGCGCTGATATTGCCCACTGTTTCGGAAACGTTAACGGAGAGCTGCTCCACCCTTTTCACGGAAGAAACCACATTGCTAAACAAGGCCCTCAGGTCAGAAAGCATCCCTGCCACAGCCTTGCTGATAGCCCCCACTTCATCGCTCCCGTAGTTTTTCACCTCAACGGTAAAATCTCCCCCCGCCACCTGTTTTAACAAACGAGAAAGCTCTGTAATAGGCCCTACTATCCTGCCAGAGAGGACAAAGGCCGCAGCTGCCGCCAGGAGCAGGCAAAAAAGGAGCATGGTAAGGGCCACCTGCAGGTCCTCCTTGCGTTGCAGCTCGTAACTTTCAGCAGAAAGCCCGGCAAAGAGCATCCCTATGACGTTACTTTCCATATCCCGGAGAGCAGAATAAGCGCCGAAAATATCTTTGCCGCCCACAATGATCAGCCGGCCGGACCAGCTCCCCCCTGCGCCGAGAACATCCCGCAGCACCTCAGGATGGGTAATTTTAGTCCCCACCGCCCGCTCGCCGGCGGCCGTCTGGACAGTGGTGGCAATGCGCTCATCCTGGTAAAACACGGTCAGATCCACCTTCAGGTCAGCTTTTAAAGCATCGAGGTAGTCATTGTCCAGGACTTTTCCCGCTTCAACAACCCCTATTATACGCCCTTCTCCGTCATAAAGGGGAGCGGCAGCCCTGGCTGCCATCCCCGAAACGCCAATATCAATGCCGCTAAGTTCGCGCTGCTGCGCCAAAACGGCACGCAAAAGTGAACGAAAACTTGCGTCGTCGCCATATTTGTCCGGGTTGTGGGCCCGGAAAAAAACGTGCAGCCGGGAATCGTTAATCTGCAGGTTGGTAATGCCTGCTTCTTTTTTTAGCTCCTCAAATAAAGGCAAAAGCACCTTTGCCACGACTTCACGGTCGGCACTGGCCACAGCCTCCGCCAGTCCCGGGTAAGCTTTGGCTACCTGCACAACAAGTTCCACCACTTGTGTTTCTTTTTCCACCAGGAGCTCAAAAGAAGCTAGATTGCTATTAATATCCCGGATAGCCTGTTCCTCCAGGAAAGCGCTACTGCGCCTTACCAGCACCGTGATCAGCAGCACACCAGCAAAGGCCACTAAGCCTAGAAAAAAAATAAAAAGTTTAACCCTCAGCCCCCAAATGCGTGCTTTGTTGCCTGCCTCCATCATTGCTTCACCTCTTTTTTTTATCCTTTGCAAATACTTTTTAAAAGTGGTTTTCTCCATAGTCATGTCAAATCCTGCTGTAAAAAGAAAACTTTTTACAAATCTGACAGGTGAAAAGATGGGTGCATAGCGTCCAGAGTTAGGGGGTTGGCCCGCTTTTGCGGAGAAGGAAGAACCCCGTGAACCGTTATGGTTACGGGGTTCTTCAGGCTTGTGGCTGGTGGGGCTGCCCGGTATCGAACCGGGGGCCTCTTGAATGTGAGTCAAGCGCTCTCCCGCTGAGCTACAGCCCCTTGCAAAGATCATTATAAACCCACCTTCAGGGTATGTCAAGGCAGAGGGAAAAATGGGATCGTGATTAACACAGACCTTTTTTGCCTGAAGAATATTTTCATTTTACATGCTATAATAAATTGTTGCCTTATTTCTTTGTCCAAGGGAGTACGGGTCTTGGAAACTAAAAAAAATGTCGACGAGGATTCACTAGGTATCTGGTACGGGGTTTTGGCATATACCGCCTGGGGAGTATTGCCCCTCTACTGGAAACTTCTTAACGCTATGCCTGCGCTAGAAATCCTTGCACACCGCATATTTTGGTCCTTTGTTTTTTTGGGGATTATTTTGCTTTTCTCAGGGGGACGGCACATTCTGATTGCTGCTTTGGCAAATAGAAAGAAGCTGGTTTTTATTTTTCTAAGCGGGTTTTTAATCAGTTTAAACTGGTTTACCTATATCTACGCCGTCAATTCCAACCATGTCATCGAAGCAAGCATGGGGTACTATATCAACCCGTTGATTGTAGTGCTTCTGGGAGTGACGGTATTGAAAGAAAAGCTTACCTGCTGGCAGGGTATTGCGCTGCTTCTTGCAGCTATAGGAGTAATGATCATCACTGTGCAATACGGTAAGGTCCCCTGGATCGCTTTGTTCCTTGCCTGCAGCTTTGCTCTTTACGGCCTGACAAAAAAACTGGTAGGTACTAATCCGGTTGCCGGGCTTGCCCTGGAGACTTTTATAGTAATGCCCATCGCCTTGATCTATATTGTAAGCAGGGAAGCAAGCGGCATTGGAGCCGTAAGGACGGTACCCGCCCCCACGCTGGCGATTATTGTATGTTCAGGTGTTGCCACGTCACTTCCTCTTTTGTGGTTTGCCAAGGGGGTCCAGAAAACCAGGCTTTCCATGATGGGGTTCCTGCAATTTATTGCGCCTACAATCAGCTTGCTCCTGGGCGTTTTTGTTTTCAAAGAGTATTTTTCTGTATTCCATTTTGTCAGCTTTTGTTTTATTTGGGCGGCGCTTGTTATTTTTACCCTGGCAAACTTCGGGATCCTGAAAGAGTTTGGAGCCAAAAGTACAACCAAAGAGGCTACAAAAAATGCAGGACAAACAACAAGCCGGGATAGGGTTTGATCCCAACAAGGCAGGAATTAAAAAGGTTTGTTTTTAAAACCAATAGTGCGAGAGAGTGTTTATGCGGATTTACAGATATCGGCCTGATTGGCATCCATTTTCCCCCTTGGTCCCCTAGGCTTTTTGGGTTTTCTAGATTTCAGCCAACAGAACCCTTGGCAGTTGTTCCGTTGTTCTTTTTTTGCTATTTTACTTTTTTTATTAACTTCAGGTACTTTAAAGAGGAGCTTAAATACCTGGGGCTACTCGGTCCTGCCGGGCTGGTCTTGGCGCTCCTCAGCGTGGCCGGGGTATTTTCCGTTACACCCTGGTTATCCGCCTTTAAGGAACAAATAATGAAGGTGAAAAGATGGCAGAGCTAAAAAAATACCAGGGCAAGGCATATACTCCGGCGAAGGAGAGCTTGCGACAGGCACGGCAGATGCTGGAAACGAACCTGGCCCAGATGGAAGAAATTGTCCACCTGGTTGCGGCGCAAAAAAGGCTACTCCCCCAAAGCGAAACAACTCTTTTGTTTTATTTGGGCAGCTTGCTGTACGATTACTATAGTCTTGTGGAAGAATGTTTGCTGCTGGCGGCTAAGGTTTTGGACACCTGGGTACCCAGCAGCCTGGACTGGCACGAGCGTTTGCTCAGGCAGCTGCAAACGGCCATCCCGGAGCAACGGCCCCCTGTTTTATCCGGGGCAACGGCTGCCCTTTTACAAGATTACCTTTACCTGTACCTTAACTTCCACCGGCGCTGTACAAGCCTTTCTTTTTCCGGGGTAAGGAAAATGGTCAAAAACCTGGAGGCGCTGCACCGCCGGCTGGAAGAGGAGTTTGGGCTTTTTGTTGGCTTCCTGGAGATGGTGGGCGGCAGCTAACCTCCTGTATCTACTTTTTTCGTCAGGCGCTCTCCCCTCCGGCCCTCGGTGCTCACCAGTGGCGGATGAAGCGCACCAGGCCCTTCTCTCTGGCCTCAATAAAGGCTTCCAAAGCACCTCCCGGCGCCTCCAGGGCTTGCAGGTCTCCCTCTGTGCACAGATCGTGGATCTGCCAGAGATCTAGGTAAACAAGGCCCATCGGCTGACCTCCAGGCCTGTAAAAGGGGTTCTCCTGAGACAACATCCACGTAGATCCCCTTCCTCTTATGGTCCCAGTATGCGTTTTGAAAGGGTGGTTCGGTGCCGTTTTCCTGTGTAAGCCAGTACTGCAGCGTGGTCAGCCGCTTCCGCAGATCCTGCTCCCTTTGCTTTTTATCTTTAGCTGCATCCATCGATAGATAACCTCCTGTCTAAAATTTTACTCATCTCCATCCGCCAGCATCCCTTAAAAAATTCTTTACAGCCCCTCGTGCTGCAGAAACTGCAAAATGGCTTCGTTTACCACCTCCGGCTTTTCCTCGTGGGGTAGATGGCCAGCTTCCACAATTAGCAAAACTGCTCCCG
This sequence comes from uncultured Bacillota bacterium, assembly GCA_937973635.1. Taxonomy (GTDB): domain Bacteria; phylum Bacillota; class Dethiobacteria; order DTU022; family UBA8154; genus UBA8154. Next base: position 1,120 of record CALJJZ010000064.1, on the reverse strand, counting down.
GCAGAGCAAGGTACTTCCTTGCGTCGGCCACGGGGAAAAGGGGGTCGTATCTGCCCCAGATAATCAAGGCCGGCACCGATATGTTGGGTAACTGTTCAAGCAAAGGCGGTGGCGACGTCGTCTGCGTCAGGGCGCGGAGGACGCCAGGCACCCCAGGCAACCGCAACGGCTTGCGGTAACCGTCAACGACCTCTTCCGTTACCAGATCCGGATCATGAAACAAGGAGCGGAGAACTGATCTTACCACCGGGCGAGACGATACTATCTTCAGCAAAACATTAGCGGCGCCGGGGATTTTAAAGAGCAAAGCATTCCCCTGTTCTGTTGTGTGGCCTGCGCTGTTTAAGAGGACAAGGGCTGCCACCCTCTCTGGGTAGGACAAGGCAAAGGAAAGGGCGTTGCGCCCTCCCATAGAGCTTCCCACTAACACTGCCCGCTCAATATTCATCTCGTCCATAAAGCTTTTAAGTCTTGCTACCTCAGCCGAGGCACTGTAGTCACCATCCCGGACTTTTTCTGAGAAGCCAAATCCCAGAGCATCCAATGCCAGCACAAAGCGATCATCGGAAAGGGCAACCAAGTTGTGCCGGAAACTGAAAGTGGAAGCGCCAAATCCATGCAGGAGAATCAGCGGCGTCCTCTCTCCGCTTCCGGCTTGCTCGTAATGGATCGCTCCGCCAGGCAGGTGGATAAACTTACCCGGTGCCGCCTCCGGCCGTGTGTCGGCTACCGGCCAGAGCAGCCAGGCCAAAAGGGCCAGCAGTAAGATTGCTGACAATTTCCGTGCCGAAAGAGGTTGTTTTTGCATAGGCTTTACCATACCCGCCAGGAGGGGGTCAGATGAAAACTTACTATATTGCGGCAGCATTTTTTTTATATTATATACAATCAGCGACAAAAATTATATTGCTGAGGCAAAGCATCTTTCTCTAACCCTAAATGAAGTATAGAAATAGGGCAAGATATAGTCCTTTTTCCCTTGACATCCTCCCAACCCCCTAAAGGGGGCGGGATTCCCTGAACAACGTCAGGGGCGCTGTTCCCTTACGGTTTCGCGCTGGTTCCTGCTTCATCGGGGAGCTTTTGCTCTAACCCTCCACAGGCAGCTGCCGCGTGCCCC
>CALJJZ010000063.1 GCA_937973635.1 uncultured Bacillota bacterium | reverse complement strand
CACGGCAGTTAAGCCCTCCAGCGCCGATGGTACTCGGGGCGACAGCCCCCGGAAGAGTAGGTCCCTGCCGGGATTAAATTTTTAAAAAACAAACTTTTGAGGATGGAGCAGAGGGAAAAGCCCCCTGCTCCATACTGTTTCTGTCAATGTTCAATGGGGGATTGACGAAACGGATAAATAAAGAGATAATAGCTAGGCACAGAGGCAATGGATAATCAGAATTATTTAGGAAGGATGGTTATATTGTTCGGCAAAATTGGTCTTCCGGAATTGATATTAATACTGGTAATTGCATTGATTATTTTTGGACCGCGCAAATTGCCGGAGATTGGTCGTTCTATTGGTAGAGGTATAAGAGAGTTCAGGCAAGCTACCACAGAAATAAGCAGGACTGTATCCCTGGATGATGAAGAAGAAAAAAGTGAATTTCAAACCGGTAATGAAGAGAAAAAGAACAAAGAAACACTGCCGCTTAAAGATGATGAAATAGCAACAGAAACAGATGAAAACAAAGCTGTAACGGAAGCAAAGGAGAAGGCTTAATTACTAGTTCGACAAAGGTTTTATATTTTTATTAAGTGGGGGGATCTAAGGTGCCTTTTTTAGGTAAGATCGGTTGGGTAGAAGTAGTATTAATCCTTGTTATAGTATTGATTATTTTCGGGCCGGGGAAATTGCCAGGCCTTAGTAAGTCAGTAGGACAGGCAGTTAGAAATTTTAGGAATGCAGTAAGCGGAAAAGATGACGAAGAAAAACAGGGCAAAAAAGAAGAAAAGGACGCCTAATTATTTTATCTTTCGTTAATTAACAGCAATTAACAGCTACCGGCGGTGTTATATTAGTTTAATTACAGGGGGTAGCTTTAGTGGCAGCAAAAAATCAGGAAGCGGAAATGAGTCTGTTTGAACACCTGGATGAACTGCGCAGACGAATTATTTATATTGCCTTAGTTATATTCATTGCTGCCATAATCTGCTTTGTTTATGTAAATGACATTCTCTCTTTTTTAATTGCTCCTGCAGGAGAAATGAACCTTATTTATACTACGCCTGCAGAAGCTTTTATGGCCCAGATACGCCTGGCTTTTACAGCAGGAACGGTATTGACCATACCAATAACTTTTTATCATATCCTTGCTTTCATTATGCCTGCATTACGCCGTATGGAAAGGCGTACGGTCATACCGTTGATTATCTTTATGAATTTGCTTTTTTTTCTGGGGATGGCGTTTAGCTATTACTTGGTTTTCCCTTTTGCTTTACATTTTTTTCTGGGTTTTCAAACCGAAAGTCTGGAACCTTTATTTACAATTAGCCGCTATATTTCCTTTGTCGTTTCGTTTCTAATCTCCTTTGGTGCTGTTTTCCAGGTTCCTGTTGTGTTCTGGTTCCTGGGAAGATTAGGGTTGGTTTCATCACAGTTTTTGAAAAAACAGCGCAAGTTTGCTATTCTTGTAATGGCGATTGTTTCTGCTATAATTACACCGCCAGATGTATTCTCCCAATTACTCATGATTGCTCCACTCCTTTTCCTTTATGAAACGGGGATTATTTTGGTTCGCCTTACTGAAAAAGGAAACAAAAGGAGAAAGGAAAGAGAGGCGGAGGCATAATTATCGTGAGAAAAAGCGATGCGGAAAATACAGGAACAGAAATACTTCCTTTTTCTGCAGCTGTGCTGGCTGGTGGAGAAAGCAAGCGCATGGGTGAAGACAAGGCTTTCATTAAACTTGGTAGTCAACGTCTTATCGAAATAATTGTACGTAAGTTAAACAGTCTTTTTGCCGAAGTTATCATTGTTTCAGATAAACATAAAGAGTTATCTTATTTATCCGTACGCCTGGTAACAGATATCCTTAGAGAAGGAGAAAAAAATTCCTTGAGGGGCATTCATGCAGCCCTGAGTGCGGCTTCATACCCTTCCTGTTTTATTGCAGCCTGCGATATGCCGTTTTTGTCTCTGGGGCTTATTCGCCATATGGCTGTGTTTGCTTTGGACTACGATTTGGTAGCACCCTTTCTTGATGGATATTACCAGCCTTTTTTCTGTTTTTATAATCAACGAGTCTTGCCGGCTATTAGTGAGGCGTTAGAGCTTAAGCACTATAAAGTTACATCGCTTTTCGATAAACTCAGAGTTAAGAAAATTGATAAGGATATTGTAGAGATGTATGATCCTGCGCAGCTCTCATTTTTAAATATTAATACTCCTGATGTTTTACGTTACGCGGAAAGTATATTTATTAAAGATTAAAATTAAACCTCAGGTAGGCTACAGAAGGGAGAAACCGTGGCGCTATGGCTAGCAAACTTGTTGATCGTTACGGCAGAGCGATCACTTACCTGCGACTGTCTGTAACAGATAAATGTAATCTTAACTGTTTTTATTGCCGCTCCGATCCGAGTAAGTGTGCTGTTGAGCCTTCGGAAGCCAGGTTATCAGTAGAACATTATCGCCAGATCAGTGAGGTCGCTGGAGCACTGGGTATTTCTAGGATACGTCTGACTGGTGGAGAGCCGTTGTTGCGCACAGATATTGTAAAAATTGTTGAAGCAGTTGCCGGCGCTAAAGGGATACGGGATCTTTCGCTGACCACAAATGGTATGCTTTTGGATAGGATGGCAGAGGATCTGGCTGCAGCGGGACTAAAAAGAGTGAATATAAGCCTTGATTCCCTTGATGAAGAAAATTTTCGTCAAATTACAAAGGGTGGCTGCCTGGAGAGCGCCTTAACAGGTATTGAAAGTGCTCTTAAAGCAGGTCTTGTCCCAGTAAAGTTAAATGTGGTCTTATTAAAGGGTATCAATGATCATGAAATAGAAAAGTTTCTTAGGCTTACTCTGGATCAGGATTTACATGTGCGTTTTATTGAGTATATGCCAACAACAGGACAAGAAGGGAAGTGGGCGGACTATTTTCTTGATCTGGCCCGGGTTATGGAGATCGGTGCATCCATCGCTCCATTAAAGCAGTTGAAGGGGGAACACGGTGGCGGACCGGCACGCTATTACTCTTTGGAGGGTGCTGTCGGTAAAATCGGTCTTATTTCCCCATTAAGCCGCCATTTCTGTGCACAGTGCAACCGCCTGCGGGTGACAGCTGACGGCAAACTTAAGCCCTGCTTGTTTTCTGAAGATGAAGTGGATTTATATCCTGCACTTGGAAACGTACAGGCGCTGAAAATAAAATTTAAAGAGGCCATGTCTTTACGAGCCGACCCTTGCATTGTAGCTTCTACTCCGGAAGAACGACGTGGCCAGTTTCGGGGTAAGCGTTTTATGTCTCAAATTGGTGGTTAGTTTGGTTAAAAGGGGGAAGAATGTTGGCTACAGTTGGACTAGTTGTTGCTGTTTGTCGTAGCGAACATAAGGGAGAACGGAAAATAGATTACGAAGAGGGCATCCTTATGCCGGGTTTTGGGTTGCAGGACGATGCCCATGCAGGTCCATGGCACAGACAGGTAAGTCTGCTTGCCCTGGAAAGTATTGACAAAATGCGTGAAAAAGGTCTTGACGTTAATCCCGGTGATTTTGCGGAAAATATAACCACAAAGGGACTTATACTTAATGCTTTGCCGGTAGGTACACGCCTGCAGGTGGGGGAGAGCGTACTCCTGGAAGTGACCCAGATCGGCAAAGAATGTCATGACCGCTGTGCAATTTACTATCAAGCCGGAGATTGTGTTATGCCCCGTGAAGGTATCTTTGCTGAAGTTTTGCAGGGCGGAAGGGTAAAAAAAGGTGATACAATAACAGTAGTACAATAAGAATTAAGACGTTAAGAACCAGAATTCAGATACACTAAGGAAGTTCATAAGCTCTGAAACCTTTGCTTGCTGAATACTTAATTTCTGGCAAAAGAGGTGAGAAAATGGCTGGGCATTCCAAATGGGCCAATGTTAAACATCGGAAAGCAAGGGTTGACGCCCAAAAAGGTAAAATATTTACTAAACTGGCTCGTGAAATTATTATAGCTGCCCGGGAAGGGGGCGGGGACATTGATGCAAATTTTCGTTTACGCCTGGCTGTACAAAAGGCCCGCGATGCCAACATGCCGGGAGATAATATTACACGGGCGATCCAAAAAGGCACAGGTGAGCTGGAAGCTATCTCTCTTGAGCAGATTACCTACGAGGGGTATGGACCAGGGGGTGTAGCTGTTTTGTTGGATATCATGACTGACAACCGCAACCGGACAGCGGCAGAGATCCGCAGTATCTTTACCCGCCGTGGCGGTAATATGGGAGAATCAGGTTGTGTTGCTTGGATGTTTAAACGGATGGGCTTTATTGCCATAGAGAGACAGGGTGGTAACATTTCTGAGGATGAGCTGATGCTCCTTGCCCTGGAAAGTGGCGCAGAAGACTTTAAGGAAGAAGGGGGCAGTTATATAATTTTGACTGCTCCGGAAAATTTTGAAACGGTAAAAAACCGTATGATTGAACAAGGATTTGTATTGGCAACAGCCGAGGTTACCATGGTTCCGCAAAATACAATAGCGGTTACGGATCAAGAAGAGGCAAAAAAGCTGCTTGATCTTTTGGATGCGCTGGAGGATCAGGATGATGTGCAAAATGTTTATGCAAATTATGATATTCCTGAGGAGATAATGCAATCCCTTTAGGTTTAAAACAATAATGAGCCGCTCCTTCCATACAAAAATGAAATAAAACATTAACTCAAGAAAGCACGGGTTAAAAATGAACAGGGAACAAAATTTGGAGAAGGTTTACTTCTGGCGCGGCCTGAGTATTTTTGTGTTGTTTGTTTTTATAATTATTAGCGGGACGTATTTATTAAGGTATACCCAAGTTGAAGGTATTGAAAATAAAGGTCAATATCTAACGCGTGATGGCCGTGTCCTTTATCCTGTAATAAAAAAAGAAGAAGAAAAAAGGGATAATTACCTGCCCCTTAATTCTGTCAAAAAATATTTTATAGGGCTTCATGGTAATAATCGCCTGGCTATATATGAACAAAAAGAAGATGGCAGCACCATAATAGTAGAAATTCTGCCTTATCATGCTAAAGAGGCTTACTTTATGGAGCTACAGAAAGGCATCTTTTTTTCTACAGAAGAAGAAAAAGAATCTATTTTGGAATATCTTACCTCCTGAGCAGGGGTTATTTTTTTTTTGACGAATATTTAAAAGGAGCAATAGCTTTTATTTTCCCGGAGGTAAACTGTATGGGAAATGTAGCAGGGAAAGACCAGGGGATAATAAGAGTGCTGGGCATTGATCCCGGTCTGGCAACCACGGGATATGCCTTATTGGAGATGGAGAAAACCTATTACCGTGTACTGGACTTTGGTTGCATCCAGACGTTATCTGCCCAGGACTTACCGCAGCGGTTGCTTACAATTTTCGAGCGTATTATGGCCCTAATTTCCTGTTTTACTCCGGAAAGCATTGCTTTGGAACAGTTGTTTTTTTGTAAAAATGTACGCACGGCTATGCAGGTGGGAGAAGCCCGGGGTGCCATCCTTACTGCAGCTGCTGCCATGCATATTCCTGTTGTCGGCTATACTCCCCTGCAAGTTAAACAGGCTGTAACTGGATATGGCAAAGCAGAAAAAAAACAAGTTCAGCAGATGGTTTCCCTTATTTTAAAGTTGCCATGTCTACCTCAACCTGATGATGCGGCGGATGCCCTGGCGATAGCTTTATGCCATCTTCAAACATATAACTGGCAGAAGAAATTAAAATTAAAGATCAAAAATAAGAGCTGTCTTAAATAAATTGGGGAAGGCAGTGACAGTATTTGCTTAGCTTCTTACAAGGGAATCTGGTGGAAGCCTGTCCCCAGTTCCTGGTCATTCAGGTTGGTGGGTTGGGACTAAAGGTTAATATTCCACCGTCCCTGTATTTTGATCTGCCCGGTCCTGGGGCCGAAATTACAGTCCATACGGCTTTTTTGCTTAAAGATGATGAGGCTGTAATTTATGGGTTTCGTAGTCCCTTAGAACGGGATTTTTTTAAATTGCTGATAAAAGTATCAGGGATAGGACCCAAGGTATCCCTTGCTTTGTTGGGCCATCTATCGCTTCACCATCTTGTAAAGGCGTTGGAGATGGAGGATATAGCTTCCCTGAGTGTTGTCCCCGGAATTGGTCAAAAAACCGCAAAGCGTCTTATTTATGAATTAAAAGAAAAAGTAACTACTTTTTATAAAGACAATCATAGCTCTGTCCCTGCGGAAGAGGCGGATTTATGGGCTACCCTTGAAGCTGCCCTGCTTGGTCTCGGTTATTCGCAAAGTGAAATTGCCCGGGCACGAAAATTATTGGGCAAAGAAAAAGACAGCGTAGAAGCTATTTTTAAAAAGGCCCTGCATATTTTGTCCCGGGAGTAGCTATATCCATGGACAGTACGGCAAGGAGGCATGCCGGTGGACGAAGAGAGGATTGTATCTGCCAGGATGAGCGGCGAGGAGATTCAGGAAGAAGGCAGCCTGCGCCCGCAACGTCTGGCAGAATTTATTGGCCAGAACAAATTGAAAGAAAAACTTTTTATCTATATTAAAGCAGCCCTGGAACGGGGGGAGCCCCTTGATCATGTGCTGCTACACGGCCCCCCGGGGCTCGGGAAAACTACCCTGGCATTGATTATTGCCAGGGAGATGGAGGTAAATATTAAGGTAACCTCCGGTCCGGCGATAGAAAGGCCGGGGGACCTGGCAGCCTTATTGACCGCTTTGTCCCCCGGTGATATTCTTTTTATTGATGAGATTCATCGCTTACAGCGGAGTGTAGAAGAGATACTTTATCCTGCTATGGAAGATTTTGCCCTGGATATTATTATCGGCAAAGGGCCGTCAGCCAGAACGCTCCGCCTGGATATATCTCCTTTTACCCTTATTGGGGCTACTACCCGGGCCGGTTTAATCTCGTCACCATTACGGGATCGTTTTGGCATCATTGAACGGGTGGAATTCTATGATGAAGCAGCCCTCAGTGAAATTATTACACGTTCGGCATCTTTACTGGGTATTGGCGTTGAAGCTGCGGGAGCTACAAAGCTGGCCCTTGCTTCGCGCGGGACACCACGAATTGCCAATCGCTTGCTAAAAAGGGTGCGTGATTACGCTCAGGTAAGGGCCGAGGGTGTAATCGATCCTGTTGTCGCCGGCGCGGCGCTGGAGATGCTCGATATTGACCATATTGGTCTTGACCGGACAGATTATCTGCTTTTGCATACGATTATCCAAAAATTTTCCGGTGGTCCGGTAGGGATTGACACCCTGTCTGCTGCAATCAATGAAGATGCAAACACTATTGAAGAGCTTTATGAACCTTATCTTATGAAAATTGGTTTTCTTAAACGCACAACCCGGGGCAGGGTTGTTACAGACAGAGTTTATGAACATCTAAAAATTGGAAATAGCAATTATCGGCAACAAACCATCGGAGATAACAATCAAGGAGAACTGTTTTGAAGGCGCTGTTATTACATATTTGTTGCGCTCCCTGCAGTATTTACAGCTGGGAACATTTTTGTCGCTTGGGGTATAATACCAGGGGTTATTTTTTTAATCCCAATATACATCCCTACCGTGAGTTTTCACGCCGTTTGGAGACATTATATGAGTTTTCCCTGAAGAAGAATAGAGAGGTTATTTTTAACCGTGAGTATCATCTAGAGGAATTCTTGCAAACGGTTGTGGAAGCCAAGAACAAACGCTGCCACAGTTGTTATGAAATACGTTTATTTGAAACAGCTCGCAAAGCTGCGGAGCTGGAAATCGATTGTTTTTCTACAACACTCTTAATTAGCCCTTATCAAGATCATATTGCTTTAAAAGAAACAGGTGAAAAAGCAGCGCGGCGATATGGCATATCTTTTGTGTATGCCGATTTGCGCTCAGGGTTTACTAGGAGCATGCAGGAGGCCCGGACAGAAAAAATGTACCGGCAGGGGTATTGTGGTTGTATTTTTAGTGAGAAAGAAAGATACTGCCGGAACGATGGGGAAAAACTGGCAGATAATAGTTGATCCTTTTATAGGATAGTAGGGGGTAATATTGTTGAGTCCTGAAAATATAGGAAAAATGCTACTTGGTATGGCTGCGCTCATTGCCCTCGCAGGTCTTGTTTTTTTGCTGATGGGCAAATTGGGTTTGGGACGGTTGCCCGGTGATATTATAATTCGCAAGGAAAACCTTACTATTTTTTTCCCTATTGCTTCTATGCTAATTATTAGTCTTATCTTGACCTTGTTGTTAAACTTGTTCCGGAGGTTATGAAAATGGAGAGAAGAAAAGGCCCGCAGCCTCTTTTGCTTTTCATTCTTATCTTGCCGCTTCTTTTTTTATCTCTGACTGTTTTAAGCTCAGGGATTGGCCATGCCCTGACTACACCGACAGTGCGCGTAGGCATTTCTTTATCTGCCAATCATCTGGTTGTGTCTATAAACAGCGGGGATGTTTTAAGCATTGTTCCTGGTGGAGTATCAATTCCGCTTTCACCTGGTATTTATATTATGGAGAACAGTGGCGGTGGTATTAGAATAATAAATGCTGCCGGCCATAATTGCGGTATATTCAATGCCCCTTTACAGCTTACACCGGCACAGGGTATTTTTTACATAGGCAATGCTCGTAACGGCAGCAGATATAGAGGCTTGTTGGAGGTGGGGGTACAAGGAGGCGGTGTAATTTCTGCCGTTAATATCCTGGATCTGGAATCTTATTTGCAGGGCGTTATTGCTCTTGAGATGCCTGCGGCATGGGGCAATGAGGGCGGCATGGAGGCGCTCAAGGCTCAGGCTGTGGTAGCTCGCACCTATGCCCTGGGTTCGGAGAAGCACCAAGGAGATCCTTTCCAGTTATGTGACAGAGGGCATTGTTGCCAGATGTATGGCGGTATCAATGCGGGGACTACCAACACAGACAGAGCCGTGGATGAAACCAGAAGTATGATCCTTATCTGGAACGGTAGGCCGATTGAAGCCTTTTATCATGCTTCTAATGGCGGGCATACAGAATGTCCTGCAAATGTGTGGGTTAGTTCTTACCCTTATCTGCGTAGCGAACCGGATCCCTTTGATGACCCGGGAGTTCCCGACCTAAGGCTTCACCCCCATGCAGTTTGGCAGGCAGAGATCCCCCTTGGTTTTTTAAATAGCTTGCTGGTACGCCAGGGTATTTATAACCCCGTTGAAAGCGTGCATATTGCCTCTGTTTTTTCCAGTGGAAGGGTAAATGAGCTTAAGATCAGCGGCGGTGGCAGAAGCTTATCTTTTTACAGGGGACAAGCACGTACCGTACTTAATTTAAACAGTCAGTTGTATCGTATCAGAGAACAGGCGGAACCCCGTGTATGGATAGCTTCTGCCGGCAGCGGCAAAACTGAAAAAACCAGCTATACTTCCCTGGAAGGGAAATGGGTACTAAGGGGTCAGGGAGCAAAGCAAGTTCTTCCTGCGGGACAATTTAGCGCCCAAGCTGCCGGCCGTCGGGAAACTGTACCATATATGTCGTACATTATCGAAGGACAGGGCAGAGGGCATGGAATTGGCATGAGCCAGTACGGCGCTTTTAACAGGGCACGGTCTGGCCATACTTTCGAAGAAATATTAAATTTTTACTATCCAGGAACCATGTTAGAACGTGCTTATTAACTTGGTTTTTAAATATAACGCCCTGCGGTGAAAATTTAACAATATGCATGAAAACGAGAACAAAAGGAACGAGGCATTGAAAACTGAGGCTTTTGATTATGATTTGCCTGTAGAATTAATTGCCCAGGAACCGCTGGCACAGCGGGACGCTTCGCGCTTGCTTGTTTTACGGCGCAAAGAAGGCACGCTGGAGCATACCTGTTTCCGTCAGCTGCCCTTATATCTGGAACGCGGCGATCTTTTAGTAATGAATGATACCCGCGTTTTTCCTGCCAGGTTGTTGGGTCGGCAGGACAGAAAAGGGGGATCGGTCGAGCTACTGCTGCTGCGCCCTTTGGAAGATGGAAAATGGGAAGCTCTCTGCAAGCCGGGGAAAAGGGCCAAACCCGGGGAAGTGCTTGTTTTTGGAGATGCAGAGCTAAGGGCTGAAGTGCTTACTGTTACGCCTACAGGTGAAAGAATAGTCTCTTTACACAGCGAGAAGCCGCTGGAGACTATCCTCTCCTCCATAGGACAAGTGCCGCTGCCGCCATATATCAAAAAGGAACTTTATGAGCCGGAGCGCTACCAGACCGTTTATGCCCGTCACAGCGGTTCAGTTGCCGCCCCAACTGCGGGGTTACATTTTACAGAGCGGGTTTTTTCGGATTTGCAACAACGGGATGTTGGTCTGGTTTTTCTGACTTTACATGTGGGGGTGGGCACTTTTCGCCCGGTTAAAGAGGAGTATGTTACCCAGCACCGTATGCACAGCGAATGGTTTTCGCTAAGCCCTGAGGCAGTTGAGCAAATCAATAGAACGAAAGAAAAGGGGGGACGGATAGTCTCTGTGGGGACTACGAGTTGCCGTGTCCTGGAGACACTGGGAGACAATAAGGGAAGGATACGCAGCGGGGAAGGGGAAACGGATCTGTACATTTACCCTGGTTACCGCTTTAAGATTGTTGATGCGCTGCTTACTAATTTTCATCTGCCTCGTTCCACTCTGTTAATGCTGGTAAGTGCCTTTGCCAGCCGTGAGCTGATATTGCATGCTTATGCAGAGGCAGTACGTGAACGTTACCGTTTTTTCAGCTTCGGGGATGCGATGCTGATTATTTAAAAGAAGTCAATAATTGGAAGCAGACCCCTACGCCGCTGTGTGCGGCAGCGCCAACAGGGATTTTAAAAAGATAATCGTACTTGCCGGCAAGGCACCTCCCGCACACTCCAGATGATCCAGTAAAAGTACAGATTTATTAAACAATAATTTTCATTTGAAGTAAAATTTGACAAAGGTTCCCCTATGTTATAAATTATACCTACGACTCTGGAGGATACAGCTTTTGAATATCTACTTTTGCTGTTAACTTATGACTTTTGAATAAAGGTGTTTACATGGCTATAAAGTGGGAGATGATAAGCAACGAGGGGGCAGCCCGTACAGGCCGTTTGTTAACAAGACGGGGTGCCGTAGAGACACCTGCCTTTATGCCTGTGGGAACGCAGGCAACGATTAAAGCGATGACACCGGAGGAGCTGCAGGAAATAGGTGTAGATATTGTGCTAAGCAACACCTATCACCTTTACTTACGGCCGGGTACAGAGATTATTGCCCGGGCCGGAGGCCTACATAAGTTTATGAACTGGCCGTTGCCTATTCTTACTGATAGTGGCGGTTTTCAAGTGTTTAGTTTGAGCTCTTTACGCAAAGTAACTGAAGAAGGAGTTACCTTCCGCTCTCATATTGATGGCTCAACACATTTTTTTTCACCGGAAATTTCCATCAAAACTCAGGAAGTACTGGGATCTGATATAATTATGCCGTTGGACCATGTCGTTGCCTATCCTGCAACTTATGAAGAAACGCGGGAGGCGATGGAAAGGACTGTTCGCTGGGCGCGACGTTCCCGGGAAGAGCATTCTACTGCAGATAAACAGGCACTTTTTGCCATAATTCAGGGAGGCATTTATAAGGATTTGCGGGAAGAATGTTGTCGTGCCCTGGTGGCTATGGAGTTTCCGGGATATGCCATAGGTGGCTTAAGCGTCGGCGAGCCTTTAGGAACGATGTGCACTATGTTGGATGTTGTTATACCCTTATTGCCACAGGATAGACCACGTTATCTTATGGGCGTGGGTTCTGCTGATGCTTTGCTGGAAGGAGTACGCCGCGGGGTGGATCTTTTTGACTGTGTTCTGCCGACGCGTGTTGCCCGTAATGGCCGCGTAATGTTGGCACATGGTTATCTAAATCTGCGTAATGCCAAGTATGCCGATGATTTGCGTCCTCTGGATCCCAATTGTAAATGTTATGTCTGCCGCCATTACAGCAGAGCTTATCTCAGGCACCTGCTTAAAGCAGGGGAAATATTGGGTATAAGACTTACAACGTACCATAACCTTTTTTACCTGATTAATTTTATGAAGGAAATAAGACAGGCAATTCGTCAAAAGAGATTGGATCAATTTGCCGAGGAGTTTTGGTTATGCTTTGAGCGAGGAAGCAGAGAATATGCTGAAGACGCAAGGGACGCTGATATTTAAAATATTTTTTCTAAAAAGAGGTATTTTTATAGGGGAACCCATTTTGAAGCATGAATAAAAAGAAAGGTGTGTGAAGCGAGATGGTACAATATATGGCACAGGCGGAAGCTACCGGCAATCCTCTTCTGGGTTTTTTACCCATTATTTTGCTGTTTGTTATTTTTTATTTTTTGCTGATTAGACCTCAACAACAAAGCCAAAAGAAACGTAAAGAAATGTTGGGAAGCCTGCAGAAAGGAGATCGGATTATTACAATTGGCGGAATTTACGGTATGATTAAGGAAATTAAAGAAGACACGGTTATTGTGCGTATAGCCGACAATGTAAACATAAAGATGGCCCGTGCCGGCATTGATCGGGTAATTAAGGATGAGGAATAAAAAAGAAGATTAGCTTTATAAACGTCGGTATGTCCGGCCAAGGGGATACATATATATGGCAATAAGAAGGCTGGCCTCAATTAGCCGGCCTTTTTCTGAATCTTAGGAGGTGTCATGATGCTACTCAGAGGACACTCCGCAGCCAGGGATGGTTTCTTCTTGCCTTCGAGTATGGTGCTGTTATGCAAAGGTTTATTAAGAGCTCTGTCTGTCTCTCTTGTGCTTATCCTGATTATAACCTTGCTCCTCTATTTAACCCCCTTGCCAGAAAGGAGCATGCCCTACTTTGTGATGATAGGTATGCTTGCTAGCATTATCAGCGGGTCAGTTTATGTGGGTCGCAGGGTAGAAGCGAGAGGGTGGCTGCAGGGCGGCATTACTGGTTTGTTATATATTATTGTTATTCTGATTTTAGGTTCTTTTCTGGACCTTGGGCCGGGATTGAGAATGAGCGTGTTGAGCAGGCTGTTCCTTGGTTTTGCCTTTGGTTGCTTGGGAGGAATTCTTGGTATCAATTCTTAAATTTTTTCTCATAATTTCCCTGACAGGAGCAGGAAGCCGATAAAAACAAAGGCTATTCCTGCTCCTTTTTGTATGAGAGCAGGAGCAATGAAACGTGAAATAGTCGCTCCCAGCAATACGGCGATAAGGGAAGAGAGAATAAGAGCTGTGGCTGAACCCAGAAAAACGCCCCAAATAGGCCGATCCTGGGCGGCCATTAAAAAAACAGCCAGCTGGGTTTTATCACCCAATTCTGCAAGGAAAACAAGGGAAAAGGTCGCTAGAAGAGCCTGCCAGAATTGCATCTGTTTACACCTTCTTTCTTAAACTATTATATCCTAGATCTTTCCGCTTTCACATACTGTATATTTTTTAATAGTATAGCAGAAGCAAACAAATAATGTTGTGGAGCTTGAATTAGTTATGGATACATATGTACGGGGGCGTATATGCCAAAAAGTTATTTTATTTATTTTGTCGGAGAATATTTTTTTGATGCTCCTTAAAGGCTTTAGCGGGTGGTATGCGGGCAGCGACGCTCTTTTGGCCGATGCTTTTCATTCGGGAGGCGATGTGCTGGCAAGCCTTGCTATCTTTTTGTGTTTTCGTTATGCCAGCCGCCCGCCGGACCAGTGCCATCACTTTGGACACGGCAAGGCAGAATATATAGTCACAGCTGTCGTTTCATTATTATTGTTATCTATAGCTTATGAACTCTTGACGAGTACATTAAGAAGAATAAGCGGCACTGAAGCAATAATGGTGCCGGGAACATTGGCAATTTGGGCTTCTGTTTTCAGCCTTATTCTTAAAGAGGCCATGTACCGTTTTACTGTTTATTATGGCCAAAAAATGAACAGCCCCGCTCTCATAGCAGACGCATGGCACCACCGGAGCGATGCGCTTGTATCAGGGGGTGTCTTAATCGGCGTTGGCACGGCACGAGCAGGCTACCCCATCATGGATCCGCTGGTTGGGCTGGTAATCAGTGTTTTAATCCTTTTTATGGCCTTACGTCTTGTCCGACAGGTCCTGCAAGGGCTCCTCGATACCGCACCTGATACAAATGTTATAAATGACGTGTTTGCCATAATTAAAAGGATAGAAGGCGTAAAAGAAATCCATAAATTGCGTGGACGTTACAGTGGCCCTTTTATTTTTATGGAAGTTAAAGTGGGGGTTGCTGCTGAATTATCGGTCCGCGAAGCCTATGACATTGCCCATAAAATTAAAGATGCTGTCCAAAAGAAAAATCCCTCCATTATTGATATAATTGTGCATACAAATCCAGTTGGGCATGAAGGGACAAAAGCCGCAACAAAGGGAGAGATAAGTTTATATAGTTAAATTTTTCCTTCACTATATTGACGCAGGGGTAGTGAAAGGGTAGAATAAGTTGTAAGCTTTTTTACGGTTTTAATAAAAGAGAACAGGAGAGATAGGTAATGCAGCATATAAGGACAATAAAAAAGGGTAACCTCCAGCAATTAGAAGAGCGGGGCTGCAGGGAATGCCAAGCTTCCTGTCAGTCTGCCTGCAAAACGTCATGCACCGTTAGTAGTCAGCCCTGCAGGCAGGAAGAAAAGAAGTGCTAAGGACTGTATGAAAACAGGATACCTGTAGCTGTTGACAACATATATGATAAAAGGCAGTCCGGCAGGGCTGCTTTTTATATGGGGAGAGGGCCGTTGTTAGTTGATGTTGGACAACAGGTAATTTGAGAGTATAGAGTTGTATAAAGAGTTTATAGAAGGAGGCGGCGATGGAAAAAACGAGCTTTGTCCATGATAAGCCCCTTATCCATACATTTGAGTACAGGGGAAAAAAACTGGTTTTTGATATCAACAGCTGTTCGCTACATGAAGTGGATACTATCGCCTGGGAATATATTAATTTAATCCAGGCAGGTATGAAGGAGGAACATATTCTTCTTGAACTGGGCCTCCGCTATCCTTATGACGATGTGGCCCGCGTCCAAAAAGAGATAGAAAGTTTAAAGGCAGAAAAAGTTCTCTTTAGCTGTTCACCTGAAACGCCGGAACAAGGCTCTTGTGGGCCGCGTCTTAAATCACTTTGTCTTTTTGTTACACAAAATTGCAATTTACAATGCCGTTACTGCTTTGTTCGCCACTTTAACAAAAATAACAATGGTTTTATGAACCGCGAGATTGCGTTTAAAGCAGTGGATCTACTCTTGGAGCAGAGAGAAGGGAAATATTGTGAAATAGATTTTTTTGGCGGCGAACCCCTGTTAAATTTTCCCCTGGTAAGAGATGTGGTAGCGTATGCTCGAGAAGCGGGATACCGCCGTGGTAAAGAGTTTACTTTTACCCTTACTACCAATGCTCTGTCCCTTACGGAAGAAGTTGCTACTTTTTTAAATAAGGAAAATATAAATGTAATTCTCAGTTTGGACGGCAGACCCGCTGTAAACAATCGCCTGCGGCTGACAGCAGATGGTGACGGCAGTTATGAACATGTGTTGCCGCGTATTCACAACTTTCTTGCCGGCAGGGGTTATACAAATTATTATATCCGGGGCACTTATACAGTCTATAACCTTGATTTCAGCAAAGACGTAGAACATTTGTTAGGTGAGGGTTTTGATTACCTTTCCCTGGAACCGGTAGTTGCACCTAGGAGTGCTGAGTATGCGCTACATCCGGAGAATCTGGATCTGCTTGAACAGGAATACGATCGCCTGGTGGATTTATTCTTAGAACGCAGGGCGCAAGGACGGCCTTTTAATTTTTTTCATTTTAACCTAGATTTAGAGAAAGGTCCTTGCCTTTATAAACGTCTGAGCGGTTGTGGTGCAGGAGGGGAATACCTGGCGGTGGCTGCTGACGGCTCCCTTTATCCCTGCCACCAGTTTGTGGATGTACAAGAGTTCTGCCTCGGCCATCTCGGCGAGCCTGCCCCTTTAGTTAACTTTCAAGAAGGGGAAAAAGTGGCTGTTTCAGCCGATCAGCGAGAGGCGTGTTTAAGTTGCTGGGCACGTTATCTTTGTGGGCGTGGTTGTGCTGCTGTATCATATTTTCTGGCTGGCGATTTAAAGCACGTTGATATTTTTTACTGTGCCTTGCAACGGATACGCTTGGAACGTGCCCTCTATCTGCAGGCTGTTTAAACTTTGGATAGTGGGTTGGCAAGAAGAGGGAGGAGATCATGACAGATATTTTTACCTACAATTGGGAAGAAAAAGTAGTTAAAGATGGTCCCCTAGCCAGACGTATGGCCCCTCGCTCCCTGGATGAATTTGTGGGGCAGGAGCACTTAATGGGTAAAGATAGCCCTTTGCGCAGACTCATTGAGGAAGATATGTTTTCTTCGGTAGTATTTTATGGACCTCCGGGTACGGGTAAAACAGCTTTAGCCCGTATTATTGCTGTACGCACTAAGGCTTCCTTTGTGCGCCTTAATGCCGTAACTGCCGGGGTAAAAGATGTAAGAACGGTTGTGGAGGAAGCAAAAACAAGGCGTTCCTTACAGGGCAAAAAAACAATTCTTTTTATTGACGAGATACATCGCTTTAATAAGGTCCAACAGGATGCCTTGCTGCCTGCAGTGGAGGAAGGAATTGTTACCTTGATTGGTGCAACTACGGAAAACCCTTTTTTTTCCCTTGTGCCTCCCCTCCTGTCCCGTACTTTGATTTTTACTTTTGAGCCCCTTGTTCCAGCAGCTGTCAGACAGTTGCTGGAACGAGCTCTTCATGATGAGGAGAGGGGCCTTGGTAAATATGGTTTGACCCTGACGCCTCAGGCGATGCAGTTTGTCGTTGAGATGGCTGATGGAGATGCCCGTATTGCCCTGAATACTCTGGAAGCGGCTGTGGTCAGCCAATTTGGGAAAAAAGATAAAGGTGAGCCGGCTTCTGCCCTTGACGTGGAACA
This sequence comes from uncultured Bacillota bacterium, assembly GCA_937973635.1. GTDB lineage: Bacteria > Bacillota > Dethiobacteria > DTU022 > UBA8154 > UBA8154. The sequence continues at coordinate 38,048 of CALJJZ010000063.1, read as the reverse complement.
ACTACAAGGAGTGCTGGCCCAAAAAAACCTGCGCTATGGCTCAGATGGTGACTATCACTATGATGTAATTTCCGCTTTTATCAAATCTATCCGCGGTTCTGATCCCGATGCAGCTATCTTCTGGCTGGTGCGCATGCTGGAAAGTGGAGAAGACCCCATGTTTATTGCCCGCCGCCTGATGATTAGTGCCAGTGAAGACATAGGCAATGCTGATCCTTATGCCCTTGTTATTGCTGTGGCAGCAGCACAGGCTGTGCAACAAATCGGTCTGCCAGAGGGGCAAATTCCCCTTGCCCATGCCACTGCTTACCTTGCCTCCGCTCCTAAAAGTAACGCAGCCTATCTGGCGCTTCAGGAGGCTAGAGCTGCCTTAAAGAAGGGGCCTAGCAATTTGGTCCCGAAACACCTGCGCGATGCCAGTTACAGAGGAGCATCCCGGCTGGGTCACGGTCAGGGTTATCTTTATCCCCATGATTTTCCCCAGCATTTTGTTAATCAGACATATATGCCCGAGGGGATGGAAAAGTTAATATTTTACCGGCCCGGTGAACAGGGATATGAAAAAGAACTGGGGGAAAGATTGAAATATTGGCGTTTCTTGATGGGCAAAGCAAAGACGGAAGATTAAGATATAAATTTTGTATTGTTGATTAAAGGGAGCCGGCAAACTCATGTCCAGTAAAAAGAAAAAAGTGGCAGTAGCAATGAGCGGCGGCGTAGACAGCTCTGTGGCAGCACTGCTATTGAAACAAGATGGTTACGATGTAGTGGGAATAACCATGCGGCTGTGGGTTGATCCTCAGGCAGAGGAAAGGTCTAGTATAGAAATGAGGGGATGCTGTTCCCTCGAAGCGGTCAACGATGCCCGCAGGGTAGCAGACGCCCTGGATATTCCCCACTATATGCTTAACATGAAAGAGCCGTTTTATAAAAACATTGTTGGCAATTTTACTACTGCCTACTTGCAGGGAAAAACTCCCAATCCCTGTATAGAATGTAATCGTTCTCTCAAATTTTCTTTGTTACTGGAAAAAGTACGTGCCCTGGGCTTTGATTTATTGGCTACGGGCCATTATTGCCGTATTGATTATAACGGCACAACAGGGCGATACAGACTTTTGAAAGGAAGAGACGAGCAAAAAGATCAAAGTTATATGCTTTACATGTTGGGGCAAAAAGAGTTACCTTACCTCCTTTTCCCTCTGGGGGGGATGACCAAGCAAGAAATACGAGGGATAGCAAAGGCAAATAAATTGCGCGTTGCAGATAAAAGAGAAAGCCAGGAGATTTGTTTCATCCCGGACAACGATTACAGGGCTTTTATAGAACGCGAATCCCCGCAATCTTTGCAACCTGGTGATATCGTTTCAACAACGGGGCACAAACTAGGCCGTCACCGTGGTATTGCTTTTTATACGGTGGGACAACGCAAGGGACTGGGTCTGGTATCTGTAAATCCCGTGTATGTGGTAAAAATTGACGCAGAGCGCAACCTTGTTATCGTAGGGGAGGAAAAGGATACTTTTAGCAGAGGGCTAATTGCAGGAAAGTTAAGTTTTGTATCAGGTATTATGCCAGAAGCTAAAATAGAAGTACAGGTTAAGGTGCGTTATCGTGCCCCGGCAGTGCCGGCTATTTTATTTCCGCCTGAGGGTGATAGGGTCAGGCTTTATTTCAAACAGGCGCAGAAAGCGATTGCACCCGGTCAATCCGCAGTTTTTTATTGTAATGATGAAGTTATAGGCGGTGGGATAATCGAAGAAGCGTTACCTTAGGTATTTTTTCCTCTCTTTTAGGGGAAAATAGTCTTTATTAAAGAGAGTATAAGTATAAATATATCGTGAGGTGCAGTGAGTGACCTGTCCAATTTGTAAGGGAAGCAACACCGGAAAAATAGGAGGCAATGCTTATTATTGCGCCAGTTGTCTGCTGGAGTATGAGGAACAGGATGGGAAGATCAATATCTACTATATTGATCCGGAAGGGACACCCGTCCCTTTAAAAAATGCTGACGTGGCACAACAACTTGTTAACATCCTTCAGGATGATGAACAACTGTTTTCGTGGGAAGAAATAAGGCCGAGGTAACCGGGAAGGGTGAAAAAACATGGGGGGAATAGTGGAGCTGGTAATTACTCCCCTGTTACTTGCTGTCCTTCTTTCTTATATCCTTGCTCCCCCCGTACGTTACCTGGAAAAACAAAAGTTGTCTCGTTCTTCAGCGATCCTGATTATCTATATTTTTTTGGCCTCGTTATTAACCTTAATTTGTCTCCGTCTCTTTCCTTCTCTGCTTAAAGAACTTGAGGAACTTGGGCGGCTTTTACCCGAACTTACAGAAAAATTGATGCTTACTTTCGAGAGATTGGAAAACCGCCTGAGGGGCTTTAATTATCCCGATGGCATCCGTGCTGCCCTTGATGAAAATATTAGAGCATGGCATGGCGTCCTTGCACAAAGCCTGGAGATCCTGGCGCTGCAACTCTTAACAACAGTAGGCCGCGTCATGGGATTGCTGCTGGTTCCCCTCTTCACATTCTATCTTCTGCGGGATAGCGACCGCTTCAAACGGTGGCTGCTCCTTCGCCTTCCTTCTTCCCTGCGTAGCAGTATGGAAAGGACCCTGGCCGATGTAAGCAAAACATTAGGAGCTTATCTGCGGGGCGTCCTTGTTGTTAGCATAGCTATAGGAGTTATGCTCTATCTGGGTCTGCTTTTCCTAGGAATTCGCTTTGCCCTTTTTTTAGCCTTTTTAAATGCATTGCTCAACGTTGTGCCTTACTTCGGACCATTTATTGGTGCTTTGCCCATAATTGTCATTGCTTTGCTCCAGTCTCCTGCTCTGGCCTGGAAGGCAGCTTTGCTTGTAATTATCGTCCAGCAGGTGGAGAGCCAGTTAATAGCGCCCCGTGTTTTGGGGTATGAATTGGGCTTTCATCCTCTGGTTGTTGTAATTGCCTTGCTATTGGGAGGCATCTATTTAGGCTTTTTCGGGTTAATTTTTATTGTCCCGCTCACAGCCGTTTTTTTAATTTTTTACAAGCATTTTTCTCCTTTACTAAGGCGCGTTTTCTTTAAGCGCAGAAATGGTAGAAATTGGGTTTAGCTTTGCTCCTGCATTGACAGTCCCATATATTACCGCTATAATTGTTTTAATTATTGCTGGAGGCAGTGGAAATGAAAAGCAACGAAATACGGCAGGTATTTTTGCAATTTTTCCAAGGAAAAGGGCATTTAATCCTTCCCAGTTTTTCTCTTATACCTCAGAATGACCCCACTTTGTTATTGATCGGGGCAGGGATGGCTCCTCTTAAGCCTTACTTTACAGGCGAAAAGCAGCCCCCGAGCCGCCGCGTTGCTACTTGCCAGAAGTGCGTACGCACACCCGACCTGGAAAAGGTAGGAGTTACAGCCCGGCACGCTACTTTCTTTGAAATGCTTGGTAATTTCTCCTTTGGAGATTATTTTAAGAAAGAAGCTATTGCCTGGGCCTGGGAGCTAATGACACAAGGTTACGGGTTTCCTGAAAAGCAGCTTTATGCCAGTATTTATGAAGATGACGACGAGGCTTTTGAAATCTGGCATAAAGTTATAGGACTGCCAGAGGCAAAAATATTCCGCATGGGTAAAGAGGATAATTTCTGGGAGATTGGTCCAGGGCCTTGCGGCCCCTGTTCAGAGATATATTATGATCGGGGTCCTGCTTACGGATGTGGCAAAGCAAGCTGTACCGTGGGCTGTGACTGCGATCGTTACCTGGAAGTATGGAACCTTGTCTTTACGCAATTCAATAAAGAGCTGGACGGTTCTTACACAACTTTGAAGCAAAAAAATATTGATACAGGAGCTGGGTTAGAACGTCTGGCAGTAGCACTGCAAGGAGTATCTTCCCTCTTTGAGATTGATACAGTAAGGCCGCTCCTTGATTATTTTGCTGAAAAGGCAGGAATTAATTATGGAGAAGACGAAAAAAAGGATATTTCTCTGCGTGTAATTACCGACCACTTGCGCAGTCTGACCTTCATGACGGCAGATGGCATTTTGCCCTCAAATGAGGGACGTGGTTATGTGCTGCGCCGTATCCTGCGACGGGCTGTGCGACATGGCAAACTCCTGGGCATGGAAGCTCCCTTTCTTTATAAAGCGGTACCGCTGCTGGTTGAATTAATGGGAGATACATACGTGGAGTTGTCCCGCAACAGGGCTTTTGTTATGGAAATAACAAAACAGGAGGAAGAACGTTTCCGCGAGACCCTGGGACAGGGAATGGAGCTTTTGGAGGAGTTGTCCCTGTCGCTAAAAGAGAAGAACATAACGATAATGCCAGGGAGAGACGCCTTTAAACTGTATGATACGTTTGGGTTCCCCCTGGATCTAACACGGGAAATCATGGCTGAAAAAGGCTTGCTCATAGATGAGGCCGGTTTTAACGAAGCCCTGGAAGAGCAGCGTAAAAGGGCGCGGGCAGCGCTGACCCAGACCCGTGAAGAAGAGGGCGACATCCATTTACTATATGCATTAACCAAAGGACAAGAGACGCCGTTTGTTGGTTATGAGACCCTGGAGTCAACAGCCAGAGTCCTTTCTATCATTGGCCGGCAGGATGATGCCTATGGGGAACAGGAAAAGGGTGATGCAGGAAGCGAAGTGTATATTCTCCTTGATCATTCCCCTTTCTATGCGGAAAAAGGAGGACAGGTTGGAGATACGGGAGAGCTGCACTGGGATGAAGGAAGTGCTACAGTTACAGCTACCCTTGCCGGCCCCTCCGGTGAAATTTTGCATCGTGCTGTTATTACCCGAGGCAGTTTATACCGTGGTATCACCCTGAGAGCAGTTGTAGATCAGCAGCGCCGCAAGTCTATTGCCCGCAACCATACAGCCACACATTTGCTTCACAGGGCATTAAAAAAAGTATTGGGTGATCATGTCAACCAGGCCGGTTCCCTTGTGGCTGCGGACCGGTTACGTTTCGACTTTACCCATGTAACAGCTCCCGGTAACGATGAATTGGCGCGTATTGAAGAAATGGTTAATGACGCTATTTTAAGCAATTATGCTGTGGAATCCTTTATCAGCAACCTGCAGCAAGCCATAGAAATGGGAGCGACAGCCCTATTTGATGAGAAGTACGGGGAAAAAGTCAGGGTTGTGCGTATTGCTGACTATTCCCTTGAGCTTTGCGGAGGCACCCATGTAGCTTTCACGGGGGAGATAGGTGTCTTTAAACTATTACACGAGGGAGGCATAGGTGCAGGACTGCGTCGTATTGAAGCCCTTACGGGTACCGGGGCCTACCGCTATTTTTCTGAAAATGAAAAAATGCTGAAAGAAGCGGCCTCCCTTTTAAAAAGCACTCCCGCTGCCCTGTTACCCCGCCTGCAGGAACTGCTCGGTGCATATAAAGAACTGCAACGCAAGGTTAAAACTTTACAACAGCAAACAGGGCTTGCTCAAGCAACAAGCCTTTTGGGACAGGTAGACTATTCATCTGGTGTGCCGTTAATAGCGGCAACAGTGGAGGCACAGGACGCAGAGTCTTTGCGTCTCTATCTGGATAAGCTGCGCGATAGTTTAAAAAGCGGGGTAGTGCTTCTTGGTACTGTGACCAATGGAAAGGTACTCTTCGCTGCCGCTGTAACGAACGACCTGGTAAAGAAAGGTATACATGCCGGGAAACTTGTGGCAGAAGTAGCCCGCATCACAGGGGGAGGAGGGGGCGGCCGTCCTGATATGGCCCAGGCGGGAGGCAAAAATATTAAAAAAATTGAGCAGGCCCTGGCGATTGTCCCTGACCTGATAAGGGCGCAACAAAAAGGGTAACAATTTGCCGGGCGGCATTTGCAATGTTCCGGCGGGAGGTGGAAACATATGGAAAACCTTAACCATACCATGAAGTTTAATGTCAGGACAGAGGAAGAAGTAAATGAAGCACAACTTATACTGAAAGAGGTTTACGAAGCTTTAAAACAAAAAGGTTATAATCCCATTAACCAGCTCGTGGGGTATCTTTTATCCGGTGACCCTGCCTATATTACCAGTTATAACAATGCCCGCAGCACTATTCTTAAGCTGGAGCGGGATGATTTGTTGGAAGAAATGGTAAGGTTTTATCTGGCAGACAAGTTGGAGAAAGGGAAAGAAAGGTGAGTCTCCCTTGGAATATCGTCTTCTGGGGAAAACGGGACTGAAGGTGTCCCGGTTGTGTTTTGGCACGCTTACGATGGGGCCGTTACAGGCCAATCTTTCTCTGGAAGAGGGTGCATCTTTATTAGTCGAAGCTTTTTCTGCCGGAATAAATTTCTGGGATACCGCTGAGAGCTATCATAATTATCCTTATCTGCGTCTTGCTTTAAAAAAGATCGGTTCCATGCCGATAATTGCCAGTCGGACCTACGCATCCAACGCGGCGGAGGCGGAGGCATCTCTGGAAAAAGCACGGGTAGAGCTGGATCTGGAGGTGATCCCTATTTTTATGTTGCACGAACAGGAATCAGCCCTGACTCTGGAAGGTCATCGGCCGGCTCTGGAATATTTATGCGCTGCCAGGGAGAGGGGTTTAATTCAAGCGGTTGGTATCTCCTGTCATACAGTAGCCGCTGTTAAAGCGGCTATACTTTTTCCTGAACTAGATCTTATCCATCCACTGATTAATTACCGGGGTATTGGTATCAAGGACGGCAGTGCCGCAGAGATGCTTGCAGCCATAGAAACAGCCTATAAATATGGCCTTGGGATCTACGGCATGAAAGTGCTTGGCGGAGGGCATTTAAATGCTTCTGCAAAAGAGGCTATCTCCTTCGCTTTGGAATTGGAGTGTCTTCATGCTCTAGCTATTGGTATGGCGAGCCTGGATGAACTAACAGCAAATCTTTGTTATATGCAGGGGAAAGACCCATCTGAAGATACGGTTGCCAGGTTGTCCCAAACTAAACGTCGGCTTAAAATAGAAGATTGGTGCACTGGATGCGGTTATTGTGTTGAAGCCTGTCCCCAGGGAGCATTAGTTGTGGAGCATAGTTTGGGCCGTGTTGTCCTGAGAGAAAATTGTTGTATTCTCTGTGGATATTGTGGTGCTGCTTGTCCGGAGATGTGTTTGAAGATTTTTTAGGAGGGGCAATATGCGCATTATGGCCCTAGATGTAGGTGAAAAAAATATAGGCATAGCTGTCAGTGACTCTCTGGGAGTGACGGCCCAAGGATTAGGGGTATTACAACGGAGTAATACAAAAAAGGACCTGGAGCAACTGTGTAAGCTTGTGCAGGAATATGAAGTTAAAAAAATTGTAGTAGGTTATCCCTTGAAGATGAATGGCACTCCAGGTGTTAAAGCAAGTGAGATCGTCCACTTTAAAGAGTTGCTGGCGCAGGCCACATCTTTGCCGGTAGTGCTCTGGGATGAGCGGCTGACCACTGTGTCCGCTCAGCGGACGTTGTTGGAGGCGGGGCTGAGGAGGTCAAGACGCAAAAAAATCATAGATAAACTTGCTGCCGTGATAATCTTGGAAAGCTACCTGCAAAGCAGGTTGTCTATGGATGAAAGGGACAGCGATAGGGTAAAGTAAGTTAAAACAAAAGGAGGGATAATTTAGTGGAAACAGAAGATCGAATTGTTACATTGATTGACGAAGAAGGGGAAGCCTTCGATTTTATGATTGTTGATTGTTTTGTTGTGGATGAACAGGAATATGCTGTTATGGTGCCGTTGTCAGACGAAGGAGAAGAAGACGAAATTTCTGTCTGCCTGGATGAATTTGCAGGAGCGATTGATGATGCATATCTGGATAATTCCGAAGAAACAGACGGGGATGATATGGAAGAAGAGGAAGCTGTCATTTTTCGCCTTTACCGGAACGACGATGGAGAAACATCCTTTCAATTGATTGAAGACGAAGAGGAATGGCAAAAAGTTTCAAGTATAGCCTTCGAAAGGCTTTATCAGGCAGAAGAGTAAATTCTGCATGGGAGAAGTATTATGTTTATGGGACGGGGAAAGGAAAAGTTTTATATCCTGACAGTCTTAATTGTATTTATATGTCTGGCACTGCCATTATTTGCTTATTGGCGTGTTTCTAGCCTTTTAAGTCCGGCAATCAACAGCGGTATTTATACTAGAAAGGAATATTTGGAAAAGGAGATCGAGATTCCTTTGAGGTCTTCTACCGCGCATATTGCCGCTTTGCTGGAGGAAGAGGGAATCATTAGCAGCGCTTTGCTTTTTCGCCTTTATGCCCGTTACCGTGGCTATGATCAGCAATTGCAGGCAGGGCGTTATACCCTTAGTACCGGCATGAGCATGGAGGATATTTTACAGGAACTACGCAGAGGGGTTGTATACAGGGAAACGCTCCGGTTTACTATACCAGAAGGATTTAATCTGGAGCAAATTGGAACTCGCCTTGATGCTGCAGGGCTGGTGGAGAAAGATGTATTCCTGGAAGCCTGCAGGAATTACCAGAACGAAGAATTTGCTTTTTTAAAAGATATTCCGGCCGGAGTCTATCACCCTTTAGAAGGATACCTCTTCCCTGATACCTATGAGATTTATCCAGGTGCTACGGCGGAAGAAATCATAACCTTGATGCTGCGCCGTTTTAGTAGTATCTGCGATAACGTTTACCGACAACAGGTGACAGAGATGGGCTTTACTCTCCATGAAGCAGTAACTCTTGCCTCATTGATAGAAAAAGAAGCTAAGGTTGAGGAGGAAAAACCTCTGATTTCTGCAGTTTTTCATAATCGCCTGCAAGATAGGAATATGCGTCTGCTCCAGTCTTGCGCTACTGTGCAGTATGCCCTGGGTGAAACAAAGGCCTATCTGACCAACAAAGATTTAGAGATAGATTCACCCTACAACACATATATATATCCCAACTTACCTCCGGGGCCCATTGCTTCTCCAGGCAAGAACGCCCTGCTTGCAGCAATAAACCCTGCTCCTGTAACCTACCTCTATTTTGTAAACAAAGAAGATGGTAGTGGAACTCATTATTTTAGCCATACACTGCAAGAGCACAATAGATATAAGGCCGAGATTCAACGCAAGCGTAGCAGGTAGTTTGTGGAATAAATTATTATGAACAACAGCGTAAGAGCAGCAAAAGGGGGAGTTGTCTTTGTTGTTGACTCTACAACAGCGGCGCAATTTTGCCTTCTTGTTGCTTTTTCTGTATCATGCTTCATCCTCTGTTTATTTTAGCAGCGCAAATTTTTATTAGATTAATCTAAGGATATGGGAGGAAGGAGGCCGGAAATGAAATATATTGTGATCCTGGGAGACGGTATGCCTGATTATCCCCTGGACGAACTGGCAGGGAAAACGCCGTTGCAATATGCCCGGACGCCAAACTTGGATTGGCTTGCTAAGAGGGGTGAACTGGGAACAGTGTATGGTGTCCCTCCGGGCTTGCCACCGGGCAGTGATGTGGCCAACCTCTCCATTATGGGATATGATCCGACCCGTTACTATACAGGACGTGCCCCTATTGAAGCTGTGGCTATGGGTGTAGATCTGGCTGCTGAAGATACGGCATTCCGTTGTAATCTGGTAACCCTTTCCGGGGAAAAAAATTACGCTGATAAGGTGATGCTTGATTATAGTGCGGGTGAGATTGACAGCGCTACAGCAAAAGTACTAGTGGACGGGCTGTCAAAATTGTTTAGCAGCAAAGTGCTGCGATTTTTCCCCGGTATGAGTTATCGTCATCTTATGGTCTGGCGGGGCGGTCCCGATGATTTCACCTTGACGCCACCCCACGATATCTATGGGCAAAAGATCGGCCCTTATTTACCCGATGCCAAATATGCCCAAAAACTCCTTAGTTTAATGATGGAAAGCAATGCCTTTTTAGAACAACATCCCATAAACAAGGAAAGAGCTGCAAAGGGCTTGAACCCGGCTAATTCAATCTGGTTGTGGGGGCAGGGCAGGAAACCCCAACTTGATAGTTTTAAGGAAAAATATGGGCTTGAAGGGGCTGTAATCTCTGCCGTTGATTTAATTAAGGGCCTTGGTCTTTGTGCCGGCCTGGAGGCCGTTAATTTGCCCGGTGCTACAGGTAATATCCATACAGATTTTCGAGGAAAAGCAAAAAAAGCATTAGAAAAATTGCAGCAGGGGTTTGATTTTGTCTTTATCCATGTGGAAGCCCCCGATGAGGCCGGACACCAGGGCGATTTGCAGACCAAAATAAAAGCAATAGAAGAGATTGATGAAAAAGTGGTAGGCGAAGTATTAAGAGGGTTGCATGATTTTCCGCAGAGCAAATTAATGGCCCTTTCCGATCATCCTACCCCTTTGGCTTTGCGCACACACACCCGGGAAGCAGTGCCTTACTGCATCTATAAAGGAGGCAGGACGGTGGTTAATGCTAGAGCCGCTTTCTGTGAAGAATCTGCGCAAAAAGGCCCTTGTTTTAAAAAGGGCTACCGTTTGATGGATCATTTTCTAAAGGAAACTGGCAATTAATTACGGAGGAAAGAACAAATGATGCGACTGCTGATTGGACGGGCTGGTAGCGGAAAAACCGCCTTCTCCCTTGAGCAGATAAAAAAGGAGCTGCAACAGGGAAAGGGCGGGCCATCCCTTATATACCTGGTACCAGAGCAGGCTGCCTTTCAAGGAGAATATGCCCTGGTTACCACGCAGGGGGTGAAAGGCTCTATGCGAGCTCAAGTGTTAAGCTTCCGTCGCATGGCATGGAGAGTTTTGCAGGAAACGGGGGGAGGAAGGCGCCTTTTTATCGACGATACGGGTAAAGGTATGGTAATGCGCAAGATCCTGGAGCGCAAAAAATCATCCCTAAAGATTTTTCGCCATGCAGGAGATAAACCAGGAATAATTAATGAGCTTGTCCGCCTGTATAATGAGCTGCGGCGTGCCGGAGTATCGGTTTTCCAGTTAAAAGAATATGCAGATAAGCAAAAGCAAGAAAGATCTGGAAATAGTATACTTAAGGAAAAACTGTTAGAAGTTACCCTTATCCTGGAAGAGGTGGAGCAAGAGCTAAGCACTCACTACATTGATACAGAAGATTATCTGTTGCTCCTTGCGCTTAAAGTGCCCGACTCCAGGTTTCTACAAGGATCTATGGTGTGGGTGGATGGTTTTTACAGCTTTACCCAGCTGGAATACCTGGTTTTGCAAGCCCTCTTGAGACATGTAAAAGAACTTACTGTAACACTCTGTCTTGACCGTGACTATACGCCGGAAGAAAAGGTGGATGAACTTAATCCCTTCTATACCACAGCCTTTACCTGTCTGCAATTACAGCACCTTGCTGCACGTTGCGGCGTACCAGTGGAAAAAATAATGCTGCCCCAGGGAGAAGGGGCACGTTTGTTTCGTTTTAAGGATAATCCTGCCCTTGCCTATCTGGAGAGCAATTGGCACTGCTGGCCGCTTCTTCCTTTTACAGAAAAGGAAAGGGCAGATGAGTTTCCTTTACGCTTGGTTGCAGGAACAAGCAGGCGCAGCGAGGTGGAGGCGGTAGCTCGGGAAATTATAGCATTGGTGCGGGATAAACATTTCCGTTACCGGGATCTTGCCGTTATAGCTCATAATTTGCAGGATTACGGCGATCTGATTGCGATGGTTTTCCGGGATTACAGTATTCCTTTTTTCCTTGACCAAAAGAAAACAATTTTGCACCATCCTCTGGTAGAATTTATCCGTTCAGCCCTGGAGGTAATCAACGGAAACTGGCGTCCTGACGCTATTTTCCGTTGTATAAAAAGTGGTTTTTTATATCCTGTTGGGGCTGATGACACTCAAATTAGGCGATGGCGAAACAGAGCGGCGAAGCTGGAAAATTATGTGCTTGCTTTTGGTATCAAAGGTACACACTGGCAGCAAGAAGAAATGTGGCGGTATACGTATAAGGATAAAGATACTCTGGAAAGGGAAGAAGAAGAGCTTCCCGATGAAGCTTCTGCCGATAGTGCTTTCCTGCAGCGACTGGATAAGACAAGGAAGCATTTAAGTAAACCACTGTTAAAGTTCCAGGACGCTCTTAGCTCCTCATCTCTGGTAAAAGACAAAGTAAAGGCTCTTTTTGGCTTATTGCAGGACGTTTCTACTGTGGAACATTTACAACTTGCCGCCAGCCAGGCAAGGCAAGCCGGGGAAATGGAAAAAGCCCGTTCTCAGGAACAGGTTTACCGCGGAATTGTTAACCTGATGGACCAGCTGGTAGATCTTCTGGGGGAGGAAGAGGTCTCCAACCTTTTATTTGCCCGTCTTATTGATGTAGGTCTAAGTAATTTAAGTTTAGGACTTGTGCCCCCGTCCCTGGACCAGGTATTGGTGGGCAACCTGGAACGGACGAGAACAGGTGAGGTCAGGGCACTTTTTCTTTTGGGTGTTAATAATGATGTATTGCCTTCACGACCAGAGAAGGGGGCAATCTTTACAGAAAAGGAAAGGGAGATCCTGGAGGAATTGGGCTTTGAACAGGCAGCAGGGCCCAGGAGGCAGTTATTGGATGAGCAATTCCTTATTTATATGGCCTTGACCCGGGCCCGGGAGAAACTGTGGGTAAGTTATGCTCTGGCTGATGCGGAGGGAAAGGCTCTGTTGCCTTCGCTTTTAATCAATCGCCTTAAATACCTTTTCCCCACTCTCACAGAGGAGTTGATTTCAACTGAGTACCAGGAGGACACCTTAGATTATGTCGATGCAGGCCGTCTCTTATCTTTTCTCTCACACCCTCGCCGTACCCTCTCCTCTTTAGCGATACAGTTAGGACGCTGGCAAAAGGGCGAATCTATAAATCCCCTTTGGTGGGATGTCTATAATTGGTATGCCCGGGGCAATATGGAAAAAGAAACGGTTAAGGTTTTTTTATCCGGTCTTTTTTATCGTAATCTAGAGGAACCCTTAAGCCCTCAGACCAGCAGGTCGTTATACGGTTCAAAGCTCAGAAGTAGTGTCTCTCGCCTGGAGCGTTTTCGTCATTGCCCTTTTGCTTATTTTAGCGCTTATGGGCTGCGTTTAAAGGAAAGATCCAGATACCGCCTTGAAGCTCCCGATACGGGGCGTTTTTTCCATGCAACTTTACGTAATGTTGCCCGTGCCCTGCAAGCACGGGGGAAACACTGGGGTGATTGCAGCCGTGAAGAATTATTAACCCTGGTATCCACAGAAACGGCCAAACTGTTGCCCCGTTTGCAGCAGGAAATACTGCTCAGTACGTCCCGTTACAAACATATTGCTAAAAAGATAGAAGATACGGTGGGACGTTCTGTCCTTTACTTGGCCGAACATGACCGTCGCAGTCTTTTTAAACCTTTTGCCGTGGAAATTACCTTTGGTGAAGGGGGAGAAATCCCCCCCCTTTATTATATACTGCCCGATGGTTCCAGATTGGAATTAACAGGGCGTATAGACCGTCTGGATGTAGCCAGGGGCGAAGAAGGAATAGCCTACCTGCGCATTATTGATTATAAGATGAGTAAAATGAATTTAAATCTGCTTGAGGTATGGCATGGGCTTTCTCTGCAACTTGTCCTTTATCTGGAGGCCGCTCTTGCCCATGCCCGGGAAATGCTAAAAGTCGAGGTGGTACCTGCGGGAATTTTTTATTTCCACGTCCATGACCCATTAATCAGCGGCAGTTCTCCTTTAGAAGAAGATGCTGTAAAAGCGGAATTATTGAAGCGGTTTAGACTAAGGGGTAAATTGCTGGCTGATCTTGTAGCAGTTAAACTGATGGACAGCGAGTTGCTGTCCGGTCATTCCCAGATAATACCTGCTGCCATAAATAAGCAGGGGGAATTATATGGCGGCAAATCTTTGCTCACAGGAGATGGTCTTGCTCTGTTGCGCCGTCATGTTTCCTCCCTTGTTGTAGAGACGGGCAGAGATATATTAGAGGGACGTGTAGAAATAAGCCCTGTTAGTTTGAAACAAAAAAGAGCCTGCCGTTTCTGCCCCTACAAGGCTGTTTGTCAATTCGATTTGCTGTTGGAGGAAAACCGTTTTCATATTTTACAAAGTGGCCCGGAGGAAAAAGTTTTTGAGTGGCTTAAGCAAAGCGGCTGCCGGTCAAGGTTGAATTGACGCTGTATGGTTGTGCTTGTCCGGGAGCATAAGGACACAAAAGTATGGCTGAATGGGAGGTAAAGCAGGGGAAATGAATCACAATGGAGAAGGGCTTAAATGTCCTCCTGCTGAGTCTCGATGGACAGAAGAGCAATGGAAGGCCATAAAAAGCCAGGGAGACAATATTTTGGTAACTGCCGGCGCAGGTGCGGGGAAAACGATGGTTTTAATTAAACGCTTGATAGAGCAGATTTGTAATGATGATCCGCCTGTACAACTGGACCGGCTCCTTGTAGTGACCTTTACCAATGCAGCTGCTGCTGAGATGAAAAAACGGCTGGCGGTCGCACTGGAAGAAGAAATGCGTAAAAATCCTCACTCCTCCCAGTTGAGACGTCAGCTTTTGCTGTTGCACAAAGCCCAAATTAGTACAATCCATTCTTTTTGCCTGGAGGTAATACGCGAACACTATTATCTTCTAGGCATTGATCCTGCAATGCGTTTACTGGATGAAGGCGAAGCCTTTGTCTTACAGCAGGATCTTCTTGATGAACTACTGGAAGATTATTATGCCAACCAGGAACTTGACAGCCCTTTTTACCGCCTGGTAGAGGGCTATAGCAGCGCACGGGGCGACCAACCGCTGCAGGATCTTATTTTAAAGCTTTACCGTTTTGCCTGGAGTCACCCCGAACCTGAACAATGGTTGATTGAAAAAGCTGCGGTTTTTCACTCTGGAGAGGAAAACAGCCTTCGTCCTTGGTTGGAGATATTAAGAGAAATCTGCCGCTGGGAGTTGTTGCAGATAATAAAGCTTTTGGAGCTGGCCCTGGAAATAGCCGGACAACCCGGCGGACCTGCCCCTTACCGCGATAACTTGGAAGCGGAACTTTTGATGGTAGAAAAAGCGCTGGGGGCTGTCCATGGTTCGTGGGATGAGCTTGGCCTGGCGATGCAACAGATCTCCTTTGACAGGCTTAAACCTTGTCGCGGTGATGCTTTTAATCCTATGTTGCGCAAACAGGTGGTTGATCTGCGCAACCGCTGCAAAAAAGTATTAACAAATCTGTATAAAGGCTTATTTTCCCGTAACTTGGAGGCGCACAGGAAAGAGTTGGCCTGCCTGGCTCCTTTAATGCAAATTCTGGTGGAACTTGTCCGAGATTTTCACAAACGTTATTTTGCCTTAAAAGCGGAAAAGGGCATGGCCGACTTTAACGACCTTGAACATTATGCTCTGCAAATTTTACGGGATCCTCAATCCCCTCCAGGGAAATATCTTCCTTCTGTGGCGGCCCTTGCTTACCGTGAGCGGTTTATATCGGTACTGGTAGACGAATATCAGGACATCAACCAGTTGCAAGAAACGATTATTAACCTTGTATCTAGGGAAAGTCCTGGAAACAATTTTATGGTAGGAGATGTAAAGCAAAGTATCTACCGTTTTCGTCTTGCTGCGCCGGAGCTTTTTCTTAAAAAGCAGCACCTTTATGATAGTGATGCTAATAGCGGGATGACGATCCCCCTTAGACATAACTTTCGCAGCCGTAAGGAAGTGGTGGATGGAGTAAATTATCTCTTTAGTCAGCTTATGGACGAGCAACTTGGTGAAATTGCCTATGATCAGAAAGCCTGGCTGCGTTATGCTGCTTCTTACCCCGCTTATCCTGAAGATACAGATTGGAAAGATCCCTATGCTCTAGAAACACTGCTCCTTTCTGCGGATGATCCCTGCTTCGATTTAGGACAGGATATTTCCGCTGAGGAAGATATCGTTGAGCCATTTAATACGGACGGGGATAGGGAGGAAAAAGAGGGAGAAACGGAGGAAGATGCCGTTGCTGAGGCGGAGGAAGAATGGGAAATGGCTGCTCTCGAAGGCAAACTCATCGCACGTCGCATTAGAGAGTTAAGGGGTGAAGGAGAAAGAAAGCCTCTTTTCATCTATGACAAGGAAAAAGCAATATATCGCCTGCCTGCTTACCGGGACATCGTGATCTTAATGCGTTCTTACAAAAACATCGCTCCTGTTATCCTTGAAGAACTGCAGCAGTGCGGCATTCCTGCCTATGCAGAGCTATCAACGGGGTATTTTTCTGCTGTAGAGGTTGAGGTGATGCTTTCCCTGCTAAAAATAGTTGACAATCCTTACCAGGATATTCCTCTGGCCGCAGTTTTAAGATCTCCCCTTGTGGGCTTGAAAGCCGAAGAGCTGGCCAAGATCCGTAACGCTTTACCCCATGGCTTTTATTATGAGGCACTACTGGCTTTTTTAACTTCCGATGAGGTGACAGGGGAAGCTGCTGTTCTCAAGAAAAAGCTCTCATTTTTTCTGGAACAGCTTGGCAGCTGGCAAGAAATAGCAAGACAGGATTCGGTAGGGAAATTAATTTGGCAAATTTATGCGGATAGCGGCTATTATGACCTTGTGGGCGGTATGACTGGTGGTAGGCAGCGGCAGGCTAATCTCCGTGCCCTCTATGACCGGGCAAGACAGTATGAGGCTACTTCATTCCGAGGTCTTTCCCGTTTTCTCCATTTTGTGGAACGTTTGCGTGAGCAAGGAAGCGATCTGGGAACAGCACGGGCCCTGGGCGAACAAGAAGATGTGGTACGTCTGCTCACTGTACATAAAAGTAAAGGCATGGAATTCCCCATAGTCTTTGTGGCAGGTCTGACCAGGCGCTTTAATAAACAGGATCTTGGCGGAAACTTTTTAGTTCACAGGGATTTAGGGTTTGGCCCCAAATATATAGACATGAATTTACGCCTGGTTTATCCGACCCTCCCCTGGCTTGCGGTTAGAAGAAAGCTGGAGCAGGAGCTCCTGGCGGAAGAAATGCGTATTTTATATGTTGCGCTGACAAGGGCTGAACAAAAATTAATTCTCGTAGCCGCCTTAAAGGATCTAAAAGCAAGGGTCAGGCGGTGGGAAGAACAAATTCAGCAGCAGGATCTATTATTGCCGGTATTTGAACGTGTTCGGGCTTCTAATTATCTGGACTGGATTGGCCCGGCCCTGCTTAGGCATCCCCAGGCCCATGCTTTAACTCAATTTATGCAGAAAGAAAAACAGGTAGGAATTTTAACTTCCGAAACTCCTGCCTGGCGGGTGGAAATTTTAGGAATTTCTTCCTTGCTTAAGCAAGAGCAAGCGCTGAAAGAAGTAGCTGCCGGCAAGATTTTAGTATATGATGAAAAAATAAAAAACCTGGAACCGGTAGCAGAGTCAACGCTCTGGCAGGGTGAAATTGAACGGCGTCTGGCATGGCAATATCCTTATGCTGCAGCGACCACTCATTTTGCCAAATTATCTGTTTCTGCTCTATATAAACTGCAAAATGCTGGTTTGGAAGGAGATGACGGAGATAAACTAAGAATGTTGGAGCTGCCTTATCCTAATGTTAATATTGTCCCTCGCTTTATCCAGGACGCTGAACCAGATGCGGCTAGGCGTGGTTCAGTTTATCACCTTGTTATGCAATATCTGGATCTAAATCAGCCTCTCGACCTGTTATCTATAAAAAAGCAACTTGCTGAAATGGTAACAAGGGAACAATTAACGCCGCAGGAACATAGTCTGGTCGAGCCTGGACTAATCGCTGCTTTTTTCCAGGGACCTCTGGGAAAGAGGCTTCTTAAAGCCCGTCAGATCTGGCGAGAACTACCTTTTACTATGACTTTGCCTGCCGGGGAAATATATCCAGAATGGCAGGGGGAAATGGAAAAGGTTTTTATTCAGGGAGTAATCGATTGCCTCTTTGAAGAAGATGATGGCCTTGTGCTTATAGATTACAAGTATGGGGGAGGAAAAAGCACGAATCTAGATTTGCTGGCAGAGCAATACTATTGGCAGCTTCGCTATTATGCTCTGGCAGCAGAAGAAATCTATGGGAAAGAAGTAAAGGAAGCATATGTCTATCTCATCAACAGAGAGGAAACAATACGTATCAATTGCCTGGGACATGCACATAAACCCTTTAACCCTCATATTAATATAGAGTGATACTGATCTAATGCTAAAGTGGGGCAGAGGGCATGTTTGCTTTATTGGTATTGGCAATAGCGATGCTAAGGGGCATGCTGCTCCTTGTATCTTATATTACCAGTGAATCGTTTCCTCAGCCACTGGACAGTGAGGAAGAAAAAAAATATTTAGAACAACTGCATAACGGGGATGAAAACGCCCAAAAGGTTTTGATTGAACATAACCTGCGTTTGGTTGCCCATGTGGTCAAGAAATTTGAAAACACAGGTGAAGACAGGGAGGATCTTATCTCCATTGGCACTATTGGATTAATCAAGGCCATTAAAACTTTTAATCTGGAAAGGGGAACTCGTCTCGCTACTTATGCGGCAAGATGTGTAGAAAATGAAATTCTGATGCATATAAGGTCAAGGAAAAAAAACAGACAGGATGTGTCACTTCACGATCCCATAGGTGTAGATAAAGATGGAAACGAGATAACCCTTGAAGATGTTCTGGGCAGCAACTCTGATTTGGTCCTTGATGCAGTGGAAGCTATTATCCTCGAGGAGAAACTGCAACGTGTTCTTACCAAACTGAAACCCCGGGAGCGTAAAGTTCTGTTTATGCGTTACGGTTTAAACGGCAGGAGACATACCCAGCGGGAAGTGGCAGGGGACCTGGGCATTTCCCGTTCTTATGTTTCCCGCATCGAAAAAAAAATTATTAACCAGATCGCCTCTGAGTTTGCCTTGGAGGGTTACCAGATAAATTGTAATGGTTAGCGGTACCCCTAAATATTTTTTGCTTTTTGCTTTTTATTGAGGACAGGCTTTTAAAAAACATATTTCTGGCAAAAGACAAGGTATATGCATAAAAGTGTAGAAATAATTGTTGTTAAAGGGAAATATTTTATCTGCCTGCATTAGAATAAAAGGGGAAATAATAATGGTAACAAGACCGGAGGTTTATATAATTGCGCCTTCTTTACCCGCGGCAATACGTTAATAGTGTACAGCAAATAGATCTGAAACAACTGAAAGAAAAAGGAATTAAAGGGATCATTGCAGATCTTGATAATACACTTGTTCCCTGGAATGAAGATGCTCACTACCCCGAAGCTGTAGCCTGGTTACAAAAGATTAAAGAAGCCGGGTTTTCTGTCTGCATAGTTTCCAACAACCACCCCAGAAGAGGAAAAACACTGGCAGGGATCTTCAGCATACCTTTTATCTGGCAGGCAGTAAAGCCGCGCAGACGCGCTTTTCGGAAAGCCCTTGAACTGATGAAAATCAAACCTTCCCAGGCAGCAGTAGTAGGTGATCAGGTTTTTACTGATATTTTGGGTGGTAACCGTTTGGGACTTTATACAATCCTTGTCCGACCCCTAAAAAAACAGGAATTTATTGGCACGAAAATTATGCGCCAGGTGGAGAAGTTTATTCTTTACAACCTGCGCCGCAAAGGACACTTGAAGTAACTTTAATTATAATTCATGGACCGGCGGGGGGCTTTTTTCCCTGATTGCCGTATTGAGCAGAGGGGGCATGGATAGCGGAGATATTAAACTCATGGCTGTCCTCGGCTTGGCTTCGGGATGGCCCATGGTGCTTGTTGTCTTTCTGCTGTCCTTCTTACTTGGGGCTGCAGTTGGTCTTGTGCTTATCTTTGCAGGCAAAAAAAGGCGTAGCGACCCTCTGCCTTTCGCTCCTTTCCTCATAATCGCTTTTATTATTACCAAATTCTGGGGTTTGGAAATATGGCACTGCTATGTGCTCTATATGTAGTCGTGAAAGAGGAATTTGATGAGCAAAAAAGAAGAAGACCTTATTATTGAACTTGTTAATGAAATGATCCTGGAAGGGATTCGTAGAGGAGCCAGTGACATACATCTGGAACCGGCAGAAGAAGGCCTCTCTGTCAGGTTACGCATAGATGGTGTCCTTTATCCGTTGCGTACCTATGCCAGGGAGGTTATGTTGCAAATTATCTCCCGGCTTAAGATTATGGCAGGGATGGATATAACCGAGAAGAGGTTGCCCCAGGATGGGAATATTTACCTGAACAGAGAAGGGCAGGAGATTAATATTCGGGCTTCTACTCTTCCTGTTATCTATGGGGAAAAGGTTGTACTACGTATTCTAAACCCCGAAGCCTTAATTATGGCGCTAGATACGTTGGGGTTTAATGCTCAAAACAAAAGCAAATATCTTCATTTTCTTGCCCATGCTTGGGGTATGATCCTGGTAACCGGGCCAACTGGTTGTGGAAAAACTACTACGCTATATAGTACGCTCCGTCATATCAGCAGCCCAGAGATTAATACAATTACCGTAGAGGACCCGGTAGAATACCGGCTTAAGCATGTCAACCAGGTCCAGGTAAACCCCAAAACGGGTCTTACTTTTGCCCGTGCTCTGCGTACCGTCTTACGACAGGATCCCAATGTCATCATGGTGGGTGAAATTCGCGATACGGAAACTGCGGAGATTGCTGCCAGGGCTGCGCTAACCGGCCATCTGGTCTTTTCCACCTTACACACCAGTGACGCACCACGGGCTGTGACGAGGCTTCTGGATATGGGGGTAGAGCCCTATATGCTTAATTCTTCGCTGGTTGGTGTCGTCTCACAGCGTTTAATTCGTTTAAACTGCCGAAATTGCCTGGAACGGGAAAATCCTTCCCCCGCCGCCCTTTCCCTTTACGCTGAGATATGTGGGAACAGCAAAGAACCGGAATTTTACCGGGGCAGAGGCTGTGAAAAGTGTAACTATACAGGCTTTAAAGGGCGTACTGCCATACATGAAATAATGATCGTAGACGAGGGTATACGTAATCTGATCCACCATTCCCACAGTGGACAGGAAATCCGCAATTATGCTCTATCCAGGGGGATGAAGCCTCTACTGCAAGATGGCCTGGAACGGGCAGCCCAGGCAGATACAACCCTGCAGGAAGTGATTCGTGAAGCCTACTATGCCTTCTAAAACTATATAAGCATTCCTATAATCCGTGAAAATGCTCTTTGAAAAATAAATAACCTCCAGTTATGATTAATGTGTGCTGCGACACGCACAAAAACCATAAGCCGGAGGTTATAAGCAAATATTTAACTCTCAGAAACTAGAAGCAATAACAACAAGCACACTAATAGTTGGAGTCGATATTGCAAAGAAGCTTCAATGGGCAAGATTCACAGATTACCGTGGCTTGGAATTAGGCAAAGCCCTAAAATTCAGGAATGATAAAAATGGCTTTGAAAAGATTCTAAAAAGTATCCAAAATATTTGCAAGCTCAAGAAACTGGATAAAGTTATCGTGGGCATGGAACCGACGGGTCATTACTGGAAACCCCTTGTGAACTTTCTAATTTCAAACAGAATAACAGTAGTAATGGTCAACCCTTATCATACTAAGCGGGCCAAAGAACTTGACGATAACAGCCCTACGAAGAATGACAAAAAAGATGCATTGACCATAGCAAGATTAATCCGTGACGGTAGATATTATGACGTATACATGCCCCAGGATGTATTTGCAGAACTAAGAGTGCTGTCCAACTCAAGAGTAAGCTTGATGAAAAGACACAATGCCCTAAAGAATACCATTACTACAGTATTAGATGAGTACTTTCCTGAGTTTGTAGCAGTATCAGCCATTTAAGGGTAAAACATCCATGCAGATCATGAAGTCCTGCCCCTTTCCGTCACTAATTCTAGAGCTTGGTGTAAATGGAGTGCTGGCCGAGATAAGAAAGGCCGTAAAAAAAAGCGTTGGTCTCAAAAAAGCTAGGCAACTTGTAGAGACAGCAAAAGAATCTATCGGCGTAAAATATGGCTTAGCATCAGCAAAACTAAAATTAGAGCTCATGCTTGAGAATTAGAAATGTTAACAAAGCAACTTGAACAGATAGAAAATGCCATAGAAGAAGCCCTGACCGAAACAGGGATGAAAGGAACAATTCTTAGTATTCCAGGCATAGGCATAGTGACAGCCGCCAGTTTCTTCGGTGAGATTGGAGATCCCTTGAGATTTGACCATCCCCGTCAGATAAGCAAGATGGCAGGCTACAACCTGATTGAAGACAGCTCAGGAAAAAATATTAGTGGGACCTCCATATCGAAGCGAGGGCGGAAGAATCTAAGGAATGTGCTTTACCAAATGGCCAGAACCATGGTTGCCGTAAACGCCGAGATGAAGGAGTTGTATCAATACTTAAAAACACGCCCAAATAATCCAAGCACTTGTAGTAATCTCAAAGAAGATAGTGACCGTCATCTACAACCTGATGAAAAAGCAAATGGAATACAAAGCAGAATTAGTTTTGGGTGA
Organism: uncultured Bacillota bacterium; assembly: GCA_937973635.1. Lineage (GTDB taxonomy): Bacteria > Bacillota > Dethiobacteria > DTU022 > UBA8154 > UBA8154. The sequence goes on along the minus strand of CALJJZ010000063.1, from coordinate 15,708 downwards.
GTTCAGAAAGAACCAGATGAAGCAAGCTGCATAAACAGTCAAACATGCCGATAGAGCGGAGATAAGGAGTTCACCTCCATTAGCCCACTGAGGCAGCATACAAGCTTAAAACTATCTCTGCTTTTATCCCTAAAGCAGAACGAAGGAATGTAAGGGCATAGACCCAGCGAGACATGATAGGGTGAGTTTTGGGATAAGACCGGCTGCATTAACAAGATTAGCCTAAATACACAAGGCCGTAGATATGCTGTGGGCATAGATTTATGAATAACCCTCCAGGGGCTCCAGGACAGGGTTGCCCACAAGCTCTCCACCCGGCACTGTTACAATAAAAGATTTTAAACCAAGGTTCCAAATTCTTCGTAATTCTAAGAATGACGGAGATATTAAAAGATACTCTTCAAAAGAAGAGATAGGAGGTGACTTTATGGAAACTTATCTGGCGCGGCAGCCCATTTTTGATCGCAGACTAAAATTATTTGCCTATGAACTGCTTTACAGATCCAGTAGTGCCAATATCTATACCGCTTTGAACGGAGACCAGGCTTCTTCTGAACTGATAAGCGACAGCCTATTATTGTTTGGTCTGGAAAACCTGACACGCGGCCATAAAGCTTTTATTAATTTCACGGCCAAACTGCTGGAAGCCGGTGTAACTTCACTTCTACCCCGGGATAGGGTCATCATAGAGGTATTGGAAAATGTGGAGCCGAATGAAGTACTGTTAAATGTGTGTAAAAAAATAAAGGATGAAGGCTATCTACTGGCCCTTGATGATTTTGCATATGCAGAGAGGTTTCGTCCTCTGCTGGATCTGGCAGATATTATCAAAGTGGATTTTCTAAACACCAGAGGGGAGAGGAGAAAAGAAATAATAAAGCTGGTCAACCGTCCAAACATAAAGTACCTGGCTGAGAAGGTCGAAAAAAGGGAAGATCTCGAAGAAGCGATTAGTCTGGGGTATTCATATTTCCAGGGTTTTTTTTTCAGCAAGCCGGTTATTGTCTCAGGCAGAGATATCCCTGTTTTTAAGCTGAACTATTTACGCATTTTGCAGGAAATTAACAGGCCGGATATCGATTTCCCACGGATAGAAAGTTTGATAAAAAGTGACCTCTCCCTCTCCTATAAGTTGCTAAAATTCATAAATTCAGCAGCATTTCATTTTGAAATCGAGATCCATAATATTAAACAAGCCCTTACCCTTTTAGGTCAGCGCGAAATCAGCAAATGGTTTTCCTTGCTTGCTTTAAAAAAGATCGGTGAAGACAAACCTGAAGAACTTATAATTACAGCAGTCAGCCGCGCCAGGTTCTGCGAACTTATTGCTCCACATATTGGCTTGAAAAACAGAAGCCAGGATCTGTTTTTAATGGGCCTTTTTTCATTACTTGATGCCTTTTTAGATCAACCCCTTGCGCAGATCCTGCAAGAATTGCCTCTGGCCAAAGATTTAAAAAGAGCCCTTTTAGGAGAGCAAAGCCTCTTTGGAGATGTTTATAAACTTGTATTGGCTTATGAACGAGGAATTTTTGATGAAGCTTTCTCTTGTGCCCTCAAACTTAATTTAAAAGAGAAAGAAATAATAAAATGTTATTTGGAAGCCCTTGCCTTTGCAAATAAAGCTTTTCTTTAACTATGACCAGTGGCCTGACGATAGTTAGAAATTACCAGGATAGACAACTTTGTTAGAAATTATACAACTGTAGAAGCAGGAGATAACATTGGAGAGATTCCCTTCCCTACACCGCGTTGTAACTGTTTTGAGGCAACTAGTCTTTACTTTTAGGCTGCCGGGACTACAAGAATTAATGACTTTTTCTCAACAGTTTGCTACCATGTTGTCTGCCGGTATTTCCGTTTTAGCCGCTTTGGAGATCTTACAGCGACAGGCTGTGCATCCTCGTCTTAAAGCGGGAATTCTTGCAGTGATCAAAGAAGTGGAACGGGGTAATACTCTGGCAGCTGCTTTTTCCAGGGAGAAAGAGCTCTTCCCGTCTTTTTTCATAAGCATGGTGGAAGCAGGAGAAATAAGCGGGGATCTTGACCATTCTATGCATCTGCTGGCACTTTATTTTCAAAGAAAATGGGAGCTGGAACAGAAAATCAAGACGGCTACTGCTTATCCCAAATTTGTAATTCTGGCAATTCTCGTCCTGGTCTTTTTTTTGCTTACTTTTATTTTGCCTGCTTTTACAAGTGTTTTCGAAAGTTTAAAAATAGAATTACCCTTTGCCACGCGCATCTTGCTGTCCACAGGCGAGGCGATGCGCGCTTACTGGCTGATTATATTTATGAGCATAATTGTTGTGTATTTTGCTTTAGCTATATTTTTGAAGACAAAAAGAGGGTCTTGTTATCGTGATTCTGTGATCTTACACTTGCCCATTGTGGGGCAACTTAAGCGCAAATTAATTTTGGCTCGCTTCTGCCGCACTCTTAGTACCATGCTGGGGAATGGCATAGCACTTTTAACAGCGCTGGAACAGGCAAAGAACGTGGTCTCCAGTCATCTATTCGGCAGGCGCATTGATATAATTAGAGAGCATATTGTCAGAGGGGAAACGGTGGCTGCAGCCCTTAAGGCAACGGATTTTTTTCCCATGCTTCTTATCAGTATGACCAATGTTGGTGAGCAGTCGGGAAAGCTCGAAGAAATGCTATCCCGAGCAGCCAACCTTTTTGAAACAGAAGTTAATTATGCGGTGGACAGACTGGGGTCTTTGTTGGAACCTGTTTTAATTGTTTTCCTGTCTTTGGTAGTTGGAGCCATAGTGCTTGCAGTTTTTATCCCCCTTTTTACTGTTTTTGAATTTTATCTCTGAAATTTTTAGCCAAAGGAGGAACAGTATGCATGCAGCAGTCCGCTGAGGAGGGACTGACGTTGCTGGAAGTGGTTTTTAGTATGGCAATCCTTGCTACTGTAATTCTTTCTTTTATCAACCTTTTTCTTAGCGGCTATGCTGCGAGCATACAGTCAGGCCGTATCAGCCAGGCAGCATCCCTGGCCCAGGAGACAATGGAAGAACTGCGTGCCTGTTCCTATGCTGAATTATTGGCTATCGGCTCGGAACTAGAGGTTGGGTCTTCTTTTTGCCCGGGATTTGTTTCTTCAACGCCGGAAGACGTGCCTGGATTCCCGGGGTTTACACGCTATTTTACGATAACCTGTGATGTTTTGGAATTTAATGAATATATGCTAAAGGGGCTGACCCTGGAAGTAGTTGTTTTGCAGGAAAAAAACAGGGAGGTTGCCAGGTATGCTTTTTTTATGGGCGAAAAATAAACGGAGCAAAAGGTTTGCCGCTTATATGCACTCTTTAGCTGGGCAAAAAGGATTTACGATCCTGGAAATCCTGGCAACAATTGCTGTCTTCTCCCTGGTCTTAGTCTCTGTTTTTACTTTTTATCAGCTTGGTCTGAATACCTATCATCATGGTCTTATGCTTTTGGATCTGCAACAAAATATACGTTTGGCCGGAGATTTTATTAACAGGGAGATGCGTCATGCCATTAATCTGCAGTTAAATGGAGCGAGTGAAGTTAGGTACAGACTTCCAGACGATGCAAATCGCTATGCAATTAAACAAAAAAACAAAGAAATTGTTCTTCTCATCAATAATACCGAGACAAAAATAGCATACGATATCGAATCTCTTTATTTTAATTGGGATGCTACGCGGAAAATACTATATTATACAATTGAAGGAACTGCAAGCCGGCAAAATTATCGTTTGCGCTCTGCCGTGCTTCTCCAGAATATGGGCCATGCTTTATAAAAGTTGCTCTACAAGGAAAGGGCCGGCCCGTGGCATTTTATCCTCGCAAAAAGGATCGATCCTGGTTTTTGTGTTAATAATCTGCGCTGCCCTTTTATTTCTTAGCGCAACTCTGGTAGATCTGAATAGCATAGATTTGAAAATTGCTGCCAACCAGCGAGACAGTTTGCAGGCCTATTACCTGGCGGAAACGGGTATGGAAGTTGCTTTGGCTTTATTAAAGCACGGTGACTCGTTCTATGTAGGCCATAAAAGCTTCCCCTTTGGCGGTGGCATTGTTAGCTTAAAAGTGGAAGCAGAAGCTAAGGAAAACGGTAGTCGCCACGTTAATATCTCTTCCACAGGCACGGTAGGAACAGCGGTGGAGTCACTTAACTTACACTTCCAATCTATTCCTTCCCGGCCTGCCGGTACAGACGGTACATTTTTAGGCTGGTATGACCCATCAGACGGCAGGATTACACCGGGAGAACATATCTCAGGAATAGAAACTGTCCTGCTGGGCTCTGCCCCTCTTGCTTTGCCCCTTTCCCTTTACAGGTTGGAAGAAGGAAACGGCAGGGCGATTTTTGCCGCCAAACAACTTTATTTTTTAGGTCTGCCTACCAGCCTTTATCTGGAAGAATACCTTGAACTACAGGCGGAAGTTGTAGTTTTTTATGGCAGGATTATTTTGTCCCCCTCGGCAGGAATGCTCCATCTTTCTCATCCTGCTGCTTCTCCACTGCGTGTTTATCTCCAGGAAGGGGCTGTGGACGTTAGTTCTCGTTTGCTGCTGGGGCCGGGAGTATATGATTTCCCCCATGGTTTTCAATTTACAGCTGACATATTCCCTCAGGAAGCTTACCTTTATCGTGTTTTGCCCGTAGTGCCGGGAACTATGATCCGCCGGGAGGGGAGGTAAGCTAAAGTGCCGGCACATAAAAAACCGCTGCCAGCCGCTTCTACATTTGTTTTGCGAAGAGCATTTTTCCCTGCAGCAGCTACCGGCTTTGTTCTGGTTGAATTGATCGCAGTTCTTGCCTTGCTGTCTCTTTTGGCTGCGCTGGCTGTGCCCCGTTTAAACTTTTTAACTTCCTCCTGGCACCTGGATACAGCATCGCGGCAGCTGGCTTCAGAGTTACGCCTGCTGCGCCAGGAAGCAGTCAAAAGCGGCAACCAGTGTAAAGCGGAGTTTTATATTTATTTGAACCGTTATACTTTAACTACGCCGCAGGGCAAGCGGCATGTTTATCTCCCGGATACGGTGACATTTGAAGGAAGTACAACATTCAGCGGATTGCCTCCTACCCTTACCTTTAATTCTTTGGGCCGTCCCGGCAGCGGAGGAACTGTAATTTTAAAATCTGGTAATGCCAAACGCTATATAATTATTACGCCTGTTACAGGCAGAATCAGAGTTTCCCTGGAGCCTCCGCAAAACTGGTAAAAATGGTTGTTAAATAGGGTATTTGTCCTTAAAAAACTATTTTTCTTTTTTTATGAAGGATTTTTCTTAAGGAAAATGGAATTAAGATAAAACACAGGGGAATAGTAGTAGGAAACAAATGATTTGTAACCAGTTAATGGGAGAGGCCTGTGTTATTTAAGAAAAGGGTTGAACTGGTCAGACTTAAAATGGAGGAAAGAGGCCTGCCGGCACTACTGGTTAGCCATCTTCCCAATATATTTTACCTTACTGGTTTTACAGGCAGCAGTGCTTGGTTATTGCTGACAGGGAAGCACTCTGTCCTTTTTACAGACTTTCGTTATTTTGCTCAGGCAGAAGAGCAAGCTCCTTTTTGTGAAATAGCGAGGTTGGAGCTCTCCCCAGCGCCAGCTCTTTTTCATCAGATCAAGAATATACTCAAAGATAAAGGGCTCTCCTCTCTGGCAGTAGAGGAAACTTATCTGACGCTGCAGGAGTTCAATAAGCTAAAAGAGCACGGAGAAACAACTCTTACATTGATTCCATGCAGCGGTGTAGTAGAAGATATCAGGGTTAAAAAAGACAAAGAGGAAATAGAATGTATTGCCACAGCAGCCCGTCTGGCTGATGCTGCACTGAAGGAGACGCTGCCTTTACTTAAACCGGGGGTGAGTGAACGGGAAATCGCTGCAGAGCTTGAATACCGCCTGCGCCGAGCTGGAGCGGCAGGCATAGCATTTTCCACCATTGTAGCTTCTGGTCCCCGTTCTGCATTGCCCCATGGCCTGGCCGATACACGTAAAATTAGCGAACAGGAACTGATTATGATCGATTTTGGTGCCGTTTGGGAAGGCTATTGTTCGGATATGACCAGGACATTTGTCCTGGGTGAGCCGACACCACAGCAAGAAAAGATTCACAGGGTAGTTTGCCAGGCCCGTGAGATAGCCCTGCAAGCAATCAAACCAGGGGAACAAGTCAAGGCTGTTGACGCTGCGGTACGCCGTTATTTCGCAGAAGAGGGTTTCGGCCATGCTTTCGGACATGGTCTGGGGCACGGGGTAGGTATTGAAGTGCATGAGCGGCCTACCCTTTCGCCCAAAGGCACTGAACTTTTAGCTGAAGGGATGGTTTTTACTGTGGAGCCGGGGCTGTATCTGGCGGGACAGGGAGGTGTCAGGATCGAGGATCTAGTTGTCTTGCAATCTCAAGGCCCCCGATTGCTTACGAGCAGCAGCCGGGAACTGCTTATATAACAAAAATATTTGTTGGAGAGGTGATGGGATGGATGATTTCTACCAATGATTTCCATACCGGCTTAACGATTGAGGTTGACGGAGAAATTTACACAGTAATTGATTTTCAACATGTTAAACCGGGGAAAGGAGCTGCCTTTGTCCGTTCCCGCTTAAAGAATGTGCGTACTGGCTCGATCACGGAGAAGACTTTTCGTGCGGGGGAGAAAGTTCCCCGTGCTATGATCGAAAGGAAAGAAATGGAATACCTCTACAATAATGGGGAAGAATATATTTTGATGGATCTGGAAACCTATGAGCAGGTCTCCCTTAGGGCGCAACAACTGGCTGAACACACCAAATTTATGAAGGAAAATATGCATCTGACGATGATGGTTTTTAAGGGCGAATGTGTGGGTATTGAATTGCCCCATTCTGTAGAATTAAAAGTTGTGGAAACAGATCCAGGATTTAAAGGGGATACAGCCTCTGGCGGCAGTAAGCCGGCAAAGTTGGAGTCGGGGCTGGTTGTGCAGGTGCCTTTTTTCATCAATGAAGGGGATATACTGCGCATAGATACGCGAAGCGGCGAGTACCTGGAACGGGTTTAATAGGAATTGTGATGGAGAAATCATTATAAGGAGGCTTTTCCCATGGAGGAATTACGCAGTCGTCTTGGTTATTTACGTGGTCTGGCAGACGGGCTAAATGTTGGTGAGAGTACAGCTGAAGGTAAGGTAATCCGGCAAATTATTGCTGTCCTTGATGATATGATTGGCAGTTTGGAAGCGCTTAAGGAAGATTATGAAGAACTTTTTTCCTATGTGGAATCGATTGATGAAGATCTGACCGAACTGGAAGATAGTTTTATGCAGGATGACGACGAAGAAGACGATGAAGATGATGAAGACGATGACAACTATTACGAAGAAGATGATTATGAACCTGACCAGGGTGAGGAAGATATTTGTTTTACGGTGGAATGCCCCGAATGCCGGTATGAGGTAACCATAGACGAGGATATACTGGAGGATGAGGAGTCTCTGGAAGTACTCTGCCCCAAATGTGGGCGTGTTGTCTTTGTTAATGATGAAGAATGGGAAGATGAATTGAGCGAAGCCCTGGACGATGACGAGGATGAGGAAGAGGATGAGGAAGAAGAAAAGAAAAAATAAAGATAAAGGAACATTAAACTAACATTTAATTCATGGTTGTCTGTAATCTGAGATAAACTCCCGGCTAATGTAGCCGGGTTTTTTATGTAAAGAAACTATAGAGGGGCATAAAAGTACTTTCCCTGCCATAGTTATTTTTTAGGACAAAGGTATATCCCACTTTTAAAAATGGATGGTGAATATTCTTGTTTAAATACCCCAGCGCAATAAAAGAAATATACCCTTTTTTGCCACCACGCCTGCGTTGCTTTATAGAGTTTTTACCATCTGAGTTAGGGGAAAAAGTCGAAGAAATTCGTTTGCGTCATTCACGCCCCCTGATCTTGCACTGGGCCGGTGGGGAGGCTTTCCTTGGGGAAAACGGTATAGTCCACCGGATGGAAGAAGCTTATAAAATTAACGGCGAGGATCTTGAACAAACACTAGAGTTAATTTGCAACCATTCCCTGTATGCCTATGAGGAAGAATTAAGGCAGGGATATATTACTTTACCGGGAGGGCATCGGGTGGGGCTGGCTGGCAGGGCGATTATGGAAAAAGGCAAGGTGAAGATTTTTTCTCATATTGGCAGCTTGAATTTTCGTCTGGCACGACAGGTAAAAGGCGCCGGCGCGAAGGTTTTGCCTTTTCTTGTAGAGCGAGAAAAGGGGCGTATCTTCCATACCCTGATTATATCTCCTCCCCAAGGAGGAAAAACCACGCTGTTGCGGGACCTGGCCCGTCTTATTAGTGACGGAGCAAGCATATTGGGGGAAGGTCAAAAAGTAGGTATTGTAGATGAACGCTCCGAGATAGCCGGTTCATATCAGGGAGTACCACAGCTGGAAGTGGGGATGCGTACCGATGTCCTGGATGCCTGCCCAAAAGCTGAAGGTATTCCGTTGATGCTACGTTCCCTTTCACCCAAAGTAATTATCACTGACGAACTAGGGCGGGAAGAAGATGTTTTAGCTGTAAAAGAAGCTATTCATTGCGGGGTTACGATCATCAGCTCTGTACATGGGGCTACCCTGGAAGAAATATGCCATCGACCTGCTTTATCTTCACTTTTGGAAAACAGTTACTTTGAAAGGCTTGTTTTCCTTAGCAGGACAAAAGGGCCTGGGACACTAGAGGCGATTATTGAAGGAGAACGTGGATTGCCTTTGTTCACTGCCCGGGGCAAAGGGGAATAAAAGATGTTCACTGCCAGCCTGATGGGAGCGGCTTTAATCATAACTTCTGCCTATCTCTTTGGTTGTTCTATTGCTGCAACTTATAAAAATAGAGTGCGGTATCTTGAAGAATTTCTTCTAACATTGGAAATATTTAAAGCTGAAATAAATTTTGGGGTTGCCCTGCTGCCAGAAGTATTCCAGTCCATAGCTCAAAGGGTACACGGGCCGGTTGGTCAACTCTTCATGCAATCTGCTGCGTACCTGGAAAAAAAAGAAGGGTTAAACGCTACAGAGTGCTGGCATAAAGCTCTGCAGGACAGGCAGGATGAAATGGAGTTGGCTGGAGGGCAAATGGAGTTGCTGAACAAGATGGGCTTAATTTGGGGGCGGGGAGATAAAAAGGACCAATTAAAACAGGTAACCCTGATGCAAGAATTGTTACGACAGGCCTTGCTGGAAGCAAAAAACGAGCAGGGGAAGAACGAAAAAGTATGGCGTTATCTAGGCCTTCTTGGTGGCCTTACCATTGTAATTCTCCTGCTGTAACGACCGTAACGACCTATTTTTTTGAAAGGGGTTAAAATGTGGAAAACCTGAGGGTGGACTTGCTGTTTCAAATTGCCGGCATTGGAATTTTTATATCTGTACTTAATATTGTGCTTAAACAAGCAGGGAAAGAGGAGCAAGCCCAGATGCTTACCCTGGTAGGCGTGGTAATTGTGCTGTTGCTTGTGCTCCAATTGCTCGCTGATCTTTTTGCCAACATTAGGGTTATTTTTAATCTTTATTGAAACAGCTCTTTAAAAAACTAAAAAATAACCTTCAATGGGGCGTTGAATATGGAAATAGGGCAACTTGTCGGTTTTGGCGTTATGGCTACTGTTTTTATCTTGTTTATTCGCCAACAGCGCCCGGAGATAGGACAGCTTCTCTCCATTGCTGTCGGCATTATCTTTATTCTTTATCTTCTTGACTATCTTCGCTTAATTGTAGAGATTATTAGCGAACTTGCCTTAAAAGCAGAGGTGAATGCAGTTTTTTTACGCACCCTTCTACGGGTTATAGGCATAGCTTATCTGGCGGAGTTTGGTGCCCAGATTTGTCGTGACGCAGGCGAGGGAAATGTGGCTTTAAAAATCGAATTTGCTGGAAAACTTATGATCCTGGTGATGACTATCCCTATATTAATTATGGTGTTGGAAAGTATTGTTAATATTATTCCCTGAAGCTGGAGAAAGATGAACTATGAAGAAGAAGAAGAAGAAAAATAAATGCCTTTTATTGTTTAGCTTACTTTTCCCTTTGTTTTTATTTTCTCTCGCGGCGGCAGAGGAGAGTATTGTTCCTTTACCAACAAGGGAATGGAAAAGCAGTGCCTTTAATACGGCAGAAGAAAAGGAGCCATTTTTGCCTGTTGAAGGCTGGCAAAGGGTTGAAGACCACTGGCGCGAACTGGAACGAGATTTGGGGGAGTACCTGCCTGTCTGGGATATCAGGGAAATTTGGCGACACGAGGGTAATAAACTATTGCCTGGCCTAGGGGAGTTGTTTAATGGACTGCTTCAATATCTCTTTAAAGAAATTCTGGCAAATATAAGACTAATGGGGCAGTTACTTTTACTTGCTGTGGCCGCATCTTTGCTAAAAAGTTTGCAGGGTTCATTTGCCAGTCAGGAAGTGGCCCGCATGACAGAAGCAGTTATCTTTTTTATCCTTTTAGGTCTGGCCTTGGGCAGTTTTTCCCTGGCAATTCAAATCGGTAGGGAGACTATCAATAATATGGTAAACTTTATGCTTGCCCTTTTACCTGTACTGCTGACGCTGATTGCTTCCCTTGGACATATAACTTCTGCAGCCCTTTTCCATCCCCTTATTATTGTTTCCATAAATTTGATTGCGTCACTGGTAAAAAATATCTTTTTCCCTTTAATTTTTTTTTCTACCATACTTTATTTGCTTAATCATTTCTCTCCTGACTTTAAAATTGATCGTCTGGCTTCTTTTTTCCGCGATATCAGTATCTGGGGGATTAGCCTGATGCTTACTGTTTTTGTAGGCATTACCGGGGTGCAGGGAGTAGCCGCCGGGATCGGGGACGCAGTATCCCTGCGTACAGCAAAGTTTGTAACGGGAACATTTGTCCCGGTAGTAGGACGGGCCATGGCCGATGCGGTGGAGACAGTGCTCGGTTATTCTTTACTTTTAAAAAATACAGCTACAATTACAGGCCTTGTTCTTTTAGTGCTGATAGTCGTCTTTCCGTTAATAAAGCTGCTTTCTCTGGTAATAATTTACAAGTTATCGGGGGCCTTAATTCAACCCCTTGGTGAAAACAGCCTTGCTGCCGCCCTTGATACTATGGGAAATTGCCTGACACTGATTTTTGCCGCTGTAGTCACAGTTGCCCTTTCTTTTTTTATCGGCGTGGCAATTATTGTTGGGGTGAGCAATGGGGTTATGATGTTAAGATGAGGTAGGAGGAAAGAAAAATGATGGAAATATTAGGGGGGTTAATCCGTCATCTGGTTATTCTTATTTTTCTGGCCACATTGTTGGAGATGATCTTACCCCATGGTCAGTTTCGCCGTTACCTGCGGATGCTGGTAGGTATTCTGCTCATCCTTACGCTTCTGTCGCCGATCAAACAGATTATGAGGCTGGCTCCTGTCTGGGATACGCCTGTTTTCCTTGCCGTTCCTAGTGGAAAAGAAGAACTTGCCATGATTATGCAGCGTGGCAAAAAGATGAGGGATGACGGACTTAAAGAGGCGATAAATGATTATCGTTACCATATTTTCATAATCGTAGAGAACCTTCTTGCCAGAGAATATGGAGGTGACCTAATTGAGTTGGAAGTAGTCCTGGATGAAGATCCGGAGAGCCCATATTTTGGTGCAATTAAAAATATGATTGTGTTCATGGTCAAAATAAGTAGTAATAATGCTGACACTGGCAGCTTTCCTGTAGAGGAAGTTAATATTTCTGTGGCACGTGGACAGAAAAGATCTCAGTTTCAGGAATCAGAAAAGGCTGAGGAAAAATTTCCCGGTCAAACAGCAGAAGAGGCCGCTATTGCAAAATATTTGGCTGGCTATTTCCTGCTTGCGGATGAAAGGGTCAGTGTAAATATTGTTCGCTGAGAGGTGAAAAAATTGCAACAGAAAACAAATAATAAAAACTTTTTTTCCTCCTGGAGAGGGCTTTTAGATATGACGGGAAAGGGTGAAAAAGGTAAAAAAGGTCTCTTTCTATTATTATTGCTTTCGCTGGGTATAATATTAATGTTTGCCGGTCCTTTCATGTATATACAGCCGAAGACAGAAAAGACAAGAAACGTTCAGGAAACATTGCCCGTGTTACAGGGACAGAGCTATGAAGCGGAGCTGGCACGTGCATTGGAAGAGGTACTGGAGCATATAGATGGAATAAGCAATGTACGGGTATTTATTACATATTATAGCAGTAAAGAAGCCATCTATGCCCGAGCATATGATGAAAGCAGGCGTAATACACTGGAACAGGACCGGGAAGGGGGCACCAGGGAAATAATAGATTTAAACCGTCGTGAAAGCCAGGTTCTTTTACGAGAGGGAGGGGGAGGTGAAAAGGCGCTCCTTTTAAAGGAAAATATGCCGGAAATAAAGGGGGTTATCGTTGTAGCTAAAGGAGCGGAAAATAGTTTTCTTCGCCTGAAGGTAGTGCGCGCTGTCCAGAGCGTCTTTAACATACCGGTCCACCGTATTGCTTTCCTTCCTTTTGGCATGGAAACTGGCAAGCAATAAAAGAGATTCAGGGAAAGAGGTGCCTGAAGAATGAAAGAAGAAGGGCCGGCCTATGTGGAGAAAAGAAAATATTGGTTAATCGGTATTATTCTTGGTTTAATTCTCATCTATTTTTTAGTGCATACCTTGGAGAAAGAGATGAGTTTAATTGAAGTAGTCCCCGATGAATCAGTTATTCAATCACTGCTGGCAGAGGAAATGCCCAACGACCCAGCCGGGTGGAAATATGATGATGCCCATGCTTTCTTTGTAGAGTACCGCCTGGAAAGGGATCGGGTCAGGGGGCAGGAGTTGGAAGTCCTGAATGATATTATAAACAATACCTATGCCGGTGCCGATTCCCGCCGTGAAGCAGAAATCCAGGTGCTAAAGCTTGTGGAACTTATGGAAAAAGAATTAATCGTGGAAAATATGTTAAAGGCTCAGGGATATAAAGATGCTATTTTTTTTGGCGGTAAAGATGGTGTTACGGTAATGGTTCACAGCGAAGGGCTCAGTGAGGAAGAATTCTGGCGTATTGCAGAAATGGTTGCAGCAGTTGCCGGGTTCCCTCGGGAAAAAATACAGGTTATACAACAACAATAGGAAATAAAATACCGCAGCAAAATGAGCTAAATAGGGAAGATAATGACAGGATTAGGCCGTTAACCTTGTAAATTATGTGTTTTGTGCTATAATAATGATGTCCCGCTTTTCATTGCCAATATAAAAGGAGGGATAAAACAAAATGAGTGAAGGTCGTTCTTTGCCTTCTGAGCTTGGTGCCATTCGCATAGCTGATGAAGTTGTTTCCATTATTGCCGGTCTTGCGGCAACAGAGATTGAAGGCGTGGCCAGCATGAGCGGTGGCATTGTGGGAGGAATCGCCGAGGCCCTTGGCCGCAAAAATTTGTCCAAGGGGGTTAAAGTGGAAGTAGGGGAACAGGAAGCTGCTGTTGATTTATATCTTATTGTAGGTTATGGCTCCCGTATCCCTGATGTTGCCTGGAACGTTCAGGAAAACGTAAAAAAAGCAATAGAAACAATGACCGGCTTAAGTGTAGTAAGCGTTAACGTTCATGTACAGGGCGTCAGTTTCCCTCAACAAAAGGAAAAAGAAACAGATGATTTGAGCAAGTAATGCTAATGGTAACCTGCCGGCTTTTACTTTTAATGCCGGCAGGTTACCTTTGTTTTCAGAGAAGGGAGAAAAAAAATGACAGGTGTAAAAGCCTTTTTTACTATCGTTGGGATAATATTATTAATTGGTGGTCTGCTCTTTGTTTTTCTCACACTGGGGCTTTTCCCCGGGAACATGTTTTTAGGACTTGATTTAAGCCATTTTATTAATAATTATAGTTATACGGCCTTTGGTTTCCTTATAGTAGTAGTGGGGGTCTTGCTTATTGCTCTCTTTACCAGCGGCCGCACTAGGGCAAAAGGAGAAGAAAAAATATCAGAGACTGGTAATATCGTTAGTTATACAGAAATCGGTGAGGTGCGCATTTCTTTTAAAGCCGTGGAAAATATGGTGCTGGCCGCTTCCCGTAGGGTTAACGGTATCAGGGAAGTCATTACGCGTATTGATGCCATAGAGCAGGGACTGATTATCTATGTTCGTGTTAAGGTGTTGCCGGATATTCCCATTCCTGCTCTGGCAGGAGAACTGCAGCGGCAGGTGCGTGATTACGTCCAGGAAATTAGCGGGACGAACGTTAGTGAAGTAAAAGTTTTAGTAGAAAATATTGCTCAAGATAAAATACAGAAAACCCCCCGTTAAAGGTGTGAAAATATGTACGATAATAATGATTTTGTCCATGAGCACAGGGGAAAAATTGCCGGTGGGCTGATAGGCTTCTTTCTGGCATTGCTTTTCCTTATTTTTGGTTTCTGGAAAGCTTTTTTTATTATCGCCTTTGTCCTGGCCGGCATATATATTGGCAGTCGCACTGAACTGTGCAAAGAAATTCAAAATGTGTTAAACAGACTGTGGCATGGCCGGGACCACTAAGCCGCCCGAGCGGGTGGTTTTTTTTATTTTACTTAATTTTACGTTTTGCGCTAATATTTTACGCTAATATGGAGGGAAGGCTGTTTGAGAAGAAGATTGGCCCGTGAATGTGCTTTAAAAGTTCTGTTCATGAATGATATGGGGGCAAATGATCCCGCTGAAGCGCTGCGTAATATCATCGAAAATGGTGATGGGCAGCATCTGGCATTGTCCCCGCACGATGAGGCGTTTTGTAATGACCTGGTACAGGGTGTTGTCTCCAGGAGAGAAGAATTGAACAGAAAACTTGCCCCTTATTTGGTTAACTGGCAGCTAGATCGCCTTGCTCCTGTTGTACGTAATATCCTGCAAATGGCCCTTTATGAAACCCTTTATATGAAAGATATCCCTCCTGCCGTAACTATAAACGAAGCTATTGAACTCGCCAGGCTTTATCAGGATGAGGAATCTTCTCGTTTTGTTAACGCTGTCCTGGACCGGATCAGGCTAAGTGAGGAGGAGCGTGAGTGAGAATATTGCGAATATATGAGAGCAAGAGGAAATTTAAACGTAATGGCGAATTAGTGTACGGTTCTGTAAAACCGCCCGTGTTACGGGGGAAAACCACGTAAAGGAGTTGTTGCTTATGGCCGGAGCGGCCGAAACTTTAGGGGTAGGAAATATCCCTTACGGGCAGATCGACGAAATTGTCGGGAAATACAAGGGAGATCCCAGTGCCATTATCCCTATTCTCCAGGACATTCAAGAACTGCTTAGTTACGTGCCCAAGGACAGTATTGCTTATGTGGCCGATAAACTTGGGGTTTCACCGGCCAAGATTTATGGAATTGTTACGTTTTACGCTCAATTTCGACTGCAGCCCTTGGGTAAACACATTATCATGCTTTGCGAAGGGACAGCCTGCCATGTTAACGGGGCCAAGCTTATCTCCGGCGCCATTACTGATGAGCTGGGCATCAAGGGAGGGGAAACAACCCCCGACGGACTTTTTACACTGGAGAAAGTAGCTTGTATCGGGTGTTGCAGCTTATCGCCTGTCATGGTCATCGGCGAAGAGACTTACGCTAAGCTAACGCCCGATGCCACCCGCAAAATTATTAAAGAGTATCAGCAAAAAGAGCAAGCGGCACAAAACTAATGCAAGGGAGCGAGGAGGTGCCTGTATGCAAGAACAGGGAAAGA
>CALJJZ010000062.1 GCA_937973635.1 uncultured Bacillota bacterium | reverse complement strand
TGCTATCACAAGATATCACGCAATTACGTCAAAAAGCAAAATCACCCCGCTTGGGGGTGAAAAAAACTATCCACCTCGCATAAAGCTACTTGGATAGTGGGTTTCCGACTTTATGAAAAATCTCCATTGTACAAGGAGGTGAATAATGAGAATTAATGCCGGTTCTGCAAAAGGCAGGTTGCTTAAATCGCCCCGTGCCGGCAGTAAAGTAAGGCCTACCGGGGATAAAGTTAAATCTGCTTTTTTTAACATTATCGGCACTAAAATAACCACCGGCTCATTTTTAGATCTTTTTGCGGGTACAGGCAGTATAGGTATTGAGGCTTTAAGCCGTGGATGTAAAAAGTGCGTTTTTGTAGACAAGGATAAAAACGCATTAAGGTTGGTACGGGAAAACCTGTGCCTTGTGGGCTTTACGGAGCAAGCCTGCCTGTTGGGTTGCGATGCTCTGCGGGCATTGCAAATACTTAAAAAAAAAGATTTAACCTTTAATGTAATTTATCTTGATCCTCCTTATGATTACAGCCGGATTGGCGATGTGTTGGAAACTATATATAATTATAGACTTTTAAATGCAGACGGTTATGTTGGCGTAGAACGGCGCAGTAGTGACCAGTGTGCGTGGCTTGCCGGAGCGCCGTTTACCTTAAATAAACAGAAAAAATATGGTAATACGCAACTTATTCTGCTAAGCAGCTAACTGTAAAAGTTTTGGAGGAGGTTATTTTGTGGTTTGTGCAATTTATCCCGGCAGCTTTGATCCCGTAACCAATGGCCATCTTGATATTATTGATCGTGCCAGTAAGGTTTTTGATCATCTAATTGTTGCAGTACTAGAAAACCCCCGCAAGATACCTACTTTTTCCATGGAAGAAAAGGTTCAGATGTTAAACAAAATTGTAAGTAAATATAATAATGTGGAAGTGGATTCCTATAAAGGTTTATTAATAGATTATGCCAAACAAAGGGGTGCTCGCATTATCATTAAGGGTTTGAGGGCTATTTCTGATTTTGAGTTTGAATTCCAAATGGCCCTTACTAACAGGCAGCTCAACTGTGAAGTAGAAACAATGTTTATGATGACAAACAATATGTATTCATTTATTAGCTCGGGAATTGTTAAGGAAATTGCAGGTTATGGCGGAGAAATTAAGGCCCTTGTGCCGCCCCAGGTTTATGATATGATCATTGCTAAATTTAAGGCAAAACCCGGGCAAACTTAAGGAAGATTAATAAAGACAACCTTTTTTCTGTTTTGGCTGGAATAAGGAGAGAAGAAAAGAAATTATAAGCAGGCAAAATATAATTAAGAGGAAACGGGTACTGCTACATAAGAAACTTTCGTACCAATAAGAAAAACTGCCTATAGAGGATAACGGCTTGGAGACAGGAATAATAACTTTATCTAAATTAACAACTGCTTCGAGAGGATCAAACAAGAGCATGCAGAAGAAAGCGGAAAGTACGGCATGCAAAACCCTGGCAAGGGAATAAGGAATGATGCTTATGTCAGTGGGGCTTATAATGCTGGCAACCTGGGCGTGGACGGATAAACCGCTCCAGGCAATGATGGCGCTGATTGCTATTAGTTTCTGCTCCAGGGCAACATTTTCCCGCATGCTTGCCATCTGGCACCCCAGGTCTATTTCCAGAAAACCGCTGAAAATGGCAGGGGCCAGAGCTTGATCTAAATTAAATGCCCCTATTACTTTTGAGATTATGGCAGTAAAAAAAACTGCTACGCCGGCCAGTTCCAACATGGAGATTACTACTGAAAAGAGCATTATAAATCCACCGATGAGCATGAGCGTATTCATGGAATCCCGCACTGCTTCGCCCAGCATTTGGCCAAAAGGGCGCCCGTCATCTTGCCTGGCCTTGATTAAGGCGTTTAATGCTTGTTTCAACATCTTTTTGGGGATGATATTTTTTTTGTACATCTTTTTTTGTATTGTTTTTTCCTCTTTCCCTGCCCGATAAAAACGCATTACCAGTCCCACACTGAGTGCTGACAAATAGTGGGCGACGGCAATAACCAGGCCCGTTTGCGGCGCTTGGAGCATTCCTACACCTACAGCTCCAAACATGAAAAGAGGATCTGCCGTATTTACAAAACTTAGCAAGCGCTCGCCCTCAGTTTTACTGCACATTTTGTTCTGGCGAAGTTTGCTTGTGAGGACAGCACCCAGGGGAAACCCGGAAGCAAGCCCCATGGCCATAACGAAAGAACCTTCGCCCGGCACATTAAAAGTGGGACGCATTACAGGCTCCAGGAGCACTCCCAGAAAGTGAACTACACCCAGCCCGATGAGAACCTGGGAGAAAATAAAGAAGGGCAATAATGCAGGAAAAACGATATGCCACCATATCGCCAGTCCATTTAAAGAAGCTTCAAATGCTTCTTGCGAGTACTTCACCATACTGATGGTTAATAATATGGCAACAATTGCAGGTAGATAAAATAATAATAACCTTCGGCGGAAACTAAAGGGTACCATGATTAATAAGATAAAAAGTATGATAAGTAAAATAATCATAATCGACATTAACTTTTCCCGCCTTGTGCAATAAAAAAGTTATTATAATTATATGGCTCTGGCGCAGCGTCTTAGACCAGTTTCTACATATATATATTAAATTAAGCTTATGGAACAGTTTAGGGAGGCGGCGGGGATGAGCAGGCGTAAGGCAAAAGTAGGTCTTGCCTTAAGTGGAGGGGCTGCCCGGGGGTTTGCCCATATCGGCGTGTTAAGCGTCCTTGAAAAAGCCGGTCTGAAAGTAAGTTGTCTCGCCGGCACAAGTATGGGGGCTTTGGTTGGCGCTTTATATGCTGCGGGGATGAAGGTTGGTTTGATGGAGCGGTTGCTGCCAGCCGCCATACGTGCTAATTGGGTGGATTTTGGTTTACAGCGTATGGGGTTGATTAAAGGAGATAAAATTGAGCAATTTATTCATTTGCTGACACGCCGTGCTACGTTTGAGGAGCTAAAAATTCCCTTTGCCGCTGTGGCTGTGGACCTTTACAGCGGTAAAACAGTAGTAATACGTGAAGGGCTGGTCTGCCGGGCTGTAAGAGCCTCCATTTCCATACCCGGGTATTTTGTGCCTGTTGAAGCGGATGATGGCAGGCTGCTTGTCGATGGCGGGGTGCTGAACCGAATTCCCACAGATGTAGTACGGGAGATGGGAGCCGATTACATTATTGCCTCGGATACTGGTTTTTTCCCCCGTAATGCTCATATTAATTCTTTACTTGACGTAGTACTTCGTTCATTTGATATAATGCAACAAGAGCTTAATCGCTTTCAATTAATGTCGGCTGATATAGTCATATCTCCAGCTTTAAATGATCTGGCTCCCTCCCAGTTCGACAGATGTACGGAGATAATCCAGGCGGGTGAGGAGGCTGCCCGTGCAGCATTACCGGAAATTCTTGCGCGACTTGGTTAAAGAAAGTAGGGATCGTTTGAAAAAAACCTGGAGTGTTTTCTTAATAACATTAATAATTATAACCCTGGGTAGCTATGTCCAAACCGGTTATTACCTGATCAGGCCCGGTTCTGTGGAGAGCCTGGGTGACAGAGTGCGGGTGGAAGGAAAAATACGGGAGGAAGAGGGCCAATTTTTTATGGTTACGGTGGCTCAGCAGGAGGCCAATTTATGGAGTTTTCTTTATGCAGGCTTTAATCCCGTTTTTGATTTGCGGCCTGTTTCCCGCGTTATCCCTCCCGGTATGTCCGTGGAAGAATACAATAGAATCATGCAGAGCTGGATGCAGGACAGCAAATTCCTTGCTCAGGTTATCGCCCTGCAAAAAGCCGGTTATGATGTTACTGTTATCAGTGATGGTGTTGAGGTAAAGGAGATTATTCCCGGCAGCCCGGCGGAAGGGATTTTAAAAACTGGAGACGTAATTAAGGCTGTAGATGGGGAAACTGTTTATCTGGCAGAAGAGGTAGTAAATTTAATCCAGGCCAGAGAGGTTGGTCAGCCTGTTACGCTGACGGTAGAACGTGATGGGGATTTGTATGATTTTGTAATCAAAACTACATTTCTCATGGATCAGCCTGAAAAAGCAGCCCTGCGAATTTATGTAAACACACTTAACTGGCAGCCCCTTTTACCGTTCCATATTAATATTGAAACAGGTCCTGTTATTGGCCCTTCGGCGGGAATGATGTTTGTCCTGGAGATATTGGACAGACTTGTACCGGAAAATTTAACGGGAGGCCATAATATTGCAGGGACAGGGGCCATTTCACTTGATGGAAGGATAGGGGGTATCGGCGGGGTTAAGCAAAAAGTGGTGGCTGCTGAACGAGCGGGAATTAAATATTTTTTGGCTCCGGCAGAAAATTATGAAGAGGCGCGACAGGTTGCCCGGGAAATTAAGGTTGTCTCCGTAAGAGATCTGGAAGAAGTGCTGCAGTTTTTAAAAGGGCTCTAAATTTAGAAAATGTTTGACGTAAATTCCGACTGACAAACTATATTTTTGACAACGGGGAAAAGGTACGTTAAAATGTGTTTAAAGATTATAATATGAGTAAACCGAGCAGCCGCGGAGGCGATTAGCCTTCGAGGAAAGTCCGAGCTTCGCAGGGCAGGGTGCTGGGTAACACCCAGTGGGGGCGACCTTAAGGAAAGTGCCACAGAAAAAAACCGCCCGGCACTCAACTGAAGTGATTATTCAGGCTTTTTCTGAGAGGCAATGCATGACACTTCAGTTGAGTGCCGGGTAAGGATGCAACGGTGTGGTAAGAGCGCACCAGCGGCCTGGTGACTGGCTGGCTAGGCAAACCCCACCTGAAGCAAGACTGAATAGGAGGGAGATGAAGTTGCCCGCTGAATCCCTCGGGTATGAGTCGCTGGAGGTATCAGGCAACTGATATCCAAGATAGATGGCTGCTACTCCATTTGGAGACACAGAACTCGGCTTACAGGTTTGCTCATATAAAAATTTCTGCTAAATATAATATATTGTATAATATTGTGTGCCGCACCGTCTAAGTGCGGTTTTTTTATGGCAGCTATTGGCGCTTTATTTAAAAATAAAATTAGTATAAGATAATAAATATAAAAAGCAAGCTAAAACTAGAGGATACTAAAACATATAAATATAAATGAGATGATGCCATTTCCTCAAAGCGGGAGCCGGTCAGGCTTACATATCCTTCAAATTAGAAAGGGTTGAGCTAAAAATGAAAATGAGGGGAAATGGCCTAGTTGCCCAATCAGGTGGACCAACTGCTGTAATTAATAACAGTGTCAGGGGAGTAATTCAGGGCTGGCTTCAACAAAAAAACACAGGCTGCCTTTATGGAGCAATGTACGGCATTAAGGGCATACTGGAAGATAGGCTGGTTGATCTTAACGCACAGGGTAAAACTTTCATAAATGGCCTGCGCTATACACCGGGGGCTGTTCTTGGTTCCTGTCGCTATAAGTTGCAGGAAGGGGATTATTGGAAACTTTTACGTTTCTTCCAAAAAAAGGACATACGTTATTTCTTTTATATTGGTGGAAATGATTCCATGGATACGGCCAATAAGGTCTATCGGTTGGCTTTGCAGGAGCGGTACGAACTGTATGTTATTGGTATTCCTAAAACGGTGGATAATGACCTGCCCTTTACGGATCACTGCCCCGGTTATGGAAGTGCAGCAAAATTTCTCGCTATTACGGCAATGGAAACAAGTATAGATTTGAGGAGCTTACTCATGAGTAAAGGCGTTACAATTATGGAAGTTATGGGGCGTAACACTGGTTGGTTGGCAGCGTCCACCATGCTGGCACGACGTAGCGACGATGATGGACCACATCTTATTTATTTGCCTGAAGTCCCTTTTATACGTGAGAAATTCCTGGCTGATGTGGAGGACGTATACCGTGATCTTGGACATGTTTATATTGTTGTCTCGGAAGGCCTGGTTGATCAGGAGGGACGATATATTTTCGCTGAAAAGAGCAGGGATCCTTTCGGTCATTGTCTGCTGGGTGGTTTGGCGGAAACGCTTAAGACTATGTTGGAGAAAGAGACAGGCATAAAAGTAAGGTGTAATATTCCCGGAACGATACAACGTGCGGCAGCACATTGTGCTTCTGCTGTTGATGCAAGGGAGGCCCATATGGTTGGGGTAGAGGCTGTCAGGACTGCTGCGGCAGGCGCCAGTGGAATTATGATTGCCCTTGTACGTAAACAGGGAGAGACTTACTGTTGTGTTCCGGGAAGTATCGCATTAGACAGGGTGGCTAATAGGGAGAAAAAAATGCCCCGCCAGTGGATTAATCGAGCAGGCAATGGTATTGGTGAAGAATTCCTTCAGTATGTTCGTCCTCTTATTAAGGGGGATGTTCCCATTCCTACATGTAATGGCTTGCCTGCTTTTATAGGTTTGGAAAATTTTCAGCGGAGATCCCACCCTGTGGGGGAGCCCCGCTGAAAAGGGTAATTTGCCCCTTGTTTAGCTGTGTTCCCCCGTGTTCTGCAGCTAGTTGCCATTTTTTGATGCCTGTGCTATACTACGTAATGGCTTAAAAACACACGTCGTTAGAGCTGTGCGGGGGTGCTCGTTTTGAGTTCTGCCCGGCAATGATACGGCGGAGGAGAACAACCTTAATTAAAGGAGGAAAAGAATTGGCAGTTGTTACAATGAAGCAGTTGCTGGAAGCGGGTGTTCATTTTGGGCATCAAACCAGACGCTGGAATCCCAAGATGAAGAAGTATATTTTCACGGAGAGAAACGGTATTTACATTATTGACCTGCAGAAAACGGTTCGCCTTATTGATATTGCTTATAATTTTATTAAGGATTTGACCATGCAGGGCGAAAAGATTCTTTTCGTCGGGACAAAAAAACAAGCCCAGGAGTCTATCGCTGAAGAAGCAATCCGTTGTGAAATGCCCTATGTAAATCAGCGCTGGTTGGGCGGGATGCTCACCAATTTTTCTACTATCAGCAAGCGCATCAACCGGCTTAAAGAACTGGAGCAGATGGAAGAAGAAGGCCATTTTGATCTTTTACCTAAAAAAGAAGTTATCAAGCTTAAGCATGAAAAGGAAAAACTGCTTAAATTTGTAGGAGGTATTCGTGACCTCAAAGAGTTGCCGGGCGCTGTATTTATTGTTGATCCCCGCAAAGAAAGGATTGCTGTTGCCGAAGCAATGAAGCTTGAGATACCCATTGTGGCGATTGTAGATACCAATTGTGATCCTGATGAGATAGATTATATTATTCCCGGTAATGATGATGCGATCCGGGCTGTGCGGCTTATTACCTCTAAGATGGCTGATGCGGTGCTGGAAGGTAAGCAGGGCTTGCAGATGGCAGAGGAAAAAGAGAGGGAAGCCGCAGAAAAGGAAACAACTGCTGATACTGCTGATACTGAGCATGAAACGGATGATTGGGCAGATAATGCTGAAGAGGATTTCAGCGTTGAGGCAGAGCTGTATGCGGAGGAAAATACAGAGGAAGCGGTAACTGAAGAATGAATAAAAATGCCGGAAAATCAATAAAAAAACATGAAAACAAGGAAGTGATAATTTGGTTACTGCAGAGATGGTAAAAGAGTTGCGTAATATTACCGGGGCAGGGATGATGGATTGTAAAAACGCCCTGGTGGAAACAGGTGGGGATAAAGAAAAAGCGATTAACCTGCTCAGGGAAAAGGGCCTCTCCAAAGCGGCCAAAAAATCGGGAAGAGTAGCAAGCCAGGGGCTTGTGGATGCCTATATTCATCTTGGCGGTAAGGTTGGTGTGTTACTTGAACTAAACTGTGAAACTGATTTTGTAGCCAAGACTCCCGAATTTAAAGAATTGGCCCGCGATCTTTGTCTGCAGATTGCCGCTACAAACCCGTCTTATCTCCGGCGTGAGGATGTCCCCTCAGATGTTGTGGAGAGTGAAAAAGAGATTTTGCGCAATCAGGCGCTGCGGGAAGGGAAGCCGGAAAAAATTGTGGATAAAATTGTTAGCGGCAGAATTGAAAAGTACTACCAGGAAAATTGTCTAATGGAACAACAGTTTATAAAAGACCCTGATTTTACCATTGAGAAATTAATAAACGAAAAAATTGCAAAAATGGGAGAAAATATGGTTGTACGGCGCTTTGTCCGTTTTGAAATTGGCGAAGGACAATAAGGAAGCGGCCCGTAAATATAAAAAGCTAGCGGAGAAACAGCCTGTCTGTGATGATTTGATGTTAAGACGCCTTAACACAAATGCAGGCAGGCATTTTTATTTTATCTCAAAGTATTGTAATAGCGCGAAAAATTTTGTCCCATTTTTATTGCTTTGGAAATAGCCTGGGTACGATTTTTAACGCCAAGTTTACGGAAAATATTGCGTAGATGCGTTTTTACGGTATCAACAGCAAGGTTTGTGGCTGTAGAAATTTCTTTGTTGGTTAAACCCCTGGTGATATGGTATAAAATTTCCTGTTCCCTTGGGGTCAGTATTGGATCTTGATCGGTATCATAGATAGGCCTGTCCTCCCCGGGTAAAGCTTTGTTTTCTTTGATATCGGCCAGCTTTTTGCTGATGCGGGTATAATCATTGACAATCTGATGGAATACAGTCTGGTCTATAACGGTTTCGCCTCGATGTACACGGTTTATGGTATCCAGAAGTTTTTCCCGGGTTACATGTTTGAGCAGGTAGCCTGAACCCCCACTTTGTAAAGCCAGGCGTATGGATTCAGTATCTTCGAAAACGGTTAAAAAAATAATTTTAATGTTAGGATTGAGTTTTAAGATTTGTTTTGCTGTTTCAATGCCGTTCATGCCTTTCATTTTAATATCCATCAGGATAACATCCGGCTCCATAGTTTGGACCAGGCTTTGTGCTTCTTCGCTGTTGCTGCAGCTGCCTACGATGATAAGCTCACTGCAACTACCCAGCATTGCCACAAGGCCTTCCCTTACCATAGGGTGATCGTCAACGATGGCGAGCTTGATGGACATTTGGCTGATTGATGCTCCTTTCCCGTTAATTTCCTTTTTTACAATTAAATTGTTAGTTATGAGCCTATTCGTCAACATTTTCTGGGATGGGTATAGAAACGGAAATAGTTGTTCCTTTCCCCGGATGGGAAATGATATTACAGGTGCCATTCTGCAGAAGAGCTCTTTCCTGGATACCGGCCAGCCCGAGCCGATCCTGGTAATTTGCGGTAGACAGGAGCGATATATCCAGACCAGAGCCGTTATCTTCCACAGTCAGGGAAACCACATCTGCTTCGGCAATAAGCTTAACGCGGACACGACTAGCATGGGCATGTTTAAGTACATTGGTGAGGGCTTCCTGCAGAATGCGAAACAGGGTTATTTCAATCCGGGATGTGAGTTTTTTATTATTTCCATGAATGGTAAGCTCTACATCAATATTATTTTTTTCCTGGATGCTTTGCAGGTAAGATTCTACAGCAGGGAAAAGTCCATAGTTATCCAGAATAAGAGGCCGAAGATCGTAGAGAATGCGGCGAATTTCAATAATTTGTTCGTTAAGCAAACGGGTAAGATCTGAAATTTCCATCTGCCAATCCCCCTCTTTTATTTCTCCGGGAGGGGTAATGCGTTGCAATCGGTACCAGATGGCGATCAGGGATTGGATAATCCCATCATGTAAGTCTGCTGCAAGCCTTTTGCGCTCATCTTCCTGGGCGGTAATAAGCTTGTTTACCAGCTGGTGAAGAAGCTGCTCTTTCTGACCCAGCATTTTTATCAATTGAGCATTTTCCAGAGCAATTGCCGTAGCACGAGCAATGGCGGATATTATTTCTATCTCTTCCTGATTAAACCCTCCTAATTCGCTGGCGCGGTCTACCTGCATTACACCAATGGTTTTGTTTTTGCTAAGGAGGGGTGCCAGTACCATCCAAGTATAGCCAAAGTCCTTAATAATTTGTGGTGTTAACAGACGTCTTCTGTTGGCTGGTGTAACAATAACAGGTTGCTGTGTATCTACTGCCCGTTTGATTGCTGGAAAAGGCCTGGTGCCTCGCAGGGCCTTAAATTTTCGTTTCAAATCCGGATCATAACTGCCTACGCCCACAGCCGGGACAATAGTTTGGCCCTCCTCATCGAGCAGGTAAATACAGCTTTTGGCAGAAAAGAAATCTGCAGTAAGCTGGCCGACAACATGCAAGACTTCCCGAATATCAAGGGTAGAACTAATAGTGTTAATCGTTTCCAGCCAGACAGCAAGTTTACGTAAATGAGAATCTTTTTGCTTTTGGAAAGAAAAATCCTGTAACGTGTCAGCAATATGTCTGGCTACGGAAACGGCTTTTACCAGCATGTACTGGGCATTATTATGATCTGTCCCGAAAATGCCTATTTCCAGAATACTTGCCGGATCCCCGGTTCTAAGAACAACAGGCAATGTTGTCGTAATTGCCGGTTGCAGGGGATCAAGCAATTTCGAGCCCTTTTTCCCTTTTTTCTTCACCAGAGCAATAAATCTTTTTAAATGCAGAGCTTCATCTGTGTCTGTTTTATTTTTTTCTTCTCGCCCTGCGTGCCAGCATACGGGATCCTGGTTCTGCGGCAGCAATACTAAGCCGGCCCGATGAAAGTCCAGGGAATTAACGGCATTTTGCAGAATATCCCGCAAAGAGACGTCTAGGTTTTCATCTGCCTGAAAGAAAACCCCTACTTTGCAAACAAGCAACAATTCATAATAATTGTCAGCATTTTTCGTCCAGGGTTGCATTGGCCTCAAAGCTTTCTTGGTAATATTGAATATTATTAAATTACTCGTGTTTGCATTATATCCTTTTAGCCGTTGCTTCGTCAATATATGGGTTAGCGCTTTTGTGTTAACCCTTAATTCACCCTGCAATAACCAAACAGCCATGCTTTTAAGCGATACTCAGAGACGGGATAATGGGGTAAATTAGGCTTACAAATAAATTATTGAAACCTTTCCTCCGGTAGAAGGAATTTAACAATACTTCAACGAATTTAATATAAAATACCATTTGCCGCTTCGTTCTTGGACGGTTAAATGCCTGTAAGTATGGAAGGCGGAATTGGTTGTTTGTACACCTATTTTAGAGAAGCAGGTGGGTGATAAGAAGCAATGAAGTTGCAGGGTAAAGTAGCGATTGTTACCGGAGCACGTAAGGGCATCGGCGAGGCGGTGGCCCTTTTGATGGCAAAGGAAGGGGCGGACCTGGTGCTGGTAAGCCGCAGTATTAAAGAGGATGATCCCATTGCCAGTGCCGCCCGCGAAATGGGCCGACGTGTTTTGGTTAAACAGGTTGATGTAGGTGTTCGCGCCCAGGTGGTAGAGATGGTGAAGGATACGCTTGAGCATTTTGGCCGGGTGGATGTGCTTTTTAACAATGCAGGTATCTCCAAGCCGGCTATGCTCTGGAAGATGACCGAGGAAGACTGGAATGAGATTATCAGGATTAACCTTACAGGAGCATTTTTTTGCCTGCAGGCAGTGGCAGCTCCGATGATGGAACAAAAGAGCGGTTCCATCATTAATATCACTTCTTCGGCCGGTTTGCTGGGGACTATCGGGCAAGTTAACTATACTGCAGCTAAGGGGGGGGTTTATGCCCTAACTAAATCTGCGGCCAAGGAGCTTGCCCGTTATAATATCAGGGTTAACACCATCGCTCCCATGGCGGAAACGGATATGACTCAGACCATAGCCAAAGATCCCCGTTTTATGGAGAAGTATCTTGAGCGTATTCCCATGGGCCGTTTTGGCAAGCCTGAGGAAATTGGCCCTGCCGTTGTCTTCCTTGCTTCCGATGACTCCAGCTATATTACGGGACAGCTCATATGCATTGATGGCGGTATGGTTATGCCTTAAGTTTAAAATTGCTTAAATAATAATAAGGGTAAGCTTATATTTTTGTTCAGAGATATTTTGTATGAGGGAGGAAATAATATGCCCAAAGATGTGGCGGTCATCGGTGTGGGACAGAGCACTTTTTTCCGCAATTATGAGGGTTCAATTCGTGAACTTGCTTTCGAAGCTTTCCGTGAAGCGATTAAAGACGCAGGCATAACGCCCGCTGATATTGATGCTTCTCTGATCTGTTCTGCACCGGAATATGATAAACAGAGGAGCCCCTCCGGCCTAATGGCTGAATATCTGGGATTAAACCCCCAGCCTACTTTTGCTATTGAAACCGTATGTTCTTCCAGTACTACGGGCATCAGGGTGGGCTATTCCCTGATTAAATCAGGGTTGCACGACATCGTGTTGGTACTGGGGTTCCAGAAAATGTCTGAAATAAGCTCTGCCGATTCGCAGGAACGAATGGGCCGGGGTGCCGATATTATGTGGGAATCCCCCTTTGGGACGATGATGCCTGCTTATTATGCCATGCATGCCCGTGCCCATTTTGAACGCTATGGCAGCACTGAAAAAGATCTGGCCTTAATCCGTGTTAAAGCAGCCAAATATGGGCAGCTTAACGATAAAGCCGTATATCGCAAAGGCCTGGAACTGGATCAGGTTCTATCTGCGGAGCCGGTAGCTACACCGTTAAAGAGATTTGACTGCTGTGCAAATGCTGACGGGTCTTCCTGTATTATCTTGGCCAGTGCAGAGAGGGCCAAAGAGATCTGCAAAAAACCGGTTTGGATCCTGGGGCTGGGAGCTGCTACTGCTTCACTGACGATGACAGGCAGAGAATCCCTGGACGGTCTGAGCAGCGCCCGTCTGGCGGCCAAACAGGCTTATGAGATGGCAGGTGTCGGGCCCGCCGATATTGATGTGGCTGAAGTCCATGATTGTTTTACCATCGCGGAGTTGATGGCTTATGAAAATCTGGGTTTTGCCGAGCCAGGTAAAGGTGTAGAATTAATCAGGAATGGCGAAACTTATCTTGAAGGTAAAATCCCTGTAAACGTAGACGGGGGACTCCTGTCCAAAGGTCATCCCATTGGGGCTACAGGCGGTTCGCAGGTGCGCACTATTGTTTTGCAGCTACGCGACGAAGCAGGAGCGATTCAGGTTCCAAACGCAGAGATCGGTTTGGTGCATAATATTGGTGGTGTGGGGATTTATGGTAATGTGATTATCTTTGGGAGGTAGAAAACTATGGGCTTTGAAAAATTTGGCCGTGTAAGCTTCACTGCACAAACAAAGGTTGGCGCTTTCATAGAAAACCTGGAAAAAGGAGATCTTACCGCCACCAAATGTTCCCAGTGCGGCCGCATCTATTTTCCGCCCCGTGCCGATTGCCCCTGGTGCCCGGACAGTACCATGGAATGGTTTAAGATAGAGGGTACAGGCAAGCTGGTCAGTTTTACCCGGGTACATTATGGCCCCACAGGCTTTGAGGACGATGTACCTTATACCTTGGCTCTGGCAGATTTTGATGGTGTAAAAGTTTTTGGGCGTTTAAGCAAGGATCTGGAGGAAGGACAAATAAAAGTGGGTATGGATCTGAAAGCGGTAACGGCTTTCCTTCCCGGAGGCCAAATTAGTTATGAACTGGTCCCGGCGTAAGGAGATATTTTTTACAGCTATACACTGGAAAGCCGTATTTTTGCCTGTTAAGCGGAGGGAGGTGGGTAAAAGCACAATCCGTCACAGTGCTTAATGCCGTTTGGCACAGGGTGAAAGTATAAGTTGCAGGCCTGTGAAACTGTATAATTAAAAAAACGTAAGGAGGTTTATTTAATGGTAGACGTATTTAAGTGGCCCCGGCAGACTGATCTTAAAGACCATCAACTTTTCGGAGAAAATTATTTTGGGACAGAAGCACCATGCGTTATGTTTGAAAAGAAGCCGGTAGTAGACCCGGCTGGCAATGTTGTGGAAGGGCTTTACACTGCATGGGTGACTTTGAACAACCCCACTCAATATAACTCTTATACTACGGAAATGGTCAAAGGTGTTATCGCCGGTATGCAAAGGGGATCTGCAGACCGTTCCGTAGTAGCGATTATTTTTACAGCTGTAGGCGATAAAGCTTTCTGCACCGGAGGCAATACCAAGGAATACGCCGAATACTACAGCTTGAACCCCAGTGAATATATGGCTTATATGGATCTCTTCAATGCCATGGTGGATTCGATCCTTATGGCCAAGAAGCCGGTTATCTGCCGTGTAAATGGTATGCGCGTGGCTGGCGGGCAAGAGATTGGCTTGGCCTGTGACCTCGCCATTTCTTCAGACCTGGCAATTTTCGGTCAGGCAGGGCCCAAGCATGGCTCGGCACCAGTTGGCGGTTCCGGCGATTTCCTGCCCGAGTTCCTTACCATGGAGCAGGCGATGTGGAATTGTATTTCCTGCGAAATGTGGAGCGCCTATAAGATGGAGCGGCTTGGCTTGATCTCCAAGGCACTGCCAGTATTAAAGGTAGATGGCAAGTTTGTGCGTAACCCCTTAGTCGTTACAGACAAATATGTTGATGACGGGGCCATTGTTTACGGTGAATATGTCACCGGTGAAGCGGCAGCAAAAGCTAAAGAGATTGTGGCCAAAGCTGAGACCGATTTTAGCCTGGTTGATAAAGAGGTCAACAGGATCGTCTGGACCTTTACCAACCTTTTCCCCAACTGCCTGATGATGTCCATCGATGCTATCCGCCAGAAGAAGAGGTTCTTCTGGGATACAAACAAGAACTTCTTCCGTCACTGGCTTGGCGCCAATATGCAGACAGAGGCATATCTTGGCTTCAATGCCTTTAACACGAAGAAGCTTACGGGCAGAGACGTTATTGACTTTGTTAAGTATCGCCAGTTGCTTGCCGAAGGGAAACCGTTTGATCAAGAGCTCGTGGACGCCGTATTGGGGCCGCGTAAAGAATAAAGACAGATCCCAGATAATAGCTCCCGCCTGCTTGAAAAAAGTAGGCGGGAGTGCTATTTCAGGAATGCCTTTGCAGGAGAAGGTTTGCTGGCTTTAATGGAGGAGGCATCTACCAGTTGGGTATCCCCGTCATTGATTTTCACACGCACCCAATATATTATGATTTCTATAGGGATCCTGCACTAAACTGGATTAAAAACTTGCAAAAAGCTAATGACTGGGATGATTTTTATGCAAAATTCAGTGACCCTGCTTATTTTGCTAGTTATCTGAAAAGGTGCGGTATTGACTATGCTGTGGTTATGGCTGACTATTCCCCCCTTGTTGTTGGCATTTGCCCCAATGAGTACGTTTTAAATTTTTGCAAAGGGTATAAAGGGTTGATCCCTTTTGCCAGCATAAATCCTCATCTGATACCAGACTTAGCGACAGAACTAAAAAAATTAGTCAATGCCGGTTTCTGCGGCTTAAAGCTTTATCCCACATACCAGTATTATTATGTTAACGACCCTTTGCTTTATCCTCTTTACGCCTGTGCGCAAGAGTTAAATGTTCCCGTCATGATTCATACGGGAACTTCTTTATTTAAAGGGGCCCGTTTAAAGTATGGCGATCCTATCTTTCTTGACGACGTAGCCGTGGATTTTCCCAGCTTAAACCTTATCATGGTTCACGGTGGCCGGGGTTTTTGGTACGATCGAGCCTTTTTTTATGCAGGTTGCATCAAAATGTCTTCCTGGAAATAGCAGGATTGCCTCCGCAAAAGCTGTTATCTTATTTCCCTGAATTAGAAACCATAGCAAGCAAGGTTATTTTTGGATCTGATTGGCCTGGCGTTATTGACATCGCAGGAAATATTGCTGAAATCAAAAGCTTGGGGCTAAACCAGGAAAGTCAAGGAAGAATACTTGGAGGAAACGCAGCTGTTCTGTTAAATATCGCTTGAAAACTGGATTGATAAATAACAGCTTGAGAAGGATTTTTGGCTTTAAATGTAGAATTGTCTTCTTTGAAAAAAATTGATTGAAAACCTAGAATATCCGTAATTAAAATGTAAAATAGAATAAGCAATAATATTTATTCAATGGAAGGAGGCAGATGATTAAAAAAAATTTTAAATCGGTGCAACGGCGGGGTCTCTTTTCTAAAGTTAAAAACAAGCAGGGGAGTGTATTAAGTGCATCATTTTAATCCATTAAACATTCTTGTTGTATTGCAACCAGGGCTTGGCACGCCAGACGAGTACGAGGAATTGATCAAAGAGCGTTTTCCAGAAAAAGTAAAGAACGGTGAAATACGTGTTCGCCTGCTGCAAAACGGGGCTGCGGAATTTACTCCTGACGAGTATCTGGATACACATATTATAGGGACTGGTGTTATTGTAGAACGCATACCGGAGATGAAGGATTTACAGTGGATTATGACCTTGAGCGCAGGCTATGATCACTGGGAGAAGTGGGGCAAGATCCCCCCCCATGTGCCTTTGCTAAATTTACCGGGCGGCTCAGGCATACCTATTGCCGAATATGTACTTGGTTTGATGCTTAATCTGGCAAAAAAATTCACGCAGATATGGGAAAACCAAAAAGAAAGGAAATTCATACGTATCCGGGGAGAAGAGCTTTACGGTAAAACTATTGGTATCGTGGGGCTTGGCGGCATTGGCCGTCAGATTGCCAAAAGGGCTAAAGCTTTTGATATGTATGTAATCGGCACAGATATACAAATAATGGATGTGCCTTTCGTGGATAAAGTCTACCTTAACAACCAGGTGGACGAAGTTATTGCCCAAAGTGATTTTCTTGTCCTCTCTTGTCCGGAAACAAGCGACACCATAGGGATGATGAACGAGCGGACTTTTAAGTTGATGAAAAAAAGCGCATATCTGATCAACTGCGCACGGGGTTCCTTAATCATTAAAGAAGACTTGATGAAAGCCCTTAATGAAGGGTGGATTGCCGGCGCTGCCAATGATACGCAGTGGATAAAGAACCCATTACCTTCTTATTTGCCACCTGAAGACGAGATTTGGGGCACCAAAAATTTGCTGATTACACCTCACTGCTCTGGTTGGACCGACATGTATGCTAAAAGATTTGGTGGGGCTTTTGTAGACAATATTGAGCGCTGGCTGCAAGGGTTGCCCTTAACCAATGTTGTTCCCGGGTTTGGGGGGTATTAATGCTGCAAAACAGGGAAGAGGGTGCAGGAAACTTGAATAGCTTAGAAGCTTTGGAAATACTTAGAGAAGCGGCAGAAAATCCCGCCAGGCAGGCCACGCAATGGCAAGAAGAACATGGAGGAAAGGTTATAGGTTTTTTACTATCCGATGTGCCGGAAGAATTAATTCACGCGGCCGGATTTCTCCCTTATGCAGTCAATGCAGAGGAAGGAAAGCTGGAATTTGCCGATGCCCACCTGCAAACCTGGGCTTGTTCCTTTTCCCGCAATGCTTTAGCCGTGGCCTTGCAGGACAAAATCTCTTTCCTGGATGGTTTGATCATCCCGCAGACTTGCGATACTACCCGTATGCTTTTGGGTATCTGGAAACATGTTCGTCCCCTTCCTTTGATGGAGAACTATCGCTTACCGCGGCAGGTTGACCGTCCCAGTGCCGGGGCCTATCTTTACGGGGAATTGGAACGTATTAAAAAAAGGTTGGAAGAATTCCGGGGGAAGAAGATCGAAGAAGGGGCATTAAAGAATAGCATCGCCCTTTATAACCATAATCGCCAGCTTCTCAGGCAGCTTTACGGGATACAGGTCGAGGCCCCGCAGGTTCTTAGCAGCAAGGACCTTTTTAAAATTATCAAGGCTGCCATGGTTATGCCCCGGGAGAAGCTCAACCAGTTGCTAAGGCAGCTATTTGCTGTCTTAAAGGAAGAAAAGGAGTGTTTCACCAGGGCAAGCAGGCACCAACTAGTGATCTCCGGTACATTGCTGGAACCATTGGAGCTGCTTGATTTTATTAATGAAAAAGGGGGGGTAGTTGTCGCTGATGACCTAAAAAATGGGTTTCGCTACCTGGAGGCGGATGTGGCAGCTAACGGTGATCCCCTTGAAGCGCTGGTGCAGCGCCAGTTAAAGCGAATGCCTGCAGCTTTCTATGAAATCCGGGAAAAGCGCAGGGCGGAATACCTGGTCAAGCTGGCCCGGGAAAAGGAAGCTGGAGGCGTAATATTCCTGCATTTAAAATTCTGCGAACCTGAGAATTACGATTATTATGATAATATGCAGGCTATGGAGAAAGCGGGTATTCCAGCTATTCGTATAGAGACTGCTTATGGTGGTATTCCGCTCGGCCAGTTACAGACAAGAGTGCATGCGTTTATAGAAATGCTTGGGGGTGAGGACGCTGTCCGATAAGGTGCCTTGGCAAACAGCTGAATTAATGAAACAATTAATGGCCGATTATTATGCCCAGGGTGCAGAAGCTAAGGAAAAGGGCATTCCCGTCGCTTGGGTAACCGCTGTCTCCCCTGTTGAAATTATCTATGCTGCCGGCCTATTTCCTTTCTACCCTGAAAATTTTGGTGCTGTGGCTTCTGCACGCAAACTGGCTGACAAATTTTCAATTGTAGCTGAAGCAAAGGGTTATGCTCATGATCTTTGCGCTTATTCTCGCTGTGGTATTGGCGATGCCCACAGTCAGGAGCACCCACTAGGAGAGATAGTTAAACCAGATTTGCTCCTTTGCTGCAATACACAGTGCGGTAGTCTTTCCAAATGGTTTGAGGTAGCTGGACGTTTTTACCATGCTCCTTACTTTTTGCTGGACGCGCCTCAGGTCGGCATGGAACTGGACGAGCTGACCACACGCTACTATGTTGCTCAGCTGCAGGAACTAATTGCTTTCCTGGAGGACTATACAGGCAAAAAGTTTGATTATGACCGCTTGCGTGAAGTAATGGGTTATGCCAATGAAGCATGCCGTCTCTGGAATGAGATCCTTGATACGGCAGCTATGAAGCCGGCGCCATTTGGTTTTTTTGATGCCTGCTTCCACATGGCTCCCATTGTAACATGGCGGGGGACGCCACAGGCGGTAGATTATTACCGTAAATTAAAGCAGGAATTGGAGGAGCGGATTAAGAATAAAGTTTATGCTATTGAAAATGAACGCTATAAGCTGTACTTTGACCATATCCCTCTCTGGCCTAAGATGCGCTGGTTTTCCGATATTTGTGCGTCCCATCATGCTCTGGTAGCCGTTTCACAGTATACTCACTCCTGGGCCTACTCCTTTGATTTGGATCGGCCGCTGGAAAGCCTTGCGGAGAACTACACTGAAGAATTTGTAAACCGTGTTTTTGAGCACCGCATTCAAAGAAAGATAAAATTAATGCAAAAATATGATGTTGATGGTTTTATGCTTTTTTCAAACCGTAGCTGCAAGCCTAACGCCTTTGGCCTTTATGACAAAAAAAATATAATTAGCAAGCTTACTGGATTGCCAGGAGTTGTCTTTGAGGCTGACATGTCGGATCTGAGGTTTTTTTCCGAAGCACATATCATGGCAAAGCTAGAACCCTTTTTTGAACAACTTGAGTCGGCCTGAGTACCAGGCATATTGCAACCGGCTTATAATTGTGCATGGGGGCTCAACCCTATGCATAGAAAATAATGGGGAGGTTATTGTAGATGAATTTTGCTTGGTATGGAATCGTCAACGCACAAAAATACCCCGAGAAGGAGTTCCTGGCAGAGCTAACACCGTCAAAAAACCTTAGGCGTTCCATGACCTGGAAGGAATTTAATGCAGAAACAAACAAAGTAGCCAATTACCTGCAAAAACTGGGGGTCCAAAAGGGTGATTTTGTATTACACCTGCAGATGAACAGCATGGAGTGGATAACGACGTTTTATGCTATTTTACGTGTGGGGGCCGTGGCTGTGCCGTTAAATTTCCGTTTTGCCTCCTCCGACATAAAATTCGCTGCTGATGCCAGCAAGCCCAAAGTAATGATTATGGGCGACGGTTTTCTTTCTAAGGTGCAGCCTATTCAAAAAGAGATGTCCTCCATTACCCACTATATCGTTTTGGGCGAGAACGTGCCGGCCGATATGATTTCTTACCAGGAGGTGCTGAACAACTCTTCTGATGAGGATGTTCTGGTGGACGTAGATTGGGACGATCCGGCCGAACTTATGTTTACCTCCGGCACCACGGGAGCACCTAAGCCAGTTTGCCAGACCCACAATACCCTTTATCAGATCGGTCTGGGCAATGCCCTTACCTACAGCACGGGCCATGAGACTGTCTATCTGGCGCCCCACCCCTTTTATCACAGCGGCAGCTTTTTCCTCTCTTTCCCCTGCTACCTGGCGGGAGGGAAAATAGTTATTTTGCTCGATCTTTCAGATCCAAGGTATTTATTGGATGCCATCTGCAATGAAAAGGTAAACAATGGGTGGGTTACTGTGCCAACTATGTCTGATACGGTAAACGCTATTAAAAAAGGTATTATTGATCTTAAAGACTACGACCTTTCCCACGTAACAGGCAGCATCGTGATCGGCGCCCAGCCTGTCCCTTATGTCCTTTTTGAAGATATGAAAAGGCTGTTCCCCTTCAAAACGGGCAATATTTTTGGTATTACAGAAGGTGGCGGCGGGGGAACGCTTAACCTCTATGACGAAGACGTCCTGAAACGGCCTGGTTCTATCGGAAAACCAACCTTTAATACGTTGGCCCGTGTCGTGGATGAAGAGGGTAATGACCTGCCTCCCGGGGAAGTTGGAGAGCTGCTCCTAAAAGGCACACGCAACATGAAAGAGTATTTCCGTAACCCCGAGATGACTGCGGCAACGATTAAAGATGGATGGTTATATACGGGGGATTTAGTACGGAAAGATGAAGACGGCTATTTCTATATTGCAGATCGCAAAAAAGACCTGATCATCAGGGGCGGCGAAAATATATTCCCCGCAGAGATCGAAGATGTATTGCGCCGTCACCCCAAGATCGCCGATGTTGCGGTTATCGGTTATCCCCATGAGCGGCTGGTGGAGATAGCCATGGCTATTGTCCAGCTGCATCCCGGGGAAACGATGGAAGAAAAAGAAGTGGTAGAGTTTTGCGCGGCCCAGGGTCTGGCCAAATATAAATGGCCTGAAAAGGTGGTCTTTGATGAAGTGCTGCGCAATGTCACAGGGAAGATCAATAAACCGGCCATGAGGCAAAAATACATCGGGGCAAAGTGAGAGGGATCTGAGATGACTGTAAGCAAATGGATGAATGCTGGCACTGTCTTGAAGATGCATGCTTTGAATTTTCCGGAGAAGCTGGGATGTCAAGACAAGTTCAAAAATTTCACTTTTAAGGAATGGAACGAGCGTTCCTGCCGTCTTGCCAATATGTTAACGGCTATGGGGGTTGGTTATGGCGATCGGATAGCTATCCTTGCCTACAACCGGGTGGAATGGATGGAGATCTATGCCGCCTGCGCCAAAGGAGGGCAGGTTGCCGTTCCTCTCATGTTTCGACTGGCGCCTGCTGATTTTGCCTATATTGTTAATCATGCAGAGTGCAAAGCAATTATTGTGGAGGAGCCTTTTATCGAAGCCATCAACAGTATTCGGGATCAACTTCTCACTGTTCCGGCAAATAATTATATCTATATGGGTTCGGGAGCAACCCCCGCAGGTTATACCCAATATGAAGAAGTGTTGAGCCGGGGAGACGTAAAGGAACCGGATCTCCTGGTTGACGCGGCCGACGTCTGGACAATTATGTATACTTCCGGTACGACCGGAAAACCAAAGGGCGTTGTGCGCACCCATGAAAGCTATATTGCCCAGTACATGATTAACAATATTAACATGGGAGTCAGGCCCACAGATAAACCTCTAATGGTTATGCCTATGTGTCATGTCAACTCTATTTACTATTCTTTCCCCTATACCTATGTAACTGCCCCTGTAATGGTATATAACATGGTTAGCTTTGATCCAGAAGACCTGTTGAAAACCATGTCCGAGTACAAGGTAACTTTTACTTCTTTGGTTCCTACACATTACCAGATGATCCTTTCCTTGCCTGCTGAAAACCGGGCCAAATATGATGTAAGCTCTGTCAGGCAATTGCTTATTTCTTCTGCTCCAGCCAGGAAGGAGTTAAAGCTCAGCATTATGGATTTCTTTAAGTCTGCAGAGCTCTGGGAGGCATACGGTTCCACCGAGGCAGGCTTGATTACCTACTTGCGTCCGGAAGACCAGTTGACCAAACTTGGTTCTATTGGGCGTGAGGTATTTGGCATTGACCGCATCAAGTTGTTGGATGAAGAAGGCAATGAGGTTCCAGATGGTGAAGTCGGCGAGCTTTACACCCGCTCTCCCAATGCGTTCCGGGAGTACTGGAAAGACCCGGAAAAGACACGGGAGGTGTTCCGTGGCGAGTGGTGCACAGCCGGAGATATGGGGAGAAGAGATAAAGACGGTTACTACTTCCTTGTTGATCGCAAGAAAAACATGATTATTACTGGGGGAGAAAACGTATTTCCCTCAGAGGTGGAAGAAGTTATTGCTTCTCACCCGGCAGTTAAAGACGTTGCCGTTATCGGCGTACCCGATGAAAAATGGGGCGAAACCGTTAAAGCCGTAGTTATTCTGCATCCAGGCCATCAGGGCGATGCCGCCATGGAGAAAGAGCTGATAGATTACTGCAAACAACGGATGGCCGGGTTTAAACGGCCTAAATCGGTTGATTTTATTACCGATGAAGAGATGCCCCGGACGGCAACGGGGAAGATCCTGCACCGTGTCTTGCGGGAAAAATATGGAACCTGGAGCCAGGCGCTTTAATGCTTTAGAGCAGCTGGTTTTCTGGGTTGGTTCTGTATTAAAGTAAAGGAATTGTTTAAAGCCTGGCTGCCTGCACGGCAAGACGCGCAGGCAGCCAGACCCTAGGCATCATCAAAGAGTTAAGTAAGATAGCTGAAAACTTATAAAATATATTGTATCTCTATTGCCTTTTAATTCTTTTGTGTGATAATATTAGTATAAATATTTTCAATATGTCAACTAAAGACACTATTCTACAATGTCTATATTATAAGTCATTGCCCTATCGCATAAATTATAAAAAAGGCAACGTCATAGTTAATGATTTGTTTGCAAACACCTTACAACGTAGTATTTGTTTTGTTAAGACATTCGCATGGTGGGGGGTGATATAAAAATAGCGTCATAGCGTGGAAATGGTGGTTATGTATTTAAATTTCGAAGGAGGGTCAAAAGAATGAAAGTGAAGATGCTTGTTGTTTTGATGGTAGTGGCCTTAGTCTTGCTGCCTGTTTTTGCAGGCTGCGCACCCAAGCAGGCCCCTGCTCCAGCTGCTCCGGCTCCGGCCCCGGCCCCTGCTCCGGCTCCGGCCCCGGCTCCGGCACCTGCTCCGGAACCGGGAAAAACCTGGAACCTGCAATTTGCTACTTTCTGGCCTGCGGTTGACTTCCAGGTAGCTGAGGGACACGAAGCCTGGGCAAAGGAGATTTCGGATCGGGTTAAAGCTGAAACGCCCCATACAATCAACTTCACCTTCCATCCCGGAAACGTGTTGCTCTCAGCAGTAGAGATTTATGAAGGGGTGGCAGCCGGTGCTGCGGACCTTGGGAGTACATGCCCTGCCTATACGCCGGGTCTTTTCCCTGTAACGGAGGCTTTTGAGCTGCCCGGTTACAACAATGACAACGCTCTCGTGGCTTCCATGACGGTCAATGAGGCATACAAGCAATCTGCACTGATGCAGAAAGAATATGAAGATGTCAAGATAATGTTCTTCTGGGCTACAGGACCAGGTGACTTTATGACCAACAAACCAGTACGGGCACTGGAGGATTTGGCCGGCCTGCAGATCAGGGCTGTGGGCGGTACCGTTCCCTCTGTTACCGCCCTTGGCGCGGTGCCCGTGGGTATGCCCATGTCCGATGCGTACATTGCCCTGGGGCAAGGCATTGTAGACGGCATCCTTGCTCCCACGGATACACTAAAAGGCTTTAAGTTGGCCGAGGTTACCAAGTTCATTACCAAAACACCCTTTGTGTACAATATTGTATTTATGAAAGTAATGAACTGGGATACCTGGAACTCTTTCCCGCCGGAAGTACAAAAAATCTTTGATGAGGTTAACGAGAAGTACGTCATGGAGTACGGAAAGCTGAGAACGGATCATACTAAGGCCGGTCAGGAATATGCCGTAAAAGAATTTGGTCATGAGGTAATTGAGCTCTCTATCGGTGAGCAGGCAAGGTGGAAGGGCCAGCTTGGCGGTATCATTGACAGGTGGATTGAAAAGACCAATGCCGCCGGGCTGCCGGGTAAAGAGATCTACGAAATGGTTGTGAAGCTGGATGCTGAAATGTCACAGAAATACGGTGACTATGGCAAATAAGCACTTTTAGAAATAAATTCCAAAGCAGGTGGAAAAGCAAATAATTCTCCCATCCCGGGATTGTTTATCCCGGGATGGGCAGCTCTTTTCAGCACAGTGGACATGGGAAGTAGACGCTGCTTGTACTCAGGAGAGTCAATACTAATTTAGGGAGGCTGTTCTATGAATTATTTTGAAAGGTTCGTGCGCACCCTGACCTGGCGCACAGCCCAGGTCGGTCAGTTCGCCTTGTTTTTTTGTATGGCCATTATTGTAGCCAATGTGATTGCCCGTATTCCCTGGAAACCGGTACCCGGCACGGTGGAATTGGTAGAGTTGTCCGGCGCTGTGCTTCTGGGCATGTCGGTAGCCTATACCGCAGCGATGAAAGGGCATATCATGGTGGGCGTATTTGTGGAAAAGATGCCGCTACGTGTTCAGGCTGTTATTGATACCATTACCTATGCCTTGTCTCTTTATTTTACCTTTATTTTGGCCAGAGAAACCCTTGTATATGCCGCCAGGATGATGGCCAGGGGGTATGTGACAACAAACCTCTTGTTGCCTGTCTACCCGGCTATTTATTTGGTTGCCGTTGGCTTTATCATGCTTGCCCTTGTTATCTTTAAAGACCTGTTGAAGTCTGTAATTATGGCTGTAAAAGGAAGTGAGACAGAATGACACCCATACATATCGGCCTGCTATCTATCGCTATACTCCTCTTCCTCCTTTTTCTACGTATGCCTGTGGCTTATGTGATGCTGGTAGTGGGGATGACGGGTTATTCCTATCTCACAAACCCCAAAGCTATGCTTTCCATCTCCAGTCAGACCATGTATAACACTTTTGCTTCTTATTCCTTGATTGTGGTGCCCCTTTTTGTTTGGATGGGTTATATTGCGTATTATTCAGGTTTGAGTTCCAGAATATATGATGCTACTTACAAGGTGATGGGCAGTATGAAGGCCGGACTTGCTCTGGCTACGATTGGAGCTTGTACTGCTTTTGGTGCCATTTGCGGCTCCACAACGGCCACGGCGGCGACGATGAGCGCTGTTGCCCTGCCGGAGATGAAGCGTTATGAATATGACCGTTCTCTCTCCACTGCAACCATTGCTGCCGCGGCTATTCTCGGGGTAATGATCCCGCCCAGTGTTATTTTCATTCTTTATGGTATTGCTACAGGGGAATCAATTAACAGGCTTTTTGCTGCCGGGATTTTGCCCGGTTTTGTGTTGATGGGCCTGTTTATGCTGGTTACCTATTTGAAAACGGCATTGAATCCTTCCCTGGCGCCTCCAGGGCCCACCGTGTCCTGGAAAGATAAGATAATTGCCGTGTTAGGCGGAGGCGTGGAGGTTATTGTAATTTTTATTGCTGTAATGGGAGGCCTCTTTATGGGTATTTTTACTCCCACAGAGGCCGGTGGTGTAGGGGTCTTTGCCACTTTGGTGGTAGCTCTGGTAAAACGCCAGTTTAGTTGGCGTGGTTTCATTAATTCTCTCAACGATTCGGTGCGCATCTCTGCTATGATTATGTTCCTCGTGGCTGCCGCTTCTATCTACGGACGTTTTTTGGCTGTTACCGGCCTGCCCGGGACTTTGGCCGCATGGGCCGTGGAGCTTCCCCTGCCGCCGGTGGCCATTCTGGTGGTTATTCTGATCATCTACCTGATCCTCGGTTGTTTTATTGACGCCCTGGCGTTAATATTGCTGACGGTTCCTATATTTTATCCCGTTGCCGTGCAGCTCGGCTTTGATCCCATCTGGTTTGGCGTGATTGTGGTGCTGGCCCTGGGCATGGGTGTAATTACGCCGCCCGTAGGCGCCAATGTCTATGTGGTGGCCGGTGTGGACCGGGAGACGCCGGTAATGACAATTTTTAAAGGGATCTGGCCTTTTCTGCTGGCCATCTTTGCCTGTATGGCCATTTTAACGATATTTCCCCAGATCGCCCTCTATTTGCCAAATTTATTCTTTGGCAGGTAGTTTAAATCATAATCTTTTAATAAACATAACATTTAAAAAGAATGGGAGATTTTTATCTCCCATTCAATGATTTAGTGCTAATCTTGTGTAAAAAAATTTACAAACAATATTAAAAATTTGTAAAAATAGCTTTACACCCTTGTAAGGTGAGTATTAAAATTAACAAGATGAGATCTACTATCGCAAAGGGGTGATCTGGATGGGGCCGACAAATAAATCTGGGGGTCATGAAAACAACTGGAAGCTTGACAGCGTTAAAAAACGGTATACAGAAGTGGAATCTGCCCTGGAAAATTCTTTTGATGGGGTAATGATAACCAGTAACAAAGGGATAGG
This sequence comes from uncultured Bacillota bacterium, assembly GCA_937973635.1. Lineage (GTDB taxonomy): Bacteria > Bacillota > Dethiobacteria > DTU022 > UBA8154 > UBA8154. Next base: position 30,828 of record CALJJZ010000062.1, on the reverse strand, counting down.
TATAAGAGTCAATCCTGCCCTGTTGCGTTTGACTGGTTTGGAGGAAAAACATTTTATTGGGAAAAGGATTGATAGCTTAACTAAAGAAGGTTTTTTCGCCTATGAACCTATTACCATAAGGGCACTCCGGGAAAAGCGCATTGTTACGGGTGTGCAGGAAATTAATACAGGTAAAGCCGTTACTGTAACTGGTGTACCTGTGATGAATAACAATAAAAAAGTGATAAGAGTTATTACCAACGTGCGGGATCTGGTAGAGCTGAACCGCCTTAAAGAGGATATGCAAAAATCACAGGAATTGCTGATGCGCTATCAATCAGAACTGGCAGAGCTGCGCTTTGAGCTTGCCAAAAAACAACAAATCATTGCGCAGAGCGAGGATATGTTAAGTGTCCTGGAAACAGCTTTTTATGTAGCGAATTCTGATGCTAATATTTTAATTCTTGGCGAGTCAGGAGTCGGCAAAGATGTTATTGCGCGCCTTATCCACGCCAATAGCTACAGGGAAGGCAATGGCGGATTTATTAAAGTCAATTGTGCTGCCATTCCCCGCGAGCTTATGGAGGCGGAATTTTTTGGCTATGAAAAAGGGGCTTTTACCGGGGCCAGGCAGGGCGGGAGAAGGGGCTATTTTGAACTGGCTGACGGGGGCACTCTCTTTCTGGACGAAATTGCAGACTTGCCCCTGGATTTACAGGGAAAGCTGCTACGTGCCCTGGAAGACGGAGAAATATTTCGCCTGGGCAGCGAAAAACCAATCCGGGTTGACGTGCGTATTGTGGCAGCGACCAACAAGAACCTTGAGGAGATGGTAGCAGCAAAAGAATTCAGGGGAGATCTTTTCTACCGCCTCAATGTTGTTCCCATAACAGTCCCCCCTTTGAGGGAAAGAAAAGAAGATATCTCGGCCCTGCTGGCCCATTTCCTGGCACGTTTTAACGAGAAGTATAATGTTTACAAATCTTTTTCCCGTGAGATCTTGCAGCTTTTAATGAATTATTCCTGGCCAGGGAATGTCAGGGAGCTGATCAATCTTGTAGAAAGGATGGTTATTACCACCCGGGATTCGATTATACTTCCTGAACATCTGCCTAGTGCCATGCTTGCGCAGGTAAAGAGCTGCCCCAACTCCGCAGTGACGCTTATGGAAACAGATTACCTGCGTGAACAATTGAGATCGAAAAATATGAAAGAAATTTTAGATGAAGTGGAAAAAAAGATATTGCTCCTAGCTTTTACGGAACACAAAAGCTCCAGGAAAGTGGGAGAGTTACTGGGCATTTCTCATTCGTCTGTAATTAATAAGTTACGTAAATATAAGTTAATTTAATCTAATCTAGGGTAGGTATATGTGTAAAAATAATTTTACAAAAAGTGTTTTAGCCTGGGCAAATGGCTTACCTTTTTCTAAATAATAGAGCAAGATAAAAAATCCAGGTTGCCTGGATTGCTTAATACTGGGACTTTTATATTTTAAAATGTTTGAATTAAATTTGAATTTAATATGTTGGCATAATAATTGCAAAAATATATGGATACCACAAATTCCATGAAGGAGTTGTTTATAAATGGATTTGCAGGGTATCCATGAGACGTTAAAAACCTATATCAATCCTCCGACTCCTCCCCTGGCTATTAAATTAGTACCACCTGGAGAAGAGCTACCTGGGAATGCCAAAATACCCTCCCTCCATTTTAAAAATCGCCTTACTATTTGCCAATGTTTTAATATGGTCCGCTATAGCGGCATAACAATTGCCCTGGGAAAGGAGGATCAGTCGTGTGCGGCAGGCTCAATTATCCTTGGCTTTAAAGAACCAATTTCATATTTTAAAGAAGGGAATTTGGTTGCGGGCATGTATGCGGCTAATCATGAAATAGGGGCGGTGATGGAAGAAAATTTGGAGCGTTTTCCTGCAGGAAAATATATATATTTACTGGTGGCACCCCTCTCCCGTGCTAACTTTGAACCAGATTTAATCAATATTTATGGTAATCCCGCCCAAATGGCGCGGTTGGTTCAGGCTGCCCACTATAATTCGGGCAGGGCAGTTCAATCCAGCTTTACAGGGAGGGCAGAGTGTGCCCATGCCCTTGTCAGGACGATGGAAAGCGGTGATTATCAGCTGTTGCTTCTCTGTAACGGGGAAAGGGTATTTGCCCATGCGCAGGATTTTGAAATGTCTTTCACCTTTCCCCTGGCCAGAGCTGATGAACTTATCTCCGGGTTGGCGGAGAGCCATAAAAACGGTATCCGTTATCCTGTTCCCTTCTGGGTTAATTACAGAGCCGTTTTTCCCCCAAGCATAGCTAAAATTGACGAAATATGGAATGAATAAAATTTCTGTCTTTCTTTTGAAGAAATGGCGGAACAAAGTGGTTTTTACCCCTTTAATGTAAAGTAACAAAAAACAAGGGAGGTCCAATCTAAATGAAAAAGAGTTTTCTGGTGGTACTGTTGGGTTTTGTTCTCGTGTCCTTATTGCTGGTGAATCTGGCTGGAGGCTGTAGTAAACCTGCAGCAACGCCCGGAGCTAATAATCCCATTGTTATCGGTTCTGCTCTCCCCACGGGGTTTCTCTATGGTTGGGCACCGGAAAGGGCGATCAGGCTGGCTGTGGAGGAAATTAATGCTCGGGGCGGCGTAAATGTAGGCGGAAAGATGCGCCCCCTTAAATTCGAGGTGCTGGATACCCGGGACCTGGAGCCGGGCGTACCTGTCAGTGATGCGCTACTGGCCGTGGAGAAGCTTATTTTAGAGAAAAAGGCCGACTTTTTAATTGGCGGACCGGCGCGCTCGGAAGCGGCCCTGGCGGCTATGGACCTGGTTAGCAGGCACAAGAAGGTAACAATTTTTACCACAGGCTTTTTATCCGGTATGTTTGAAGGTATGGTTAAAGATAATTATGAGACACATAAGTATTCCTTTAGGATTAGCGGTGTGGCTGGCACAATGGTCGGGCAGATGCTTACCCTTTTTGATTCTTTGCAACAGAATAAAGGGTTTAACAAAGTTGCCATCATTGTGCAGGACGTGGCCCATGCCCGCGGTGGTGGCGATATTATGGCCAAGCAACTTGGTGACAGAGGCTGGGATGTCCTGGGACCTGAAATTTATCCCACGGGAACATTGGATTTTTCCGATGGCCTCTTTAAAGCCCGAGACTTCGGTGCACAGGTTCTTTTCATCTGGATGGATATGCCCGAAAGCTCTATCCTTTTAAGGCAGTGGCACGATATGAAGCTGCCAGCCCTGCCCATTGGCTTCGTCAATGCAGCCGAACAGCCTGATTTTTGGCAGGCTACTGACGGTAAAGGGGAATTCACTGTAGCACACCTGGTTAATGCAGGTAACGCACCCTGCGAGGCTACCCTGCTGACCATGGATTTTGTCAGGGCCTACGAGAAAAAATGGGGCCTTGAACCGGAAGGTTATGGCACTGCTTCCAGTTACCAGGCCGTCTATACACTGGTGGATGCCATTGAACGGGCAGGCAGCCTTGACCCCAATGCTGTTATCGCCGCCCTGGAGGCTACGGATATGGTCGGTGTTTACGGTAGAGTCCGTTTTAACGAACACCACCAGATCATTGCCAGCCTTGACCCGGCGGAAGGGGCCATACCGCAAATTATCCAGTGGCAGGCCGGCAGGAGGGAAACGGTATTTCCACCAGTTATTGTCACAGAACCTCTCAAGCTGCCGCCCTGGATGCAATAACAATAAGTGTTCGACTAGCTAACAGCTTATCGCCGTAGCGGAAATTATCAGGCCGGTATGCCCGGTAACTTGGTCGGCAAGAAACAGGTTGCCGGGCATCCGGTAGAAAACGTGGCTTTTCGCTGAAATGTATGGAGGGAGGAAGCTACCGCGTGGAACTAATTGTTTATGGAATAGTAAACAGTGTAATCCTAATCATGATGTCAGTGGGCTTTGCCCTTGTTTATGGTGTAAGCAGGGTACCCAATTTTGCCCATGGAGCTCTGTTTATTTTAAGTGGTTATTTAACCTGGATTTTTCTAAACCGCTTTGGGCTTCCTTATATCTTGGCCATCTTGCTGGCACTTATACTTATTACCATTATAGGTGCTTTGCTATACCGCTTGATTATTATTCGTGTCCGGGGGATGCCTGTATCTGAGATAATTGCTTCTTTTGGGGTCGGCCTGGCTATCCTGGAGTACCTGCGCTGGTCTGGTTTGCGCGGCATGACTTATATGTTGCCTCCCTTTATCCCGGGATCTACAAATATTTTTGGCGTTGTAATTGATTACCAGCGCATTCTCATCGTTATTGGAGGTTTGGGATTGCTTGCTTTTCTCTGGTTTTTTACCACCTATACTAAAACAGGCCTGGCGCTAAAAGCGATTGCGCAAAACGAACGGGCTGCGTTGGCCCTGGGGATTGATGCAGACATGGCTGCCACGGTAGCTGTTGCATTGGGTGCACTTTTTGCCGGGATTGCCGGAGTGTTTATTCTCCCTAAAGGGAACATTGTGGTGGAGATGGGCTACGAAGTGCTGATCTTTGCCATTGCTGTTAGTGTTTGCGGGGGACTGGGCAGTTGGAAAGGAGCGATCTATGCCTCTTTTCTCATAGGATTTGCCCAGATTCTAACTGTTAAGTATATCGCTTCCCACTACCATTTTGTTGTGGCCCTACTGGTTATCATCGCCGTCTTAATCACCAGACCTTCCGGCCTGTTTGGCAAACAGAAAGAACTTGAGGAGAGGGTGTGACCATGGCAGAACTGCGCAAAGAAAGACTTGACCGCGGCGTTAAGGTTAGAGCGGATTCCATTTATGCTGTCTCTTCCATGAAAGAGATCATGTTCTTAATCGGTCCCGGTCTGGCACTGATTATTGTCCTGCTGGTGGTGCCGCTGCTTTTAACGCCTTATTGGCAGAGAGTATTTGCCATTACAGGGATATACGTCCTTTTGTCTATCTCCTTTGGTTTCCTGGCTGGCTATGTGGGCCTGGTTTGCCTGGGAGGGGCCTTCTTCGTAGGTGTGGGAGGGTATATTTCGGGGCTGCTTAACACCGTCGGTGTACCTATGTTCCTTTGTATTCCCCTAGCCATGTTGCTGGGAGGGCTCTTCTGTACCGTTGCGCTGCTGCCTTGCCTGCCGCTAAGGGGAGTTTATTTTGCCATTGTCAGCTTTGTCTATCCCCTCTTTTTTGCCAGGTTAATTCCTGCAACGGGCTGGTTTGGGGGAACAGACGGCCTGCCAGGGCTTGAAGTCTTCTCTAACCAGTGGGGTTTGCTCTATCTCATGGTAGGTGTAATCCTGGTGGTTATCTTTGGTATCTCCCGCTTAGTTAATTATGAAGACATCGGCCTAGTCTTCCGAGGGGTAAAGGACAATGAACAAGCAATCAAAGCATCAGGATTAAACTTAACTTGGTATAAAGCCCAGGCTGTATTTATCAGCGCCGTGATGGGTTGTTTCGGTGGGGCCTATCTTACGCATATGTATGGTTGGGTAGGTATTTCCCTCTTTGCCACCGATTTTTCTATCATGCCACTGGCTGCTACGGTGGTGGGAGGCGTTGGCACTATTTTTGGGCCGCTGGTAGGTGCCTTTTTGCTGGTACCCATTTCCGAAGCTCTCAGAGCCTTTGGCACGCTGCGCATTGTTTTTTATGCCGTAATCCTGGTGTTTTTCGTTGTCTTCTGGACAGAGGGGCTTGTTGATTATTTAAAGCGCAAATATGAACAATTTGAACATTGGGTGAGGGTGTAAATTATGAATAGCGATATTATCCTGCATGTGGAAAAAGTCAGCAAGACATTTGGCGGAGTCAAGGCGGTAGATGGAGTCAGCTTTACCCTGCAAAGGGGAGACGTCCTGGGAGTTATTGGCCCCAATGGTTCTGGTAAAACGACGCTGAGTAACCTGATTACGGGTTTTGTGGAAAAAGATAGCGGCAGGGTCATCTTTAACGGCCAGGATATTACTAGGTGGCCGCCCCACAAGATCGCCGATGCAGGCCTGGCCAGGACTTTTCAGGTAATGCGTCCATACCCAACTTTGCCGGCATATAAGAATATTATTCCTCCGCTTTATTCTCCGCGGGCTAGGCGTTCAGCCAGGGGTAAGCTTGGGGACCGCAGTGCTGTAGCCATAGATATCCTGGAGGAGGTAGGCTTTGAGCGGGACGCACGAGTACCTTACAAGCTGGCGGGTACCCTTCCCCTTGGCTACCTCAAGCGCCTGGAATTATGCCGCTGCCTGGCTTTGCAGCCGGAGTTGATCATCTGCGACGAGGTCTTTTCAGGCTTGAGCATGTCAGAGATCGCCAGTATGGTTCCCCTGATGAAAAAGTTACAGGACAGTGGCATTACGTTAATTATGGTTGAACATCGCTTGCGCGAGCTCTTTAAAATTGCCGACAGGGCAATTGTGCTAAATTTTGGTGCTAAAATTGCGGAAGGGTCTCCCCAGCAAATTTTCAATGACGAGAATGTAAAAAAGGCTTACTTTGGAGGGGAGGACAACACTTATGTCTTTAAATAATAACCTGATGCTGGAGGCAAAAGACCTGCTGGTCTTTTATGAAAATGCCCTAGCCATCAATAACGTATCGATTAAGTGCCGCAAGGGCGAAATTACCGGTATCTTCGGTGCCAACAGCGCGGGAAAATCCACCCTCATGAGTACACTGTCGGGGCTGATCCTGGATCTTAAAATTAAAGAAGAGAGAAAAGGCGGCGAGAGGATCACCTGGTTTGGCGACATTAAATATGAGGGCCACAATATCATTAATATCAAGCCCAGCGAAAGGGCCCGCATGGGAATCGTGCTTTGTCCTGAAAGGAGGCAGGTTTTTCCCGAAAGCAGCACACTGGAAAATCTGAAAATCGGCGCCTACCTGGCTACCAGAGAGCAGGCTAAAAAAACGCTGGAATATGTCTTAAATCTTTTCCCCGAGCTTAAAAAGCTCCTGCACAGGGAGGCCGGCTTCCTGAGCGGAGGCGAACAGCAGATGCTGGCTATTGGCAGAGCACTTATGGCCCAGCCTAAAATGCTGTTACTGGATGAACCGCTGCTAGGTCTGGCCCCCGCTGTAGAGGCAAGGTTGGCGCAGGCTGTTAAAGAGATCAATGAGCAAACGGGTATTACTGTTGTGTTAAGCGAACAGTATGCCAGGCCGGTATTTCCTATCATTGACTATGGCTATGTTCTGGAAAACGGGTCTATTGTACTTGAAGGCTCTGCTGGAGAATTGATGAACAACCCTGATGTTTTGGCTGCTTATTTCGGCATGTAGTAATCTAGACAAATGGAGGTGATAATAAGATGAAGGGTATTTTAAGTGTAGATGAAGAGGTAATTAATGGTTTTGAACGGATTGCACAGCATTATCCCGATAAAGCGGCCCTCTTTTACCTGGGGGAGAAGTTTACCTATGCGCAGCTCAGGGAAATGATTTACAGGTTTGCTACGGCGCTCTATGAAATCGGCGTTAAAGATAACGATAAGGTTATGCTTTATATTCCCAACTGTCCCCAGTGGCTGATTGCCTTCCTGGCCATACAAAAAATTGGAGGCATTCCCGTTCCTACTTCGCCGATCTATACCCCTTTTGAGATATCTTACCAGTTAAATGACTCTGGCGCAGAAACAATTATCTGCCAGGATACAAATTTTGGCTATGTCCGTGAAGTCTTTGCTAAAACACCGTTAAAAAGGGTTATTTCTACTAATCTGGTAGACCTTTTGCCCCGTTGGAAAAAGGCAATTGGTTGGTTTTTTAATAGGGTTCCCTACGGCGTGGTAGAGAAAGGCAAAGATGTGTATTTTTTAAATGATCTGCTGAAAATGTATCCTCCTCAGCCGCCGAAAGTACAGATCAACCCCAGGGAACACCTGGCTTACATCCTTTATACGGGCGGGACCACAGGCGTACCTAAAGGCGTGCCTGGGACCCACAGCGGCATGGTTTCTTATGTGAAAGATTATTATGAGGTCATCGAAGGATATGTATCGGAAGGCAATGACAGGTTTCTCCTGGTAAACCCCCTGTACCACATTATGGCCAGTGGTATGTGCATGGGCATTGCCTTGACCCTGGGAAATCCAACCGTACTTATGCCCGTTCCCAATGTGGATGCCATCCTGGAAGCGATTAGGAAGTACAGCATTACGCTCTTGCTGGGGGTTCCCACCCTTTACCGTATGATTCTGGAAAATGACAGATTGAGCATGTACGATCTTTCTTCCCTTAAATACTGTTGGTGCGGTGGCGATGTGCTGCCTGTGGAGGTTTTTAACAGGTTTAAAGAATTGACAGGCCTCTCCCTATACCAGGTTTACGGCTCCACAGAGGTCGGCCACCTTTGTCTTAGCTCCATGGGTGAAGAGCCAACACCGCAAAGCCTGGGAATTCCTTTTGCCTCCCGGGAGGTAAAGATTGTGGATCCGGAAACTTTAGAAGAAGTACCCGAAGGTGAAGTAGGCGAGCTGCTTGTAACCTCTGAATATATCCTAGATTATTGGAATAAACCGGAAGAAACAGCTGAATCTTTTGTTTGGATCGGGGATAAAAGATGGTACCGCATGGGGGATTATGTCAAGCGGAACGAAAAAGGGGAGCTTGTCTACGTGGACAGAAGGGCTGACGTGATCAAACATAAGGGTTACAGGGTATCTGCTTCAGAGATTGAGGCTGTACTGCAGGATCACGAGGCAGTGATCGGGGCCTGTGCTGTTGGTGTTGCCGATGAGAAAGTAGGGGAGCGGATTAAAGCCATCGTGGTATTGAAGGAGGATGCCCGGGGTGTAAGTGCAGCAGAGTTAATTCGCTTTTGCCGTGAGCGGTTGGCTCCTTACAAGGTGCCACAGTATATTGAATTCAGGGATATGCTCCCTAAATCAAAGGTTGGAAAACTTTTACGCCGGGAAATACGCGATGAAGAACGCAGGAGGCAGGCTTAAAAAGGCAGAGGTTTGAAGCTAGGGGCAAGCGGGCTGGATAAACGCTGCCCATAGCAGAAAATAATTTCTCCCCGCGAACGATATATCTTATAAGAAGCTCTGCCAAGGCAAGGAACGGCGGGGCTTTTTTTAGCAGTTACCAGGGTTAACCCTTTTATCATGCTTATTGGTGAATCTAAGCAGGCTTTTGGGTATTGAGAATTTTCTTATTATAGTCTATGATATAATATGAATCACTCTTTATAATTATTGATTCAATATATTTTTTAAAAAGAGTGAAAAAAAATTAAGAAAGGATTGTTGCTGATGGCTTACCTGAATGAAAAATGGGAAACGATGCCACAAGAACAGTTGATGGAGTTGCAGTTAGAAAAATTTAAAAAGCAACTTGCCCATGTTTACAAAAACCCTTTCTTCAGGGATCGCTACAAACAAAACGGCCTTGAACCAGGTGATGTGAAGACGAGAGAAGATATCAAGAAAGTTCCTTTCAGTGTAAAAAAAGATTTGCGAGAAAATTATCCCGTGGGGCTGCTCTCTGGCAATTGGGAAGATGTTGTGCGTATCCATATGACGTCTGGTACTACAGGGGTTCCCACAGCGTTGGCATATACGAAAAACGACCTGGAGGTTTGGGCCGAGTGTATGGCCAGAAACTTTGTGGCCGGAGGGTTGACTAAAAATGATATTGTCCAACAAGCCCACGGGTATGGTCTTTTTACCGGCGGTTTTGGTTTCCATTACGGTCTGGAAAAGGTAGGAGCCAAAGTAATACCCACCAGTTCTGGAGGAACAGATCGGCAACTGCGCCTGATGCAGGAATGGGGTACCACTGTTTTTACAGGGACACCTTCCTATGCAGCTTACATAGGTGAAATATTAATAGAAAAAGGGATTGATCCGGTTAAAGATTTAAAACTGAGGTTAGGCTTCCATGGCGGTGAACCCTGTTCCGATGGATTGCGCAAAAGAATTAACGAGCGCCTCGGCTATAAAGCCCACGGCGGAGGGTTGAGGGTTTGCTATGGCCTCACTGAGATGGGGGGGCCTATGAGCATGGATTGCGAATATGAGTGTGGCCAGCATATCTGGGCCGATCATTACCTGGTGGAGCTGATTGACCCTGTAACGCACGAATATGTAAAACCTGGCCAGCCGGGAGAGCTGGTAATCAGTAACCTGAGTTTTGATGGCATGCCTATTTTGCGCTACCGTACGGGTGACCGGGTCTTAATTGACACGGAAACCTGTGAATGTGGCCGTACCCACCCGCGTCTTACCGGTTTCCTGGGGCGCGTTGATGATATGCTCCTTGTAAGCGGGACAAATGTTTTCCCCAGCCAGGTAGAGTATGTTTTGTTAAAACATCCTGAGCTAAGTGAAAATTGGCAGTTGATAGTTACCGATAAAAAGGGGCTACATGCCCTGACTGTGGAAGTAGAGCCTGTGCCCGATGCTAAAATTGATGAAGGGTTCGTTTCCAGACTGGAAAAAGAACTCCACGATTACCTGGAGATCAGATGTGCCGTGGAGATTAAACCCATAGGCAGCCTTCCCCGCTTTGAAGGCAAGGCTTCCCGTGTGGTGGACAAGCGGCTTTAAAGCAGCGGTCTTTCCTTTCCTGAAGCATTTAAAAAGAGGAGTTTTTTGAGCCGGGGGATTAACACAACAGTGTTAATCCCTAATTCACTCTGTACTACCTAAACGTCATGCTTTTAAGCGATTCTCATGTCACAGGGAATGAAGTAAATTTATATTAAGTGGCAACGGGATGTGTAAACATGATTACTGCCGGGATAGATGCAGGCAACAAGACGACCAAAACGGTAATCTTAAAAAATGGAGAAATTATAGCCCGCGCCCTTAAGCCCAGCGGCTTTGATCAAGAAAAAGCGGCCCGGGAAGCTTTTAATGAAGCCCTCAGGCTGGCCAACCTTGATGTTGCAGATCTGGCTTATACTGTAGTTACAGGGGCGGGCAAGCATGTTATTAGTTTTGCCGAAGGGCACCTTACCGAGGTGAGTGCTGCTGCCCGGGGTGTAAATAAGCTTTTCCCTGAAGCCCGTACGGTGATTGACGTGGGAGAAGAAGAGGGGTTTGCCCTTAAAATAGACAAAGAAGGTAAAGTTGTTGATTTTGCCATTAATGAAAAATGTGCTGCTGGCACAGGTTCTTTCCTTGAGTCTATGAGCCGGGCCCTGGAAACAACAGTAGAAGAAATTGGACAGCTCTCTCTCAGAGGAAAAAAAACCGTTCCCATGAATGCCCAGTGCGTTGTTTTTGCTGAATCAGAGGTTATATCTCTTATCCATGCTCCTGTGGCCAAAGAGGATATAGCAAAATCTATTCATGTCGCTATGGCCAGCCGTATTTCCGCTCTGGTAAGGCGTATAGGTTTAGAAAAAGAAGTGGTTATTATCGGTGGTGTTGCTCATAACCCGGGCTTTGTGCGGGCGTTAGAAGAAGATCTGGGAGTGGAAATATTAATACCTGCATATCCTGATTATATCAGTGCTCTGGGGGCGGCGCTAGCAGCCGGCGAGAAAGCGGGGGTATGATGAACGGAGCGAAGGAGTGCTGGAAGTGGAAAGAATATCGCTGGGAAAATTCCGAGGTTAACTGGGAAAATGCTGCTGTGATCACAGCCGGAGTGGATATAGGTTCTGTCAGTTCACAGGCTGTAATTATGTGTGATGGAAAAATATTTGCTTTTGCCAGTATGCGTACCGGTTCGGACAGTCCCAACAGCGCTTTAAATGTTATAAACTGGGCTATGCAGGGTACGGGCATGGTCCTTGAAAATATTCATTACACCGTTGGTACGGGCTATGGCCGTGTGAATGTTCCTTTTGCTGACAAGGCAGTCACAGAAATAGCCTGTCATGCCCGCGGGGCCAATTTTATGTACGGTCCTACAGTACGGACTATTCTGGATATGGGTGGCCAGGATTGCAAAGTTATTCGTTGTGATGAAAAAGGTAAGGTTCTTTCTTTTTTAATGAATGACAAATGTGCTGCGGGCACAGGCCGTGGCCTCGAAGCCTTCTGCAGCTTACTTGGTGTCCCTATTGAAGAAATGGGAGAGCGTTCTTTGCTGGTGGATGAAGAGCCAGAGCCGGTCAGCAATACTTGCGTTGTCTTTGCCAAAACAGAAGCTCTGGGACTGTTACGTGCGGGCTGGTCCGTGGAAAAAGTTCTGGCAGCTTACTTTGCCGCAACGGTGAATCGCCTTGTCTCATTGCTGGAACGTGTGGGACTGGTGGAAGACTTTGCTGTTACAGGTGGTATTGCCAAAAACGTAGGCATCGTCAGCCGTCTGGAGAAAAAGCTTGGAGTTAAAGCACTCAAAACAGATATGGATACGCAGCTGGCCGGAGCAATTGGGGCTGCGCTTTTTGCCCTGGCTCTGGCGGAAACAAAACAGCAGGCCTAAAGTCTTAAAGTAGAAGCAGACAATAAAATAACTAATTGTGTCATAAAAAGAGGATATTGGCCTTTTACGTTGTATTTAAAATAAAGGCCTCTAAATTGAAGGAAGGGGGAAAAAAATGTCTTACGAGTTTGTTAAAACCAGCAACGAAAACGGCATCATCAGAGTTACGCTAAATCGTCCTCCTCTAAATGTACTTACCATTCCCATGATGGAAGAACTCATTTCTGCCTTTAAGTGGGCTGGACAAGAAACGGGTTCGCTGGTAGTGCTGGATGCTGAGGGCAAAGCTTTTTCTGCCGGGGTGGATGTCCTTGATCACACCGCGGATAAAGTGGACAGGATGATTGAAGTATTTGATGGGATTTTTGAAGTAATGTATGAGATCGAAAAGCCTATTGTCGCTGTAGTAAATGGTGCCGCTCTGGGGGGAGGTTACGAGCTGGTCCTTTTCTGTGATCTGGTGGTTGCCTCTGAAAAAGCCAAACTGGGCCAGCCGGAAATCCAGGTAGGAGTATTTCCTCCCCTTGCCTGCTATATGCTCCCCCGGCTTCTCTCTTGGCCCAAGGCAATGGAGTTGTTACTTAGCGGAGATGTAATTGGTGCTGCACAGGCCGAGCAGATGGGCCTGGTGAATAAAGTGCTTCCGGCCGAAGGATTCTCCGAAGGAGCAGAGCAGTTTATTAAGAAGTTTAGCAGTCTGAGCCCCGTAGTACTGGCTATGACGAAAAAGGCCGCCAGAGCCGGGCTGGGTAAAGATTTTGCGAGTGGGATGAAAGTCATTGATCAGATCTATCTTAAAGAATTAATGAAAACAAAAGACGCTATAGAAGGATTGCAGGCATTCCTGGAGAAACGCCCTCCCGTTTGGGAAGGCAAATAAAATATGAGCAGGAGGTAAGAGTATGGGAGTACCGGATAAGATTCAAGCATGGCAGATGGTAGAGCCGGGCAAACTGGCGAAGGTCAGCATTGATGTGCCGGAATTGCAACCTGGGGAAGTGCTGGTGGAAGTGGCTGGATGCGGCGTGTGTCATACAGATGTAGGCTATTTTTATGACGGGGTTCCTACAGTTAGCCCTCTTCCCTTAACTTTGGGCCATGAAATCAGTGGTCGTGTAGTTGCCGGCGACGAGAAGCTGTTAGGGAAAGAAGTGATCATTCCCGCAGTTATGCCCTGCAACAATTGTGATATCTGCGCCTCTGGCAGGGGCAACCGCTGTCTGAAACAAAAGATGCCGGGGAACAGTATGGGGCCCTACGGGGGATTTGCCACCCATATTCCGGTTCCTGCCGCTGATCTTACGGTTGTGGAAAAAAGAGAACTCCCCCTTGAGGTTCTCTCTGTGGTAGCAGACGCTATTACTTCTCCTTACCAGGCTGCTATGCGGGCCGACCTTAAAGAAGGGGATCTGGTAGTGGTAATTGGTGCTACCGGCGGCATCGGCGTTTATATGACACAGATTGCAGCGGCCCTGGGGGCAAAAGAGGTAATAGCCATTGCCCGCAACCAGGAAAAGCTGAACCGTTCCCTGGAATTTGGTGCTACCTATGCTATTAGCACCCTCGATAAGAGCTTAAAGGATGTCAGGGATGCTTTCCGTAATTACAGCAAGGAGAAAAAGCTCCCCAACTACGGCTGGAAAATCTTTGAATGCACCGGCTCCAAGGCTGGTCAGGAACTTGCGCTGGAATTGTTGTCTTTTGTAGGTAAACTCATTGTTGTGGGTTATGGTATGCAAAAAACGGAATATATGTTGTCCCGTCTGATGGCCTTTGACGCCGAGATAATAGGCACATGGGGCTGCTTGCCTAAATACTACAAAGATGTTGTGCAGATGATTGAAGATGGGAAAATTAAAGTTGAGCCATTTGTAGAGCTGCGGCCTATGAGCCAGATTGAACAGGCATTTAAGGAATCCCATTCCGGCCAGTTAATGAAAAGGGTCGTGCTTACTCCCGACTTTTAAACAAGTGTTCAATGGCAGACTAAAAAGCCCTGGTTTTAAGCCGGGGCTTTTTTATAAGGATTTTTTTACGGGAGGTCGTGAATATGCAAGTATTGAGCGATCATTACGGGGTGGACCGGTTTGCCCGTCATCTTGGTATGGAGATTCTGGAAGTATCTCCGGGGAAGGCTAAAGTTGCCATGAAAGTGCAAGACTTTCATCTCAACGGCCTGGGAACGCTGCATGGTGGCGCCATCTTTGCTCTGGCTGATTTTGCATTCGGTATTGCGTGCAATACCTCAAAAGTTGTAACAGTGGCGATTAATGCAAACATTTCATATTTAAGGGCCGTCAAAGAAGGGACCTTAATTGCAGAAGCTGAGGAGGTAGGTCTTTCTCCCAGACTTGGAACTTACCATATTTCTGTTAAAGATGATAATAATGAAATAATTGCCGTTTTTCAGGGTTTGGGTTATAGAAAAAGCAGGACCAATAATGAACAATAATTAGGAATATTTATTTATTTAGCCATATTTTGGACGGCAAAAGAAGGTATTAACCGTTAAAACGACGAATTAAAATGCAATACCAACAAGGGAGGGAAGATGATGACGGTTCGTATTGTTACCGATTCAACTGCTTTTTTGGATAAGGAAACTCTGGAAAAATATAATATTGCGGTAGTTCCTTTATATGTTAATTTTGAAGATGAGGTTATTCCTGACGGCTCAATTCCCAATGCTGAGTTTTTTGAAAAAATGAAGCGGTCGGCAAAATTGCCTTTTACTTCTCAACCTTCCCCCGGGGATTTCGCAAAAGTTTTTGAAAAAATAATAGAAGAAGATAATGATATTGTTACTATTGTTATTTCCTCTGGTATCAGCGGGACCTACGATAGCGCGATTAATGCTGCCAAGGCAGTGGATGCCAAACGTATTGCTGTGGTTGATTCTATTTTAACTTCCGCAGGTTTGGCCAGGTTGGTCGTTGAGGCGGCTGAAGCTGCAGCTCAGGGAAAAACAAAAGAAGAGATTGTCGCCCTTGTTGAAGATAAAAAGCGCCGCTTGCGTATCTTTTTTGTGCCTGATACTCTGGAATACTTAAAAAAGGGTGGCCGTATAGGTGGAGCGCAGGCCCTTTTGGGGACCTTATTAAAAGTAAAACCGGTACTTTATCTTAATAACGGCAAAGTAGATTCCTATGATAAAGTAAGGACGATGAAAAAAGCCCTCGAAAGGATAGTAAATGAAGTCCCTCCCACTGAAGGCCCTTTCCCGGTGATGCTCGTTCATGCAGAGGCAGGCCCTACTGTGGAAACCCTTGCCCGTATGGTAAATGAGCGGTTCCCTGAAGCGGTAATCACCGTTCATGAATTAAGCCCTGTTATCGGCACGCATACCGGGCCGGGGGTGGTTGGTATTTGTTTTTATGCGCAGTAATAAATAATTGATGGTGGAGTGGAGATCATGTCTGGTAACGATAATCCAGGGCTGTTGCTTGGAGGCGGTGACCTGCGGGCAATGTTCCTTGAGGCCACAGAACATTTTGAGCAGCATAAAGAAGTTATTAATGCCTTGAACGTATTCCCTGTGCCCGATGGAGACACGGGAACCAATATGGCCCTTACGCTGCAGGCGGCTTCAGCCAATCTTATGGAACTCCCCTCGGACTTGCCTGTTGGTGAAATTGCCAGAATAGCTGCCAGAAATTCTTTAATGGGGGCGCGGGGCAATTCCGGGGTTATTCTTTCCCAACTGCTTCAGGGTATTGCCAGAGGTCTTTCAGGCAAAGAAACAGCCGGCCTCTCTGAGCTGAGGCGTGCCTTTCAATATGGTATAGTTTATGCATATAAAGCTGTTTCCCGTCCCGTGGAGGGAACTATCCTGACTGTTGCCAGGGAAATAGCCAGGGGAAGCCGGGAGGCAATCAACAAAAGCATTAATATGGCAGAACTGTTAGATGTAGCCATTGCAAGCGGGAAAAAAGCCCTTGAACGAACCCCTGATTTGTTGCCTGTACTTAAAGAAGCAGGGGTTGTTGATGCCGGCGGCCTTGGGCTGATCGTTTTCCTCGAAGGTTGCCTGAAGAGTATGTCCGGTCATCGTTTAACAGGCAATAAACGGGAAGCTTCCAGGGGGGATTTTGACCGGGGGAAGACGTTAGAAGCGGAAGGCTTGCCGAAAACCGTAAATCTTGAGGATAGTTTTGATGACAGATACCCCTATTGCACCGAGCTTATTGTCAAGGGCAGCGGCCTTTTGTTACGTTCCTTGCGTGAAGCCCTGGAAGATCTGGGGGTTTCACTGTTGGTGGCCGGTGACGAAGAAGCTATCAAGGTTCATATCCATGCAGCCAACCCCGGAAGGGTTCTGGAAACTTGTATTGGTTACGGCACGCTCCATAATATTAAGATAGATAACATGATCGACCAGTTTAATAACAGCCTGTGGAGCAGCAACAGGCCTCAGGTTGACGAAAAGGATGCAGTTGAAGCCCGAAAGATTGTCGAAGGTTTGCCAAAGAAGGAGAGAGGTGTAATTGCCGTTGCCGCCGGCTCGGGTTTTGCTTCGGTTTTTTTAAGCATGGGTGCGGATAAGATTGTATTGGGAGGACAGAGCATGAACCCGCCGGTAAAAGACATTGTGGATGCCATGATGGAGGTAAATGCCGAAAAAATTATACTCTTGCCCAATAACAGCAATGTCCAGTTTGCAGCGGAGCAGGCGGCAAAGCTGGTAGATAAAGAAGTTTACGTTGTTGACGCGCACAGTATGCTGCAGGGATTGGCCTCTATGACTGCCCTGGACCACAGGAGATCTCTGGAAGAAAATTTTGTAGAGATGTGTCTTCGGTCCAGACAAGTAAAGACTTTGGAAGTAACCTATGCCACACGTGATGCCAAGGTTAGTGGCATATCTGTGAAGAAAGGTGACATTATTGGGCTGGCTGAAGGATCGCTCCTTTTTAGCGGACTTACTGTAGAAGAGACCGTGCTGAAATTATTGCATGCCGTAATTACCGAGGATGAACAAATCATTACCTTATTTTATGGAGAGGGAATAACAGAAGACGATGCGGAGATACTTGCTGAAAGACTTAAAGCAGAGTTTCCTGATCTTGAGATAGAACTTTATTGCGGAGGGCAACCGCTATATTACTATCTGATTGGAGTGGAATAGAACTTATGTTTTAATTTAGGCAGGATTTGACGCAGCAATGGTGAATAAATGTATTGTTTAATTAGCCTGGGGTTAAAATGCATAACAGGAATTATCCTAGCACAGGCATTTTGTGGAGGTAATAGATGACAATACCTGTTTATAAAAGAATCGTGCTGAAATTAAGCGGAGAAGCCCTGGCCGGCGATAAGGGGTACGGTATTGATTATGAAGTTCTAAAGAATATTGCCGAGCAAATAAAAGAGGTAGTTAAATTTAATGTAGAGATTGCCATTGTCGTTGGTGGGGGCAATATCTGGCGTGGAGCCAATGCCGGAGATAGGGGTATGGACCGGGCGACAGCTGATTATATGGGCATGCTGGCAACGGTAATAAATGCCCTGGCTTTAATGGATGCCCTGGAGAACATTGGTGTGGATACCAGGGTGCAGTCTGCGATAGATATGCAGCAGGTGGCTGAACCCTATATCCGCCGCAGGGCCATCCGTCACCTGGAGAAAGGAAGAGTTGTAATCTTTGCCGGGGGTACGGGGAACCCGTACTTTTCCACTGACACTACGGCTGCACTGCGCGCCGCGGAAATTGAAGCAGAAGTAATTCTTCTCGCTAAAGGGAAGGTTGATGCTGTATATGATATGGATCCTTTAACTAACCCTGAAGCTGTAAAATTTGCAGAGTTGAGTTATATTGATGTAATTAACAGGGGGCTGGGTGTTATGGATTCAACAGCAGCCTCTTTGTGCATGGATAACAAGATAACACTTGTTGTTTTCGGTTTAAATAAATCAGGCAATATCAAAAAGGTAATTATGGGAGAAAAGCTTGGTACTATCGTAAGGGGGGAAACTAAATAATGGATGAGATTCTTAAAGAAACAGAGAGAAAAATGGAAAAAACCGTGGAAGCCTTTAAAAAGGAGCTCTCCACGCTGCGAGCCGGGCGGGCTGTTCCTTCTTTGCTGGACAAAGTGCAGGTTGACTATTATAACACACCGACACCCCTTAATCAGCTGGCGACAATTACTGCCCCTGAGCCCAGGTTGCTGGTAATACAACCATGGGATAAAAACATTTTGGCAGACATAGAAAGGGCCATTCTTAAGTCTGATTTGGGCTTAACCCCAAATAATGATGGCACTGTGATTAGACTCAGCATACCTCAACTTACGGAGGAAAGAAGAAAGGAACTTGTTAAATTAATCCGCAAAAAAGCGGAAGAAGGACGGGTCGCTATCCGTAACATTCGCCGGGAAGCCAATGAATTGCTTAAAAACAGTGAAAAACAAGGTAATATTACCGAAGATGAACGACGTACCTTACAGGATGAGGTACAGGAAGCAACAAATAAAAAGATCGAGGAGCTTGATCAGCAGCTTGCAAATAAAGAAAAAGAGATCATGGAAGTATAAAAACTACTTTCTTTAAACTTAGGTAAGTTATCTGGAGTTAAAAATGAAAAAACTGGAGAATGAAGGTAAGGTCAAAGGTAATGTACCTGATTTAATCGGCTTTAAGCTGGAGCTGGCTCAGCGAAAGCTCACTCAGGTTGGTATACCATTTTTAGTTAAGGAAACAATCCCTGTTCGCCCTGCAACAAGAAGGAAGGCAGAGTTTATTACAGAAGCAGCAGTATTACGGGTAATACGGCAAAAAACGATAAATAATCAAGACCGGATGGTAGAGTTGGTTGTTGCCAGAGAGGTTGCAGCCCTGTTCCAGGAAGATTATTAAGCCGTCAAAGGCTTGCGGCTATCCGTACCCCCGGAGATGGGGGTCGATTTGTGTTTTGAGATCAACCTTTAGGTAAAGTTGCAAGACCTTGAGTATACGGGGGTTTGCTATGAACAGCGCAAAGGCAGAAGAGTACCTTAGGAAAATAAAAGAAGGTCAGGTACCTTCCCATGTGGCTGTAATTATGGATGGTAACGGCAGGTGGGCAAAAAAAAGAGGCTTGCCGCGTATTGCCGGACATAAGGCTGGCTTGCACACACTGCGTGAGATTATTAATTGTGCCGATGAGATCGGTATAAAAATAATGACATTTTTCGCTTTTTCTACTGAAAATTGGAAAAGACCTCCCTTGGAAGTTAGGTTCCTTATGAGTTTGCCGGAAGAATATCTGCAAAAAGATCTCCCAGCCCTAATGGAAAAAAATGCAGTGGTGAAAGTAATTGGCAATTATAACCGTTTGCCCAGGCGGACTCTAAACGCCGTAAGCCATGCCCTTCAAGCAACGCGCGATAACACAGGTTTAATTGTTATTTTTGCTTTGAATTATGGAGGACGTGCTGAAATTTTGGAGGCGGTTAGAAATATTGCGGCAAAAGTAGCACGGGGAGAATTAACACCAGATCAAATCGATGAACAGTTGTTGGCGGATCATCTTTATACTGGGGGTATTCCCGATCCTGACCTTTTAATTAGACCCAGTGGCGAGTTACGCCTTAGCAATTTTCTCCTTTGGCAGATGGCTTATACAGAACTGTGGTTTACAGAAACGCTCTGGCCTGATTTTAAACGGGAGCATTTTTTAGAAGCTATCCTCGAATATCAAAAAAGGGACCGAAGGTTCGGGGGGATCAAGAAGTAGATGTTAAGAACTCGGGCTTTGACGGCATTGCTCGGTATACCGGTCCTGTTGTTCTTCGCTTATTTGGGTGATTACTGGTTTTTGCTGCTGGTAATGGGTATTGCCCTGCTTGGATTTAAAGAATACAGCTCTCTGACACGGGGAACAGAGTGGAAGCCTGTGGAAGGGGTGGGCTATTTGCTTATTCCTTTTCTGCTTTTTGCCGTATTCCAGGGCAGTACACCCTTAATTATCTCTTTGGGAGTACTGTTTTTTGCTATTTTTGGCCTATTACCCGTTTTTTTTCCAGCAAGAGTTAAATATTGGGAATCTGCCCTTGCTTTTTGGGGGTTCGTCTACACAGGAGGCCTTACATCATTTTTAATTGCCCTACGGCTGTTACCCTATGGTTTTTATTATCTTATCTTTTTATTAATTCTTATCTGGTGTAATGACATTTTCGCTTACCTTTTGGGCAGTCGTTTTGGCCGTATCCCCCTTGCCTCGGCTGTAAGTCCAAAAAAAACCCTGGAGGGAACGATTGCAGGTCTCCTTGCCGGGGTGCTGGCTGCTGTTGTGATGGTCTATCTTTTTCCAAAGCTAATTTTTGAACTTAAGATGGGAATAGCCCTTGCTTTGCTTGTAGGTATATGTGGTGCCCTGGGCGACTTAAGCCAATCTGCCCTGAAGCGCAGCGTTGGTGTCAAAGATTCGGGGGATCTGTTGCCCGGTCACGGAGGCATCCTGGACCGTTTTGACAGCCTTCTCTTTGCAGCGCCTTTTTACTATATTTATTTGCGCTATATAATTTGTGCTATATAATGTTAAAGTGATCACCCTTTTGTAAAGTTAGGTGGCGAATAGGTTTTCCTATTTTGTTGTTTTTTTGTTATAATTAAGATGATGGAGAAAGCGAAAACGAGATGAAACAACAATTGGCAATTCTGGGCTCAACGGGTTCCATTGGTACACAAACACTTAAAATAGTTGAACAATTTCCGCACAGGTTTAATGTACGAGCCCTCGCTACAGGAACTAATATCAGCCTGCTGGAAGAACAGGTAAGAAGATTCCATCCGGAAATTGTCGCCGTGTATCATAAAGAACATGCAGTAACCCTAAAAAATCGTCTTGCCGATTTGTCGGTTAAAGTCCTGTCAGGAGAAAGGGGAATGATTGAGCTATCCGCTTGGCCGGGAGTCGATGTGGTGATTGTTGCCGTGGTGGGTTTTAGCGGAATGATGCCTACACTGACGGCGATTAGAGCGGGGAAAAAGGTGGCGCTGGCCAATAAAGAAACACTTGTAGTTGCCGGCGAGTTAGTTATGACAGAAGCACGCCGCTTTAAGGCAACGGTCCTTCCTATTGACAGCGAGCATTCAGCCATTTTTCAGTGCCTTCATGCCGGCAGGAAAGGAGAAATAAAACAGGTTGTTTTAACTGCATCGGGCGGACCTTTCCTGGGCAAAAAAAAAGAAGAACTGGCAGATGTTACCCCTGAACAGGCATTAAAACACCCAAACTGGAAGATGGGGCCACGTATTAGCGTTGATTCAGCAACTTTAATGAATAAAGGTTTTGAAGTGATTGAGGCCTGCCGGCTGTTTGAACTGGAAAAAAACCAGATAAAGGTTGTCATTCACCCGGAAAGTATTGTTCATTCTATGGTGGAGTACTTAGATGGTTCAATTCTAGCACAGCTGGGTTTGCCCGATATGCTTTTGCCTATTCAGTATGCCCTGAGCTATCCAGAGCGGTGGGCAAATGATTTTCCCCGTTTTGCCTGGGATCACCACCATGCCTTGCATTTTTCTCCCGTGTTTGAGGGGGAATATCCCTGCCTGGATCTGGCATACTATGCACTACAGGCAGGAGGCACGATGCCTGCCGTTCTCAACGGAGCCGATGAAATCGTTGTTCACAGTTTTCTGGAAAAGAGAATCAGTTTTTTGCAAATACCTACTTTGCTGGCTGAAGTGATGAGCAGGCATAAAGTTATCCAGCAACCGTCCCTGGAAGAGATTGTAGAAGCAGACAGATGGGCCCGCAGGGAAACGGAAAAGGTTATTTGCCGAATTTGAGATCTTATCTTGCTCTTGCTTTTGACAAAAGGAGAAAAGGAGCGTTTGCTTTTGTTTGGGACCATTATCGCCTCTATTATTATATTTGGGTTGTTAATTTTTGTACATGAACTTGGACATTTTCTAGCGGCCAGGCGTGCCGGGATCAAAGTCTTGGAATTTGCCCTTGGTTTTGGCAAGGAACTAATTGGCTGGGAGGGGGGGGGCACTCACTATTCTATACGCCTTTTCCCTTTAGGCGGTTTCTGCCGCCTGCTTGGCGAAGACCCGGACGAAAGGGGCCAGGCCGGTAATTTCCAGGACAAGTCTATTCCCTCCCGTTTTGCTGTCATTGCTGCTGGTCCGTTTATGAATTTTGCTCTGGCTGTGCTCCTTTTTACGTTGCTGTACTTTTTTTTCCTAGGGGTGCCGCAACAACAGAGCACCCGTATTGGTGAAGTAATCCCTGGAAGCAGGGCTGAACTGGCTGGACTGCAGAGCGGCGATGAAGTTCTGGCTGTTGACGGTGCTTATGTTAATAATTGGCAAGAAGTAGTTGCCAGGATTAATGCAAAGCCGGAGCAGGAAATTCTGCTACATTTAAGGAGGAATGGAGAAGAACGTTTTATCGCTGTAACTCCGGCAGATCAACAGGGGAAAGGGCTTATTGGTATTACCCCTGAGTATAAAAGGTTTATGTTGCTTCCTTCTATTGTATGGGGTTTTAATTATACATGGATTTTTATAAAACTAATTTTTATTAGTTTCTATCAGATGATTGCAGGACTTATTCCGGCGGATGTGGCGGGACCGGTTGGTATTGTCGCTGTGGTAGGTGAAGTAATGCAAGCTGGTTTAAGTAATCTTTTCTCACTGGCGGCAATCATCAGTATTAACCTGGGGATTATTAATCTTTTGCCCATCCCGGCACTTGACGGCAGCAGATTGTTGTTTCTTCTCCTGGAAGGGATCCGGGGGAAGCCCATTGACCCGCAAAAAGAAGGTTTTATCCATTTTGTGGGGTTTGCGGTTTTGATTATGCTGATGATCTTTATTTCTTTCCAAGATATATTCCGCCTACTTTAATATTAATGGAGGTAGCAGTTTTGCGTCAGTCTTTGCCTGTACAGGTTGGATCTGTTACAATAGGAGGCGGTGCCCCCATATCCATACAGTCCATGACCAACACGGATACGAAAGACCTGGAAGCTACACTTGCCCAGATAAACAGGTTGGTGGAAGCCGGCTGTGAGATTGTACGTTTGGCTATACCGGACGCTCAAGCTGCCCGGGCACTGGCTCTGTTAAAGGAAAGGGTAAATATCCCGCTAGTTGCTGATATACATTTTGATTATCGTTTGGCCCTTATGTCGTTAGAAGCAGGAGCGGATAAAATAAGGATAAATCCGGGTAATATTGGAGGGGAAGATAAATTAGCCCGCATTTTGGCCCTGGCGGGGGAAAAAGGGATTCCCATCCGTATAGGTGTCAATGCTGGCTCCATCCCTGAAAAAATTCGCAAAAGCTGCGGCGGGGCTACTGTTAAGGCTCTGGTAGAAACGGTAATGCACAGTCTAGATTTTTTTGAACGCCATAGTTTTAATAATATTGTTATCTCCCTGAAAGCTTCCAGTGTAACAACAACTGTAACGGCGTATGAAGAAATTGCCAGGCTCGTTCCTTACCCTTTACATCTTGGCATTACAGAGGCAGGCAGAGGGATTAAGGGTATTGTAAAATCAACTCTGGGAATAGGAGCCCTTTTATTAAAGGGTATTGGCGATACAATAAGGGTTTCTTTAACTGGCGATCCTGTAGAAGAGATTCCTGTGGCCAAGGAAATATTACAGGCGGCAGGCATGCGTCGCTTTTCCCCTGATATTATTTCTTGTCCTACCTGTGCACGTTGCGAAATAGATATTCCTTCTATAGTAAACATGGTGGAGCAGATTATCGTTAAAAATAAACTATCTGCCTTACCTTTGAAAATTGCGGTTATGGGTTGTGCGGTGAATGGACCAGGTGAAGCCCGGGAAGCTGATTTGGGTATAAGCGGGGGCAAGGGCTTTGCTATAATTTTTAAAGATGGTAAAGTAGAAGAGAAAATACCTGTTTCGCTCCTGGAAGAAGTTTTACAGGAAAAGATTAGGCAATTGGTTTCCCTGGAGGGTTGAAAAAGCTTAGAACACAGAAGATGGAGGCAGCAGATGGAAGCTATTGCTATAATCCCTGCATATAACGAAGAAAAGACTATTGGAGATGTTCTGCAGGTATTAGAAAAGGTAACCCTTATTCAAAAAATTATTGTTGTCAGCGATGGTTCCACCGATAATACGGTGAAAGTAGCCCGTAATTACAATGTAGAAGTTATTGAACTGGAGGAAAATCGTGGTAAAGGTGGCGCATTAAAAGCGGGCCTGGAAAATATTTCAGCCGATGTAGTTCTTTTCCTTGATGCCGATTTAATCGGCTTAACTGTAGAACATGTACATAATCTTTTAATGCCTGTAATA
The DNA here is from genome assembly GCA_937973635.1 of uncultured Bacillota bacterium. GTDB lineage: Bacteria > Bacillota > Dethiobacteria > DTU022 > UBA8154 > UBA8154. The sequence goes on along the minus strand of CALJJZ010000062.1, from coordinate 6,190 downwards.
TATAATGGAGTGGATATGACCATCGGCATATTTGAGAAGGGCAGAATAGCCACTGATCTGGCGCAAAAGATTACGCCACAGCTTTCAGGACAGCGGGCGTTGAAGTTCTCAATGTTGCAAAAGATTTCAGATATGGACGTGGCTCGTTTTGGCGTTGAGGTTGCCTTAAATCGTCTTTTAGAAACATCAGGGGCAAAGGTTCAGGAGGTTATTCTCAAAGATATGACTCACGTAATGAAAGAAGAGAAGCTGGGTGTTTGGAAAGGAATGGCTGCTCGCATGAAAATGTATTGGGAAATTGTAAAATATCTTACCCGGGTTCATACCCTGCGCTGAACTTGCTTGCATATCTCTGTAAGATATGTTAAAATGAGCAATGGATAAGTGGAGTGTTAACGCAAAAGAGTGGGCTGTACCCACTCTTTGTTCTTAGTAAAGTAAAGTTCTTGAGTAAGCAAGCACCAGGATGGTTGGAGGTTTGTTAAAGATGGAAGGCAAGAAACATCAAGAGCTTAACCAGATTCTGGAGATTGTTGAGGGCCTGGCGGCCCAGGCGGTTGAGCAAACCGGTCTTGAACTGGTGGATGTGGAGTGGAAAACTTCTGAGGGCAAACCCCTTATTGTAGTTTACATTGACAACGCTAACGGTGTTTCGCTGGAGCATTGCCAGAAGGTCAGCAAAGTTCTCGGGGAATTACTCGACCGGGAAGATCCGTTTCCTTCCAGTTACTTTCTGGAGGTTTCTTCTCCCGGTGTTGAACGGAGGTTAAAAAAAGCGAGTGATTTTATTCGTTTTGCCGGCAGTAATGTTAAGGTAAAAACATACCAAAAAATAAATAACAGCAGGAACTTCCGTGGTGTTATTAAAAGCTTTGCTGCGAACAACCTTACTTTGGTAACAGAAAATGGTGAAGAAGTAAAAATAGACCTAGAAAATATTTCCAAAGCAAATCTCTGGTATAAACATGAACCAAGGAGGTAAATTTAGGTGAACGAGGATTTTTTGATGGCCTTGCATACACTGGAAAAAGAGAAAGGCATAAACAAAGATACACTCTTTGAAGCGATAGAGGCTGCATTGATTTCTGCCTATAGAAGAAATTTTAGTTCTGCCCATAATGTCAGAGTACAAATTGACAGGGAAGTAGGAACGATTAATGTCTTTGCATGCTTGAATGTTGTGGAACATGTTTCCAATCCACAGCAGGAAATCTCTCTGGAGGAGGCCAAAAAAATAAATCCTCTCAGTGAACCGGGTGACTTGCTTGAGCAAGAAGTTACACCGCGTAATTTTGGCCGTATTGCTGCACAGACGGCAAAGCAAGTTGTAATTCAGCGGATCAGGGAAGCGGAAAGGGAATTAATATATGAGGAATATATAGACCGGGAAGACGATATAGTCACCGGAGTAATCCATCGTTTTGAGCAAAAGAATGCCATTATTAACCTGGGCCGCGCAGAGGCAATTTTGCCCATGTCTGAGCAAATACAGGGTGAAACATACCGCCAGGGTGACAGGATAAAGGCTTATATTACAGAAGTGCGAAAGACTACCAAAGGGCCGCAAATATTTGTCTCCAGGACGCATCCCGGCCTGATTAAACGTTTGTTTGAGTTGGAAGTCCCCGAAATATATAATGGCATCGTAGAGATTAAATCTGTCGCCAGGGAGCCCGGGAATCGTTCAAAAGTGGCTGTGTATTCGCGTAATAGGGACGTAGATCCTGTAGGTGCCTGTGTTGGGCCGAAAGGATCACGGGTACAGGCAATTGTCAACGAGTTAAATGGGGAAAAAATTGATATTATCGAATGGAATGACGATCCGGAAATATTTTTGGCCAGTACTTTAAGTCCGGCCAAAACGATTAAAGTTAAAGTAAACACAGGCGAGAAGTCAGCCCTAGCCATAGTCCCCGATTACCAGTTGTCCCTTGCTATTGGTAAGGAGGGACAAAATGTACGCTTGGCTGCCAGGTTGTCAGGATGGAAAATTGATATTGTCAGTGAATCCAGTTACCTGGAGAAAATGGCCGCGAAAAAAGAAGCGGTAGCGGAGCAAAACCTGGAAACGATGGTGGAAGATAGAAAAGAACAGCTGGAAGTATTAAATGAGCAACCTCAAGAAGATATTCAGGCAGTGGCTGAAGAGGAGCTTCAAGCAGTGACGGGAGAAACAGAGAAAGAAGAGAAAGAAGATGGCCCGGGGATAAATGTTGCGCCACTGGTAGATGAACAAGAAGAAGTCCAGGGGTTGTTTTTTGACACAGAGGATGAAGAGATGACACCGGGTGAATTAATAATCATGGATGATCTGCAGCTAAAACCTGATGAAGAGAAGAAGAAAAGAGAAAAAGGGAAAAAGAAAGGGAAAAAAGGAAAAGTTAACCTTATTGAAGACGAAGAAGATGATGATTACTTTGAAAAACGTAGAAACAAAAGGATAAAACGGTAAATTGTTTTAGAGCAGAGGGATGATGACAGGATGAGGAAAAAACCACAGCGTATGTGTCTGGGTTGCCGTATGCTCAAAGAAAAAAGGGAATTGATCAGGGTAGTGCGCACTCCTGCAGGAGATATTGAGCTGGACTTTGGCGGGAAAAAAGCCGGGAGAGGAGCTTACATTTGTCCTGATGTAAACTGCTTGAAAAAAGCCATCAAGGGTAAAGGTTTGGAAAAGTCGCTGCAACGTAATATTCCGGAAGGAGTAGTGAGCAAGTTAATGCAAAATATAGGTGATGTTCCTTAACAAAATTTTGTTTTCCCTATGCTTTAAATTGTTAAGGAGGTTAAAATATGGAGGTGTAAAAAGTGGGGAAAGTCAGAGTTTATGAGCTGGCTAAAGAACTGGGTATAAATAGTAAAAAGCTGATCGATGTTTTACAGGATCTGCAGGTAGATGTTAAAAATCATATGAGCACTATGGATGAAGATGTGGCAAACAGGGTAGTGGAGATGCTTACCAAGGGGGGCAAAAAACCGTCCAGGGGGAACCAGTCAACGAGCACAGAGCAAGGACTGGCAGAAACACCTGTGCCGGCAATGGAGACGGCAATCCCGGAGCAAAAGAGTTTCCCGCCGCGTAAAAAGAAAGAGAGTAAAAAAGCCAGGTTAGAAGCGGCCAGGGAGAGTCGCAAAGCCAGGCGTGCAGCCCGTACAGCCACAGAAAAACAGGCAACGGATGAAGACAAGATTATCCTGGAAGGCAGGGTAACTGTGGCTGAATTGGCCGGCCGCTTGAATGTCACGGCATCAGAAATACTTGCAAAATTACTTGATCTTGGTATCATCTCTCATATTAACCAGCAATTGTCTGAGGATGTTCTTTCAATTATTGCAGAAGAGTATGGGGTCAAAATTGTGCTGAATGCAGACCCTGGAGAAGACGAACTGCAAAGTATCATAGATGAAGAAGATGAAGGCAACCTCAGGACCAGGGCTCCCGTTGTTACCGTATTGGGTCACGTGGACCATGGCAAAACTTCACTTTTGGATGCGATCCGGGAAACGAATGTAATCGCCTCTGAGGCAGGAGGAATTACTCAGCATATCGGCGCTTACTCTGTAAATGTTCAGGGCAAACAGATTGTTTTCCTGGACACACCGGGCCATGAAGCTTTTACGGCGATGCGTGCAAGGGGAGCCCAGGTAACTGATATAGCTGTCCTGGTAGTGGCTGCAGACGATGGAGTTATGCCTCAGACCATAGAAGCCTATAATCATGCTAGGGCGGCAGATGTTCCTATTATTGTTGCCTTAAATAAAATTGATAAACCCAATGCCAATGTGGACAAAGTGAAAAAGCAGCTCGCAGAAATTGGGCTGCTTCCGGAGGAGTGGGGCGGAGATACTATCTTTGTCGAGTTAAGTGCTTTAAAAAAACAAGGTATTGAAGAATTGATGGAAATGATCTTGCTGGTAGCAGAGATGGGAGAATTAAAAGCCAGTTTTACCAGACATGCCCGGGGAACTGTTATTGAAGCTGAGCTGGACAAGGGGCGGGGCCCCGTGGCAACCGTTCTGATTCAGGATGGAGTTATGAAAGTTGGGGACCCCATTATTTGTGGCAGTATCTACGGTAAGGTGCGAGCAATGTTTGATGAAAAGGGAAGGAAGATTGAAAAAGCTGTTCCTTCTACGCCGGTAGAAGTCCTGGGCCTGTCAGAGGTGCCCCAGGCTGGTGATACCTTCCTGGTGATAAAAGATGAAAAATTTGCCCGACAAATTGCCGAAAAGAGGGGCTATAAGCTGCGTGAGGCCACTTTACGTAAGACACAGAAAGCATCCCTTGATGATCTGTTCAAGCAGCTCCAGGATGATGAAGTTGATTTAAAGATAATTATTAAAGCAGACGTTCAAGGTTCTGCAGAAGCACTGCAGGAGTCCCTGGAGAAAATAGAGCATGAACAGGTCCGCATCAAGATAATTCATAAAGGTGTTGGCGCGATTAACGAGTCAGATGTGATGCTCGCTTCTGCTTCAAACGCAATTATTATCGGCTTTAACGTAATGCCCCAAGCCGGGGCACGTAAGTTGGCTGAAAGAGAAAAGGTCGAAATAAAAACATATAAAATTATTTATGAAGTTATTGAAGATGTAAAAGCGGCAATTAAGGGTCTGTTAAAACCTAAATTTCAAGAGGTTGTTCTGGGGCAGGCAGAAGTCCGCCAAGTTTTCAAAGTGTCAAGGGTTGGAAGCATTGCCGGTTCGTACGTGCTGGAGGGGACAATTAACCGTAATTGCAGCATCAGAATTATCAGGGATGGTACAGTAATTCATGAAGGCAGAATAGCATCATTAAAGCGCTTTAAAGATGACGTTAAGGAAGTAAGCAGTGGCTTTGAATGCGGTATCCTCTTGGAACATTTCAATGATATTAAAGAAGGGGATATTTTTGAGGCTTTTATGCAGAAACAGGTGCCTGTTTCTTAAGTTGGCCTTAACAAGATCCAACACAGTGAGGTAAGGATAAATGTCAAAACAAAGGGCTCAACGCATTGGTGAAGAGATTAAAAAAGAAGTAAGTGATATTATTCGTCTAGGGTTAAAAGATCCTGCTTTACAGCAGATGACCAGTGTGACCGGAGCTGATGTTTCCAGGGATCTCAGCCATGTTAAAATATTTGTCAGTATATTTGCTGATCATGAGGAGAGGGATAAAGCCCTTAAAATATTGGAAAAGGCAAGTGGGTTTATTCGTTCTGAACTGGGAAAGAGAATTCGTTTGCGCCATACTCCTGAGATAGAGTTCCGTTTAGATCGGTCAATGGAGTACGGGGCCCATATAGACGGCGTTTTAAAGAGTTTGGAATTGGGGGCAAAAGAAGGAGCGGAAAGTGAAAAACAGGGAAATTCATAACCTTATAAAAAATAATGATTATATTTATGTCCTGACCCATGCCCTGCCCGATGGTGATGCCATTGGTTCTGCCCTGGCGTGGGGGGCTGCGTTGCGGTGCCTGGGTAAAAAAGTTAGGGTGTTTTGCCCTGGAGTTATCCCGCATAAATATTCTTTTTTACCTGGCGCGAAGGAAATAGAAAATAATTTTCCCGATGCACCGCCTGAAGGTGTAGTTTTCGTGCTTGATTGCGGTGATCTGGAGAGGCTTGAGTATATGGCAGGGAAAGTGCGTCAGGCGGGGGCTATTGTTAATATCGATCACCATCTGACCAACTCTTATTTTGGAGATTATAATCTTGTCGATACCAATGCAGCTGCAACGGGAGAGATGATTTACAGGTTGATCCGTGAGAATAGGTTAATATTGGATGAAGGTATAAGCCTCTGCCTTTATGTAGCCATTGCTTCTGACACGGGTTCATTTAAATATGGCAATACCACACCGCGCAGTTTGCAAATTGCCGCGGTCTTGCTTCAAAAGGGAGTCGATCCCTCCATGGTTAGCCGTAAGATCTTTGATGAATATCCTCTGTCAACTATATATCTTTTGCGTGATGCCCTTGCTTCATTGCAATTGGATAAATCACAAAAGATTGCTTGGATGAGCTTGCATGAAAATGTGCTTGACCTTTACGGGGCAAGGTCAGAAGAGATGGAAGGTTTTGTTAATTACGGCAGAAACATCTATGGTGTAGAAGTCAGCATTTTCTTTTATCACAAGCGCGATAAAAAAACGAAAGTAGGCTTCCGTTCCAATACGGTGGATGTGGGAGCAATTGCTGCTCAATTTGG
>CALJJZ010000061.1 GCA_937973635.1 uncultured Bacillota bacterium | reverse complement strand
GGAAGGAGAAATGAGGTTTTTATGGAGTTTGTAAGAATTATTGACGGACATTGTGACACGGTATCCCTTTTTTATATGCCTGAGAAAGATTATGATTTTAACAAAAAAAACAATATCGGTCATATCGATCTGCCCCGTTTGCGTTCCAGTGGGGTAAAACTGCAATTTTTTGCTTTTTGTAGTGAAAGCGTGCCTAGTCGGTCAGGAACATTACACAAATGCTTGCAGTTAGTGGATGCTTATTATAGAACTAAGGAACGCTGCCAGAGTGATTTGTTAACAGTATATAATCTGGCCGATTTAGACGAAGCCATGCACGGGGCGAAAACAGCGACACTGCTAAGTGTAGAAGGCGGAGAAACGTTAGAAGGAGACCTTGCTATCTTGCGGATTTTATGGCGTCTGGGAGTTCGGGCGCTGGGTCTAACCTGGAATTTACGAAACCAACTGGCAACCGGTGTAGGGGAAGGAACCAAAGGCGAGGGCTTAACGTCCTTCGGTCGCAAGGTGGTGCGCGAGATGAATAAGATGGGGATGCTTGTAGATTTAGCCCATATTAACGAGAAAGGATTTTACGATACACTGGATATTAGTACGGTACCCGTTGTGGTATCCCATGCTAATGCCCGTGCTATTTGTGATCATCCCCGTAATCTCTCTGATGACCAGTTAAAAAAATTGGCGGAACACGATGGTGTAATTGGGCTATCTTTTTGCCCTCAGTTTGTCTGTCATAAAAAAGCCGATATGGAAAGGCTGTTGGATCATTTTGTCCACGTGGCGGAAGTGGCAGGTATTGATCATCTGGGTATTGGTTCGGATTTTGACGGTATAAAACAGGCAGTGGAGGGGCTTGAAGATGTATCCTGCCTGCCTAGGCTTATTGAAGGGTTATACTCTCGTGGTTTTTCACTGGGAGAAATAAACAAGATTTCCTCTGCGAATTTTTTAAGGGTACTGAAGCAAGTGCTCCCGGCCATATAAGCTATTTTTTGGCAAATCATCAAAATAAAAAGTGAAATCAGGGATGCTCTAAATGAAGCAAGTGGATCTGCATATCCATACTACTTTTTCCGATGGCAAACTGACCCCCTGTGAAGTAATCAAAGAGGCCTATCACCGGGATATTGCTGCTGTGGCCATTACGGATCATGATACCATGGGCGGTGTTGACCAGGCTATTAAAGCAGGACAGAAATATGGTGTTGAAGTTGTCCCGGGAATTGAGCTTAGTACTTATTTTAGAGACAAAGAGATTCATATTTTAGGCTTTTATTGTGAAGCGAAGCATAAATTGCTGGAGAAAACATTGTCCTTTATCAGGCAGGCTAGGTATTATAGGATTAGAAAAATGTTGGATCTGTTAAAAAAAATAGGTATAAATCTGGAGATGAAGGAAGTCATGGCCATAGCAGGAGGGGAATCATTGGGGAGGCCTCACTTGGCGGAGTTGATTTTTCAGAAAGGTTATTGTCACAGTCCAAGGGAAGCTTTTCAGCTTTATCTTGGTGAAGGCAAACCAGCTTATGTAAAAAGACTTAAAATGAGTGCAGAAATTGCCTTTAAGCTTGTACGCAGGTCCGGTGGCCTGGCCATTCTGGCACATCCAGGTATTTACCGTATAGACAAATTTATCCCCGAGTTAAAATGCCTTGGCCTCTCCGGGCTGGAGGTTTTTCATCCCGATCATAACCTAGCCACATGTTTGCGTTATTACCGTCTGGCGCAGAAATACGGTTTAATCATAAGTGGCGGCTCCGATTTTCATGGCCCCGACTTTGGCGCTGCTGCTGCGCCAGGTGCTGTAACTGTAAGTTATAACTTTCTAGAAAGGATAAAAGCCAGGAAGGAAAATGTTAAAATTGTATGAAAAAAGGATTTTGCTCAAGAAAAAAGAAAGTATAAAAGTGTATCTGTAACCAGAGCAATCAATTTAATTCGGATCAGCCAGCAGCGGCAAGCATAGTTAATCAATTTTTGACATATAATGCGCGCTGTGGCTATACTTTACTGGAGAGGGGTGAACTAGGCTTAGTTTTTTACATATAAATCTAACCGTAGGGGGTAAGGAGATGAAGGATTTAATTTTTTCTCTTGAAGTTTGTGCCCTGGGGTTCCTGGTAGTAATGATTGCTCTTGCCCTCCTTGCAGCTATCTTAGAACTATTTCACCGCTTATTTGGCGAAAAAGAACCAGTTCAGGGGGCAGGCAGGCCAGCCGGCCAGCAATTAACTGCTAATAAAACGGCTGTCCATAAGCCGCCGGCTGCCCGGCCAGTAGCCGTCCAGCCGGCAGCAAATGATTTAGTGGCAGCAACTATGGGTGCTATCCTTTGTTGTCTAGAGTCAGGAGGCTATCGAAGTTTTACCATAAAAGAGATCAGGCCCTTTAATGCACAACAAAGCAACTGGGCACTAAATGGAAGAACAAGGCTGTTAAGTGCACGTCAGGACTTTGTAAATATGAGGAGGAAAAAAAGATGATTAGAAAATTTAAAGTATTAGTTAATGGACAACCTTTCGAAGTAGTTGTTGAAGAAGAATTATCCCCCGGGGTTGTCCCTAAGTCAGCCTCGCCTCCTGCTCCTGCGGCAGCACAACAGCAGCAAACTCCCCCAAGCCCAAGTGTAGCCCCGGAGCCGAAGCCTGCGGCGCCACAAACAAGTGTTACTGTTAACGAAGGTGGCATTGAGGTTACCGCTCCTATACCTGGTTCTATTGTTGCCATTAAAGTTCAGGTTGGTGACAGGGTTAACGAAGGAGACACTTTGATTATTCTTGAAGCTATGAAAATGGAGAATGAAGTATCTGCGCCTGCTTCCGGAACTGTTAAAGCCATAAACGTAGCTGTAGGAGCATCGGTAAATACAGGTGATGTCATGATGGTGCTAGAGTAAAGGAGGAGGGCGTCTTATGCTAGAAAAACTCCTGGAGTTTGTCCTAGCCACAGGTTTTTTAAATATTCAAGGGCAGCAAGTGATCATGATTTTTATTGCCCTGGTACTACTTTACTTGGGAATTTACAAAAAATATGAGCCGCTGTTGCTTATACCTATTAGTTTTGGTATGCTTCTTGTAAATCTGCCTCTAACTGATATTAAGAATATGCCGGCAGAAGGGGCATTAGGCGGGCTATTATACTATATTGGCCTGGGGGTTGAGCTGGGAATCTACCCGCCCCTCATTTTCCTTGGAGTTGGAGCGCTTACAGACTTTGGCCCCCTTATTGCTAATCCTAAAACGCTGCTGCTGGGAGCAGCGGCGCAGTTTGGCATATTTACGACGTTTATTGGTGCTATCTTGCTTGGCTTTACACCTTTCGAAGCAAGCTCGATCGGAATTATTGGTGGTGCTGATGGCCCGACGGCGATTTACGTTACGGCACGTCTGGCACCTCACCTGCTGGGAGCGGTTGCGGTTGCTGCATATTCTTATATGGCGTTGGTTCCTATTATTCAACCACCTATTATGAAGGCCCTGACAACGAAAGAAGAACGAAAAGTTGTGATGAAACAGCTTCGTCCTGTTTCCAAAAAGGAGCGCATTCTCTTTCCCATTGTAGTTATTATTGTGACCGGACTGTTATTGCCGGCAGCTATACCTCTGCTGGGGATGCTTATGTTTGGAAATCTATTGAGAGAGTGCGGCGTTACAGAGAGGCTGAGCAAGACTGCACAGAACGAACTAAATAATATTGTGGTAATTTTCCTTGGTTTAAGTGTGGGGGCGAAAGCCAATGCTGAGTATTTTCTGCGCATGGAAACAATCCAGATTATTATCCTTGGCCTGGTGGCATTTGCTGTAGGTACCGCTGCGGGTGTGGTTATGGGCAAGATAATGTGCAAATTAACTAATGGCCAAATTAACCCGCTTATCGGTTCTGCCGGCGTTTCGGCAGTACCTATGGCTGCCCGGGTTTCGCAAACAGTAGGACGGGAATATAATCCTGGTAATTATCTTTTAATGCATGCCATGGGGCCTAACGTTGCGGGGGTAATTGGTTCTGCTGTAGCTGCAGGGATTTTCCTCTCATTGTTATAAAATATATGTTAGAGCATAAATACGATACATATGGTGAACTTACAGCCTGTGTCTTGTTAAGTTTGCACAGGTTTTTTTCTTGTTATTGTTGGAGCATAATATATGACAAATAAAGATGAATAAAAGAGGATCCGGCAGGATTTTTTTCCCAGACAAGAATATTTACCTGGGTTTGGAAACAGATTTTAGTCTAAAAACCAGGCTTGGTAAAAATGATAACCAACAAAGCCGGGTTGCAGTATAAACGAATGAGGTGTTACGGAAAATGCAGCAAACAGTAAGAGTGCGCTTTGCCCCAAGTCCTACGGGAGAGCTTCATATCGGCGGGGTTCGAACAGCCTTGTTTAACTGGCTTTTTGCCCGTAACAACAATGGTCAGTTCATCTTACGTGTTGACGATACAGACAAACAACGTTCTTCTGAGATATATCTTCAGTCTATTTTAAACTCTTTTCGGTGGTTAAACCTCGACTGGGATGAAGGCCCAGAAGTAGGTGGCTCTTATGGACCTTATCGCCAATCAGAAAGACTAAACTTCTATCTGGAAGAGGTTGAAAGGTTGCTGGAACAGGGCAAAGCATATACCTGTTTTTGTACGGCCGAAGAGCTGGAAGCAGACCGAGAAAAGTGCCGTAGCCTGGGCCAACCTCCCCGTTACAGCGGCCGCTGCCGCAACCTGACACCGGATGATATTTCAGCAAAGAAAAAAAAAGGCTTTAGCTATGTAATTAGGGCGATTACTCCTGAATCGGGAGAGACTGTAGTAGATGATTTAATCCGAGGCAAAGTGTTTTTTGAAAACAAAGTGTTTGATGACCCCATAATCATAAAATCAGATGGTCTGCCTACTTATAATTTTGCCTCGGTGGTTGATGATCATAAAATGAAAATTACGCACGTAATCAGAGCTGAAGAGCACCTCTCCAATACTCCGCGTCAGCAGATTATTGCCTTACAGTTAGGTTACGAGCTCCCCAGTTATGCTCATGTTCCCATGATTTTGGCGCCGGACCATAGTAAATTGAGCAAAAGGCATGGTGCTACCTCGGTCCAGGAATATCGTGATCTGGGCATTTTGCCGGAAGCGCTCCTTAATTATCTGGCATTATTGGGCTGGTCGCCGGGACATGACCGGGAAATAATGAGTATGGCGGAGATGATAGAGCTGTTTTCTCTGGAACGGGTGAGCAAAAATCCAGCAGTGTACGACATGCAAAAATTAATCTGGCTTAATGGACATTATTTACGTAATGCCAGCACAGTAAGGATAACAGAGATGGCGATACCATTTCTCTTAAAAGAAAGCATTATTTCAGAGGAGCAAGTTTCTCAAGAAAAGGAGAAGATTGAAGCAGTAGTAGGATTAGTTAAGGAAAAAGTAAAAACATTATCTGAGATAGCCGAAGCTTCAGTATATTTTTTCCATGATGATTTTGTTTATGACCAGGCGGGCGTAGAAAAACACTTTAAAAAAGATGGGGCCGCACAAATGTTAATCCAAATTGAGGAAGCTCTACAAAAGGCGTCTGCCTTTAGTGCAGAAGAACTGGAAAAAACGTTTGCTGATTTAAGCAAAAAAACTCAGATACCCTTAAACAAAATAAATCCCGCCACTCGTTTAGCTGTGACAGGGCGCTTGATGGGTCCGGATTTATTTCCGCTCCTTGCCCTCCTGGGCAGGGAAAAAGTGCTTGCAAGGATCAAGAAAGCCCGTGCCCTTTTTTGTTTGGATTAAATAATTATTGTATGGATATTATTTGATAATGCTGCCGGCTTTTTTGCGGTGAGGGGTGTCTTTTTTTTGCCATAAGGTATAGTAGTACACCTGCAGGAGCTTTTGTGCCAGCAGGGGAGAAGAAAAAGCAGCCGCTTTAACCCTAGCAGTATTGCCCATTTTTTGGGCTATATCTTCATGGTCAAGGAGAAAACGTATTTTTTGGACAAAGGCAGGCATACTCTTGACGATAAAGCCGTCTTCGCCGTCGGTTAAGATCTCATCCATACAGGGGGCCTGGAGAGCTACAATAGGCATACTAGACGCCTTGGCTTCAATTAGAACGATCCCCTGAGTTTCGGAACGAGAAGCAAAGACAAAAATGTCGCCCCCGGCATAACATTTTAAGAGTTCTTCATGGGTAACCTGACCGGTAAAGATGACATGCCGGTCGATATTTTTTTGTTTGCACAGGCTTTTTAATTCATCTTCTTCTGTTCCTGTACCTACAATTACAAGTTTAAAGCAGGAATGACTTTTTAATAGCTGTTCTATCGCATCAATAATAAAACCTATGTTTTTTTCTTTCGCCAGCCTGCCTACGTGTAGGATTATTTTTTCTTCAGGCGCAATGCCGTATCTTTGCCTTAGCCAGTGCTTGTCTTTGCCGCAGTAATCATCAAGGTTAAGTCCTGTTGGTATAACCTGGACGGGCTTAGTGACGCCGGAATCCTGGATTAAATTTTTAACAAAAAGGGACGGGGCAATGATCATGTCACAGCGATTGCAGAAATTTTTATTCCAATTTTTGATTATATGAGCGGAGATGCTTCTGCCCATCGGTATATAATGGGTATAATTCTGATATAAAGTGTGATAGGTGAAAAGAAGGGGGAGACCGAATCGCCTGGCCATCACTGCTCCTAAAGAGCCCATGAGAAAAGGGGTGTGAACATGAATAATATCAAGTTTAAGATTATTAACAGTAAAAGAAAGGCGAAAGGAGATAGGTATAGGGAAGAAGAATCCAGGCTGCGTCGGTGCAGGCAGGGAAAGATAACGGAATACATTCTTTTCTGGTTTGGCCTCAGGGTAATCGGGCGCAAAAATATACACATTATGACCCAGCCTCTCCAGATCCTGGCGAAATGTCTCTATGGAGCGGACAACACCACTGATATATGGTCTGTAGCTATCGGTAAATATGCCAATATTTAATTTTGGCAGGGTGTTAAGGTCTAGCTCAAACATGCGCATACTTTATCTGCTAACTTATTTCTTCAAACATTTCTTTACCTGCACCACAATTGGGGCAAGCCCAATCCTCTGGTAGGTCCTCAAAAGGAGTCTCTGGAGCTACGCTGCCGCCGTCCCCTTTGGCTGGATCATAAATGTAGCCACACACGGTACATTCCCATTTTTTCAAAGATAACCCTCCCTATAAATATTCTAGTCTGTCCTTATTTTATTATTCTTCCTTTTTTTTCTGTTTCCTTCAAATAAAAATTTATTTAAAAAAAGAAAACGAATGAAGGAATTAATGATAGAGGGGAGAAGTATTTTCTCTAAATATTTGTCAAGAAAAACTTACGAGAGGGTAAAAAATGGAGATAATGATCACTATTAATGACGTCATTAAATTAAAAGCGCTCCTTTATGACAATGAAGTGGCAGAAAAAATATATAAGGCTTTACCCCTTGAAGCAGAAGGAGATACCTGGGGAGAGGAGATATATTTTGCCAGCGAGGTTGATGCCCCTCTGCTTAATCCGACAGAATTATTGGAGGCAGGTGCCCTGGCATACTGGCCTCCTATGCAGGCAATTTGTATTTTTTATGGTCCTACGCCGGTAAGTAAAGGAAATGAAATCAGGGCGGCCGGGCCGGTAAGCGTATTTGGAAAGATTCAGGAGGGAGATTTGAACGCACTGAAAAATTTGCATGGATCTGTAAACATTGCATTAACTAAGTTGTAATAAATAAGTAAAGGTATAAGGTATATTGAAAGAAGGTCTGCAGCGATGCAAATTATCATTATTGGCGGGGGAGGAGTAGGCTCTGCTCTTGCCAGGTTGTTGTCCAATGAAAACCAAGATGTAGTTGTAATTGAAAAAAATATGGAGCTGGCGCGTAGCATAAACGAAGAAATGGATGTTATGGTCAATTACGGCAGTGGTGCAAGTGTTGTCACCCTGGAGAAAGCGGGAATCAAAAATGCTGAAATGCTTATTGCTGTAACAGAAATAGATGAAGTAAACATTGTTGCATGTATGCTGGCGAAAAAACTTAACGTGCCTATAACTGTGGCAAGGGTACGCAACCCGGAATATTATGAGGGTTCCAGTATTTTAACCAATGAGCAGTTGGGTGTGGATATTTTTATCAACCCGGAACGGGTTGCGGCCTACGAAATAGCAAAAATAATTCGTACGCCCGATGTAGAAGATGTTGAATACTTTGCTAAAGGCCGTATTAAGCTGGTTAGTTTTAAGGTTGATGAGCGGAGCAAACTGGTAAACCAGCCTTTATATAAACTCTCTTTACCCAAAGAATGTGTTGTGGCTGCCATTGAAAGGAAAAATGGGGAATTTATTGTTCCTGGTGGCAGAGATTTAATTTTCCCTGGCGATAAAGCATATATTCTGGGTAAAAGATGGGTGCTGAATGATATAAGCTGGATCTTCCAAAAACATGATAGCACCAGCTTACGTATAGTTATTTTAGGAGGAGGGCGTATTGGGCTGCAGCTTGCTTCTATGCTTGAATCCAACAAAAAGAATAATTGTAATGTAAAATTAATAGAAAAAGACGAGGCCTGGTGCGAAGAAATCGCCTCACAGTTAAATAAGACACTGGTTTTACAGGGAGATGCCACTGACCTTTCCTTTCTGGAGCAAGAAGAAATTAGTACCGCAGATGTCCTTGTGGCAGTTACAGGTGATGACAGGACTAACATCCTTGCCTCCGTTCTTGCCAAGCAATTCGGTGTAAAAAAGATCATCTGTGAGGTTATAAATCATGAATATATCCCTCTCTTCCAAACGATTGGCATCAACCATATTATTAGTCCCCGCCTGCTCACAGCAGCACAAATTTTAAAATTAATTCGTAAAGGTGAAGTAATCTCCATGTCTCTAATCAGGGAGGGTAAAATGGAGATCCTGGAGGTAAATGTGCCACCTGATGCTCGTGTGGTTAATAAGGAAATTCAGCATGCGGGAATTCCCAAAGGTATCTTAATTGGAGCAATTCTAAGAAAAGATAAAGTCATTATGCCCAGAGGTAATGACCTTATCCTGGCCGGCGACCATCTGATTGTTTTTACCAGCCCGCAAATGAATAACCAGCTCGACCGTCTTTTCTCCGGCACAGGAAACGGCTCTTTATTCAATAAAAGCGAAAAAAGCGGTTCTTTTTTCATGCGCTAATTTTAGGAGTTAACGATGAAAGTAAGTTGGGATGGATTTGCTCGTTTAATTAAGGTTTTCCAGCAAAATAAGGTGGAGACAGCATCCAGGTCCAGGCAGGCAAACGGTTGGATAGTCGACAAGCATATTTGCCAGGATAGTGCTTCTTTACAAAAAGGAAGCGGTTCTTTACGTTTAAGGGAAGGAGATAATGATAGGTGTACTTTTAAAACATTGGGTCGTAATTTAGAACCGCTTACTCCTGAGGAAGAACGTTTGGCCCAAAGGTTGGCATTAATTATAGACGACAATAAAGGAGTACCACTGCCGTTACTGTTTCGGGCTCATAAGAAAAAAGAAGAGGATACTGAAAACAAGCATAAGGAACAGGAGTCAGGAGGTCATATACTGGAGTTCATTATAGAAACAGAGCAATTAGGTGTAGTGATAATTAGGATTATTAAGCAGGCGGGGGTATACACCGGCAGGGTACTTGTGGAATCAGGGGATGCCGGCAGGATCATAGATCAAGAATTATCAGGTTTGCAGGAAGCTCTAGCCTTTGTTTTGCAAGAGAAAAAGATTAATTTACATTTATTACGCTGGGGCACAATACCTGTCCTGGATTTGTTGGAGATTAAGAAAGAGCTGCACAAATTCAGTTATCTGCTGGACCAAAAAGTTTGAACCGGGGAGACGAAAGCGGATGCGGGAGAGAAAAAAGCCCAAGATTGCCGTGGCTCTGACCTATAGACAGGACAAAGATAAGGTGCCCATAGTAACAGCCACCGGACAGGGGCGTACGGCCGACAGGATAATTGCTTTGGCAAAAGAACATGGCATCCCTGTGGAAGAAAATCCCTCCCTTGCTGAAGCGCTCTATAAAATAAACCCGGGTCAAGAAATACCGGTTGAACTTTATGAGGCAGTAGCTATTCTGCTTTCTTATATTATGGAAGTGGATAAAAAAGTGAACAAGAAAAAGTGACAGCTACCTCTTTAATGGATGGAAAGTAGTGTTGAGATTAGTATCCCTGAGAACTGCGCGGCAGTTCTTTTTTTTATGCCTTTCGAATATATTCAATAAGAAAAAGCGGAGGAGGTATAAAATTTGGATGAATTTACAATTTATGGTATAGCCTTGGTTCCCATTATTACAGGCATGGTGCAGCTTCTTAAGATGTCCGGCTTGCCGAAAAAATATGCACCTTTTATGTCTCTTCTTATGGGGATTTTAGCTGGGTATTATTACCTGGCTCCCGATGACCCGCCAAGGGCGATATTTTTAGGTATAGTTATTGGCTTGTCTGCAGTTGGTCTGTACTCGGGCACGAAAAATACGATGGAGGGTTTTCGTAACACCAACAATTGTGTAAACAAAAAAATAAATTAGCGGGAGAAAAATATGTAAATATTACCTTTAATTGTTTCTTGATAAGCCCTGTCCTTTATCCTATCCTAAAAAAAAAGAGATGGCTAGAATAAGGCGAGGGTATGCTATGAAATGGGTTTGGTTAACAATAACTTTATGCTCTTCTTTGGTTATTGCTGCTATTTTAGCAGTATTATTTTTTATTATACCAGCCCATAGTTATGCCGATACCCTTACCACGAATTTTTCACTCTGGCGTAAACAAACACATTTAACCTCGCATGTTTACGATCGCTATGGAAATGAGATTGCAACGCTGCACGGCGAGCAAAATAGGATACTTGTCCCCCTGGAAAAGATACCGCTGTATGTAAGGCAGGCATTTATTGCTGTTGAAGACGAACGTTTTTATAAACATATCGGCGTAGACCCCCTGGCAATCCTTCGCTCTTTAGTCGCGAACATAAGGCACGGCCAGTGGGCAGGGCAGGGAGGCAGCACCATTACCCAACAGTTAATTAAAAATGCGTATCTTTCACAGGAGAAAACGCTGATTCGTAAAATCAAGGAAGCATGGTTGGCAATGCAAATGGAGCGCAAATTTTCTAAAGATGAAATACTGGAAATGTACTTAAACACTATTTATTTTTCCCACGGTGCTTATGGCATAGAAGCGGCAGCAAACTTATATTTTAACAAAAGTGTGGATGAGCTTTCTCCGGCGGAAGGAGCCTTGCTCGCAGCTATACCGCGTCTGCCCAATTATTACTCACCTTATGTAAACTATGAAGGTGCACGGCAAAGACAGGGAATGGTCTTGAACAAGATGGCAAAACTTAAATTTATAACCGAAGACCAAGTATTGGATTTGCACCAAGAGGTTATTGAGCTTGCAGAACCACAGACGAAAGATTTTAACTATCCTTATTTTCTTAATTACATGCTACACCATGAACTTATCCCTATTTTGTTAGAGCTTCCTCTTTTTGAAAGCCGTGGAGAGGCTTATGATGCTGTTTACACAGGTGGGCTAAAGATCTATACCACATTGGATACAACGATGCAAAATCTGGCAGAACAAATGCTTAATACAGAAGAATTTTTCGATCATAATCTACGGGTAGATATGCAAAAGTTAAGAGAGATGGTTGCAGAGAGGGATTTTAAGGACTTTCCTGAAACAGCATTTAATGAAAACGGTGTTTTACAACCGCAGGCCTCCCTTGTCGTTGCAAAGCCATCAAGCGGTGAACTGCTGGCACTGGTGGGAGGGCGTGAGTACAGCAAGGATAATCAGACGCTTCGTTATCTAAGCCCCAGACAGCCAGGCTCGGCAATTAAACCGTTACTGGTTTATGCGCCGGCTCTGGAAGAAGGAATATTTATGCCTGCTTCGATTGTGGACGATGCTCCTTTTATCAGAGGAGAATGGGCCCCTGAGAACTTCAAGCGGCAATTTTTAGGATTGGTTACAGTCAGAAAAGCAATCACTGAATCCTTAAATGTTCCTGCGGTAAAAATTTTTGCGGCTCTGGGCCCCCAAAAAGGCATAATGTACGGTGTTAAAATAGGCCTTTCCACCCTTGCGCCGGATGATGCTAATCTGGCTGCAGCCCTGGGAGGCTTAACACAGGGGGTAACCCCCCTTGATCTTGCCCAGGGTTATGCAGTGCTGGCAAATAAAGGGGTAAAGGTTGGACTGCATACGATAAAAAAAGTTGAAGACAGCAACGGCAAAATAATTTACGAACGCAGGCCTGTGCCCGAAATGGTCCTACAGCCGCAAACGGCTTATCTTCTTTCAGATATGCTTAAGGACGTGGTAAGGCAGGGTACTGCAGCAGGCCTAAAGGCGGATCGGCCTCTGGCAGCCAAGACAGGGACAAGCAGCGAAAACAGGGATGCTTTTTTAATAGCCTACACGCCAGAAATAGTAATTTCTTTTTGGATGGGGCATGATCTGCCTGTTACAGGACAGATCAAAGGCGGTAGCAGTGCAACTTTTCCCTTAATCAATGCTTTTTTGGCAGAAATTTTGCCACAAATGCCGCCTACTGATTTTAACAGGCCAGACGGTATCGTAGGGCCTGTAGAGATTTGTAATCAATCGGGGATGCGTCCTGGACGTTATTGTCCCAAAGACAGAATTGTGAAAGACTATTTTCCTCTGGATCGGCTTCCTGAAAATATCTGCAACAAGCACATTGTTTTAAATGTTTGCCGCAGCAGCGGTTTATTGCCCGGTCATGCTTGTCCTCCCTGGGAAATTGAAGCCTGGATTTTCCTGCAACGTCCACCCTTTATGCTTACCGATGAAAGGTGGAGAGGCGGAGCTGGTCGGGGCCCGGCAGATATGTACCAATTGCCCCCCACAGACTTTTGTTCCGTGCATAACTGGTGGTATAATCGATACTGGCGTTAGCAGCGTTTTAAATTAATTCTCGTTAACTATCCCCGTTTAACTGCCTCCTACTCAATTATTTTAATTGATAATATAATTATTTGTGTTATATTAATAGCAGTTTATAGGGGTAATTAATTATAAAAAGGGGGATTGGTTCGGGAATGATTTCTGTCGGTATTATTGGTGGTGGCAGGCGTGGGCTTTCTATTATGCAATTAGTGGAGGGCATTAAAGGAGTAGAATTACGCTGGGTGGCAGATATAAATAAAGAAGCCCCGGCCATGAAGGAAGCACATAAAAAAGGCATCAAGACAGTTACCGACTTTACGGCCCAGATTAAAGATGTCTCCCTCCAGTTAGTTATAGAGGTAACAGGCGATGTACATGTCCGGCAAACTCTGGACGCCAACAAGCATAGCGGGCTGTCTGTAATTGATACGCTCGGAACACGTTTTCTTGTGGAAATTGTAGAACAACGACAGCAATTAATCCAACAACTCCAGCACAAGTCCCAGGCCCTGCTTTTAAGTGCGGAAAATTTAAATGACAACGCCAAACAAATTCGCCAGAGTATGGAACAACTTTCCCATGAGGCGGAGGGGCTGGCACAAACGGGGCAGGAACTGAGTAATACTGCCGGTGAAGCCAGCCAGGCAGTTAATGAGACGAAGAGTATATTAAAAATAATTGAAAACATTGCAGATAAAACCAATATTATCGGACTTAATGCTGCCATTGAGGCGGCCCGCGTGGGAGACGCAGGCAGAGGTTTTGCTGTGGTTGCCGAAGAGATACGTAAGCTGGCGAAAAATAGTAGTTCTTCCATAGAACAAATTGAATCTATTACAAAAAATATAGTTAAATTTATGGATAAAATTGTTCAAGGTATTAGTGCCTCGGGGACAACGGCCCAGAACCAGGCAGCGGCCGCGGAAGAAGTGCTGACTTCGCTGGATGAAGTTACCACTATAGCCGCTTCGTTAAAAGAAATGGCACAGGATCTGGTAAGACTGGCTTAAATGGCTCTAATTAAGTTTAACAAATCTGAATATATTATAAAATTAGCAGGAAATACCATATAAATGGCGAATAACAGTAATAACGGGCAGTGGTAAGCGGGCGTAAAAATCTAACTCTTTGCCTGAAAATAAAACCCGGGTACAGGGGGGATGCAAGTGAGCTTGGACAGAATCTTTAAAGCAGAATCAGTGGCCATTATCGGAGCGTCAAGGAATGAAACCAAACAGTGTTATCAAGCTATTGTAACCCTTTTAGATGAAAAATATGATGGCCGTATTTACCCCGTTAACCCCAGAGAGAAGACTATACTTGGTTTGAAATGTTACAAGTCTGTACTGGAGATCCCAGAAGATCTTGATCTTGCCTATATTACGACACCTGCCCATACATTGAAAAACATACTGATAGAATTGGGAGAGAAAAAAACAGCAGGTGCTGTAGTGCTGGCTGGAGGTTTTGGTGAACTGGGAGAAGAAGGTAAAAAGTATGAAGATGAGATCGTAAATTTGGCCAGGGAGAAAGGTATACGGATCATTGGACCAAATACCCCAGGGATAATTAGTGTAAACAAGGGTATCAATCTCATCGGGATAAAAAATGTGCCCCAGGGAAGTATTGCCCTGCTGACACAAAGCGGTAATATCGCCCTTAACTTGATTACAGAAGCCAGCCTCAAGAGCCAGGAAGGGTTTAGTTATTATGTAGGTGTGGGTAATGAAGCAGACATTAAATTTCACGAATACCTGGAATATCTTACCGCGGATCCGGATACTAAAGTTATTTTATTATATGTTGAGGGACTCAGGGATGGGCGAAAGTTTTTGCAGCAGGCCGGGCAGACCACCAAAATTAAACCAATTGTGCTTTTCAAAAGCGGTCGATCAGTCAAAGGTAGCAAGAGTATAGGGACGCACACAGGAGCGTTGGCAGGTATTTCTGCTGTATCTCAATCAGCATTTAAACGCGCCGGTATCATTGAGGTCAATCATCCCGGAGAGATGTTCCCGGTTGCAGAGACCCTTGCTTTGCTCCCCATATTAAAGGAAAATTCCATTGCCATTCTGGCCGATGGCGGTGGTCATGCTACCATTGCCTCCGATTATCTGACTGAATGGGGGATTAAACTCCCGGAGCTTGAAGAAGAAACGAAGCGTAAGCTTGCGGCTATTCTTCCTGCCAATGCATCGCTGGCTAATCCCATCGATGTGGCCGGCGGCACAGACCAGAACCCGGCAATTTTTGCCGATTGTGCGGAGATTTTACTTGAGGATCAGAATATACATGGGTTGTTGATTGTTGGACTCTTCGGCGGTTATGGTATCCGTTTTGCCAAAAAATTGGCCTTTATAGAAGAAGATGCTGCTCATCGTATGGGGAAATTGGTATTGAGCAGCGGCAAACCTATTGTGCTGCACAGCCTTTACAATTATGCCAAACCTCATTCTCTTGATCTTTTGCGTTATTATGGTATCCCTGTATATGATTCTTTGGAGATTGCCTGTAAATGCATGGAAGCTCTTTCTGTTTATGGTTCTTATCGCCGAGAGTATCATAAAGAAAGCAATTTTAAGCTTGAATGGGGTTTGAATGCGATAACGGCGGGGCAGCAAATTATAGACCGTGCCCTGGCCGAAGGCAGGAAAGTTTTACTTGAGCCTGAAGCCAAAGAACTTTTTAGAGTACATGGAGTGCCTATCCCCACTGATTATCTGGCAACCAACGAGCAGGAAGCAGTAGAATATGCGGCAAAACTTGGCTATAACGTGGCTTTAAAAATAGTATCACCTCAAATTTTACATAAATCCAATGCAGGCGGGGTCATGCTGGGGCTACAGAATGAGGAGGCAGTAAGGGAAGCATATAATCAAATCATTAATAACTGCATGGCATATCACCCTGGGGCAGAAATCAAGGGATGCCTTGTTTCGCCCATGTCTAAGAAGGGAATCGAAATAATCATTGGCACGAAAATAGACGTTCAATTTGGCCCTATCGTTATGTTTGGTCTCGGAGGTATTATGGTTGCAGTAATGAAAGATGTTTCTTTTCGTGTTTTACCGGTCTCTGAATATTGGGCGGAATCCATGATTAATGAGATCAAATCGTCAGTTGTTTTTGACGGTTTTCGCGGGCGTCCACCATCTGATAAAAAAGCAATGGTTAAATTGATCATGAAGGTATCGGAAATTGTTCAAGCATACCCCATAATTCAAGAGATAGATCTTAATCCTGTTATTGTCCATGGTGAGGGATTGACGGTTGTTGATGCCCGGATTCTGCTCCAAGAAGAAAATAAGAAGAAACAGAATTTGTAAGGCCTCTGCTTCTTGGTTAACATAATATATATTATCGGACGTTATATTTTTTAGAACTGAAATTAGATAAACCCTCTTGTATAAACACACCCTTCTCCTTCCGGCCTTTGTTTTTCTACATCAGCTAAAGTATCATAACTAAAAAAATGGAATTACCCCTTGACATGCTGTCAAGTTATGTTTAAGATAAAACTCAAATTGTATTTTCAAAAACGATGATCAGGATCAGTAGGAAAACGGGAATTGTCCAGAGAGTTGCCAAAAGCTGCAAGCGCAACCCTTTCCCCTTTCTGAAACTCACCTGGGAGGAGCCGGCTGAATTACAGTAGGTGCGGACGGGTCTTTACCGTTAAAAGAAGGACGCTTAAGTGGGCGGCGTGTTTTAAGGCCGTCAATTAGAGTGGTACCGCGGGAGTTTACCTTTCGTCTCTATTTTTGAGCGAAAGGTTTTTTAATGTTGCATTAACATAATGGCTATTACTTTGGAAAAGAGGTGTATTTAATGAATAACAGGGTGATTATTTTTGAGAGCTCATTAAGGGACGGAGAGCAAACTCCGGGGGCAAAACTTAATGCCCAGGAAAAACTGGAGATTGCCCGCCAGCTTGCCCGTTTAAATGTTGACGTGATCGAAGCAGGGTTTCCCATCTCCTCCCCTGGAGATTTGAAAGCGGTGCAGCAGATAGCCCGTGAGGTCAGAGGGCCGATTATTGCTGCCCTGGCCAGGACGGTAAAAGAGGATATTGATTGCGCCTGGGAGGCGATAAAAGAGGCGGCAAGGCCACGTATTCATGTTTTCCTTGGTGCCTCCGATATACACATGGAGAAGAAATTGCGCAAAGATCCCCAAACCTGCCTGGAAGAAGCAGTGCGGGCTGTAAAATATGCCAAAAGCCTGACAACAGATGTGGAATATTCCCTGGAAGATGCCACACGAGCACGGGAAGATTATATTTACAAAGTGGTTGAGGCGGTAATTGACGCCGGGGCAACTGTAGTTAACATTCCTGATACTGTTGGTTATGCTGTTCCCCAGGAGTTCGGGGCGTTAATCAGTCGTATTATTAAACATGTACCCAATATAAACCGGGCTGTTTTAAGCGTTCATTGCCATAATGATCTTGGCCTGGCTGTCAGTAATTCCCTGGAGGCAGTGAAAAACGGCGCCAGGCAGGTAGAATGCAATATTAATGGCATCGGGGAAAGGGCCGGCAATGCCGCCCTGGAGGAAATCGTTGTCGCCATGCGTATCAGGCCCGACCACTATCCTTTTACCACAGGCATCAATGAAAAAGAGATTTATAAAACAAGCCGGCTGGTCAGTAAACTGACAGGTATACCTATTCCCGTGAATAAAGCGGTGGTCGGCATTAATGCCTTTGCTCATTCTTCCGGTATTCATCAGGATGGCGTACTTAAAGATAAGAGTACGTATGAAATTATTAATGCAGAGTTAATCGGGGGGCAGGCTGCCCAGATGATTCTCACTGCACGTTCCGGAAGGCATGCCTTGCGCAAACAACTGGAGTTATTAAATTATCAGATGTCCGATGAAGACTTTGCCCTCTTCTATCAGCGTTTTCTGGAACTGGCGGACCGCAAAAAAGAGGTCTACCATGAAGATCTGGAAGCGCTGCTCATCGATATTTCCTTTACTGAACCCGTTTACAGCCTGGAATATCTTCATTCCGTGGGTGGAACAAGGACAATCCCTGCTGCCGTAGTGCTCCTGAAAAAAGGAGAAGAAACGCTCCAGGCTGTCTCTACAGGGACGGGGCCCGTCGACGCTGCCTATAAGGCGGTGGATAAGATTACCGGTTTAAAGATTAAGCTGGGCAGTTTTAATATTCATGCCGTTACTCAAGGGATTGATGCCCTTGCCGAAGTGTTTATTACCATTACCCATGAGGATAAAAATATTATTGGACGGGGCGTGAGCACTGACATCATCGAAGCAAGCGTCAAAGCGTATCTCGACGGCATTAACAAGGTTCTTAATCTCATGGCGCACAGCAACAATAATAAAAAAAAGAATCGTAATTAACGGGGAAAATAAGCCCACAGCTAATCTTGGTCCATGATCGTGTCTAAAAGGGAGGCCAAACCAAGGATTACGTGGTTGTAAGACAGCCCGCCCTGGAGGTAAAGGGTATAAGGTTCGCGTAAGGGGGCATCGGCGCTGAATTCGCTCGATGACCCCTGTACGAATGTACCGGCAGCCATATATAACGGATCCCCGTATCCGGGTGTTGCTCCGGCAACGGGCTGGAAATGAGCGTTTATGGGCGATGCTTGTTGCACGGCACGGCAAAAAAGTTCAAGCTCCTGCTGATTATGCAGGCGTACGCTTTGCACCAGGTCGCCTCTTTTTTCATTATAGCGGGGGCTAACCTCATAGCCTGCAGCTTCCAGAGCTGCTGCAATGGTTACAGCCCCTTTTAACGCTTCTCCTACCAGTTGAGGCGCCATAAATAGGCCCTGGTAATAGAGGCGTTTGTTCTGGATAAAAGCGCCCAGCCCTTTCCCCAGGCCGGGAGCGGAGAATGCTTCACCAATCAAAGAGATGTATTCCTCTTTTCCCGTAATATACCCTCCAGCAGGTGCCAGGCCGCCTCCTGGATTTTTAATTAAAGATCCGGCGATAATGTCGGCCCCTGCTTCCAGGGGCTCCTCCTTTTCCACGAATTCGCCGTAGCAATTATCTACCAGGATAATGGCATCTTTATTGTGACTGCGGACCAGCTCAGTAAGACGAGCCAATTCCGCTATGGTTAATGCCTGGCGGGAAGGATTATACCCCCGGGAACGTTGGATAAAAAACACCTTTGTTGGTTTTTTTAATAATACTGCCAGCTCTCCGTCAATATTTTCTTCTAGTGCCCTTGTAGTTTCTACATGGGCAAATGTTATATCCCATTCGCCCAGAGAGCTGAAATTTTTATTGCGACCCTTTCCCTCCCGGTTTTTTTGAGGGCCAATAATTGCCCGGCATAGCGTGTCATAAGGCATGCCGCTTAATGAGAGAAGGCGATCTCCAGGACGAAGCAAGCCGCGCAAACAGGTATAAATGGTATGGGTTCCGGAAACAAAGTGGGGCCGTACAATAGAATCTTCTCCTTTAAAAACACGGGAAAAAAGTTTTTCCAGCCTTTCTCTGCCATCGTCATGATAACCATAACCCTCGTTGGAATGGAAACAGTCTTCGGTAATTTTTTCTGTTTTAAAACACTCCAGAACCTTTGCCTGGTTAAATAGTGCTGTAGCAGTAATTTCTTTGTGTTGGAGGGCTGCTTTTTTTTCTGCCTCGGCAATAAGCAGGCGAGTTTTTTCCTTAGTGCTGCTAATCTCCCACCACTCCATCCTTTCACTCTCCTTTAATAAAAAAGACACCTGGAGTCAACAGGTGTCCCTGTATTACAAAATTTATCCATTTAAACGCAGGGAAATAAACCCGTTGCGCGTACATACTTTTTATTCCGAAGTACTGGGCGTATAACTAAAATTTATATTGCGGAAGGGTATAATGGTTGATACGGCATGTTTGTAAACCATTTGCTGCTTACCTTCCACGTCCAGGAGAATGGTAAAATTATCAAAACTGCGGATGGTACCTTTGATCTGATAGCCGTTGACCAGAAAAATTGTTGCAGCAATATTCTCCTTGCGCAGCTGGTTAAGAAATGTGTCCTGTAAATTAATATTACTTTTAGTCACTGGAAATCGCCCTCCTTCTCTATTTAAAGTACTATTCGGGAAAAGTAGTTAATATCCTGCCAGCTGGCAACAAATGCTTTCCAAAATTGGTTTATAACTGTCACCGGGCTTATAAGAAAACCACCTTATCCTTGGATCTGCACAGAACCAGGTTAATTGTCGTTTGGCGTACCTCCTTGTATCCCTTTTAAATTGGGATATGGCTGTTTCCCAATCCCACTTTCCCTCCAGGTAAGCAATTATATGCCTGTAACCAAGGGACTGAAGTGATTTTAAATCTTTGTTGTAGCCTTTTTGTAGCAGCTCTTTTACTTCTTCAAGCAGACCCCGTTGCACCATTAAATCTACCCGTCTGTTAATGCGATCGTAAAGCAGCTCTCTTTGCATATAAAGGCCAAACATGAGCGGCTTATACAAAGACTTTTTCTTAATTGTCCTTTCCTTTTGTACTGAGATTGGTTCCCCGGTAAGGTAGAAAAACTCCAGTGCCCGTAAGACCCGTTTTGTGTCGTTGGGGTGAATAAGGGTGGCACTTTGTGGATCCAGATTTTTTAATAAATTATATAGTTTATCTTTGCCTTCTTCGGCCAGTTTATCCTGCAGTCGTCTGCGAATAAGTTCGCTGCCTTTACCGCTGCAAAAAGTATAATCGTCCAATACTGCTTTAATATAAAGGCCCGTGCCTCCCACAAGTAGCGGCAGCCGGCCGTGCTTGTATATTTTTTGAATTGCCTCTCCAGCAAGCTGCTGGTAGTCATAAACAGTAAAATTAACTGAAGGGTCAACAATATCAATCAGATGGTGCGTTACTGCCGCCCGTTCTTCCAGGGTAGGTTTGGCCGTGCCAATATCCATATACCGGTAGACCTGGACAGAATCAGCCGATACTATTTCGGCGTTGTTTTGTCTGGCAAACTCAACGGAAAGTGCCGTTTTCCCCACAGCTGTCGGGCCTACGAGGACGAGTAAGAGGATCTCCCCACTCTGTGGCGCAGGATTGTTGTTCATTTTATCTGTTGCCCCCTTAAATACGATGGAACATTTTTCCCATTTCCTGCTTGCTTATTTTGGCGATAATCGGCCGTCCATGGGGGCAAAAATAAGGATCCTGACATTTTAGCAATTGTTGGAGCAGTGCTTCCATTTCTGCCAGGCTCAGCTGCTTGTTGGCTTTTACTGCTGCCTTGCAGGTTAGCTGTAATAATACGGCATCTCTCCATGCTCTGTCATCAGGTATAGACAGAGTCTCAGCTTGTTCAAAAATATCTGCAAGGATTTCTGCTGTGATTATATCTTTAAGAAAAAAAGGCACTGTCCTGACGATAAAACTATTATTGCCAAAATGCTCCAGTTCTAAACCAACTTCTGTGAGAAAGGATATTTTTTCTGCAGTAAAAAAGTTTTCCGGTAACAGTAAGATCATTTCCTGGGGAAGGGCAAGGACTTTCTGTCGGTACCGGTTTTCACCTGCACTATGCCGTAACGTTTCTTCCCAGAGGACCCTTTCGTGGGCGGCGTGTTGATCGATAAACAATAGATCATTGCCGTGTTGCACCATAATAAAGCTGGCAAAAACCTGGCCCAGGATATACATCTCCTCCTTTGCCGGGAGCCCGTCTGTCATAAGTGAAGCCTGGGTTTCTTTAATCGTCAGGCAGTCGTTTTTTTCTTCGTGCCGGGTTCCACCTTGAGGGAAAAAGTCAAGGGGGAGCTGTTGATGCAGGTACAAGGGGAAATTATGCCGTTCATCAATGGCTGGAACTGAAATGTCTTGCCCTCCTTTTTGCTCCTCCTCTCTCTCTTTTCCCTTTGACGGTTGTATCACAGGTTGCTTTTCTCTGTTTTGAAAAGCCTTTAATAGTCCTTTAAAAATTATATTATAGATAACTTTATCCTGTTGGAAGCGTACCTCCGTTTTAGCGGGATGAACATTAACATCCATTTCTTCAGGCGGTAGTGTTAGGAATAAAAAAGCAAGGGGGTACCTTTTTGCCGTGACGAAACGGGAAAAACTTTTTTCCAGTGCCTCTCTGCAAAGTCGGTTATGTATATGACGGCGGTTTGCAAAAAACATCTGGTGGCTTCTGCTCTTAAGAAAAAGAGCGGGACTGCTTACGTAACCTTCGAGGAGATAACGGCCTTCTCTATATGCTACTGGCAGAAGATATGGTGCCAGGTGATGACCAAATATTTTTAAGATGGTATTTAAAAGGTTGCCGTCACCAGCAGTTTCCAGGATTAATTTGCCATCCCTTATCAGGGTAAAAGAGGTGCCGGGATGCGATAAGGCGATTACTTCTACCAACTTTGTAACCCTAGCTGTTTCAGCGCTTATACTACGCAGGAAATTGCGCCGTACCGGGAGATTAAAAAAAAGATCTTTTACCGTAACCATAGTTCCCCGGGGGAAACCGGATGGGTAAAACTGCTTTTCCACTCCACCTTCCAGATAGATGTGGGAACCTGTATCCTCAGCTGTATGCCTGGTTGTAATAGAAATGCGGGATACGGCAGCGATACTGGGTAGAGCTTCTCCCCGGAAGCCCAGGGTCTGGATTTTTGCAAGATCTTTTATACTCTTTATTTTACTTGTGGCGTGTCTTTCCAGCGCCAGCCGCACTTCGGCCGCAGGAATGCCGGATCCGTCATCGATTACGGAAATTTCTCCCAGGCCGCCTTTTTGCAGTATTACTTTTATACGCCTGGCACCTGCATCCAGTGCGTTTTCCAGGAGTTCTTTTACCACGGATGAGGGATTTTCCACCACCTCTCCCGCAGCAATCTGAGATGCTGTTTGTTGATCTAGCCTATAGATGGTCAATGTTTTTAACCCTCTTTGTCTGTGATGGCGTTTTCATGGTGGAGCAGGCGCAATTGTAAAGCAAAAAGCTTATTTAATGCCTGTAAAGGTGTTGTCTTTATGAGATTTAACTTTTTTATTTCTTCTATTACTTTAATTTCTGTTGTCTCCAGCCCTTTGTTCTTCTGTTTTTCCCCTTGCTCGCCTTGAAGCAAAAAAGAAATCTGGCCATCATTAGTCAAGCCTAATTCAAAAGAAATTCCTTTAGTTGTCTTGTCTAAAGTTATATCCCTGCCCTGCCTTGCTCCTTCAAGTTCTTCCAGAATCTGTGTGGCCCGGTTAATTACAGAAACGGGGAGGCGGGCCAGGCGGGCCACATTAATTCCGTAGCTTTTGTCTGCCCTACCGGGACTTACACGGTACAAAAAGACGATCCCCTCTTCGGTTTCCTGGACAGAGACAGACAAATTATGTATGGAAGTAAACTCTTCCTCCATGGAGGTCAATTCATGAAAATGTGTAGAAAACAAAACCATAGAGCCGCAACTGTCATGAAGGTATTCCAGTACTGCCCTGGCAAGGCTTATGCCGTCATAAGTGCTTGTCCCCCTGCCAATTTCATCAAGTATAATTAAGCTTTTTGGTGAGGCATTATTAATAATTGATGCCGTTTCTTCCATTTCAACCATGAAAGTACTACGCCCCCCGCTCAAATCATCATTTGCTCCCACCCGGGCAAAAATTTGCTCTACGGGCATAAACTCAAATTCATTGGCGGGGACAAAGCTTCCTGCCTGGGCCATAAGGACGATTAAGGCCACACTACGGCAATATGTGCTTTTACCTCCCATATTGGGACCGGTGATAATCATGACCCTTTTTTCATTATCCATGTAAAGGTCATTGGGAACAAATGGCCTGGAGAGGGTGCACTCAACTACAGGGTGTCTCCCCTCTTTGATATAAATACATGTCCGGGAGGCCAGACGAGGTTTGCAATAACCGCGCATGGCTGCAGTATCAGCCAGAGAAACAAGGCAATCAAGCACGGCGAGAGCCCTGGCGCATTGCTGCAGTTGCAGCGTATAAGTGGTTAGCTTTAAACGCAGTTCTTCAAATAAACTATATTCCAGGCGGCTCAATTTTTCTTCAGCACTTAAAATAATACTTTCCTTTTCTTTTAATTCTTCTGTAATAAAGCGTTCTGCATTAACCAATGTTTGTTTGCGGATATATTCAGGAGGAACCATATCGAGATTAGCCCGGGTTATTTCTAAGTAATAACCAAAAACCTTATTATATCTGATTTTCAGTGACTTTATCCCTGTTCGTTCCTTTTCCTTTTTTTCCAGCTCCAGCAACCAAGTTTTGCTGTCCCGGGAGACCATGCGCAATTCGTCGATTTCTTTAGAGTAGCCATCTTTAAAGATACCCCCTTCGTTTAAAACAAAAGGAGCGTCTTCTGCTATGGCGTTTTCCAGTTCTTCTACGAGGGTTTTAAAACAGGGAATCTCTTTTTTAAGCTCTTTTAACAGATCTGATGCCAGATTTCCCAATTCTGTCGTTATCTCTGGCAAAAACATCAAGGAACGTTTCAAAGCGAGGACATCCCGCGGATTAACAGCGCCAAGATTTATACGGCTGCAAAGGCGTTCCAAATCATAGATATCTTTAAGCAGCAAAGCCAGTCCTGTGCGGGCAACCTGATTTTTCTTTAGTTCGTCCACCGCTTCCCAGCGTTGTTCCATTTTTTCTGCATCTCTTAAGGGTCGTTCCAACCATTTACGCAACAAACGGCCGCCCATTGCCGTTTTAGTCCTGTCCAATATACCGAGCAGTGAGTTTTTTTTCTCCCGTGTGCGCATCGTCTCAGTTACTTCTAAATTATAAAGGGTGACTGCATCCATTAACAATTCATCTTCATCTGCATAAAATTTTATCTTACTGATATGTTTCAGCGGAACATTTTGGATTGTTTGCAGATACTGCAGGGCCATAGCAGTAGAAAGGGTGGCAGAAGGATAATCTGTGATACCCCAGGCTTGCAAGTTGGTCGATCCAAATTGTTTCTCCAGTAAAGACAGGGCTTCTTTTATCTCTGCCGGTTCAGTTATTTTAGTATAGGAGAATCCCAGATTGTGCAGCACCTTTGGTAAGTTTTGATCTGTACAGGCCCTTTCATTAAGTAACAATTCTGCAGGTTGAAAACGATATAGCTCATTATTAATGGCCTCTTGCCTTTCTATTTCGTCATTTGCCTTAATATGGTAAACATAAACCTCCCCGGTAGAAATATCTACAAAGGTTAAACCGATACTCCGGTCTTGCAGCATAGTTAAAGATGCAAGAAAATTATTCTTATCTTGCTCCAGCATTTGATCATCAATTCTTGTTCCCGGGGTTATAACGCGCGTTACTTCTCTGCGAACAATCCCTTTTGCCTGTGCGGGATCTTCTGTCTGCTCACAGATGGCCACTTTGTATCCTTTGTTTAGCAGTCTGGAGATATATGAAGAAGCGGAGTGCCAAGGGACTCCGGCAAGGGGTGTGCCTCCTTCCTCTCTGTTTCCATCCCTGCTGGTTAAAGCTATCTCCAATTCACGGGAAGCTGTAATTGCATCTTCAAAAAACATTTCATAAAAATCCCCAACCCGGAAGAAAAGGATCGCATCGCTGTATCTAGCTTTTATTTCTTTGTATTGTTCCATCATTGGCGTTAAACGGGACAAATATTTTTCCTCCACTCTCTACCAGTTAGGTTAATTATAGCATAGAGATGAAGCATAAAAAAAGAATTCTCCTTGCTTTCAGAAGAATTCCTTTTTGTACTCTTTGATATGTTAATATGTTAAGTTAAACGTCTCTTACGTTATTTATTTACTATGTTACATTCAGGGCATTTGCCGTAAAAGTAGAGTTGAACAGAAGAGAGGTTGTACCCGGTTTCCTCCTGTATTTTTTTTAAAAGCGATTCTTCATGTAAGTTATCCATGGAAAAACCTTCAACATCGGCTACTTTGCCGCATTTTTCGCAATATACATGGGGGTGTGGCTTAATCGTGGCATCATAGCGTAAACCCCCTTCTCCTACGTTTAATTCCTGGATAAGTCCTACTTTATTCAGTACATCTACGGTCTTATACACAGTTGCCAGGCTCATGGCAGGATAAGTGGGTTTTAATTTTTGATAGATCATCTCTACGTTTGGATGTCTGCGTGTTTCGCGCAATACGGCATAGACAGCCATCCTCTGGGGAGTTACCTTAATCCTTTTTTCCCTGAGCATCTCTTCAATGGCCTGCATTGTTACCCTCCCACTTTCAATAAAATTCCCCAGAACCCTAAATATTATATAAATATTAGATAATAAAGTCAAGGTTTATTTCTTAAAAATAACTATTATACGGTATTTGCACTAATATATTTGCCGCGTAAAGTCCATGCTCCGGTTTCTGTTATTTCTACTGTTACCATAGTCCCTTCTGATAACTTATCTTCTGTGGGGAAATGGACAAGTTTATTTGTTCTGGTACGCCCCGTGTAGTTGGCAGCATTCGTTTTACTTTTGCCTTCCACAAGCAATTCCTGTTTGCTCCCCAGTAATTTGCGATTAATCTCCTGAGCAATTTCTGCCTGCCTGTTATTAAGTATTACGATTCTTTCCCGCTTAGCTGTATCGGGCACCTGGTCAGGCAGCGTGGCAGCCTTAGTTCCCTCCCGTGTGGAATAGACAAAAGTAAAAGCAGCATCAAAACGAACCTTTTCCAGCATGTCCATAGTTAATTTAAAATCTTCTTCCCTTTCACCGGGAAAACCTACAATTATATCTGTAGTAATTGCAGCATGGGGAATAAGTTCCCTGATTTTTTCTATAAGGTTTAGATATCCTTCCCTTGTATAGCCTCTGTTCATCAGGGAAAGAATGCGGTTGCTACCCGCCTGCAGCGGCAGGTGAAAGTGCTCGCATATTTTGGGTTCTCGTTTAATTGTTTTAACCATTTTTTCGGTAAAATCACGGGGATGGGAGGTCATATAACGGATACGTAAGATCCCGGTTATACTGGCAACCATCTGTAAAAGATCTGCAAAATCTACTTTTTCTTGTAGATCACGCCCATAGCTATTGACATTTTGTCCGAGTAGGGTTATTTCACGACAACCCTGAGCAGCCAGTTCTTTTACTTCAAGGATTATCTCGTCAGGTAGACGGCTTTTTTCTCTACCCCTGACATAAGGGACAATGCAATAAGTACAGTAATTATCGCAACCATAACTGATGGGGACCCAGGCAAAGGCGGCATGCTTCCTTTTGATGGGAAAATCTTTGCCGCGTCTCTCCTCTTCTTCCAGTGCTAGCACCGGTGTACGGCTGATCCGTGCTTCTTCCAGCAATTCGGGAAATTTACCCAGAGCGTGGGGCCCACCTATGAGGTCAAGAAAAGAATATCTTTTACTTAAATGGCCGGCTTTCCCCGGCTGTTGAACCACACAGCCCCAAAGAATCATAATTTTTTCGGGGTTACTTCGCTTTAATTTTTGCCACATGCCCAGTTTGCTGAAAACTTTTTCTTCTGCTTTTTGCCGGACGGCACAGGTGTTAAGGATCAGGATGTCCGCGTCCGCTTCATTATCTGTGGCACTGATGCCCATATTTTCCAGGTAGCCGGCCAGCACTTCAGAATCATAAACATTCATCTGGCAGCCCATTGTCTGGATAAAATATTTCTCTTTTTTGTCCATCTGACAGTCCTCTAAGCCTCCGTCTGTAGCTGCTAGTCAACCATATAAATATAATTATAAAATAATCTTATTCTGGCTACAACTTGTGCTCAATCTTCATCTTCCATTTCCATATTTATACCGACTTTTTCTATTTCTGCCAGGATCCCTTTTGCTTCATCCAGCTGAAAAAGGGGCACTAGGAGCATTATTTCGGCAAGAGGACCGGTGGTCAGGCCGTACAGGGAACCGGCCGCTTCTCCTGTCCTTGAGATTACAGGTATACCTTCCGCCCGCAATCTTCCCTCTAAAAGGGCAGCAGCTATGGGATCTGTAATTTTGGTTAATACTCTCCATTTATGCAATTAAACCATCCTTCCCTTAAGGGGCCCGCTTGATCATCCTTAAAGGTAATAAATTATATTTTCTGCAGCCAGTTCAACCGTGGGGAAAACAGAGCTGGCTTCCTCAAGATAAATATTTCTATCACAGTGCGGTGGCAGATGGGTCAGGATTAATTTTTTTACACCGGCATCCCGGGCAATGTAAGCAGCCTGTAAAGCGCTTAAATGATAGGATGTTGTTGCAGCTCTTAGATCGGACGTTAAAAAATTGGCCTCGCAGAGGAGCAGGTCAGCGGCTTCGGCAAAAGAAATAATTTCCGGGAAAAAACCAGTATCTCCCGTATAAACAAAAACTTTTTCCCCGGGTGTCTCTATACGCATGGCATAACAATCAATCTGGTGCGAAGTTTTTTTGAAAGAAAATTTCATTGTGCCCAGATTGTATAAACTGTCTTCTGTAATTGTTTCCAAGAGAAAAACATCTTTATAAGGCAATCGCTCATACTCCGCTGCAGGTTCAACAGGGGTATATATTTTTAAGGGTTTATCCCTTTTACCCTGTTCCAGATCAAATTGCAAAGCATAACGTAGGATAAAAAGGTCAGATATATGGTCGCTGTGCAGGTGGGAGAGAAAGACGGCATCCAGACGGTCTATAGTTAGATGGTATTGGAGCTTGCTGAGCACGCCGTTTCCACAGTCCAGCAGGATTGAACAGTTATCCTTTTCAAGTAGATAACCGGAACAGGCACCGCCTGCGGGAGGATATGGGCCATAACAACCAAGCACAGTGAGTTTCAAAATAATCAGCACCTCAAATTAGGAATATCAGCCCTGGGGATAACTTTAGCCGTTTGCCGGCTACAACCTTCCTGAACGCAAGATTGCCCAAAGCCACCAGAAACCCATAATGGCAGCAAGAATAAGGGCAATTTCTGCCAAAGCATATTGCCGGAACAGGCTAACTTCTGTAAATTGAAGAAGCAGACATAACCCCAGAATAATGCTGGCAAGAACAACGCTAAAAGAAAGCCTGTTTGCCATACTGTTCAACCTGCTTAGGAGAAATTCTATTTCCGACAACTTTATTTTAAAATGTATTTCTCCGCCAGACGCTTTCTCTAAAATAGAAGCAAGATTTTCGGGCAATATTTCCAGAAGGTGCAGATACTGTCTGACGTTTTTGTAAAGTTCAGCCTTGATTCTTTTCCCGGAAAATTGGTAACGCAGGAATAAGCTGCGGTTCTGTTCGATTAACTCTGCAATGCTAAAGCCCGGTTCAAGTTCCGAAACCACTCCTTCCAGGGTGAGCAGGGTCTTGGCCAGGACTGTAAATTCCCTTGGCATTTTAATACGAAGTTTAAAAGATATTTCAAGTAATTCGTACATTACCCTCCCCAGGTTTAACTCTTTAAGGGGAAGGTCGAAGTACATCTCTTGCAGTCGTTCAAGCTCATATTTCAGTTCATCTTTATCTGCCTGAGGTGGAACAGCGCCGAGCTTACCCATGGCATTTAAAATTTGGTCAGTATTTTGCTCTAGGATGGCCTGTAATAGTGTGGCTATATATTGTTGTTGTTCTACGCTGAGTTGCCCGACAATACCAAAATCCAGAAAGTAAAGTTTCCCTTCAGATGTAATTCCTATATTCCCAGGATGGGGATCACCATGATAAAAACCGTTGACCATTATTTGCCGCAGATAAGCTCTGGTCAGCTCTTCAACAATTTTATAGGTAGAATAGCCTTTTTCCAGTATTTTATCCTTTTGACTTAAGGTTGTCCCTTCCATAAAGTCCATGGTAAGGACTTTTACTGTTGTGTAATTCCAATAGATTTGGGGGATAAGAATATTTTCACCATGGCGAAAAGCATTCCTCAGGCGTTCAGCATTTTTTCCCTCGTGATAAAAATTTAACTCCAAACGGGTAATATGGGCAAATTCTTCCACCAGTTCACTGAAGTTATATAATTTGCCTAGTGCTGTATATTTGTCCAGCAAAGCCCCTATTTCTTTTAGAATAAGGAGATCTTGTTCAATTATTTGTTCGATTTCCGGCCTTTGAACCTTGACGGCTACTTTTTTGCCGCCGGGGAGAATTGCTGCATGAACCTGTGAAATAGATGCTGCTGCCAGCGGTTCTTCGTCAAAGGAATCAAACAAAATATCCAGGCTGTGCTTTAATTCTTTTTCCAGCGTTTCTCTTACCCTGGAAAACGGAAAAGGTTGAACGTGATCCTGTAAAAGGCGCAATTCCATAATATAGTCCCGGGGCATGAGATCGGGCCTTGTGCTTAACAACTGGCCGAATTTAATGAATGTGGGGCCTAGTTCTTCCAGGACAAGGCGAAAACGTTCAGCTTTGCTCAACTCTGGGATATTTTTCTCGTCTTTGCTGAAAGGGAAAGGAAGGTGCCGTGAAAGCTCTTCAATCCCCATGCTCCTGATGAGATGGCCAAATCCGTATTTGGCAAACGTGTTTATAATTTTTTTAAATCTGTTCAGGTAAGCTCTTTTTTTATTAAACAAAGGGAAAGCCTCACTTTGCTAAAACGCAGTCAAAATAAAAACCATGACCTGTGATATTTTCACAGGTCTTTAATTTGAGCTTAGCTCAAGCCTGCCCAAGATATTAACTATTTTCAGCATCTTTATTGCTTAGATGGTCTATTTTAGTTTCAAGGATGTTTATCTGTGCCTGCAATGCCAGCAAGTCATCCCTGGTGGCAAAATTGAATCTTTGCAGCATCTTTTTTGCTTTTTGCTGTACATATTTTTTGGCTTCGTTGCGTTCTTTTTCTCCCCTTGCCAAAAGCAGCTCCATAGTTTGCCTGGCTTCTTCCCTGCTCATTTCTCCTTTTGAAATAAGTACATTAACTATTTTTTCGGCTTTTTCCCTGGTAAAGGAGAAAGTCCCCCACCCCAGGGAAAGGATTAAATCGAGCATAAGGCACCCCCTAAAACTTAAACTTAGTCATTGTAACTTAGATTGCATAAGCTATAATATCTCCTTAAAGCGAGCATAAATACCTAAGATAGCTATATAGATACAGATAGCTGTATTCAACACAATACCAGGTTGTCCCGATGTACAACTTCTTCTGCACAGGTGTAACCCAGAATGTTGTTGATTTCCATAGTTTTACAGCCCATAATTTGTTTTAGCTCTAAAGAGCTGTAATTAACCAGGCCCCGTGCTATTTCGTGTCCTTCAGGACCCAAAATACCAACGGTTTCGCCCCGGTTAAAATCGCCGCTAACCTGCACTATGCCAATGGGTAAAAGGCTTTTCCCTTGCACTTTTAAAGCTTGTTCGGCGCCGTGATCTATAGTTATATTTCCTTTTACTTTCTGAGCGAAAGCAATCCAGCGTTTACGGCTGCGCAGGTGGCCTCCTTGAGCACAGAAAAAAGTGCCAACAGGCTCTCCTGCCAGTATTTTTCTTAATATGTCATCTGTCCTGCCGTTGGCGATGACCATATCTATGCCGGCAGACATGGCGATTTCTGCTGCTTCCAATTTTGTAATCATCCCTCCTTTTGCCATCATTTCAGCTGTAGTCCCGGCAACCATTTTTAGTTCCGGAGTGATCTCTTCTACGAGGGGGATGCACCTGGCTGACTGGTCCAGGCGGGGATTGGCTGTATAAAGGCCGTCAATGTCTGTTAACAGGATCAGCAAATCAGCATCAACAAGGGTGGCGACTAGGGCGGAAAGCTTATCGTTGTCACCAAACTCAATTTCTTCTGTGGAAATAGTGTCGTTTTCGTTAATAATAGGTATTACACCATATTTAAAGAGATGCAACAATGTATTGCGGGAGTTTAAATAACGTGTCCTGTTTTCAATATCTTCCCTGGTCAGGAGAACCTGAGCAATAATATGTCCGTATTCGGAAAAAAGTTTTTCATAAAACTGGATTAATACACCCTGCCCCACAGCAGCAACTGCCTGTTTTTCCTGGATTGAAACCGGCTTCTTCTTTAACCCCAATTTACCAATCCCGGCTCCGACAGCTCCCGATGAAACAAGGATTATATCTTTACCCTGGTTTTTTAAATCTGCCAGCTGACGTACCAGTTTCTCCATATTGCC
>CALJJZ010000060.1 GCA_937973635.1 uncultured Bacillota bacterium | reverse complement strand
GGGGGCGAACCGTCCAGGATAGCCAACTCCCCGGGGGCCAGGCCGAGATCCGTCATCAGGGTGAGCGGATCCAGCGTGGCAATGTCAGCTTCATACAGCCGGGTCTGGGGAAAATTGGCCCGGTAGGTCTGGGCCGCATGCGGGTCAAACTCAATCGAGGCCAGGACCTCACACCCTGCAGCCTGGTACCCGAGGCTGGAGCCCCCGCAACCTGCAAACAAACTGATAACGCTAGACATGCACCACCCCTCCACAATGCGGGCACTGGACGGTTTGGCCTGAGGAGAGGGATTCGGTCAACTCCGGGCTCAGATCCGGCAAGGTCGGCAGCGTGAGCAGGTCTTCCAGTTCGGCAGCCTCAAACCCGGTTGAGGTCAGAAGGGTTTCATCCAGGGCCATCAGGGCGGGCACTTCCTCGCGCAAGGCCTCCAGATTAAACCCCGTATTGAGGCAGAGCTTGTTATGCGCCATTCGGTAGGCCCGCTGTTGCGCTTCACTTAAATGGGGTAACACCAGGGCCGGAATGGTTTTCAAGCCCAGGCGCCGGGCCGCCAGAACCCGCCCCACCCCTTCGATAATCTGGCCGTCCGGATCGATCGCCACCGGATCATTAAACCCAAAAGCCTCAATACTCTGGGCAATCTGCTCAATCTGACGTTCCGGGTGCTCTTTAAGGGCCTTATCCGGAAGACGTATGTCTTTGATGGGGTACATTTGAATGGTTAACGGCATTGGTGGAATCCTTTCTTGATTCTGGGTTGTCATAAACAGGTCGATTCACCTAATTTTTAGCGTATGACCTGTTTGTTCCGCGCCGTTCCACAACCCGTTCCTTCAAATTCCACATGCGCTCAGAGCTTGAACTAGAGCGATCTTGATGCCTATAAGTAATATGTCGCTTGACTAACAACGCCAGTATTCCTGAAAAGCAAAGTCCCCCCTTTTAAGGGGGGTATATAATAAACTCACTAGCGGCCCGTTTGCTGTTGGATTACGGGTAAGTCACGGCTTTGTCTGCAGCGTGGGAACATTAATTAAAATGATCACTCCCACAAGTTAGGAGATAATAAACGTCTCCAAACCGCCAGTCCCGTTGCAGCTTTCTGAGTCCAAAAAATTGTTTGCTTTTGCGGTGTTTATCCAGGCTCAGAGGTTTTTTAGAGCATTAGAGACAGTCTTTTATACTCGTCCGGTTCATTGGATTGATAAGGCTGTTATTATGACACGGTGCTCCCAACTCCCAAACATTCTAAATGTCCAGCTTGTCATACTGCCATTTAACAGAATTAAGTGGCAAGACCTCTGGCTTACTATGCTTTGAAAGCCCCATAAATTGGCGCTTTGTTCAATCCGGTCTACTGGATTTCAGAACACCTTAAGCGGAATTATTTATAACAAGCCTTGGTATTTATTGAGGAGTACGCCGCATTAAGCGGGTAAGGCTAACTGGTAGGTCAGACCGTGCAGGCTGGGTTTTGAGATGATCCAATGGCCGTCTGGCGCATTGCCCAGCAGTTTACGTAATAATTTATTCAGGTCTGATATACGTCGGCTTAAATAGCCTCTTCTGGTCGGTTCAAGTTTTTTATGGGGTAACGCTTTGGTAACGAGTTTGTCAACCAATTGGGGCGTCCGACTCCAGAGGGCCTCAAGAAGAATGGTCTGAGCAGGCCGGAGCTTGACACGCTGGCCTTGGTATACCACTTCGTTTTCTTCCAGATAACAGCAAGGCTCGGCGTCAGGATCCATCGTCTGAATCTCCTGGTAAGCCAGAGTGTCTTTCACTTGTTCAAGACATAACCGTTGCACCCAGTTCTGGCGATCCTTTTCCGTGTCAAACATTAATCGTTGAGGTTCAAACAACTCAAAAGCCAAAGTCAGGGTCTCTTTTAACACCGCCAAATCCAGGTGAGTTTTGCTGTTGATCACGTTCATAAATAGTTGCCAGCGGTCAAACCCTCTACATTGAGCTTCCCAGGCTGCAACGAGTTCCTCCGGGTCAGGGTGCCGTGTTGTCCACAACTGGGCGATGCGTTTCCCCTGCTTCATATGGGTTTCCAAGTGAGGGCGAAGCAACGGGATAAACACCGCCGGAGGTATACCCGCCACAGCAAGTTTTCCCATCAGGTCAAACGTCTGGACCACCTCGGGATAAATACAAGGTATAAGTAATTGGCCGGAAAACAGCCGATCTAAAAGGATATCCACATCCTCTTGGGCGGATTTGATCAGCAAGTTGAAAAGTTGATAATCGGTCGAAATCATTTGTTTAGGCATGGTCTTTTTCCCTTCTCATCTCTTGGTCAATACAGAAGGAATCGCAAGGGTATTATTTAATTTTTCCCAAACGCCCTTCCTATCTTCACTCTAGCAATGCGTGCCAGACTCGTCAATTAGTTATGAAGGAGGTGCGTTACAAGACAAATCAAATGACGTGCGGTTTATTAAGATAAAAACTGAAATACGATTTCCCAATCAGGTTTCACAGGCACTTCTATAACGCTATATAATAATATTAATGCAGCCCAGTTGTCCAAGAACTTATAGGTGTAATTTCCATTTTGGTTGTAGATACAATAACATATGATGTTCTGGAAAATTATAATCAACCTTGCTTTAAATTAACGTTGAATAAGCTTATGCTGTCACAAAACTGGTAAAATCGCGTAATTCATAAAAGCGCTCTTTATGAGGTTTGTTAAAGGACTTCCAAGACATTTCATGGGGTCTTAGTGCTTCTCCATTTTCATTATGCTCTGTAAAGGCAGATAAATAATAGGTGTCATTATTATTCAAAGTAAATCCGATTGGTTTGAGCACCATTGGTTTAATGCAAGGTTTCATATCTTCTTCAACCATTTTGTTGGCAAACGTTCCCATAACAACCCTTGTGCCAGAACCTTTTGCAGCTTCGGCAAATTGGATAATATAACGTATGAAGCCATCTCGAATCTCTTTTACGTTACGATATTTTTTATTGATCTGTACATTATCAGCAACTAATACAGTTTGATGAGTAGACTGATCAATCGCCCAAAAAAGCAGAACTTTCCCAAACGTTTCCTGTGTTGCCTTGTTTCTAATTTCAATCATCTGGATTGATGTACTTAAAAGTGCCTCTATAATAGCCTGGGGACGATTCATGTCCAGGCCAACGCAACTATTGGTATATGTTCCTTGAAACAGGTCGCGTTTTGGGTTTCTGTCCCATATTCTAATTTCCGCTTCAATAGGAGCAGGACGCTTTCCACTATTATCTATAAAAGTCAGTGGCTGGGTTACCTGATATTGATCGAACCAGACGTTATAGTTAACGCCCAGCATGGTTAGAGCATTCTTTGTTTTAAGATTGACTTTGCCTGTTCCAGTGTCTTCATTGTGCAAGTCTTGCTTGAACCTGCCAAACAAGGTTCTTAGCAAAATGGCCTGCATTTTAGTGTCATTTTGATATTCATATTGATGATTAACCAGGTAAGCTGCCAATGTGTAAAGCTGATCATAATCCCATCCCTCAAGCGCATCGGGTGGTAACT
Organism: uncultured Bacillota bacterium; assembly: GCA_937973635.1. Taxonomy (GTDB): domain Bacteria; phylum Bacillota; class Dethiobacteria; order DTU022; family UBA8154; genus UBA8154. Next base: position 3,995 of record CALJJZ010000060.1, on the reverse strand, counting down.
TTTCAAGCTCTTGAGGTGGGAGATTAAAACGTATTAATATTTCTAAAAGGAGTGCTTTTCCTAGCTGATGCACTAACTGGGGTGCATCAGCTTGAGGAGTAGACAGCCAGGACTGTATAACTTTTGTAAAATGCTGTTTTGCAGCCATTTTATTTTCAGTAAACGAAGCAAATCCAACCGCAAGCTCGATAATCCGTTCAACATCAAATGGTTGAGGTTGGCGTTTAATTGTCCAACTCTCTTTTGTCCTTCCCAAAAGTCTGTCCAATACAGGAGCTAAAGGCTCTGCAAACATAGGTTGTTGAGTTAATGATTTGAAGCGCTCACAAAAATCATTAAAATGGTAAAAATATTGAGAAACCTTATTCAGGGCAACGCCAGGACCGGCATAAGCAACCAACTGCGCAACCAATGGGGCATAATGACTTAAAATCTGTTCCATAAGTTTTTCGGAGACATCTATATTAGGCAGGTTAAGGGGATTCAAGAAAGCATTGCGATTCTCCATCCCTTGTTTATAAATGTCTTTCATCCATTGCCGGTAGCGGTTCAGTTCAGCGACATCCTGTTGATGGTTAACCATTTTTGCCATTAATTCAAGTTTCAGCGCAGCAGGTATCTTAAAGGCATTGTCTTCGCCAGACACAAGCTCACTGCCAAAAAAGTAACTAAGGTAACCCGTTTCTTTTTCAAAACGGTTAATATCTCTTACCAATTGTTTGGCAGTATCACCATGCTGTTTATTAAAATGTATTTCTTCCTCTTCCTCGTTAGTTATTGAGAGAACTTGGCGTACAGCCTCAGGTAATTCCTTTAAATATGTATGTTTAAGGTTTGATTTTAATGCCTCGATATATTCAGGATCGGGGCGTGCAGTTAATTGACTTAAAGCTTCATTTTGCTGGCGCTGATATTTTTTAGGGAGTTTGCAAACCAAACTGGTCAGCAAGCCACGCACATTTGGATCGGGATGATGTATAAAAAGTGGTATAAATTGAGCAATTGCACCAAGATTAGTATGTTCCAAATACTCAAGGCTTTTTAATGCGGCTTCGACGACAACCGGTTCTTCATCACGGGCTAATAAACCAAGAATTTCAAGCGCCTCAACATTCTCGTCCCTGAGCAGGTGAGAAATAGAGCTAGCCGCAACAAGCCTCACTTTTTTATCAACGGATTGGGCATACTGCTTCATACTTTGAAGAGGAATGTCCTCGCCATTCCATTTGTGGAATGACCTGGCTACACGACGTTTTAATTGAAGTTGGTTGTGAGCCAGTCGCCGTTCAATCTCTTGATGTTGTTGTTTGTTTGATAATTTAGGGAGAACTGCCACACAAGCCAGGGCAATCTCAAGGTGAGGTGATTCAGCCAATTGCTGCACCACTGTAAAAAGTTCGGAATCCGGCAATGAGAAAGCAATATCATTGGCAATGCTGTCTCTTACATCAGGATTTGGATGATTTGCATATTCCAGGATCAACTTGGCTAAAATCTCAGGGTTTTGAACCTCACTTATTTTATACCCAAGCAATTTTTGTTCAGACTCTTTTGCAATAGGCATCAACTTCCGGATTAAGGCAGCCTGCATTTCACTAACTTCACGGCGATCATCTTTTATATCACCTAATGCACTTATCCACATATGAATCCGTTCTTTATCTTCAAGATACTCCAAGGCATTGTGAATAAATCGCAATCGAAGTAATGGATCTTCAATCTTTCTAGCAGCATAACCGGCCGAATCAATGACGTCTTCACCCCCAATAGCTAAGAGTTTCTCTAGAACGTTATAGTTATTGGCATACTGACTAAAGTGACTTAAGGCATGAAACAAAACTGGGATAAGCTTTTTATCAGTGGTACTGCTATAACGGTCAATTACCGTCTGCACAGCAGGCGTATAATCAGGGTACTCATCCATATGAAACAAAGCGTTATTTAGGTGCCCGTTAAACTTAGGGTTTGATGTAAGTTGAAGCAACACTTCATCACGGTAGGAGGGATCGAGAATCGCAGTAAGGTTGCTGGCAATAATATGACCCGCTTCAGCATACATTATTTTGTTCTTTGGATTCAGCAGTTTTTGAAGCCATTGTTTTTGTAAAGCAGGCTCCTGCAAAGATAGAACAACTTCTGCTATTCGGGTTGCAGCGGCAGCTTTTAATGCATTAGCATTATAGACTTCCTGTGCGTAAAGATTTTTAAATGCATATTGCGTTTCATACTCTAGCATCATTGCATTCAGCAGTTTAAGCCTACTTTCATCACTTTCAAGAGAACATAAGGAATCAGACTGTATTCGATACTGAATATTGGCATAGAGTAAATGGACCAGGTTCCGTGGCTGAGTCATATAATGTAGGCGGCTCTCATCATCTGGTAATAATTGCAGGCAATTTAATGCGAAATAACGCACACGGAAATTAGGATTTTCTAACAACCTTTTCAGCCATTGGGTTCGTTTTTCAACTTTTGCCGGGTCAAGCGGGCTAACTTTCTTATCTGCAAGTAATTCGTCAATATCAATATTTTTATTGGATTGACGCTTTCTACGCCTGATAGTTCGATACAGGTGAGCCTCACGTGCGGGAACACCGGCAATCTCATTCAGAATATTTTCAAGGTCATGGGCGCCTGAGCTATCACTAACATGGGCTAACCAATAATGTAGCAATATCTCTTTTAAGGATTCATTCTCCAATTGCAATATGGCGTTGCTATACTCGGTCTGCTTCCATCCTAAATCGTTTGTCCTGTCGGTACGTAGAGCTGCCATTACCTTTTGGACCCGATGCAGGAATGTTGCTTCATCCTGCCTAAACTTGCGCAACGCTCTGGCTGAGGTTGGAATAGCATTTCCTTCCGGAGCCTGCTGCGAAAAGACATTGATTTCTCCTATAATTCCCTGGAGTAAGGGACTATAATCACTGCGTCTAGCATACAGAGCTTCCCATTGCTTAGGCGTAAACTTTCCATTGTCAAGCGGAGTAAGCAATTGCAATAAGGCTGGCATACTTTTACGCTGCCAGCTTGCGCGGCGCTGCCTTTGCTGAAATTGCTGCTGTCTTACGAGCGTTTCAACAGATAAATCTCCTGCAAAACGCCCCCTCGGGATAATGGCTGGCTTATAGGCCAAATCCTGTAAGGATAATGATTCTTGCAGAGCCCGTTGTTTAAAGGGCATTGTGGAATTAGGCTGAAAATAAGGAGTAAAAAAGAGCTTCACAGTTTAAAACGTAGTTCTCTATTATAAGCCTCATAAAACCAGAACCAATTCAAAATTGCGCAATCTCTTGAAAAGCAATATCAAAAGAATGTTGTTTTTTAGTTTAAAGAATATTGACTTATCTTCATATTTTTATTTAAATCTAAATCTTAAGTTAATCTTGTAAGGTCCATGCTTGTATGCGCATTACCTTGTCCTCAATTGCTAAAATGCCTCAACCGCATCCAGTTTCAATGGGTGTAGCAGGCTCTGCTGCTTCAATGCCTATAAATGATGTACAGAATCAATTGCCCGATGCCCTTAATATCCGGGCCAATTATCTTCCTGCTGTTCGCTTTGGCAATACATCAACTGATTATACCCCTCAACTCAAAGAGGTAATGTGGCCAAATTACCTTATGAATATGCGTGTTATACACGAGCCTATTACAAAAACCAGGATAAATGGATTAGGGCAAACTCAAAATGCTTATGTGGAGAGTTTTCCAGTTGCTACTGGTGATGGTATGCAATTAAAAGCACCATATTACGTTATGCCCACCCAGCTTCGGGCAATCACTGCTGGTGTTGGTGATGAAACGCTGTTTCGTGGTTTAGAATTGTGGGCAACCCAAGACGGTAAACCTGCTTAGAACTCATCCGGTAATTCTCTTCAGAATCAGAACGGCAGAAGCGAGTTGCCAAAAGGCTTCATAGAACTTGGCATATCGTTCATAGCGGATTTCCAATTTTCTAAATTTTCCCATCCAGGCAAACGTCCGTTCGA
>CALJJZ010000059.1 GCA_937973635.1 uncultured Bacillota bacterium | reverse complement strand
TAAAGCCCGTGTGCAGCTGCTCCGCGACCTGGGGCCAGCCCTTTCCCCTTTTAATGCCTTCCTCTTCCTGCAGGGCTTGGAAACCCTGCCCCTTAGGATGCGCGCCCACAGTGAGAACGCCCTTACCGTAGCGCACTGGCTTAAAGAGCACCCCGCCGTCTCCTGGGTCAACTACCCAGGCCTGCCAGAGCACCCTGACCACAAAAGGGCCAAAAAATTTCTCCAAGGAGGTTACGGCGCTATTATCGGTTTCGGTATCAAAGGAGGCAAAGAAGCGGGGAGCAAGCTCATCAACGCCGTCCGGCTCCTTTCTCACCTGGCCAATATTGGGGACGCGCGCAGCCTAATCATCCACCCTGCCTCCACGACGCACCAGCAGCTCACGCCAGAACAGCAGCTCTCTACGGGGGTGACAGAAGATTTTATCCGTCTCTCCGTGGGGCTGGAGCACGTGGACGATATTATTGCCGATCTGGAGCAGGCGCTCCGGGCTAGCCAGTCTTAAGCCTCGCTAGAATATAAGAATATAAATAATTAAGGAGTGGTTTTAATGAAAATCGCCGCCAATGTCACAGAGTTGATCGGGAAAACTCCCCTCGTCTACCTCAACCGCATCGCTGCCGGAGCCGAAGCCAAGATTGCGGCCAAGCTGGAATTTTACAACCCCGGGGGCAGCGTTAAAGACCGTATCGGCCTGAGCATGATCGAAGCCGCCGAACGACAGGGATTAATTAATAAGGACACAATCATCCTTGAACCCACCAGCGGTAACACGGGGATCGCCCTGGCCATGGTCAGTACAGCCAAAGGCTACCGCTGTGTCCTCACCATGCCGGAGACCATGAGCCTGGAACGGCGTGCTCTTTTAAAAGCCCTAGGGGCAGAACTGGTGCTCACCCCCGGTAAAGAAGGCATGCGGGGTGCTGTAAAAAAAGCAGAAGAGCTGGCCCAAGAAGACAGCCGTTATTTTATCCCCCAGCAGTTTATGAACCCGGCCAACCCGGAAGTGCACCGGCACACCACAGCAGAGGAGATCTGGGAAGACACAGAGGGGAAAGCAGATATCCTTGTAGCCGGCGTAGGTACCGGCGGCACCATTACGGGGGTAGCGAGCGTAATTAAAAAAAGAAAGCCGGAGTTTAAGGCCATCGCCGTGGAACCAGCTGAATCTCCCGTGCTTTCAGGCGGCAGCCCAGCCCCCCATCGCATCCAGGGGATCGGGGCTGGGTTTATCCCCGCTATCCTCGACCTCTCCCTGGTAGATGAGATCATTAAAGTACCAGACGCCGAAGCCCTGGAAACCTCCCGCCGCCTGATCAGGGAAGAAGGGCTGATGGTAGGCATCTCCGCCGGTGCGGCCTGCCGCGCTGCCCTGCAGGTTGCTACTCGCCCTGAAAACGCAGGGAAACTGATCGTGGTCGTCTTCCCGGATCTGGCAGAGCGTTATTTGTCTACCGCCCTCTTTGCCGATATAGTATAATAAATCTGGTCATTAAAAACAGCCGTAGCAGAAAGGAGAAAGGAGATGCAGCTGTCCACGAGGGCCCGCTATGCCACTAGGGCCATGCTTGAGCTTGCGGCCAGTTACGGAGAGGGTCCGCTGCAGTTGAAGGAGATCGCCAAAAAACAGCAAATTTCCCCTAAATACCTGGAACAGGTGCTTATTGATCTACGCAAAGCAGGCTATATCCATACACAAAAGGGCAACCGGGGAGGCTACATGCTGGCAGTGCCTCCCCAAGAGATCACCCTCTACGACGTGATCAGCACCGTAGAGGGCTCCCTGGCTCCCGTGGCCTGCGTAGATAACACCGCCCTCTGCAGCAAAAGCGGACAATGCGTCACCAGGGAGATCTGGAGCAGGCTGAAAGATAAAATCAAGGGCGAGTTAGCTTCAACCACCATGGCCGACCTGTTGTTGGCCCAGGAAGAGAAAAACACTGAGGGCGGAGCCATCTTCTATCAGATCTAGTAAAAAGCACCTCATCACTACAAAACGTAAAATTTATTAATTTATTAAAGGGGTAAAAGCAATGGCTTTCCAGAACAATTTGCAAAGGGCTGTAGCCCGGGAATGTTTATACCCTTCGTACGCGGGCGAATACAATTTCACCTTTGCTGAGGCCCCTCATCTCTTTATCTTGGAAAGCGGTGTGCCTTTTGGCCCCATTACCGTTAACTACCAGACCTACGGGCAGCTTTCGCCGCGCCGGGACAACGCCATTTACCTGGCCCACGCTCTTACCGGCGGTTCCCTCGTCGGTACCCTGCCCCACCAGGACAAAATACCGGGTTGGTGGGAACCACTGGTAGGGCCAGGCAAAGTCTTTGATACGGACCGCTATTTTATCATCTGCAGCAACGTGCTAGGGGGGTGTTACGGCAGCACCGGACCTGCCTCCTTGGACTTAAAGACAGGCAGGCCCTACGGTATGAGGTTCCCCGTAATTACGATCCGGGATATGGTCAGAGTGCAAAAAGCGCTCCTCGACCACCTAGGCGTAGAGGAGCTGTTCTGCGTGGCAGGAGGCTCCATGGGCGGTATGCAGGCCCTGGAATGGGCCGTCACCTACCCCCGGAAAGTGCGGAGCATTATCGCCATCGCCTGTTCAGGGAGGTTTTCTCCCCTGGGCATTGCCTTTAACCAGGCCGGGCGCAAAGCGATCATGAATGACCCGGCATGGCAACAGGGCGATTACTACGACGGCCCTTTCCCCTACCAGGGGCTGTGCCTGGCCAGGATTATCAATACGATAACCTACCGCAGCAACGAATCCTTTGAAAGGCGTTTTGGACGTGAACTGCAACGCCGGGAGGGGAACCCCTTTGCCTTCCATGAACAATTTGCCGTGGAAAGCTACCTGCAGTACCAAGGGGATAAGCTCACGCAGCGTTTTGACCCCAACACTTACCTCTACCTGAGCAAGGCCATGGACCTGCACGACCTGGGCCGGGGCTATACCTCCTTCCAGGCCGCCCTGAAACGTTTCCAGGGCACTGCCTTGCTCGTGGGCATAAATACGGATATCCTTTTTTATCCCGGAGAAATGGGCGGCCTGGCCGTGGAGATGCGCCGCTGCGGTGTTGATGCCCGCTACCAAGAATTGCGTTCTCCCCACGGCCACGATTCGTTCCTGATTGAATTCAAGGTTATGGAAAACATTATCCATGAATTTCTGACAAAACTGGCCTGACACCGCAAGGAGGGGTGCCTTGAATGGAGCTTGATTTTACAACTAAAGAACGTTATTCGCGGCAGATCCTTTTCCCTCCCCTTGGAGAAAAGGGGCAGGCGCAGCTCTTAAAGAGCAGGGTCGCCGTTATTGGCCTAGGTGCCCTAGGCACGGTTTCCGCCGGAACCTTGGCCAGGGCTGGCGTAGGCTTTTTAAAATTGGTGGACAGAGATTATATCGAAAGCTCCAACCTGCAGCGGCAAGCCCTTTTCGACGAAGAGGACTGCCGCAAGCTACGGCCTAAGGCCCTGGCAGCAGCAGAGAAACTAAAAAAGATTAACTCCTCCCTGAGCTACAGTGCCCTGGTAGAGGACATCAACCACCGCAACGTGGAAGAGATTATCCGAGACGTGGACCTGGTTTTAGACGCTACGGACAATTTTGAAACAAGGTTCCTCTTAAATGAGGCGTGTGTCAAGGGCGGCACCCCCTGGATTTACGGCGCCTGTGTAGCAAGTTATGGTGTAACCTTTACCATAATTCCCGGGGAAACGGCTTGCCTATCCTGTTACCTCCCCGATCATACAGGGCCGGGCACAACCGTGTCTTGCGACACGGCAGGAATAATTGGCCCTGCAGCCAATATCGTCGCTTCACTGCAGGTGACAGAGGCCCTAAAAATTTTAAGCGGGGCAAGGGAAGATTTAAACAAAAGTATGACTTTTTTCGATCTCTGGACTAACAACTTTTCACATCTAGAGCTGCACCGCCAAGACTCCTGTCCTGTATGCGGCAAAAAAGAATTTGCCCGCCTCGCGGGGGAAAACCAGCAGTACAGCACCAACCTTTGTGGCCGCAATACCGTCCAGGTCTTGCCCTATACCCCACAGCAGATCTCCCTGGAAAAACTAAAGGCTTTACTGGCACCCCTGGGTGAAGTGCATGCCGGCGAACATTTATTAACATTTAAAACCGGTCCATACGAACTTGTCATTTTCCCTGACGCTAGAACCCTAGTTAAGGGTACTAGCGATCCCAAACTGGCCCGCTCCCTCTATGCCCGCTATATAGGGACCTGAAAAAAGAGAGGTGCATTTCTTTGATCTATCTGGACCATGCTGCCACTTCCTGGCCCAAACCGGAGGCCGTATACCGGGCCATGGATTTTTTCCTCCGCGAAGGAGCAGCCAACCCGGGTAGAGGCACTTTCCGCATGGCTGTGGCGGCAGAAGAGTTAATCTGGCAAACGCGAGCCTTCCTGCAGAGATTATTTCATCTCCCCTCGCCGGAACAGGTAATTTTTACCTTAAACTGTACGGATGCTTTGAATATCGCCTTAAAAGGGATTCTCGCCCCAGGAGATCATGTAATCACCAGCAACCTGGAGCACAATGCGGTGAGCAGACCTCTTAAAAGGTTGCAGGAACAGGGAGTAGATTATTGCCGGGCTAGGCATAATGCCGACGGTTTTATTGAACCTGCAGCAATAGAGGAGCTGATCCAGCCTAGGACCAAACTTATCGTCCTGGCCCATGCCTCCAACGTCCTGGGGAGATTGCAGCCAGTGGAGGAAATTGGCAAGATAGCCCGCCGGCACGGAGTGCTCTTCCTGCTGGACGCGGCACAGACAGCAGGGGCCTTCCCTCTTAACCTGCAGGATATGCCCATCGATATCCTGGCCTGCCCTGGTCATAAAGGGCTGCTTGGCCCCCCGGGAACAGGCCTGCTGCTCTTAGGAAGGAAGGTGGAAATTAACCCTTTACGTGAGGGGGGGACAGGCAGCTTCTCCCAGGAGCCCACCCACCCCACCCATTACCCCGACCGCCTGGAAGCAGGCACCTTAAATACCGTTGGCATTGCCGGTTTGCAAGCCGGGGTAAAATTTCTCCTGGAAACAGGTGTGCATAAAGTGCGTGCGCATGAAATGCTGCTGCTAGAGAGGTTGCTGGCAGGCTTAAGAGAAATACCTGGAGTAACCATCTATGGTCCTCCCCAGGCAGAAGAACGGGCGGGGCTGCTCTCCTTCAACCTTACCGGCTGGGACCCTCAAGATTTGGCAGCGGCCCTGGATGCCGGTTACGCCGTGGCCTGCCGTGCCGGGCTGCACTGCGCCCCTTGGACACACCAGGCCATGGGCACCTATCCCGACGGCGCCGTCAGATTTAGCGTCGGCTTTTTTACCAGCGAGGCGGAGATAGACGCAGCTGTAGCAGCAGTTTCCACCCTGGCCCGACACTAGCTTTAAACAGGGAAAGATCTCCACAACTCTAGGAGGGTTTAAATGAAAACGGACGCGAAATTAAAATATTTAAAAGATCTGCTCCGCAGCTATGGCGGGGTAGTGGTCGCCTTTTCCGGAGGGGTAGACAGCACCTTCCTGGCCTTTGTGGCCAAGGAAGCGCTACCGGGGCGGGTACTCGCCGTCACGGCAAGCTCCGAGACCTACACGCAAGAGGAGACAGACGCTGCTATCATGCTGGCACGGCAGTTGGGGCTGCCCCATCTGCTGATCCATACCCAAGAACTTGCCGATTCAAACTTTACGGCAAACCCGCCGCAGCGCTGTTATTATTGTAAAAAAGAGCTTTTACACAAACTCTGGCAAATTGCCGGGGAGCAAGGTCTTCCCCTAGTAGTGGAAGGGACGAACGATGACGACCGCTGCGATTACCGTCCCGGCCTGCAGGCCGTAAAAGAACTAGGTGTCAAAAGCCCCCTCTTGGAGGCAAAACTGACCAAAGAAGAAATCCGGGCCCTCTCCCGGGAAATGGGCCTACCAACCTGGGATAAACCTTCTCAGCCCTGTTTAGCCTCTCGCTTCCCCTACGGAGAAACTATCACTGGGGAAAAGCTTGCCATGGTAAAAAAAGGCGAAGCGTATTTGCGCGCCCTCGGTACAGGCAACCTACGCTTAAGACATCATGGGAATTTGGCGCGTATCGAGGTAGAGCCCCATGATCTTCCTTTAATCCTTCACAAGGCGGCAGAGATAAGCGCCACATTGAAACAAACAGGCTACACCTATGTAACCCTCGACCTACAGGGCTTTCGCTCCGGTAGTTTAAACGAAACAATTTAAATTGAACAATTTTTGCTGCCCTACGGGCTTGCTCAGTTTTGGCTTGACTGCTTTTCCCCCGGTAAATTAGACACTATGTTAAGCCATTTTCCTTTGATCCTCGTAATCTTCCGGGCTATTATACCCTATTACCGAATGAATCCGGATCCGGTTGTAGAACACTTCGATATATTCAAAGATACCCCGCCTGGCTTAGGCGCGGCTTTCATAGGTATTATGGTAAGCAAGCTCTACTTTTAGTGTATGAAAGAAACTCTCTATAACAGCGTTATCCAAGCAGTCACCCTTCCAGCTCATAGAACAAATCATGCCGTAACACCATAACAGGCGCTGGTAGGCGCGGCTGGCATACTGGCTTCCCCTATCAGCCGCTCCACTCTCTTCTTTCCGCACCACTAATCCAGTTTAGATAACCTTTGGTGAATGCAGGGGCACCAACATTAAGGCCGAGCATTACGAAGCGCTGTGTGCAACACCTCAAGGGTAATGCTTTGAGGCGGACTGGAGTCCCCTGAGATCCCTATGCTAGGCAGTATGGGTTATGGATATGCGGGTGATCCCCAGGATAAGGAAAAGGACGATAGTGCCGCCTAAACTCCAGGCCTAACTTTTTGCAGACAAACTTGGATTTGACCGCGTTTGGCCCTGTCTGTTATTTTTTATGCCATAGGCCCCTCCTATAGTCTTTTCTCACTTACTGGCCATACTAACCAGGGCCTCCTAAACCAGCGTTGCACGAATAGATGCCTGAATGTTTGCGAACAAGGAGCATCCTTATGCCTGTACCGGCCGATGCGCGGCACCTTCCCCAGCCACGGTACACGCCAGTGGCTTTGCAGGGGAGGCCTGGGGTGAGTTCCACTGTCATTACAATACCTCTTCAAACCAGCTTTTGATGCGCAACGACATAAGCCGGCGCCGCTCGGCCAGGAAGGTGTCATAATCAGGCACCTGTCCGTCGAGAAGGCCCAAAGGCAAACAGTTCTCTTCAAAGTTGCGCTTCAGCGTTTCATAATCCTTAATCCCGCCGTAGCGCTAGCGCTTGGGGCCACCGTTTACCTGCATTGCAAGCTCTTTGAAATATACCGCCGGAGATTTGTCGCCGATGGCAATGTTAATCTCGCTTTGTGCTATCACAAAGTTGGCAATCTGATTGTAGCGGCCGCGGTTCAGTCCTTGCTGCTGAAGGTATTTACGCGGGAAGATGTGGTGCCTGTCACCGCGGTTGAGCAGCAGGTCACGGACAGTGATATCTTTGGAGAGGAAACCCCGGTCGCCAAGCCGTACCTGGGCAGCCAAATAGGCAATAAAGTATGGTGATTGGGCCGAGGAGGTCTCCATGAGCTGAGGCAGCATTCCGGTCCAGAATGTGGGGGATAATTCATTCTTGATAACGACCTCGGCGTAGCGCAGCAAGCCTTGTGCATTGATCTGGCGGATGTCATAATCGAAGGCTATCTCAGGGCTGCCGGCATAACGACCGGTCAAGATGGACATGACATACCAGCGGCGCACCAAGCGTTCCAGGTCGTCCGCCAAAACGCCTTGGCGACGACCGCTGAATCGTTCCAAAAACTTCGTAAGGGTTTGGCAGAGTCACTAAGTACTCTGAACCCGGCCTCGGGCGGCGCCGCTCCGGAATAAAATCATCCGTAGCCACATAAAGTAGCTGAAAACCCATAAGCGCCCCTGCCATGGCCAGGCCGCCGGTCATGGACTTGGTTCCCCCGGTTATATCCACGGCGATATTTTTTCTACGCCCCCAGCTTTCCCAAATCTCTAAAGCCATTCGGTAGATAGAGAGGGAATCTACCCCCTCAACCTTCCGCTTGTCGATCTGCGAAATTTTCAACCCGGTATGTTCCATAATAACATCAATGTAGGGTTCAGTTTCCTGAGTGTGAAGGAAAAGCACTCTTTCCGGCCGGCAGGCGGAAATAGACAAGATTAGCGGCTCCGGGGAAGTACCCACGGTAAGGATTAGCCCATAGAGATCCTGGTATTGCAGCTTTGGCCTTTCTTTTTGCTGAAAAAGCTTTAACGTCAAAGGAAATATCTTTTCAAAGTAATACTTCTCCGTTTTTTTCTGCTCTTCCGATGGGCCTCCCGGCATCGCCAGCCAGTGATCGACCAGGTTTTTTAGCTCTTTCTCGATTAAACCAATATTGTTGCTCTTCAAGAGCAAACCCTCCCCAATCTATATTCCCCGGGCAAACAAATCTCGCCCCCATGAATTACGAGGTTACCAACGGTGGCACTCCAGTGATCCAGAAGAACCGTCCCCGCGGATCACACAGAAGAACCGTCCCCGCGATCCGATCCCATGAAATTAATTATTTGTTGACATTTATTTAAAACTAATTTACAATTTTTATATCACCTCAAGGCAAAGGATGGGCAAAAATGGTTAAGATAAACCTGGACTATGGCGCGGCCACTCCCGTTGACCCTGCTGTGCTGCAGGCCATGTACCCTTACTTCACAGAACATTACGGCAACCCCCACAGCCTCCACGACCTGGGAGAACAGCCCCGGCAAGCCGTGGCTGCAGCCAGGGAGAAGGTGGCAGCGCTGTTAGGCGCCAAAGCGGAAGAAATTATTTTTACCTCCTGCGCTTCCGAGGCCAACAATACGGCCCTCAAAGGCCTGGCCGCTGCCAGCAAAAGTAAAGGAAAGCATATTATTACCTGCGCCATTGAACACCATTCTGTGCTTAACCCTCTGCGCACCCTGGAAAAAGCCGGGTTTAAGCTCACTATACTGCCCGTGGATCGCTACGGCCTGGTCGACCCGGAGCAGCTGCGCCAGGCCATCACCGGCGAAACGATCTTTATCTCCATCCAGGCGGCCAATCCGGAGATCGGTACGCTGCAGCCCCTTCCCCTGCTCACTGCCGTGGCCCAGGAGAAAGGCATCCCTTTTCACACCGACGCTACGTCGGCGGCAGGCTTTATTCCCCTCAAGGTGGAAGAGCTGGGGGTTGACCTCTTGACCCTGGCCGGAGACCAATTTTACGGGCCCAAAGGCAGCGGTGCCCTTTATGTGCGGCGCGGCACCCGCCTTCTGCCCCTGCTGGAGGGAGGTATCCAAGAAAAAGGTCGCCGTGCCGGCACAGAAAACGTACCGGCCATCGTGGGACTGGGCGAAGCGGCAGTGCTGGCCCGGGAGAAAATGGCCGCCCGCAGCAGCAGCCTGGCAGCGCTGCGCGACGCGTTGAAGGAAAAAATTTTTGCCGCTGTGCCCCACCTGCACCTAAACGGCCACCCCCACCTGCGTCTGCCCCACAACCTGCACGTTTCCGTGGAATTTGTAGAAGGAGAAGCCCTGCTTTTGCGCCTGAACATGGCAGGAATCTATGTCTCCAGCGGCTCTACCTGCACTTCCCAGGCCCTGAAGTCATCCCACGTCTTGCAGGCCATCGGCCTTGCCCCGGAACTGGCCCAGGGCTCGCTGCTCTTCACCCTGGGTCCCGAAAGCAAGGCGGAGGATGCCCCTTATGTGGCAGAGCAGCTTTCCCGGATCACCGCGCTGCTGCGCCAGATGTCTCCCCTTTATCATAAATACTCTAAAGGAGGTTAAAAGCCAACATGCCCTATAACGAAATAATTATGGATCATTTCTCCAATCCGCGCAATGTAGGCGAGATCCCCGATGCCGACGGCGTGGGCGAAGTGGGCAACCCTGTCTGCGGGGACATGATGAAGTTTACCATTAAAGTAAAGGACGACCGCCTGGAAGACGTTAAATTTCTAACTTTTGGCTGCGGCGCCGCCATCGCCGTTTCCAGCATGGTTTCCGAGTTGGCCAAGGGCAAGACCCTGGATGAAGCGATGCAGATCACCAACAAGGACGTGGCCGCAGCGCTGGGCGGCCTGCCGGGAAACAAGATGCACTGTTCCAACCTGGGCGCCGATGCACTGCACAAAGCAATCGAAGATTACAGGAAACGGCAGGCCGTACCCGTGGCCAAAACTGAGGAAAGCGGGGGAGGCTGCTGCTGCTCTTTTTGCGACGACGACTTTGACTGTCCCGTATCCTCAGCTTCTCCCGGCCCTACCTGTGAAGCCAAAGTGCAAGAGAAATAAAGGGAGGTGACCTGTTGGCTGCCGAAAAGAAGCATCTCTTGGACTGTGTGGGTCTATACTGCCCGGCCCCGGTAATGAACGCCCGTGCGGAGATTGACAACCTGGAAGCGGGAGCACTGCTAGAGGTCATCGCCGATGACCCGGCGGCGTGGGAGGACATCCCCCGCTGGGCTAAGCGGGCAGGGCATACGCTGCTCAATTCCTGGAAAGACGGAGAAGAGTTCCACTTTTTGATTAAGAAAAAGTCTTAAAGAATTTTAAAGGTGAGGTGAACACCGTGGCTGAAAAGAAGAAGATCCTGTATGTGCAGACGAGCGGGCCCGCCAACCCTGAGCGCCAGTATGCTCCCCTGATCCTGGCGCAGACCGCAATAGCCATGGAGCTCGAGCCCATAATTTTTTATCTGGGCATGGGTTTAAAGGTCCTGTTAAAAGGTGAAGCGGAAAAAATAAAGGTCGGCGCCTTCCCTACCTTAAAAGAATTAATCCAGCAGACGGCGGCGCAGGGGGTCAAAATCATGGCCTGCCAGCAGAGCATGCAGCTGTTTGGAGGCGAGATCGGCCCGTCGGATCTGACGGAGGAGGCAGTAATCGCCGGGGCAGTAACCCTTAACGACCTGGCCCTGGAGAGCGATGCCATCCTTACTTTTTAACTTAACGGGAATGGTTTAAATGACGGGGCGATAAACCGGCAAGAGGGCCGAGCTTTGCAACAAAGCCCGGCCCTCTTGCCGG
>CALJJZ010000058.1 GCA_937973635.1 uncultured Bacillota bacterium | reverse complement strand
CCGATGAGCTGATCCATTTCGTCAAGCTGCTCCAGCCCAGCTTCGGCGGCATCAACCTGGAGGATATTGCCAACCCCAAGTGCTTCTATATCCTGGACCGCCTGCGCGCCGAATGCCACATCCCCGTCTGGCACGACGACCAGCAGGGCACAGCCTGTGTCACCCTAGCCGGCCTGATCAACGCCGTAAAAATAGTGGGCAAAGAGATGGAGAAGATTAAAATCGCCCTTATCGGCGCCGGCGCTGCCAACATAGCTACGGTCAGGCTCTTCCTGGCCTACGGTATTCCCCCCGGAAATATCATTATGTGCGACAGCAGGGGGATCCTGCACCGGGGCAGGAGCGACATCACAGACGCCCATGCCGACAAGCTGAAATTCAGCCTCATCACCAATGAGGAGCAGCGCACTGGCGGCATCCCCGAGGCCATGGCCGGCGCCGATGTGGTCATTGGTCTCTCCCAGCCTGGTCCTGACACGATCAAAAAAGAGTGGATCAGGAAAATGGCGCCCGATCCCATCGTCTTTGCCTGTGCCAACCCTATCCCCGAAATCTGGCCCTGGGAGGCCAAAGAAGCGGGGGCTGCCGTCGTCTCTACGGGCCGCAGCGACTTTCCCAACCAGGTCAACAACTCCCTGGGCTTCCCTGCTATCTTCCGCGGCACCCTGGACGTGCAGGCCAGCACGATCACCGATACCATGTGCATCGCCGCCGCCGTGGAGCTGGCTGCCTGCGCCGCCCGTAAAGGGCTCAACGCCGAGGAGATCCTCCCCACCATGGAGGACTGGGAGGTTTTTCCCCGTGTGGCCACGGCCACGGCCATGCAGGCGATCAAAGAAGGTTTGGCCCGCCTCAATATGACCCGGGAAGAGATCTTCAGCACGGCCATCTCCAAAATTAACAGGGCCCAGGAGCAGACAAAGGTGCTCATGGCCGGCGGCATTATCCCTCTTCCCCATAAGGAATGAGCAACAAATAAGCTGGATAGGCAGCAGGAAAAAAATTATACTCTACGCCCCGGGGTATATGGGCATTGCCCTTTTCACCCAGGTGGTAGCCATGTGGGCCATGTATTTTTACGCCCCCCCTGCCGATGCGGGACGGGTGGCATATGTGCCTGTGGCCGTCTTTGGGCTGCTCCTGAGTCTGAGCAGGATTATTGATGCTTTTACGGACCCCCTGGTAGCCAATTTCAGCGATAATTTCCGCAGCAGGTGGGGCAGAAGGGTGCCTTTTATCGCCCTGGGCAGCATCCCCCTGACTCTGTCTTTTATCCTGCTCTGGCGCCCGCCCGTGGCAGGCTATGCTGCGGTAAACATCCTTTATCTGCTGCTTTTGCTCAACCTTTTCTTTTTTGGCCTGACGGTAGTTACCTGTCCTTTTCTGGCGCTTTTGCCCGAGATTGCCGGCCCCGGGGAAAGGATTGCCGCTTCCACGTCCCTGGGGTTTGCCTATCTCCTGGGTCTCATTGCGGGGACGGCCGGGTCATCTTTTTTCATCGGCAACTATGGTTTTGCCTCCATGGGCTTGGCCCTGGGCTGCCTCGGGCTGGCCTCCTTTGCTGTCCCCGTGTTTAATGTGCGGGAGAAAGGGGCGGCCCGGGAGGCCCCCCCTTTCTCACTGGTCGATTCGCTGCGTGTGGTGCTGCAAAACGGCGCTTTTTTGCCTTTTATCGGCGGCCAGGTTTTTTTCTGGTTTGCCTTTAATCTCGTGATCGTCGGCCTGCCTTATCTTGTCACCGTCCGCCTCTCCCTGCCCGAAGCCCAAACGGGCCTGGCCCTTTTCCTGGCCCTGGCCATGACCCTGCCCGGTTTCCCCTTGGTCTCCTATCTGGCTGCTTTAAAAGGCAAAAAATTTACCTTTCTTTGTCTCATGCTCTGTGCCCTGCTCGTGCTCCTTGGCTTCTCTACCCTGGAGTACTGGCCCGGCAGCCTGAATGTGCCGGCAAGGGGCCTGCTCGTTATCGCCTTGGCCGGGATCCCTCTCGCGGGCCTCTTTGTCCTGCCCAACGCCCTTATTGCCGACATCAGCGATTATGACACGGGCCTTACGGGGGTGTACCGGGAAGCCATGTATTATGCCTTTAACGGCATGGTCATGAAAGCCACCATCGGCATATCTTCTTTGTGCCTCGGCTTGCTGCTGAATTTTTTTGGTTATAGCCACGCCAACCCTCTGGGCGTGCTGCTCATTGCTCCCCTGGCGGCATTTTCCCTTCTGCTGGGCCTCCTCCTTTTCAGGAAATATCCTCTGACCTGAAAGATCTCCGGCATAAGTTTAAGTTGAAGAAAGCAATTTAATTATGGGACTGCGGCTTTGTTCTGGCAGGAAGGGAAGGCCTGCCCGGCGAAAGATCAAAGATAAGGCAAAGGTAATTTTTAAAAAGGAGTTTACCATAAAGATGAACCAGACGGAACATAGCCTGTTTAACTTGGCCGATTATTTTGTGGACCGCAATGTGCGGGAGGGCCGTGGTGACAAGATCGCCATCTATACAGAGCGGCGCAACTACACCTACCTTGATCTGCAGAAGATGGTGAACAAGACGGGGAACGCGCTGCGGGAAACGGGAGTGCGTATCGATGACCGCATTATGATCCTCATGCTGGATGTGCCCCAGTTTTTTGCGGCTTTCTGGGGCGCAGCCAAGATCGGGGCGGTGCCCATCCCTGTCAATACCATGCTTACCCCTGATGATTATGAATATTACCTCAATGACAGCAGGGCTAAAGTAATTTTTGTCTCGGAAGAGCTGCTGCACCTGATCACAGAGATCAAAGGGGACCTCTATTACCTGCGGGATATGGTCATTGTTTCAGAAGAGGGCGGAGCATGGGTTCCCTTTAAACAGAAGTACAGGCAGGCCTCTTCTGTCCTTAAGCCGGCCCTGACTACCAGGGACGACGTGGGCTTCTGGCTCTACAGCTCCGGTTCCACCGGTTCCCCCAAGGGAGCCATCCATTCCCAGTACGATATGGTGGTCAGCGCCAAAAATTACGCCCGGGGTGTCCTGGGGCTGGGGGAGGATGACATTATCTATTCTGGGGCGCGTCTGTTTTTTGCCTATGGCCTGGGCAACAGCATGTATTTCCCCCTGGAGCTGGGTGCCGCCTCTGTTTTAAACTCCCGTCCTCCCACGCCGCAAAACGTCTTCCAGTGCCTGGAGCGTTTCCGCCCCACCGTATTTTTTGGCGTGCCTACCCTTTACGGCCAGCTGCTCGAATACAAGGAGAAAGAGGAGCGGGAGAAGGGGAGGAGCGCTGCCCCGGACGGCAAACATGAGTTTTCTTCCGTGCGTATCTGCGTTTCGGGAGGCGAAGCCCTGCCTACCGAGCTTTTCTACCGTTTTAAAGCCCGTTTTGGCCTGGAGATCCTGGACGGGATCGGGTCAACGGAGATGCTGCATATTTTTATCTCCAACCGCCCGGGAGACGTGCGCCCCGGCTCCACAGGCAAGCCGGTGCCCGGCTACACCCTGAAGATTGTGGATGAAAGCGGGCAGGAGGTGCCCCGGGGAGAGATCGGCACCTTGCTGGTAAAGGGCGACAGCGCCGCCCAGCAGTATTGGCGCAAAAGGGATAAAACCCGCCAGACTATGCAGGGCGAATGGGTAAATACGGGGGATAAGTATTATGTTGATGAGGACGGCTATTACTGGTGTGCCGGGCGAGCTGATGATATGCTCAAGGTAGGAGGCATCTGGGTCTCGCCCGTAGAGGTGGAGAACTGCCTCAACAGCCACCACGCCGTGCTGGAGAGCGCAGTGGTGGGGCACCCCGACGAAAAAGAGCTGATCAAGCCCAAGGCTTATGTGGTGCTGCGCGAAGGGTACACTGCTTCTGAAAGCCTGGCCGAAGAGCTCAAAAAATGGGTGCTAGACCGCCTGGCCAAATACAAGTACCCCCGCTGGGTGGAATTTGTCCCGCAGCTACCTAAAAGCACTACCGGCAAAATCCAGCGTTATAAGCTCCGCAACCTACAGGGGGCTCCTCTGGCCTGATCTGGCAGGGAGTTCCTCTGGCTTGATCCGGAACCGTCTCCGACCTAGGCCGGAGACGGTTCCGGTGCTGTTTTAATTTCAGCCCCTGTTTTGGCCCTTCTTTTTGCCCCAGCCTTTAAAAGCCAGGTAGTAGTTTGAGGTCAGCCCCGTTTCTTCCAGCACGGTCCTTTCCCACACCAGGGGGAAGTACCGGCGCAGCAGGCTGTAATAGGAGGGGACGGGCGACGCCGACCACACGGAGAGTGCGCCTCCCGGCAGAAGGAGCCGGTGTAACAGGGCCGTCCCCTCGGCGCCGTAGAGGAAGCCGTTGGCGGGGCGGCTCAGCCACTCCGGGCCGTTATCCGTATCGAGGACGATCCCGTGGTAGAGTCCCCCCGTTGCCGGGGCGGTGGCAGCGGTTTCCTGGAGCAAGAGTGTTAGGTCTTTTGGCCATATCCGGACGCGGGGGTCGGCAAGGGCGTTGCCGTTGATTTCCTGCAGGACGCCCCTGTTCCAGCGTATGACCGCTTCTTCCAGTTCCACCAGGTCCACCTGCGACACCAGGGGGGAGCGCAGTGCTTCTTGCAGGCTCAGGCCGAAGCCCAGCCCTCCCACCAGCAGGCGGATAAAGGGCTGGGCCTGCTGTGTCTGCGGCGCGGCATGGTTGCCGCCGCCTCCCCTTGCCTGCCCCGGGCGCTTTGGCCTTTCCCACTTGGACAAAACGGCACGCACCATTTCTCGTTCACCGGCCCCGTTGTACGTGGCCATAAGAAAGATGCCGTTACAGATCAGTTCAAAGGCGCTGCCGCGCCGCTGCAGCTGCAGTTCGCCATCGTTGCCTGTGACACGTTCCCATACTTCTGCAGGCAGATATTTGATGCCCAGGAGTTTCCCCTCCCTTTACTTAGTCCCTTCTTGGAATAGAGCCCGGCTTCCTGCAGCCCGGCATTACACCCCGGGCAGATCCTGGAGGCTGGGCCGGTCAAAATAGATATTTTTCCCCGTGGCGGCCAGGGGTATGCCCACGGCCAGGTTCCCTTCGATCAATTTAAGGGCGCGGGCCACGGCGCCGATGGTGTACATCATGCGGTTGTCCGCATTATGCAAAGCAGCGGTTTTGGCCGCCGAACCGAGGGCAATGCCCAGGTCCAGTAGCCGCCAGGCGCAGGCAGGACCGCTGAATTCGGCGTCCGTAAGCGTTTCTCCCTGAAAGTCGCTGCAGCGGGCAAAGCCGCAGGCGCCGCAGTTTAAGCCCGCCGGTTGGGAGGCATGGAGCGCCACCAGCAGGACGGCTTCCGAGCGGCGCACGTTCTCGCCGTCCCGGGCAAAATGTTTCTTGCCGCTTTGCTGTGCGTAGGCCACCATCCCTGCGGCCAGTCTCTCCCGTTCTTCCTTCTGTAAAATTTTAATCTCCAGGTAGTCTTTGCCCTTGGCCTTGGGCGCGGTGCGGGCGGCCAGGGCCATAAGGCCGGCAACGGCCGTCAGGACCTCCTCCATCTTCCCCTCACGGTCTGACATCTAAGTTCCCTCCATAGTCAAGTGAATTGTTTTCCCTGTATGGCATGGTCAGGGTTCCTTTCTTTATATATTTCTTCGCCCCCTTCCCCCTTACCTGCAAGAAAATTTGCAAATTAACGCTGCCCTTGGGCGGGCCCTTATGTTATAATGGGCTTAAAAGCAAAAGAACCTGACCTGCAGAAATGCAGAAATAATGAAAGGCAGCCCGCGCCATGAGTAGAATTATTTTAGCCTGTCAAACTATCTCCGAGGAGCTTATGCTTGCCCTCAACTTAACGGGAGTTAACGATCCTGTGCTGTGGCTGGATGCGGGCCTGCATAATCACCCGGACCGGCTGAGGGCGAAACTCCAGGAAGAAATCGACCGCATCGGCAACGTCGCCGTAATTATCCTGGCTTTTGGCTTTTGCGGTCTGGCTCTGCTGGGCATAAAAGCCAGGCAGGCAAGGCTGGTCATCCCCCGTGCCGACGACTGCATCTCCCTCCTTCTGGGTTCCACGGAAAGGAGGGAGGCCCTGGCAGAAGAGGCGGGGACATACTTCCTTAGCAGAGGCTGGATGGAACATAAAAACAGTATCTGGCATGAATACAATTACTGCAGCCGGAAATACGGCAGCGAGAAGGCCACCGCCATGCTCAGGGCCGTCCTGGCCCACTATCACCGCCTTGCTTATATCCGCACGGGAGACCGGCCCGTGGGGGCATACCTGAAAAAAGCCGAGGAATTTGCCGCCCGGTTGGGCCTGCAGCACCTTGTGGTGGAAGGCTCGCCGGCCTATTTCCAGAAGCTGCTTCTTGGCCCGTGGGATCATCATTTTCTGGTGCTGGAAGCGGGCGAGGAGGTCACCCTGGAACATATCCTGGCGCCGGGCGAGAAGGGAAAAGAAACTTGCACGCAGGGGCAAAAGGGGTTATAATAGGGAAAGCCGGCGCAGCAAAGGCCGGCGGGCATACAGGCGGGTGTAGCTCAATGGCAGAGCCCTGGCCTTCCAAGCCAGTCGCGTGGGTTCGATTCCCATCACCCGCTCCAGGTGTTTACCCAACCCCCTAGTTGCGGGGGTTTTTGTTTTTCGGGAAGTTTGGCCGAAATAAAAAGGATCTGCCCCCGTGGTCCAGAAAATATTATACCAATTAAATTTTAAAGAATTTTAAAAGGGGCAGCAGCCGGTGCAACTCCAGGAAGAAAAGGTTTTTAATTATTTTAAAGATTTTATTTTCCAGGACGAGGACAACCTTGCTTTATTTCCTTCCCATAATAAGAAAACCATAGTAGAAACCATTAAAGTTAAGGGTGTGCCGGTACACAGGTTTATCAATGAATACTGGACCTCCAGGCAGAGGCAGGCTTCTTCCATCCATGAGATTGCGTACCGTGCCTGTTTTAAAGCAGAGCTCCCCCGCTTTTTTATGCAACTTTTAACCGAGCCCGGGGACACAGTTTACGACCCTTTCAGCGGGCGGGGCACTACGGTAATTGAAGGGGGGCTTTTGCAGAGGAGAGTAATCGCCAACGATATTAACCCTTTGAGCCGGATCATGACCTCTCCGCGTCTGGCTGTCCCCGAGGAGGAAGAGATTAAGGCGAGGCTGGAGGCCATACCCGTGGACAGGGCTCTGAAGGCCGATCTGGACCTCTCCATGTTTTATCATCCCCGGACAGAAGGGGAGATTGTCTCCCTGAAGCAGTACCTGGAGGGCAAAAAAGCGCGCGGAGAGGAAGACGAGGTGGACAGCTGGATCAGGATGGTGGCTACGAACCGCCTGACGGGTCATTCGCCGGGGTTTTTCTCCGTATATACCCTGCCGCCCAACCAGGCCGTCTCTCCGGAACGGCAACTTAAAATTAATCAAAAGAGGAACCAGCAGCCCGAATATCGCGATGTCAAGAAGATCATCGCCCGTAAAACCAGCTCTTTATGCAGAAACATAAGCTTAACGGAGCTTGGAAAGCTAAGGGAAGCGGCGAAAACGGCCATGTTTTTACAGAAAGACGCGGGGGACACCCCTGAGATTGCGGACAACTCGGTGCATTTGACCGTTACCTCGCCCCCGTTTCTGGATGTCGTCCAATATTCCCGGGACAACTGGCTCCGGTGCTGGTTTAACGGCATCAACGCCGTAGAGATAGAAAAACAGCTTACCATGTCCAGAACTTTAGAGGAGTGGTCCACGGTCATGGGGCGGGTATTCCATGAATTGTTTCGCCTCACCAGACCGGGCGGCTGGGTGGCCTTCGAGGTGGGTGAGGTGAAAAACGGTAAAATAAGCCTGGAAGAATACGTGCTCCCTTTAGGTTTAGAGGCGGGCTTTAAATGCGCCGGGGTCGTGATTAACCTGCAAAAATTTACTAAAACATCAAATATTTGGGGCGTTAAAAATAATCATTTGGGAACAAATACAAACCGCATAGCCTTGTTCTACAAAGCTTAAGTAAGTTAAATAAGGAAGGTGAGATTTAATGGCCAAAAAAACCTTGAGCCCCCAGACCATTCTTGCTCCCCTGCCCTCCGCCCTTGTTTCCTGCGCCAGCAGGGACGGGAAGGCCAATATTATTACCATCGCCTGGATGGGAGTGGTTAACTCCGACCCGCCCATGATCTCCATCTCCATCCGTCCCGCTCCCCTGTCCCATGCTTTAATCAAGGAGACGGGGGAGTTTGTGGCCAATATACCCACTGCGGATATGGTGGAGGTGGCCGATGCCTGCGGTATGGTCAGCGGGCGGGAGGTGCAGAAGTTTGAACGTTTTGGCCTTACCCCTCAAAAAGGGACCCTTGAGTTTGCCCCTTACATTGTGGAATGTCCCCTCAATGTGGAGTGCTGCGTTAAACAGGTCATCAACCTGGGAAGTCACGACCTTTTCCTGGCGGAAGTGGTAAATCTCCTCGTGGAGGAAGCGCTGCTGGATGAACGGGGGCGCTATGACCCCGGGGACTTGAAACTGCTTGGTTTTAGCGGGATGTACTACCTGGCCGCAGAGAAAATGGGCCCGCGCATGGGTTTCAGCAGAAAAAAATGAGTGGTGAACTGAAATGGCCGAAACGACTTTAACCTTCCAGTGCGGCCGGCTCAACCTGGAAGGACGCCTGCACCTGCCGGAGGGCGACAGAGGCCAAATACCGGGCGTGGTTGTCTGTCATCCCCATCCCCTTTTTGGGGGGAGCATGCATAACAATGTAGTCTCGGGAATCTGTGACGCCCTCAACGCGGCGGGGATCGCCGCCCTGCGCTTCAATTTTCGCGGTGTCGGCGCCAGTGAGGGCAGTTTTGACAACGGCCTGGGAGAACAGGATGACCTCAGGGCGGCTCTGGTCGCCCTGGCCGCAAGGCCGGAGGTGGATGTGGGGCGCCTTGGCCTGGTGGGCTATTCTTTTGGCGGCATGGTGGCCCTGGCTGTGGGCAGCTGGGAAGCAAAGGTCAAAGCTCTGGCGGCCGTCTCTCCCGTCCTTGCCCCCGGCGTCTTGCGCGGTGTGGATAAACCTGTTTTGCTCATCAGCGGTTCCCACGACCACGTAGTTACCCCCCAGGCCCTGCGGCGGGAGGCTGCAGGGATGGCTCTTCCCGGCAAAGTGATCATCGTGGAAGGCGTAGACCATTTCTGGTGGGGCCTTGAAGCGGACCTGGGCGCCCAAATAGCCGCCTTTTTCACGGGGATCAAATCCCATTACAAATTTTGACAGGGGGTCTGACCCCATGCCAGCGCTGGAAAAGATACTGGTGGATTTAATTCGCCTGGATACGGTTAACCCTCCGGGAAACGAGATCCTCGTGGCTCGTTATCTTAAGGGGATCTGTGATGCGGCGGGGATTGAAAACGAAATTGTGGAAGCGGCCCCGGGCCGGGGTAATTTTCTGGCCCGCCTGGGGCGTGGCGGGCCAAGGAGACTTTTGTATCTGGCCCACAGTGATGTGGTCCCGGTAGGGGAAGGCTGGGCTTGCGACCCTTTTGGCGGCGAGCAGCACGGCAGCTTTATTTACGGCCGTGGCACCCGTGACTGCAAGGGGCTGCTGGCGGCCCAGCTCCATGCCCTTTTGCGTCTGGCCCGGGAGAAGATACCCCTTGGCGGCTCCCTGATTTTTGTGGCCACGGCGGACGAGGAACGGGGCGGGAAATACGGTATCCGCCACCTGCTGAAGCACTGCCGGGATAAAGTGCAGGCGGATTTTGCCGTGAACGAAGGAGGCGAAGAGCCTGTTATCCTGCGGGGCCGCACTTTTTTCTTCTTCCAGGTGGGGGAGAAGGGCACCGCCGCATGCAGGCTGCTGGCACGGGGGGTTGCCTGCCATGGTTCCATGCCTACCCTGGGCGATAATGCGGTAACGAAAATGGCTGCGGCGCTGCATGCCCTGGCTTCTTACCGGGCGGAGATCAAGCTTGTGCCGGAGGTGCAGTTTTTACTGCAGGAGCTGGCCCGCGCCCTCGGCCTTGAGCTGACGGTTACGGCGGAAAACACGGATCTGCTGCTGGAGAAGCTCGTGCTGGAGGACAGGGGTTTTGCCGAAAGCCTGCGCGCCATGACGCGTATGACCGTTTCGCCCAACGTAGTGCAGGGGGGCAGCAAGAGAAATGTTGTCCCCGATCTCTGCCGCGCCGAGGTGGACATACGTATTCTCCCCGGCCAAGATGAAACTTACGTACGGCGGGAGCTCTCCCGTTATCTCAGCAGGGAGATAGAGCTAGAGATACCCAACTACCATGCTCCTACTTTTTCTTCTGCCGCTTCCCCCTATTACCGGCTGCTGGTGGAAATCACCGCCCTGGTGGCGGGCAGGGAGGTTAGCTCTTTGCCCCAGATTTCACCGGGAGCCACCGACTCCCGTTACCTGCGCGAAGCCGGTATTCCCTCCTACGGCATGGGGCATACGGTGCCGGGTTTCGACCCGGAGGGGCGTTCCACCCTGCACGGCCGGAACGAACGCATAGACATCCCAAGCCTGCAGCTCAAGGCTGAATTCCTCTATCGCCTGGCCCGCGCCTACCTTTCTTGACCCGGCCCCGGGCAGAGTTCAAACGCCAAAAGCTGAAAATAAAAGCTAAAAAAGGCAACAAAAAGGCCAAGTAAACGTTATTAATCATAGGGACATGAGGGAGACGCTTTAACCACCTTAGTCCCTGACTTTTAACGGCAGAAACGGCAGTAAGGAGGAGAAAATGAGGAGGCTAATCTGTTTGCTTGTTTTTGTGCTTGCGGTTGTTCTTTTCCCCGGCGCCGCGCTGTGCCGGTCAGCGCCGGCGGTAAAGCTGGGCAATGAGGTTTTGCTGGAGCGCTACCGGCATTTGATTACCGGCAAAAGGGTGGGGCTGGTTACCAACCAAACGGGGGTGGACAGCCGTGGCAGGAGCTTAATAGACATCCTGGCCACCGATAAAAGGGTAAATCTAACCGCCCTTTATGCCCCCGAGCACGGCCTGGACGGGGTGGCCAAAGCGGGGGCCTGGGTCGAGTCCTATACCCACCCGCAGCTGGGCATCCCTGTTTACAGCCTCTATGGCAGCACCCGTAGGCCCACCGCGGCCATGCTGCAGGGGATCGACGTGCTACTCTTTGATATCCAGGACATCGGTGCCCGTACTTACACGTATATGTCGACGCTGCGCTACTGCCTGGAGGAGGCCAAAAAGTACCATAAACCCGTGGTTGTCCTGGACCGCCCCAACCCCCTGGGGGGGATGATCGTGGAAGGCCCTGTGCTGGAGGACCGCTTTAAATCTTTTGTGGGGGTGGACAACCTGCCCATGGCCCACGGTATGACTGCCGGGGAGCTGGCCCGCTTTTTCAACCGCAACATCGACGCCGATCTGACCGTTGTGCCCATGGAAGGGTACAGGCGCAATATGACCTTTGCTGATACGGGGCTGCCTTTTGTGCAGACCTCCCCCAATATCCCCGATCTTGCCTCCCTGTACGGCTATATGGCCACGGGGCTGGGGGAAGGGACGGGTGTTTTTCAGGCGGATAAGTTTAAATGGATTGGCGGGCGGGGTATCGATGCGGAGCGTTTCGCCGCCCTGCTTAACGGCGCGGGGCTGCCGGGGGTCGTTTTCCATCCTGAGGTAAGGGGCACGGCGGGGGGCGTACGCCTGGAAATACAAGATCCTGCCTCCTTTAACCCGGCCAGGAGCGGTATCTATGCCCTTGCCTATGCCTTTTCCCTGGGTAATTTTACAGTCCCCAAAAGCACAGCCACCAATATTGTCATGTTCGACAAGGTCATGGGGACGGACAAATTTGGCCAGTGGCTGGAGCAAGGGCTGACGCCGCAGCAGATGGAAGCCCTCTATGCTCCCGCTTTGCAGCTCTTTAAGCGGGAACGGGAGCGTTATCTGCTGCCCCAGTATGCCGCAGGGCTGAGCATTGTGGTGGACGGTGCCCCCCTTGGCGGGGACCTGGAACCCTTCATCGACGGGCAGAACCGTATCATGGTGCCGCTGCGTGCCGTTTCAGAGGGCCTGGGCGCCCGGGTGCACTGGGAGGCCGGAGCGCGCTGTGTTACGGTGGAGAAAGGGCCTGTTACCCTCCATTTCCATGTGGACAGCCCCCTGGTGCTGGTAAATGGGCAGGAAAAGCTTATGGATACGGTGCCGCAGCTCAAAAACAACCGCACCGTCGTGCCTCTGCGCTTTGCTGCTGAATTCCTGGGTGCCCAGGTGGACTGGAACGGCGCTTTTCTGCGGGCTAGTGTTACTTTTGCGCCGTAAGATTACTGCAGGGGCAGGTTGTAGCCGCCGGGGCGGAAGGGGAGCAGCCGCTCCTGCAGGCGCAGGGACGTCTCCCGGATTTCCGGCCATTTTTGTTCGGGCAGCAGGGGGGGACGGGGAGAATCTTCCGCAAGGGGGGGCAAGGGGATAATGCGGTGCCGCCTGGCCCGGTCAACCCAGGTGAGTAGGTAGTCCACTTCCTGCAGGGAGGCTTTGCCGTCCCCTTCCTTCGTCAGGTGCAGGCGCAGCAGCAGGCCGTACTCCACCTCGCTTGTGGGGACAGCGCCGGGGAGATACTGCTGGTTGGAGAGGAAGTTCCCCAGGGAATAGGCTACAAAGGCGCGGCGCGTGGCGCTGTTTTTCGCTTCTGTCGCTGTCTCTGTTTCCGTTTCTGTTTCTGTCTCCATTTCTGTTTCTGCCGCTATTTCTACCTCCAGAAACTCCATCTCCTGCAGGACATGGGGATGGCTGCCAATGATAATATCGGCGCCGGCGGCGGCGAGCCAGCGCGCCAGCTCTTTTTGCTCTTTGCCGGCCGCCTTCTGGTATTCCAGGCCCCAGTGCATGTACACGACAATCAGCTCGGCGCCTGCTTTCCTGCTTTTCTCCAGCAGGGAGCGGATCAGCTCTTTATGTATAAGATTTACGATGTATTCCCTGCCCCGCGGCAGCGGGATACCATTGGTGCCGTAAGTAAAGGCGAGGAAAGCCAGAGTTATACCGTTTACCTCCACCAGGAGGGGGGTATCCCTTTCCTCGGGGCTGCGTGCTGTGCCAAAAGGCCGCAAGCCGGCCGCTTCCAGGACTTCCAGGGTGCGGTAAACGCCCTGCTCCCCGCTGTCCAGGGAGTGGTTGTTGGCGGTACAGATGAGGTCAAAACCGGCCTCAAAGAGGGCTGCGGCCAGCTCGTCCGGGCTGTTAAAAAGGGGATAACCGCTAAATCCCCGCTCCGCCCCGCCCAGGGTCGTCTCCAGGTTGCCTACGGCCAGATTTGACGCCTGTAAATAGGGCGTGATATACTCAAAACTAGGGGAGAAATCGTATTTTTTGTTTGCCGCGTCAAAGGCCTGCAAAAACTGGGGCCTGTGGACCATGATATCCCCGACAAAGGCAATTACGGCCTCCCGCACAGCAGGCGGCTCAGCTGCAGGAGAGCAACCGCTATCCCCGGCGGCCTTGGCAGCGGCCTTTTTTATCCCTTCGGGGTCGTCATACGGGATCGCGTGATCTTCAATGGCGGTAAAATAAGCCGGGTGAGGGGACGGAGGCGGAGCTGAGAGGGCCTTTGCGGGGGCGGATGTTTCCAGGGTAAGATAAAGGAAGAAGGAGCAACAGAGTAAAAGCCCCCCTGTACCCAGGACAATAAGGTGCTTTAACCTTGGCAAAGGATCACCTGTTTTCCGGTAAGGTTATGGCAAAACCGGCGGCAGGACGCCCTGCCGCCCGCTTTGCCATTATAGCATTGTTTGAGGCTTACGGTCAAATTATGCCTGCAAAGCCATAATCTGTAGCGCCGTCGTCCGTACTTTGACGCCGCGGTGCAAACTGCCAAATTAAAGGAGGCCGGCCCCATGTCCCGCTATTACCATCTTTTGGACCAACCTTCTGTTTTACGCAATGCCTTTTATCCGCGCAAAGGCTTAAGCCGCTGCCCCGCGGGCGCTTTTGACCTGTATGTCCCTGTGGACGACGACGTTAAGCTGCACTGCCGCTTTTATCTGGGCAGCGATACTTATCCCACCATCCTGTATTTCCACGGCAACGGGGAGATAGTTTCCGATTATGACGGCCTTGTCTCCTTTTACCATAACCTGGCGAGGGCGAACCTGGCCGTAGCCGAGTTCAGGGGTTACGGGGCAAGCAGCGGGACCCCTACGTTCAGCGCCATGATCGAGGATGCTCCCCGGCTCTTCAGGGCAGTGCAGGAAGAGCTTGCCCAGCGCGCCTTGAACTCCGACCTTTATCTTATGGGCCGTTCCATGGGGAGCGTGCCTGCCCTGGAGCTTGCCGCCGTGTACGGCAGCGAGGCCGAAGGTTTAATTATCGAGAGCGGTTTTACCTGTGCCGCGCGCATTGCCCGCCGCCTGGGCATTACCCTGCCCCGGGACGGAATGGAGCTGCTGGAGGAGGACTGCCGGCAAAAGGTGCAGCGTATCACCCTGCCTGCGCTGGTAATCCATGGCGAAGATGACAGCCTGGTGCCCCTGCAGGAGGCGGAAACCCTTTATGGATTGCTGGGGACGGAGCAGAAAAAGCTGCTGGTGATCCCCTTTGCCGATCATAACAGCCTTATTTTTGAAGGGGCAGACGAGTATTTTGCGGCCATCGCCGCTTTTGTCGGCGGCAGCTGACAGATTAAAGATTAACACTGGGGCAGGTGAACCTGACCGTGGAGGCGCAGCAGAAAAAGGAAAGCATCAGCAGCGGTATCCCTTCCCTCG
This sequence comes from uncultured Bacillota bacterium, assembly GCA_937973635.1. Classification (GTDB taxonomy): domain Bacteria; phylum Bacillota; class Dethiobacteria; order DTU022; family UBA8154; genus UBA8154. The sequence goes on along the minus strand of CALJJZ010000058.1, from coordinate 26,948 downwards.
ACCTTGTCCTTGACGGTTACCGGCTGGGCGACAACGTGGTCTGGCAGGTGGACAGCCTGGAGGACTACCGCTTTTTTGCCGAGCCCTTTGTGCAGGAAGCCATCCGCAGCAGCGGCTGCTGTGTCTACCTGCGTTTTGCCTCCCACCCTCCCGTGGTGCCGCCCCGCCCCGGCCTGGTAGTGAAGGAAGTGGACCCGGGCCCCGGCTTTGCTTTTTTTACGGCGGAGATACACCGGCTCATCCGGGAGCAGGCCGGGTGCCGCTTTTTTATCCTCGACAGCCTTTCCGCCCTGGTGGATGACTGGGCCACCGACGAGCTGCTCGCCAACTTCTTCCAGGTGACCTGCCCTTTTCTCGGCGAGCTAAATACCGTCGCCTATTTTGCCCTGCTGCGGGGCCGGCATGCTAACAGCGCCGTGGCCCGTATCCGGGACACCACCCAGGTGCTGGTGGATGTTTACCGCATTGACGGGACCATGTACATCCACCCCTTAAAGGTGTGGGACCGCTACTCTACCAGCATGTTTCTGCCCCACGTGGTGGCGGGAGATCTCTGGCAACCCGTCTTCCAGAGCGGCCAGGCTGCCGCCATCTCGGCCACGGCGCGCAAGCACCCCCTGCACGCCGCGAAGTCCTCCCTGGCTCCCTGGGACAGCGTTTATAACAGGCTGCTGCAGTACCGGGAAAGGTGCGAGGCAACGTCGGAACAGGCCCCCGAATTCCTGGCTTTAAAACGGGAAGCCTGCCGTATTTTAATTGGCACAGACGCCACTTTGAACCGGCTCGCGGAAAAGTATTTTACCCTGGATGACCTCCTAAACGTGAGGGAGCGGATGATCGGTTCGGGGAGGATCGGGGGTAAAGCCACGGGGATGCTGCTGGCGCGCAAAATCCTGCAGGCGGGCCTGGCCCAAAGGGAATTTTCCAGGATACTCGAACCCCATGACTCTTTCTATATCGGTTCCGATGTTTTCTTTACTTTTCTCGTGGACAACCAGCTTTTCCGCCTGCGGCTGCAGCTTACCAACAATTCCACCATCACGGCGGAAGAATTTGCCAGGGTGGAGCAGGAATTCCTGGCTGGCAGCTTCCCGGCCCATATTATGGAGCAGTTCCGCAACATGCTCGATTACTTTGGCCAGGCCCCCATCATTGTCCGTTCCAGCAGCCTGCTGGAAGACAGCTACGGCAATGCCTTTGCCGGAAAATACCGCAGCGAATTCTGCGCCAACCAGGGCGATCCCGAAACCCGCCTTAAAGAGTTCCTGCGGGCGGTAAAGCTTGTTTATGCCAGCACCCTCAGTCCCCATGTCCTCTCTTACCGTCTGAAACGGGGGCTGGGTGAAAACGATGAGCAGATGGCCATTCTGGTCCAGCGGGTCGCCGGCTTTCCCTACCGCCATTTCTTTTTCCCCTGCCTTGCCGGTGTGGCTTTTTCCCGCAACCTGTATGCCTGGTCGGAGCGCATTGACCCTTCTCGGGGCCTGATCCGCCTTGTTTTCGGCCTGGGCACGCGGGCCGTCAACCGGGTCCCCGATGACTATCCGCGCATGATCGCCGTAAGCCATCCCCATATCCGGCCCGAGGCCGACCAGAAAATAGCCCGTTATTCCCAGCATAAAATGGATCTCCTCGATCTGCGGGCCAACCGTTTTATGACTGTGCCTGTGGAGGAGGTACTGCAGCGGGGCGATTATCCCCGGCAGCATTATTTTACCTCCGTCTTCCGGGAAGGGTACCTCTTTGACCCGCCGTACGTGGAAACGCAGCCAGACAGGGGAGAAAAATACTTGCTTACCTTTAACCGCCTCATCGGCAGGACGCCTTTGGTGAAGATGCTTGGGGAGATGCTGGAGTGCCTGGAAGAGGCCTATGGCCATCCCGTAGATACGGAATTTACTGCTTCCCTGGATGAGGAGGGGCGGGTAAGCATCAACCTTCTGCAGTGCCGGCCCTTATGGCAGCCGGGACAGCTGGCGCCCCTGGATATTCCCCAGGCTATACCGGCCCCGTCGGTGCTTTTCCGGGCTTTTCGCTCCGTCAACCCCGGCCTGGTGGAAGGGATCAGGTATGTTATCTATGTTGATGCCCAGGGCTATGCCGGCCTGGCAGACGACTCCCTGCGCCGCCGGCTGGGCCGGCTGGTGGGAGATCTAAACCGCCATCCCCGGCTGGCGGGGGAAAAAATACTGCTCATGGGGCCCGGGCGCTGGGGCAGCAGCAACCTGCAGCTGGGCGTAAATACAGGTTATGCCGATCTGCATAACGTCTCGGTCCTGGTGGAGGTGGCCTTTGAAAAGGCGGGCCAGCTTCCCGAGGTTTCTTACGGCACGCATTTTTTCCTGGACCTGGTGGAATCGGGGATCACCTATCTGCCCGTTTACCCCGACCATCCCCGCTCCTCTTTCAACCATGCTTTCCTGCTCCATTCCCCCTCTGTGCTGGGAGAGCTGCTCCCCGGCAATGCGGCGCTGGAGGGGGCCGTTAAAGTTATCGATGTGCCGGCAGTGAGCGGCGGCATGTTCCTGCGCCTTGTGGCTGACCCCCGTTCGGGCCACGCCGTCTGCTACCTGGACCTGCCGCCGGGCTCCCTCCGGGAGGGGGTTCAGGAAGGGGCCGGGGATTAAAAACACAGGGTTAAAGAATAGAGAAAGGAGCTGGCCCGCCCCTGCAGCTCCGGGACGGGCCGGCTGTCCTTACTGTGTCGGCATTTTCTCCGGCGCCATGCTGGCTGCCCTGTTAACGCCCGTAAAGCCTCTCCTTGACAGTTTTAAACGGGGATAGCCTGATAGTCTTCGTTTTGCTGCTGGAAAGATAAGGAGCGCTGCTCCTTCTCCTCCCCTTTTGCTTCTTCCCCTTCGTCTCCTGGCAGCATCTGGCTTATATTATGCTGTAAGCTCCCGGCCCCCGCCGGCAGCCTGCCGCTGCCCCTTTGCCCGGGCCCGTTCCTGTTGTTTGCCTGGGTCCAGAGGGGGCACCCTTTGATCTTCTCGCCGGGGTACCTGGCAGAAATACGGCGGCAGAAATGGAAATGAATAAGTAAACGGAAACCGACGATGATCAGAATGAAAATTGCCACAGCAACGGAGATTGTATATAAGAACATGGGAGATCACGCTCCTTGCCGGAAGATATTTTGCTTAATTATATCAGAATTATCAAAAAATTGCAAGAGAATTTAAACAAATATTTTTGACTGCCGGAGAAAAAACGGTTTGGAAAAAAGGATTCTGGCAGGAAGAAGTAGAATTTAAAAAATGGACTGGCAGGCAGCAAGCTGCGCCGGCAACAGCCCGTCTGTTTAAATATTAAACACAAGGAGCCGTTTTCCCATGGAAGTAGCCCGGATCATTATGGTCTCCCCCCTGCCGGAGCTTTCCCGCCTGGCGCACCAGATCTCCCAGGAATTAAACCTGGAGATGGAGATCGTGGATGCTTTCCTGGACAAAGGCGTGGAACTGGGCAAGGAGTTCGAGCAAAGCGGCGCCGATGTAATTATCAGCCGCGGGCCCACGGGCGTGCTGCTGAAAAAAGCCCTTTCCATTCCTGTCGTGCTCATCCAGATAACCAGTTTTGACGTGATCCAGGCCCTCTTTCAGGCCAGGCAGCTGGGCCGTAAGATCGCTTACTTCGATCATGCCAGGCGTAAGGAAGTGTACGATTTTTCCGCCATCGCCGAGATCCTTTCCCTGCCGGATCTGCAGCTTTATTTTTATGAAGACGAAGGCGAACTGGAAGAGGAGATACGCCTGGCCCGGGCCAACGGCGTAGAGGTCATCGTGGCTTCTGGCAGTTGCGTGATCCGTATGGCCCGGGACCACGGCATGGAGGGGGTAATGGTCTACTCCTCCCGCGAAGCCCTGATCGAGGCTTTTCAGCGGGCCAAGGACGTGGTCTTGATCCGGCAGAAAGACAGAGAAAAAGCGGAGTTTTTAAAAATTATCATCGATCATGCCTATAATGGCGTAATTGCCCTGAACAGGGAGAACGTGGTCACCCACTTCAACCCCGTGGCGGCGGAGGCCTTTAATCTCCCCGGCAGCGCTGTGGTAGGGTTAAAAGCGGAAGAAGTGCCCCTGCCCCTGCTGCGCAACCTTTTGCAGGAGCGTCTGGACCAGAAGGGCGAGGTGCAGACCGTAGGTGGGCAGCAGCTTGTTTTTAACCGCATCCCTATCTACATTGACGGGGAACAGGCGGGCACCGTTATTACCCTGCAGAGCGTAAATAAGATCCAGAATTTGGAAGCTTCTATCCGCAAAAAACTCTATACCAGCGGCTTTGTTGCCCGTTATACTTTTGCCGACCTGGTGGGGGAATCGGCCGAATTCAAGGAATGTATCGCCCGGGCGCGCAAATATGCCGCTTCCCATGCCACGGTTTTAATTACGGGAGAAAGCGGGACGGGCAAGGAGCTTTTTGCCCACAGCATCCACAGCGAGAGTCCCCGCCGGGAGGGCCCCTTTGTGGCCATTAACTGCGCTACCATCCCCAAGGAGCTGCTGGAAAGCGAGCTTTTCGGTTATGAAGAAGGTTCCTTTACCGGGGCGAAAAAGGGCGGCAAGAGCGGCCTTTTTGAGCTGGCCCACGGCGGCACGATTTTTCTGGATGAGATCTCCGAGCTCTCCCTGCCCCTCCAGTCCAACCTGCTGCGGGTGCTCCAGGAAAAGGCGGTGCGCCGTATCGGGGGAGCCCGGAATATCCCCGTGGACGTGCGTGTTATTGCCGCCACCAACCGCCTGCTGGCCGAGGAAGTAAAGCGGGGCAGGTTCCGGGAAGACCTGTTCTACAGGCTGCACGTGCTCAATCTCCATATTCCTCCTTTGCGCCAGCGCAAAAGCGATATCCTTCCCCTCATCACTTATTTTTTACACAAGTATTGCGGCCGTGAAAACATGCTGGAAGAGTTCCCCCGCTCCATCGCCCGCTATCTCTGCGAACACGACTGGCCCGGCAATGTGCGGGAGCTGGAAAACTATGTGGAAAAATACGCTATCCTGGCCGAAGGGACGACGGACAGGTTCCGCCTCATGGAGGAGCTGGTGGACGAACTCTCCCATTTCCGGGAGGAAAGCCAGGCCAACGGGGCGCTATACGGGGACAGCCTGACGGTCCATGTGGGCACGCTGGAGGAGATGGAGCGGCAGATCATCGGGCAGCTGCTGCGGCAGAACAGGACGGATAAAAAAGAGCTGGCCCGCTTCCTGGGGATCAGCCGCACCACCCTGTGGAAAAAGATTAAAGATCTGGAGGGGGAGTGGGCCCATAAGCCCCCGGTAAGTCCAAATATTTAACATAAAGGCGGCCATAAAGTATTTTTACCCCTTCTGAAAAGAGGAAGATGGCAAGGTTCTTGCATATTTCTTTAATGCCTAAGCTTTAAATAAAGAAAAGTAAAGGGCTTCCGGAACAAGGATTTAAGCCTGCTGACAAAATTTTTTGGGGGGTGGGTAAAGGAAACACGGTTTAATTAGTTAACACAAGGGGTTTTCTGGTGTTAGATATTTGAACATCCATAATAGTTAAGCCATGAGAGGTTAGAAATTTGAACAAGTTCACTTCCGGAGAGCCCGCTGGAGATTGCCTGGCCGGATCAGGCGGCGTGTTTAAGGTAGATGTAGAGGTTAGGTACGGCAACTAAAGATAAAGTAACAGAAAAGATTTCACAGCAAAAGAAAGGAAGGAGGCGAAACCCGGGAACCCAAGCCTTGTTCCCGGGGCAAAACAATGAGAAAAGCAGTTATTGTCAGTGCAGTAAGGACGATCGCAGGCAGTTTTGGCGGGAAATTAAGCAGCTTGAGCGCCGGCGATCTGGGTGCAGCTATCGTCAAAGCAGCGGTGGAGAGGGCAGGCATTAGCGGCGAGGATGTGGATGAGCTGATCTTCGGGTGCGGCTGGCAGGCGGGCATCGGCCCTAATATCGCCCGTATTTCTGCGGTGAGGGGAGGGCTACCCCATAAAGTCCCCGCTTATACCATCAACATCCGCTGTGCCTCTAGCCTGCAGGCGGTGATCCAGGCGGTACGTTCCATCGCCCTCGGCGACGCCGATGTAATTATTGCCGGCGGTACCGAGTCGGCCTCCAACGTGCCGTACCTCATCCCCCAGGCCCGCTGGGGCGCCCGCATGTGGGATTTTACCGTAAATGACGGTCTGCACAAGGACGGTTTCAAATGTGCCCTGGCCGGCATGTTTATGGGAGATACGGCCGAGCTGCTGGCGGAGAAATATAACATCAGCCGCGAAGAGCAGGACTCCTTCGCCCTGGAGAGCCACCAGAAGGCCTCCAAAGCCGTGGCCGAAGGCAAATTTAAAGAAGAGATCCTGCCCCTGGAGATAAAGGAGAAGAAAGGGGTTATGGTGGTAGATACGGAGGAGATCCCCAGGGCTGACGCTTCCCTAGAGAAGATGCTGAAGCTGCCCCCTGTTTTCAAGAAGGACGGCGGCACGGTGACGGCGGGGAACAGCTGCGCCCTTAGCGATTGTGCTTCGGCCATGGTAATCATGGCGGAAGAAAAGGCCAAAGCCCTGGGCCTTACGCCCCTGGCTTTAATCCGCGGCTACGGCGTGGCAGGGGTTGACCCTAAATATATGGGTATCGGCCCTGTGGCAGCCATCCCCCTGGCCCTGCAAAAAGCCGGCCTCAAGCTGGAAGACATTGACCTGATCGAGCTGAACGAAGCTTTTGCGGCCCAGTACCTGGCCTGCGAACGGGAGTTAAAACTCAACCGGGAGATCGTCAATGTCCACGGCGGCGCCATCGCCCTGGGTCACCCCGTAGGGGCCACGGGCACTAAGCTGATGACCACCAACCTCTATGCCCTGAAGGATCGGGGCAAGACCCTGGGGCTTACCAGCGCTTGCGTCGGTGGCGGGCAGGGTCTGGCGGTAATCATCGAAAGGCTGAGCTAAGGCTGAAGCGGTTCCGGCTGGTAAGGATAATCTGGTAAAGATAATAAAAGAGCAGCTGCTTTGGAGTCAGGAATCAGCATCCAGCAGGCGCATGCGTGCATTAAAAGCGGATGAAGATTAACTGATTTGGCGCCGTATACCGGCCTGGATTTATGCTGAATCCTGACTCCTGCCCTGAAAAGGCTAGATACCCGGGCAGTAACCAAAAATCATGCATAAAAAAATTTTTTAAGGAGGTAAATGGTATGGACGTGAAAAAAGTGTTTGTCCAGGGCGCGGGGATCATGGGTACAGGCATCGCCCACCTGGTGGCCCAGAACGGCCTGCCGGTTGTGCTCATGGATATCGACGAGGCCATTGTCAAGCGCAGCCTCGGCAATATCCAAGGGCTGCTGAACAAAAAAGTGGAAAAGGGCAAGATGACCGACGCAGAGGTAAGTGAACTGATGGGGCGCATCAAAGGCTCCACCGATATGAACGATGCTGCGGACTGCGATTTTATCATCGAAGCGGTAATAGAAAACGTCCAGCTGAAGCAGAAGATCTTTGCCCAGCTGGAAGCCATTGCTCCCGCTGACGCCATTTTGACCACCAACACCACGGCCTGCGCCATCTCGGAGATCGCTTCTTCCCTGAAGGACCCCAGCCGCCTGGTGGGGATGCACTTCTTCAACCCGGCTGTGGTTATGAAGCTGGTGGAGATCATGCCCGGCGTGGCCACCAACCCGGCGTATGTGGAAAAAGTGCGGGAATTTGCCGTATTCCTGGGTAAAGAGCCGGTGGTAACGGCGAAGGAAGGCATCGCCGGCATTGCCAGCCGCGTCCTGGCCGCCCTGCTCAACGAGGCGGTCTGGGTGCTGGAAGAAGGCATTGGCACCGCCGCAGATATTGATAAGGCCCTGCAGATGGGTTCCAACCAGCCCATGGGTCCCCTGGCCCTCATCGACCTGATCGGGATCGATACCCACCTGGCCAAGACCAGGACCCTCTATGAAAAACTGGGCGATCCCCGTTACCGTCCCTGCTACCTGCTGGAAAAAATGGTCCACGCCGGTTACCTGGGACGCAAGACCAAGAAAGGCTTCTATGACTACACCCAGGATCCTCCCGTCCCCACAGTTCTTAAATAGCTCCGGCGTCAAATTCTTTCCGGAGGGACCAGAGTTTTTAAAAGCGGCATAAGGGCGGGCCTGCAGTGCCCGCCCCGTATCACGGGGAGTTATTTTGAAGTTTTGGAAATTATTTTTTGGTATACTGAATTCTGGCTGCCGAATTCTGCATACCTGATTTAAACTATGGAGGTGTTTTTAAATTGGTTGATTTTGCCCTTAACGAAGAACAACTGGCGGTACAGAAAATGGTGCGGGAATTTGTGGCCAAGGAGATCACGCCCAACGCCAAACAGTGGGACATTGAAGAGAAATTCCCCTTAGATGTCTGGCACAAGATGGGCGACCTGGGGATTATCGGCACGGCCATCCCCGAAGAATACGAAGGCAGCGGTATGGATTTCATCTCCCACGCCATTGTGGCCGAAGAGCTGGGCTACGGCTGCTCCTCCATGCGGGGCAGTTATTCCGTCAATATCTCCCTGGTGGCCAAGACCATTTTAAAGTGGGGCACGGAAGAGCAGAAAAAGAAATATGTCCCCCCCATTGCCCTAGGCCGTTCCTTCGGCTGCTACGGCCTTACCGAGCCCGACTCGGGCAGCAATGCCGCCGGCATGAAGAGCACGGCGGAGAAAGACGGGGATTATTATATCCTCAACGGCAACAAGATGTGGATCACCCACGCCAATATGGCCGACGTGGCCATCGTTTTTGCCAAGACGGACAAGGATGCGGGGGCAAAGGGGATTACTGCCTTTCTCGTGGAGAAAGGGACGCCTGGGTTTACCTCCCAGCCCATCCATGAGAAGATCGGCCTGCGCGCCCAGGATACGGGCGAGTTGATTATGGACGGCGTGCGCGTGCACAAAGACCAGATGCTCGGGCCCGAAGGCAAAGGCTTTGCCGTGGCCATGTCCGCCCTGGACAACGCCCGTTATACCGTCGCCGCCGGCTGTGTGGGCACGGCCCAGGCCGCCCTGGATATTGCCAAGAACTACGCCAAGGAAAGGATCCAGTTTGGCAAGCCCATCGCCGGCCACCAGCTGGTGCAGCAGCTTATTACCAATATGGTCGTGGAGATCGAAATGGGCAGGATGCTCGTCTGGCGCGCCGGTTGGCTGAAAAACCAGGGTGTCCCCAATACCCGGGAAACCTGCATGGCCAAGTACTTCTGCAGCGAAATGGTCAACAGGGCCTGCTTCAACGCCATGCAGGTGCTGGGCGGCTACAGCTTCTCCGGCGAGTACCCCCTGGAGCGCATGTACCGCGATTCGCGCATCAATACCCTCTACGAGGGCACATCGCAGATCCAGCAGCTGATCATCGGCAATGCGGAGCTGGGCATCGCCGCTTTTGCCTAAAAATGATGGAGCTCCCTGCGGCTGCGGCGGCGAAAGGAGGGCCCTTTTAAGCTCTTTTTTGCGGCCCGCAGCCGGGGGAAGGTGCTGTCAATTGCAGGAGGAGGACAGATCATGTACGAGTTTATCAAATATGAAAAGGAACCACCCCTGGCGATTATTACCGTCAACCGCCCCCAGGTCATGAATGCCATGAACAACGCCCTGGTGGAGGAATTTGCCCGGGCCTTTGCCGAGGCGGAGCAGGACGATGAGGTCAGGGCGCTGATTATTACCGGCGAGGGCGATAAGGCCTTTATGGCCGGAGCGGATATTAAAGAAGTACAGGCCCGGGATTTTATCCTGGGGCGTAAACAGACCCGGCGGCGCCAGGAAGTTTTAAATATGCTCCAGGAGATGCCCAAGCCAGTGATTGCGGCCATTAACGGCTTTGCCTTGGGTGCCGGGCTGGAGACGGCCCTGGCCTGCACCCTGCGCATTGCCTCCAGCAACGCCAAGCTGGGTTCGCCGGAGGTAAACTTAGGCATTATTCCTGGTGACGGCGCCACGCAGCGCCTGCCCCGCATGATCGGCTTCGGCCGCGCCATGGAGATGGTGCTCACCGCCCGCATGGTGGACGCTGAAGAAGCCTACCGCATCGGCCTGGTGAATAAAGTCGTGGCGCCGGAGGAGCTGATGGAGGAAGCCAAAAAAATGGCCCACACCATTATTTCCAAGTCTCCCCTGGCCATCCAGTACGCCAAGGAAGCGGTCAACCGCTCCTTGGAGATGGGCTTAAGTGAGGGCATGGCCCACGAGTCGTACCTCCACGCCCTGGCCTGTGCCACGGAAGACAAGAAAGAAGGCGTGGCCGCTTTCCTGGAGAAGCGCAAGCCCGAGTATAAAGGCAGGTAATACTAAGGGAAACGGTTCCCGGTATGGCCTGAAGCACCAGGGCCAATTATGGCCTCTTTTGTTAAAAAAAGAGGGCCTCTGGCCGGACCGTCCGGCGGAGGCCCTGTGTTTTTACCTTGTTTTTTGCCTTTGCTCCCGGAGCTGCTGTTGCGGCAGCGAAGCGGCGTTAAATGCTCTCAGCCTTTGCCTTTCTCCGTTGCTCAGGGCAGTTTTTTCACCATTTTAGAGAATTCTTCCATGGTAAAGGCCCTCAGCGTCATGGTGCGATACCAGAGGCTGCTCTTGGGGTCCTTCGGCAGGGCAAAGGCTACCGCTTCCTCATCGGTGGGGAATTCGGCGATGGCGACGAAATCATACTCGCCCATGACCCCGTAGACGCCGAGGACCTTTCCACCCATTGCCTCCGCGTTTTCGTTGCCCCTTTGGATGTCCGCGGGGACATCCTTAATGTTTTTCATGCCCTCTTCCGTTAATTTGCCTAAAAAGATATAAACCGGCATTTTCTCTCTGCTCCTTTCCGAATATTGTTTATGAGGCCGCCGCGCAGCCTTTGCTTTAAATAATTCTATAAGTTTATTAAGAATTCCTCTTTGTTAGAATTTAATTTATTTTAGATCCGAACACGGCGATCTGCACACGGGCAAAAGGGCTCCCCGCCGGGAAAAGGGCAGTGCCGGCAGCCTGTTGCTGCCGGCACCTGTTGCTGGTGGGCCTTTTCTTTATTTAATTTAGATGGCGTTTACCGTTTACTTTAACCCCAGGCCGGCACGCCGCTGGTCGATGGCGGCGAGGAGTTTCTCCGCCGCGGCGGCAGGGTCCAGCTCTACGATAAAGTAGCCGCCGGTGAGGTCTTTGACTTTCTCCGTAAGCACCTGCGTGACCAGGGGGCTGCCCAGGACGGGGAGCATCACGCCCACATGGGTGGGCAGGCCCGCCGCCACGGCGTAGGCGCCGATGGAGACGGCTTTTTCCGAGACGGCCTCGGCGGCGGAGGCGACGACGGGGAGCTTGTCTGTGTCTACACCGAGGCGGTTGGCTACGGCCACGGCTACGGCCACGGCCCGGGAGTTGTCTACGCAGGAACCCAGGTGCAGCACCGGCGGCAGGGGGCCGCCCAGGCCGTTGGCCTCTCCGACGGCGGTAAGCACCGCCTTCAGGCCGTCGCCGCAGAGGGCCGCCGTGTTGGCCGGATCGAGGAAGCCGTGGCGCATCAGGGCGCCGGCGCCGCAGCCCGTGGCCAGGACAAGGACGTTTTCTTGAAGCAGCCTACGGGCGATGGTAAGGAAATTTAGATCCTGGGAAACCTTGACGTTGTTGCAGCCGGCAAAGAGGCAGACGCCGCGGATGTTGCCGGCCACAATGTTGTCGATAAGGGGCTTTAAGGGATCTTCTGCGTTTAGCTTGGCCAGGGCTCCTACGATGGTCTCTACGGAGAAGCCCGCCACCACTTTTTGCTTGACCGCGGGGATCTGCACAGGCTTGCCTTTGCGCCGGGTGAAGGCGGCAATGGCCTGGCGCAGCGCCGCCTTGGCGTTTTCCACTGCTGTTTCCTCGTGGAACTGGATATGGGTGGCGCCGGGGATTTTGCAGATCTCCATGGTGGTAATCAGGGGTGTGCCGCAGCATTCCGCCACCGTGGCCACGGCGGGCATGATGCACTGGTAATCCACCACCATGGCGTCGAGGGCGCCGGTGAGCATAACCATCTCCTGGCTCACGGAATGGGTGCAGGAGGGGACGCCGTGGCGCATGAGGATCTCGTTGCCGGTGCAGCAGATACCCAGGAGGTTGATGCCGCTGGCGCCGGCTTTTTGGGCTTCTGCCTCCATCTCCCGGGCAACGGAGACGATGATGTCGGATAGAACCGGATTGTGGCCGTGCAGGGCCACGTTAACGGCATCGGCTTTAAGCGTCCCCAGGTTGGCTTCCGTCACCACCGGCCGGGGAACGCCAAAAAGGATATCGGCCAGGTCTGTGCCCATGTAGCACCCGGCCAGATCGGCCACGCCGCAGCGCAGCCCGCCCAGGAGCAGGTTTACAGGATCGGCGTCCACGCCGTAAAGGGTGCGGTGCATGATCTCCGAAATCTCGTGATCGATGCCCCGGGGGACAAGGCCGAGGTCGGAGAGGACTTTGACCCGCCCCGGGGTTACGGTGGTGGCGGCCCAGAGCACGGGGGTATCTTTTTCGTGGAAATCGGCCAGGGCCGCTTCGGCCACGTCAAGGGCAATGGCCATATCTTCGCGCCCTTCCACGGCGATGCCGAGGCGCCCGGCTACGGCGAGCAGTTTGTCCCTGTCTTTAATCGTGTAGTCCGTTGTTTCTCCCTTGGCCATCTTTTTCAGGGTATGGGCCAGGTGCCGGGCATGGCCCGAATGGGCGGCCGTCCCTGCGGCGATGGCCCTGTCCAGGCCGCGGGCCACCATCGTATCGGCACTGGCGCCGCAGATGCCCCTTTGGGGCTCTCCGAAAGGATTGATGCGGCAGGGGCCCTGCAGGCAGTGGCGGCAGCAGAGGCCCAGATCCCCGAAACCGCACTGGGGTTCCATCTTCTCCAGGCGGTCCCAAACAGTTTCTACTCCTTCCTTTGCCGCCCGGGAGATCATCTCCTGGACGGCCGGGTCCATGCTTCTGCCGGTCAACTTTTCTTTTTCCATTTCATTCCCCTCCTCCAGGTTATTCAGGTTAGTGCTTAAATTGTTTTTGCTCCTTGCCGGGCGGGAAGCTGCCCGCCTTGCCCAGTTTGCTTACTTTTTCTAGAGCCTCGCCGACCTGTTTGCGCCGGCAGACGGGGCAGAGGGTTTCCGGGTCAAAGGACGCCTTTTGCAGGCCGTGTAGATGGCGCAAAACTTTTTCGGCGGCAAAGGAGCGGCCGCAGGCGGAACAGGAAAGAAGGGGCAGCTCCGTTTGCCAGGGCGAGAGGCGCAGGCGGTTGTCCTGCCGCACCGCTTTAACTGCCCCGGTGGGACAGACAAAGACGCAGGCCGTACAGCCGATGCAGTCCGGCGCCTCCTCGCCAAAGGGGGCGCTGACACGGCGCTGCGGCCCCCGGTAAGCAAAGCTCACGGCCCGCTTGCCGATGGCTTCGCGGCAGACGCGCACACAGCGCCCGCAAAGGATACATGCCTCTTCGGCCCTGCCCTTAAGCGGCAGGGAGTCTTCCGCTACGCCCAGGCGGGCGGCCAGCTCCCGGATTAAAGGCACGCTGGGGCAGCGGGCTAGCAGCAGGGCCGCGGTCATCTTCCTGGATTTTTGGACCCGCGGCGTCTCTGTCTCCACGGAAAGGCCCTCCGCGGCCGGGTAGCTGCAGGCGGCCTCCAGTGTTTTTTTGCCGTCTTTCTCCACTTCCACGACGCAGAGGCGGCAGGCGCCAAAGGGGTGCAGGGCTTCATGGTGGCAGAGGGTGGGGATAAAGACCCCCGCTGCCCGGGCCGCCTGCCAGATAGTCCAGCCTGCCGCCGCCCGTATCTCCTCTCCATTTAATTTAAAATTAACAGTTTGTCCGGCCATATTTTCACCTCGCCAGGATCCCCGCTAGAGGGATCCCGTCCTTAATTTACCAGCACGGCGGCAAAACGGCAGGCCTCCAGGCAGGCGCCGCAGCGGGTGCATTTTTCCTGATCGATAAGATGGGGCTCTTTTTTTGTGCCCTGGACTGCCCCCGCCGGGCAGGCCCTCCGACAGCGCCCGCAGCCGGTACAGGCGGAACTGTCGATAACGTAGCGGATCAGGCTGCGGCAGACGCCGGCGGGACAGCGTTTTTCCACGATATGGGCCAGGTATTCGTCCCGGAAGAAGCGCAGCGTGGTGAGCACGGGGTTGGGCGCCAGCTTGCCCAGGGCGCAGAGGGAGCTGTCCTGCATGGCCGCCGAGAGGGCCGCGATTAGCTCCAGGTCTTCTTCCGCCCCCTGACCCTTAGTGATCTTTTCCAGGAGGTGGAGCAGCTGCGCCCCCCCTTCCCGGCAAGGCGTGCACTTGCCGCAGGACTCGTCCTGGGTGAAAGAAAGGAAATAGCGCGCCAGGTCCACCATACAGGTGGTCTCGTCCATGACGATCAGCCCGCCCGAGCCCATCATGGAGCCCGCTTCCGTCAGTTGCTCATAATCGAGGGGCAGGTCAAGGAGGGCTTCGGGGATGCAGCCGCCCGCCGGGCCGCCCGTCTGCACCGCCTTAATTTTTTTCCCTCCCCTGATGCCTCCGCCGAGGTTAAAGACGATCTCCCGCAGGGTAATGCCCATGGGCACTTCTACCAGGCCTGTATTATTCACTTTGCCGGTAAGGGAAAAGATCATTGTCCCCTTGCTCCCAGCCGTGCCCGTGGCGGCGAACCACTGTCCCCCTTTGTTGATGATGGGGGGGACGGTGGCCCAGGTTTTCACGTTGTTGATCACCGTAGGGCAGCCCCACAAACCCTGCACGGCAGGGTAAGGAGGGCGGGGGCGGGGGTTCGGTTCCCCGGTAATTCCCTCGATGGAGCTGATAAGGGCGGTTTCCTCGCCGCAGACGAAGGCCCCGCCGCCCCGGCTGATCTTAAGCTCAAAGTTGAAGCCGGTCCCCAGGATCCCCCGGCCCAGGAGGCCGTATTCCCTGGCTTCGTTTATGGCGCCGCTTAAGTGGGCAATGGCCAGGGGGTATTCGTGCCGCACATAGACGTAACCTGCCTCCGCCCCCACGGCGTAAGCGCCGATGAGCATACCTTCGAGGACGCTGTGGGGGTTGCCTTCGAGGAGGCTGCGGTCCTGGAAACAACCGGGGTCCCCCTCGTCGGCGTTGCAAACGACGTATTTAGTCGTCCCTTCCGCCCGGCGGCAGATCTCCCACTTCAGCGCGGTGGGGAAACCGCCGCCGCCCCGCCCGCGCAGGCCGCTTACCTTTATTTCGGCGATCACCTGCTCCGGCGTCATCTCCGTGAGGGCTTTGGCCAAGGCGGCATAGCCGCCCACGGCAAGGTAATCGGCCAGGGAGGCGGGCTCGATGCGCCCGTTGTGGGCCAGCAGCAGGCGCTCCTGCCCGCGGTAAAAGGGCACATTCTCTTCCCGCAGGATCCTGCGGCCGCTGGCGCTGTCCAGGTAGAGGAGCCGCTCCACGGGCTGGCCCTCCACGATGGTCCGGCTGATAATCTCCTCCACGTCTGCGGCCTGGACACGGCAGTAAAAAATATTGCCCGGCTCCAGCACCACCAGCGGCCCCTGCTCGCAGAAACCGTGGCAGCCGGTCATCCTGGTGTTAACTTTGACGGGGAGCTCCCTGGCGGCAAGGCCCTGCTTAAAGGCCTCCACCACCTCCAGCGCCCCGGAGGCGCGGCAGCCGGTGCCGCAACATACGCTCACCGACGCCCCCGCGGCCTGCCCCTCGGCCATAAGCTCTCTCCGCAGCGCTTCCAGGGCTGCGGGGTCAGTTATGCTCCTGTGCATCTTCATCTGGAGACCTCCTGAGCAGCTTTTCCACCCTGGCGGTGTTAAGCTTGCCGTGATATTGTCCGTCCACGGTGACAAGGGGGCCGAGGGCGCAGGCGCCCAGGCAGTTTACCGTCTGCAGCGTGTATTTTCCGTCGGCGCTTGTCTCTCCCGCCCTGATACCCAGAATCTCCTCCGCTCTTTCCAGGATGCGGGGCGCACCCCGCACGTGGCAGGCGGTGCCCATGCAGACACAGACCTCGTGTTCGCCGCGGGGCGTTAAATTGAAAGATTTATAAAACGTGGCCATGGCATAAAGCTGGCTCAGGGGCGTCCTGTTCTTTTCCGCCACCCGCACCAGGGCTTCCCGGGGCAGATAGCGGAAAGTCCCGTTAATCTCCTGCAGCAGCTCCAGGCAGAGGGTGGCGTCGTTGCCGTACTTTTCAATGATGCGATCGACTTTTTCCAGGTCAATGCCCATTTAATTCCGCAGTGGAGCGAGCGTTAAGAACTCTGCAGGAAATCCACCACGAATTCCCTCCTCTTTGTCCGGGTAAACTCTTCCACCGGGGTATACTGCAGCGCCCCGGTCAGGCAGGCCTCGGTACAGGCCGGGGGACGTCCTTCTGCCGCCCGCTCCGCGCAGAGGTCGCATTTGACCATGGCCTTTTCTTCCGGCCCCAGGGTAATGGCCCCAAAAGGACAGACCAGGAGACACCACTTGCAGCCGATGCAGCGCCCCTTGTCGATGAGCACCGCCTCGCCCCATGCTCCTTTCTGCATGGCGGAGGTGGGGCAGATATTGACGCAGGGCGCGTCTTCACAATGCCGGCACTGCAGGGGCAGGTTGGTTTTTTGGTAGCGTTCCACGTAAACACGGCTTTGCGGCGGCGGGTCTTCGGCCACGGCCCCGTAGAGCTGCCTGTGCCGGGAATGGGCCACGGCGCAGGCCAGCTCGCAGCTGTGGCAGCCCACGCACCGCTTCGGGTCTACAACAATCAGCGCTTTCACCTTAACACCCCTTTCCTAAAGTTGTTACCGTTTATAATTTTATTTATGTTTAAAATTAACAATTCGCAATTAATTGATAAATTCCTGCCGTCCTTCCTGTTTCTGCTAAAAATTACTTTTCGCAGCAGAAAAGACCCCCCTCTCTACTTTAAGGGAAAAGGGGGGCGGGCGGCGCAGGGGTCCTTTTTTGTTAATTTCAGGTACTTTTAATCTCCCCGTTGATGCCGATTACGACCTCCTGTACCGGTATATTTTTACCGGCGTGCTCCAGGGCCAGCTCCACAACGCGCTTCAGCGCCGAGCAGCAGGGCACTTCCATGATTAAAACGCTCACGCTCTTTAGATCTACCGCTTTAAAGATGGCCGCCAGCTTTTCCAAGTGCGCCTGGATGTTGTCGAGCTTGGGGCAGGCGATGACCAGGCTCTTGCCTTGGAGGAAACGGCGGTGAAAATCGCCGTAAGCGAAGGGCACGCAGTCGGCGGCGATGAGCAGGTCGGACCCCTGCAGGAATTTGGCCTGAGGGGGGACAAGGGCGAGCTGGATAGGCCACTGGGCCAGGGTGCTGGGGACGGCGCCGGCTGCCTCCGCCTCCTTTGCCGACTCCTCCCTGACGATGGTCCGGACCATGGACGAGGGACAGCCGCAGGGCAGGCTGCCCTCCGCCGCCGCAGCCTCGCAGCTTCCCTGCTCCTCCCTGAGGGCGGCAAGGTGGGCCTGGACCGCCGCTTCGTCGTAAGCCTCCGCCTCCCGCTCCACAATGGTAATGGCGCCTTCGGGGCACTCTCCCAGGCAATCTCCCAGGCCGTCACAGAGTTTTTCCGCAATCAGGCGGGCCTTGCCGTCTATTACCTGGATTGCCCCTTCGTGACAGGCCGGCACGCAGAGGCCGCAGCCGGTGCACTTTTGTTCGTCAATAAGCACAATTTTCCGTTTCATTTGGATCTCCCTCCGTATAAAAAAAAGTGGATAATTATCATCTTAATTATCTTATTCCCTAAAGTTTTTAAAAATCCTTCTTGCTCCGGCCAAAGGGAGAAAAAATTTTTTTTATGATCAACAAAGGCCACGGGGGAAAGACTGCTTCTCTCCTCTCCGTGGCCGCACGGACGCACAAACGAAAGATAGGTGTTTTGGCTTAAACGTTCAACTCTACAATGTCTCTGTCCTCCAGGACGTAGTCGCGGGAGACGACCTGCCCGTCAAAACGGGAAGAGCCCCACACGCGGGCGTTTTTCAGGCGGTTGGGGAAATCCCGGTGGATGGCAAAGGCCAGATCGAGGACGGTGCTCCCTTTCTTCAGGACAAAGGGGGTTTCCGTATCGGGCGGCTTGCCCGGCGCTTTGGTGAAGATGCGCATAATCTGCAGCGCCTCGAAGATCTTTGCCCGCAGCGCCTCCAACTCCTCGCTTTTATGAACGGAGACGGGGTAAAGAGGCAGATCTGGCCTCAATTCCCGCATAATTTTGATGTTTTCCGCGCTGTCAGGGTGATCTGTTTTGGTGGCGATTACCAGGTAGGGCAGGTAACGCCTGCCAAAGGCTTTGTCTGCCGGCTGGTGTGCTTCTGCCTCGCCTGTTGTTGCTCCTTCCACGGCCCCGCTGCTTTTATTTTCCAGAATTACTTTTCTGGCAAGGAGCTGCGAGAGCGTCTCCTCCAGCTGTTCCAGGCAGTCCGCGCTGCCTGCGTCTATGGTTAAAAGCAGCAGGTCGCTGCCCCGCAGCGTATTGAGCAGACCGGGAGGCATCCCTTCCGCGGTCAGGGGCGGCGTATCCACCATTTGAATCAGGATGTCTTCATAGGGCATCATCCCAGCGGCGGGAACGGCTGTAGTGAAGGGGTAATCGGCGATTTTGACTTTGGCCCGGGTCAGGACGGCTACCAGAGAAGATTTCCCTGTGTTGGGGTAACCCACCAGCACTACCTGGCCGGCGCCCTGCTTTTCCACGTGAAAGGGGTTATACCCGCCGGTCCTGGTTTTTTTTTGTCCTTCTTCCCGCAGCTTGGAAATGCGTCGCTTGATGTCGCCCTGCAGGCGTTCCGTGCCCTTGTGCTTGGGAATTACCGCCAGCATCTCCTGCAGGGCTTCGATTTTCTCCTCAATGGTGGTGGCCCTGCGGTAGGCTTCCTCCGCGGCATGGTACTGTGGTGTCAAGTTAGCCGGCATACCGGCCCCCCTGCCTTTTGATCTTGCTGTGCTTGTTTTAATTTTATACGTTTTTAGGCCAACTTACAAGACTTGGAGTAAAAGGGGAAAAGGGCCGCTCCCGGGCCCTTTTCCCCTCCGGCCGGGGCATTGTTCAGGGAACGCTGACGCTGTTGCCGTAGTTCTGGGTGAGGAGGGTAAGGTCGGCCATATCTATGCGGCCGTCGCCATTGAGGTCGGCCCGGGGGTCCCAGCTTTCGTCACCGGGGACGGCCCCGTACGCCAGGGCCAAAAGGGCCAGGTCTGTTAGGCCGATACGGTTGTTGCTGTCCAGGTCGCCCACATACAAAAGCAGCGGCGGGAGGGTCAGGGAGCCTTTCTCGGTGATTTTAAAGGCCGAGACGCCGGCGAGGTAACGGGGGTGCCTCGCCACCAGCCTGTAGCTGCCCAGGGGCAGCTCTACTTGAAATTTGCCTTCACTGTTGAGGGAAATGGGCTGGTCAAGTTTTCCCCGTTCCTGGCAGAAGATAGAGAGCTCCGTCCCGTCAAGCTGAAAGGGGCGGTGCTGCAGCTGCAGCGAACCTTCCACGCTGGCGCCCTCCTTGATGGTATAGTGGAAGGTCATAACCCGGCCGGGTATGCCGTCAAGGTAAGCGCGGGCTTTAAGCAGGGTATTTTCTTTGATGAGCAGGGGACTCCGGTATCGTTCGCTTTGGGCGTGGGGTTCACTGCCGTCAAGGGTATAATAAATGGGTATATTTCCTCCCTGCCAGGAGAGCTCCACGGCAACACTGTTGATATAGCTGCCGGGAGCGGGCGTGGCCAGGGGGGGCGCTACTTCGATGACTTCAAGCTGATAGGATGCCGTCCGCCCGGCAAATTCTGCCCGTATTTCCGTTGTGCCGGGCGCCAGGGCGGTTACCGTGCCTTTTTCTACCGTGGCCACGGCGGGGTTGGCCGAACTCCATCGCAGGCTCGCGGGATCCAGGGGCCGTGTAAAGTTTTCATGGAACAGGGCCGCGGCGCTGAATTGCATCTCTTCCCCGACCCCCAGTTTCTTTCTCTCCAGGCTCAGGAGTAGCGCGTCCAGATCCGTGAGGGGGCGGGGCCTTGCCGTAAGCGTAATTTCGTCGATATACCACCCCGTCCCCGGCCCGTTGCCGTTGCTCTGCAGGCGGAAACGGAAAAAGAGCTCCTGCCGGCCTTCGGGCAGCCTTAGGGGAAAGGTGCTTAAGCGGTATTCCCTGCTGCTGCCGGTAAAGCGGTAGAGCCGTACCCAGTTGCGGCCGTCTACGGAGATCTCTACGGCGGCATAGTCGTCTTCCCTGTTTTTCCCCCGGGGCAGGTCATAAAAATGGCGGAAGGTGAGGACGGGATCGTAATAGCCGCTTAAGGAGACGGGACGGGAGAGCTCCAGCCAGGAAGAAGTATTATTGGGGTAACTGCCCCAGGGCGAATCAGCAAAGGCAAAGGCGCCCTCATAGACCCTCTCCCGCGTAATCTTCCAGGGCTGCTGGGGCGTTGTGTGCCACTTCATGATCCCTTCTTCCGCCCCGTCATGAAAAAGCACTTCCGCAGGGGCGATGTTTACCGGCCTGATTGCTGCGGCAATATCCAGCAGGCCGTAACCGTAAGCGCCGTTGGGCCTTTCGCCCGAGAGGCCGAAGGAGGGGAGCCAGCGCGCCGTCTGCTTGAGCCTCTGCCCCATTGCCGCCGGCGAAAGCCCGGGCTGCGCTTCCAAAAGCAAAGCGGCACCGCCTGAAACGTGGGCGGCGGCTGTGGAAGTTCCGTCCAGCACGCTGTAACCTCCTTTAAGCCAGGCGGAGCGGATCTTGGTGCCGGGGGCGGTAATTTCCGGTTTAAGATAGCTCATGCCCTGCCAGTTTACAGGGCCGCGGCTGCTGAAATCTGCTGCTCTGACGGTCTCGCCTTCTTTTTTCAGGGCGCCTACGCTGAAAGCATGGGGGTAACTGGCGGGGCTGCCCGGGCCTTCAAGGCCGTTGTTGCCGGCGGCGAAAACGACAAAAATGCCCGCCTGTTCGAGCTTATGCAGGATTTCCCACTGCAGGTAGTCGCTTACGTATTCGGGGCGTGAGGCCCAGGAGCAATTGATGATCTGGGGGGCATTGGCCGGGTCGCCTCCCGGGGCCAGCAGCCACTGGAAGCCCTGGGTGATCCTGGAATCCCAAGTGAGGCCGTCTTCAAAGATATTAACGGCAATAAAACGGGCGCCGGGCGCCACGCCAAGGGGTTCCTCGGGGCTGCCGCCCAGGATAATGCCCGCTATATGCGTGCCGTGACCATAAGGGTCATAGGGCCCCTGCTCCCGGTTTGCGTCTGGAGCGGTGGTATCAAACCAGCTGGTGGCGTGGCTGTGGCCCGGCAGCTTTCCCCGGTATTTGTCCGCCAGGGCCGGGTGGGAAAGATCTACGCCCGTATCCATAATCGCCACGATGATATCTTTGCCCGTAATTCCCTGCTGCCAGACGGCAGGTGCATTAATCAGCTGGAGGTTCCAGGGGATCTCGTTTTCTGCCGCGGCAGCCTCCTTCTCTCCGCCGGCGGCCGTGGCCGCCGAGCCGGCCTTTGCCGTGACTGCAGCGCCGGGGAGGTGGGGAGAGACGGCAAGGGGCAGAGGGCGGTCGGGGCGGATACTTTCTATTTGTTCCAGGTCGGTC
Organism: uncultured Bacillota bacterium; assembly: GCA_937973635.1. Classification (GTDB taxonomy): domain Bacteria; phylum Bacillota; class Dethiobacteria; order DTU022; family UBA8154; genus UBA8154. The sequence goes on along the minus strand of CALJJZ010000058.1, from coordinate 5,449 downwards.
AGGCTTTGCAGGCCTTTTTGGTTGATGCGGGCGGCAAAACCGTTGATCAACCAGAGGGGCCGGTAATCTTTGATGTTGCCCTGCAATATTTGTGTCTCCAGGGTGCTTTCTATCTCGGCGAGGGCGGCGGCGGCCTGCTGCTGTAGCGTGTCAACCAGGTCTGCGGCGGCCCCAGCCCCGCCTCTTTGCCCTTGCGGCGCCGGTCCCGCCGGGGAAACCGCCTTAAGGACGGCGATCACAGGTATAAATTCTTCTTCTCCCGCCCCTTTTAAAGCTGCCGGCAAAGCAGCTGCGGCGGGCTCCTTTTTTGTTTCGCCGGAGGCATAGTAAACGGCCTCCCCGCCCGGAAGGAGCAGCAGCAAAAAGATTAAAAATACGGCTGCCGCCGTTTGGCTGTACGGCTTTTTCCCCTTTTTAGCCATAAGAAAACGTCCCTGATTTTAAATTTTAAATTTATATTTTTTAAATGTTGCCTTTGCTAAAAAATTATAACACTTGCTGCATAAAAAGGAAGGGCCAGATCGCGTCAATATTGCCAGCGCCTGGCATTATTTCCACGGGAAAAGGCTTTCTTTAACTTTCTTTATGCTTAAAGACGGCTGAAAGTCCCTCCGGGTTCAGGCGTAGAGGTTCAAAGTATTTTTTGATAATTTGCAGGGAAAAAGGCAAGACTATAAACGACCTGAAAGCTTAAACCATGAATTAATGGAGGTGTAGCAGGCAGTGTCCCATCATCAGCGTGTAAACCGTTCCGACGATCCCATCAGCCGTGTCAAGTGCGTGGTAAACAACTGTACGTACTGGAACAGCGGCAACAAGTGCATGGCCCAGGCCATCGAGATCCAGCCTCCCGCTGCGGCGGATACGGAAGAAACGGACTGCGCCACTTTTTTGCCCCGGGAGTTTTCCTGAAAAGGATGTCGAAAAAAGGGCTGCCCCTTGGCGGGGAGGCCCTTTTTTTGTGCGCCGGAAGGAGATTCCCCGGCATACCGGCATAGGCATAAGGGGGAAAAATATGGCGGGAAAGGGGCCTATCATTTTTTCGGCGCTTGGCTTATAATGGCTGGGGAGCAAGAAGTCGGGAGTAAACGGGGGCAATAAGGCCAATGATATCGGATTATTCCCTTTTTTCTGGCTATTCTGTCCAATACGGCCCGAAACGGAGTAAAATATTTCGTTAAACATCCTGCAGGGGAAGGATTTTAAAAGAAAACAACGAATTTATTATTGGTTGGTTACGGCTTGATAGAGGTGTAAAAATATTGGATAAAGAGGTGAATGGTTGCATGAGTGAAAGGACTTTTGTAGGAGGTATCCACCCCGGCTATTTCAAGGACTATACAGCCGGGAAGGCCATCGCTTCCGCCCGCGCGCCGGCGCAGGTGATCATCCCGATGCACCAGAACATCGGCGCGCCCTGTGAGCCGGTAGTGCAGGTGGGCGACGAAGTAAAGATGGGCCAAAAAATCGGGGAACCGAAAGGTTTTGTCTCTGCGCCCATTTTTGCCAGTGTTTCGGGTAAGGTGACGAAGATCGAGCCTTACAACCATCCCCTGGGCAATCCTGTCCTCGCCGTCTTTATTGAAAACGACGGGCTGGATACGCCGGACGAAAGCATGAAGCCGGGCAAGGCACTGGAGGAGCTGTCGCCAAAGGAGATTGTCCAGATCTCTAAGGACGCGGGCCTGGTGGGCCTGGGCGGCGCCACTTTCCCCACCCATGTTAAGCTTTCGCCTCCGCCGGAAGTGCAGATCGACACGGTGATCATCAACGGCGCCGAATGCGAGCCCTTTCTTACCGCCGATCACCGGCAGATGCTGGAGCAGGCCGAGGATGTGGTGTACGGCCTGAAGGCGTTTATGAAAGCTCTGGGAGCCACCAGGGGGATTATCGGTATCGAAGACAACAAGCCCGATGCCATAGAGAGCATCAAAAAGGCTGTGGAGGAGGGCAAAGGGGAGTACAACATCGAGGTCCATACGCTCCACACCAAGTACCCCCAGGGAGCGGAAAAAATGCTCATCAAGGCCACAACAGGGCGGGAGGTGCCCCCGGGAGCGCTGCCCATGGCTGTCAACGTCGTCAACCAGAACAGCGGGACTGCTGTGGCCATGGCGCAGGCCATCAAGCTGGGCAAGCCCCTCTATGAGCGGGTGGTCACCGTTACGGGCCCCGGCATTAAAGAACCGGCCAACCTCCTTGTGCGTAACGGCACCCTGGTGCGGGACCTGATTGAGCAGTGCGGCGGCCTTACCGACGACGCCCGCAAGATCGTGCTGGGAGGGCCGATGATGGGCCTGGCCCAGCCCACCCTTGACGTCCCGGCGATTAAGGGGACTTCCGGTGTCCTGGTCCTGACGGAGGAGTTTGTGGCAGATCTGCCCATCAGCGCCTGCATCAAGTGCGGCAAGTGCCTGGAAGTCTGCCCCATGAGCCTCATGCCCAACTTTATCGGCTCGGCCTCGGAGAAGAACAACATAGATCTGGCGGAAAAATATGGGGCCATGGATTGTTTTGAGTGTGGCTGCTGTACCTATACTTGCCCGGCCAAAAGACCTCTGGTTCAATGGATCCGCATTGCCAAAGGGGAAATTGGCGCTCGCAGGAAAAAGTAAGATGTAGAGGAGGGAGCTGAAAAAATGGAAAGAAAACTGGTAGTTTCTTCATCCCCACACCTCAAGTCCCCGGAAGATATCCAGAGCATTATGGTGGATGTCTTGGTGGCTCTCTTTCCCGTGGCGCTCATGGCCGTCTTTCTCTTTGGCTATCGTGCCCTGGTAACGATGGTTATTGCCATGCTGGCCGCTATGGTGACAGAAGCAATTATCTTACGTAAAGGGAACCTGTTCGGGGACGGGAGCGCGGCAGTAACGGGGTTGCTGCTGGCTATGACCCTACCGCCGGCACCGCCATGGTGGGTCGTGGTTGTGGGTTCGGTAGTAGCTATTGCCATCGGCAAGCAGATTTACGGTGGGATCGGCAACAACATCTTTAACCCCGCCCTGGTGGGACGGGCCGTGCTCGTTGTCTCCTGGGGCGGCCATATCGCTGGCAATGTCTGGCTTAAACCTGTGCCCTTCGGCTTTACCGCCGATATGGTGACGACAGCCACTCCCCTGGCCACCAAAGCCGCTTCCCTGGGCGACCTCTTTATGGGGACCGTTGCCGGCAGTCTCGGCGAGACTTCGGCCCTGGCCCTGATTGTCGGCGGGATCTGGCTCTATTACCGCGGCCACATCGACTGGCGTATTCCCGGCAGCTTTATTGCCCTGGTCTTTGTCCTCGGCCTCTTTGACGGCGGTTTTAGCCTGACCAGGGGCCTCTTCCATGTGCTGGCCGGCGGTGTACTCCTAGGTGCCCTTTTTATGGCTACGGATATGGTCACTTCTCCTGTGACTCCTGTAGGAAAACTGATTTTTGGCGCGGGCTGCGGCATTGTCACCATGGTGGTGCGCCTCTTTGGCTCCTTGCCGGAAGGCGTTACCTTCGGCATCCTGCTCATGAACGGCCTTACGCCCCTCATTGATAACTTGACTCTGCCCAAAAAATTTGGGGAGGTGAAGAAGAGTGCGTGAAAACTTGCGCATGGTTTTAACGTTGTTGGTTATCGGTGCTATCTGCGGCGGCCTCCTCGCCGTGGTCAACAATGCCACGGCACCGGTGATTGAAGCCCGGGCCAAGGCCCAGTTCCTGGAGGCGCTGCAAGGGTTCTTCCCCGATGTTGCCGACTCCAAGGTGACGGAAATAGAGGGGGAAGAATTTTTTGCCTGCTATGACAAAGGTGGCAACCTGCTGGGTGTTGTAGCCAATGTCACGGCCAGGGGTTACGGCGGGCTCATACCCTATGACCTGGCTGTAGATAAGGACGGGAACATCATCGGCATCCGCATCAAGACCCACTCCGAGACACCTGGTATCGGCGACGTGATCGAGAAAGACAGGTTCCAGAAAAAGATTATTGGTCTGAACTTTGCTGACCCCATCTCTGCGGGGGTAGATGTGGATACGATCGCCGGCGCAACGGTAACCACGGCGGGGATGATCAGCTCTATCCGCCGTGTCATGAATATTGTGGGCGAAGAATTCCTGGGGATGGAAGTGGAGAAGACGGAGATCGACCTTGCCACCGTGGCGGACGGAACCTACCAGGGGACAGCCCGGGGCTTTAAGAGCGATATCACGGTGGAGGTGACGGTCCAAGGCGGCAAGATCACGGAGATCGTCGTCTTAGACCAGGACGATACGCCGAACTTCTGGAACATGGCCGAAGGCCCGATGATCGAGCGTATTATTGCTGCGCAGGGGCTAGACGTTGACGTGGTTTCCGGTGCCACCGGCAGCAGCACCGGGATTATCAAAGCGGTCTTTGAAGCGCTTAAATAACAGACCTTTTGCATGTGAGGTGAAATGGAAAAATGACAACGCTAGCTCAGGAGTTTACCAAGGGGATTTTTAAGGAAAACCCTCTTTTCCGCCTGTTACTGGGAATGTGCCCCACCCTGGCGGTAACAATTTCGGCCATCAATGGCCTAGGAATGGGTATTGCCGCTACCTTTGTGCTGCTCTGTTCCAATATTGTGATCTCGGCGCTGCGCAGCATCATCCCGAACCGCGTGCGCATACCCGCCTATATCCTGATTATCGCCACCTTTGTGACCATCGTAGACATGGTGATGAATGCCTATGCTCCTGACCTACATGCGGCCCTGGGGATCTTTATTCCCCTGATCGTGGTTAATTGCATCATCATGGGCAGGGCGGAGGGCTTTGCCCGCAAGCACGACGTAGGCCGCTCCATTATCGATGCCCTGGGCATGGGAGTTGGTTTTGCCCTTTCCCTGACAATCCTGGGGGCTATCCGGGAAATTATCGGTGCGGGGACATTATTTGGGGCCAATATCATGGGTACGGCATACCAGCCCATGATGTTGCTGGGCAGTCCTCCGGGGGCTTTTATTACCCTGGGTGTCCTTTTGGGCCTTTTCAACTACCTGTTTAAACGCCTGGGCGTGGAATAGAAACTAAGCGGAAGGAGGCTGGAAAATGAACCTGCTGGCGATTATCTTTGTGGCGATCCTGGCCAATAATATTGTCCTCAACCAGTTCCTGGGAATCTGTCCTTACCTGGGAGTCTCCAAGCGCGTGGAGACGTCCTTAGGCATGGGTATGGCTGTAATCTTTGTCATGACCCTGGCCGCGATCGTTACCTGGATTGTTTATAATGTGCTCCTTGTGCCCTTTGACCTGGTCTACCTGCGCACCATTGCCTTTATCCTGGTGATTGCATCGCTGGTGCAGCTGGTGGAGATCGTCCTGAAGAAGAACAACCCCACCCTTTTCAGGGCCCTGGGGATCTACCTACCTTTGATTACGACCAACTGCGCCATCCTCGGTGTGGCCCTGTTAAATGTAAAGGCAGACCATAATATTATTCAAACTATTGTCTATG